>CAWCYS010000019.1:0-64469 GCA_963799715.1 Terriglobia bacterium | reverse complement strand
TCAGGACTTCGATCAGGCGCTGCGACTGAATCCAGGTTTTGCCGATGCGTTCTCTGGTCGGGGCTCGTCATACGCGCACAAAGGTGATTACGACCATGCCATTCAAGACTATGACCAAGCCATCGGCCTCAATGCGAGACTCGCCAATGCGTTTTACGGGCGCGGCGTGGCGTACAGACATAAAGGCGACTACGACCATGCCATACAGGACTTCGATCAGGCCCTTCGGCTGAATCCAGGCTCTGCCGATGCGTTGTATAGTCGCGCGCTTACTTACGTGGCCAGGGGCGACTATGATGATGCGATCTTGGACTGTGACCAGGCGCTGCGGCTCGATCCAAGCTACGCCGATGCGTTCATCGTCCGGGGCAATGCCCGCATCCAAGAGGGCGACTACGATCGTGCCATCCAGGACTTCGATCAGGCACTCCGGCTGAATCCTAGCTCTGCGGATGCGTTCTATAATCGCGCGCGGACTTACGAGTTCAAGGGTGACTATGACAGTGCAATCCCCGACTACGATCAGGCGCTGCGACTGACCCCCAGCGATTCCGATTCGTTATACGGCCGGGGCTCGGCCTACATGCACAAAGGCGATTATGACAACGCCATTCAGGACTACGATGAGGCCCTGAGGATCAATCCCAGCTACGCCAATGCATTCCAAAACCGGGGCGTGGCATACGCGCGCAAGGGTGATTACCTTCGCGCGATGGCCGATCATATTCATTTCCAGTGGCTGAAGTTTGGGGTTTTAGAGATCGCGATCCGGCTGTCTCTCTTCGCGTTTTCGGTTGCGGTTGCTTTTGGATTGATTTTCAAGCGGTTCCCGAAAAGGTTCTGGAACGCGCGGAACCATATACCGGGGACTTTCCATTCCGGCAACTAGCTCGGAGTCCCCAGCGCGCAATCTTTTCGCGCATCCAATCCCGGCATACTGTCAAGACGCACAGAGACGCCGCTTACCGTCGTAAGTCCTGATTAGTCGCGTCACCGGAGAAGTGCCGTGGCTGGCCACAAACAGAGTTGCGCGAGGCTAGCGCGAACGGCCGGCGACTCTGAGACTGACCCAATATCCAGAGCCGAGCGCGCCTGCTTAGCTAGCCGCTATGCCGGAACAGGATCACGTCGCCTTCCTGGACGATATACTCCTTCCCTTCCAGACGCACCTGGCCTTTTTCTCTGGCTGCCGCGACGCTGCCTGCGGCCAGCAACTCATCCCAGCGCACGACTTCGGCGCGGATGAAACCGCGCTCGATGTCGCTGTGAATTGCGCCAGCGGCTTTTTGTGCCGTCATGCCGCGGCGGATGGTCCAGGCGCGCACTTCGGGTTCGCCTGCGGTGAAAAAGGAAGTGAGGCCGAGCAGCTCGTACGTCGCGTGGATCAGGCGGTCGAGGCCGGATTGCTTAAGGCCGTAGGAAGCGAGCAGCTCCGCTCCTTCGGCGGGTTCAAGCTCCGCGAGTTCCGCTTCGATCTTGCCGCAGATTGCTAACGTCGCCGTTTTCTTGCGGCCCACTAGCTGCGCGAGCCCGTGGCGCTCGACGACGGAATCGAGTTCGGCCACTTCCGCGTCGCCGACATTGATGACGTACAGCATTGGCCGCTGCGAAAGGAACATGAAACCGGTCAGCATCTTTCTGCTCGTCGGGGGTGACTTCCAATTCGCGCAGCGGATGTTCGCCCTCAATGGCCAGGCGGCAGCGCGCGAGCAGCGCGAATTCCTGTTCGTGCAGCGGCTCCTTTTTCTTCTTCATCTCTTTTTCGAGACGCTCGAGCCGCCGCGTGATCTGGTCGAGGTCGGCGAACATCAATTCGAGATCGAGTGAGATGGCGTCGCGCAGCGGATCGATCGAGCCGGCCGAGTGCGCCACCGCCGGGTCGTCAAACGCGCGCAGCACGTGCGCCAGCGCGTCCACTTCGCGCAGCGGTGCCAGCACGGCCGAATCGCGCGCGCGATCCTTCTGCATCCCGCCGACATCCACGTATTCGACCGTCGCGTAGGTGACCTTCTTCGGTTTGTAGAGCTCCGCCAGTTGATCAATGCGCGGTTCCGGGACGCGCGCGACGCCGACGTGCGTTGCGCCGTGCGCCGACTTCGCGTCGATCTTCACTCGCGTCAAAATGCGGAAGAGCGTGGTCTTACCAACCTGGGGCAATCCGATAATTCCTGTTTGCATGAGACAGCGATACTAGTGCCGTTCCAACTCACTTGGCAAGCAACCGCGAGTTTCCTCACGTCATTAATCTTGCTTCGCATCCTTCCCAAATTCGCGGCAACGAGTTGGAACGGTACTAGCACAGCGGCCGACTTCGCACTCGCGCCCCGATGCGTGATACTTTCTCAGCCCTGCCGAATCGAAAGGCGGTGCTGGAGCCGTGCCGACCGAATCCGATCTCTCGTACGACGTGCGCAAGGCCGTGCGTCACTTGCGACGCGTGGACCCCAAGATGGGCCGACTCATTTCGCGCATCGGCGCATTCAAGATGCAACTCCACGGTCACAAAAGCCCGTTCGAATCGCTGCTTCGCGCGATCTTTTATCAGCAGTTGCACGGCAAAGCTGCGGCGACAATTCTCGGGCGATTCAAAGAGCGCTTCGGAGGTGGCAGCTTGCCCTTTCCGGAGCAAATTCTTGCGGCGGACGCGCGGGGCCTGCGTTCCGTCGGCCTCTCGCGCCAAAAAGTCGCCGCGATTCGCGACCTCGCGGCGAAGACGCTGGACGGGACCGTGCCCTCGCTGGCCGATGTGGAGAAGTTGCCTGACGACGAAATCATCAAGCGGCTTACCACGGTCCGCGGCATTGGCGTATGGTCCGTCGAGATGCTGCTGCTCTCGCAGCTCGGCCGGCCGGATATTCTGGCGATTTCCGATTTCGGCCTGCTGAAAGGATTCCAGATCGCCTACGGCAAGCGGCGCATGCCGAAGCCGAAGGAGTTGCACGCGTTCGGGGAACGCTGGCGTCCTTATCGTAGCGTGGCGAGCTGGTATCTATGGCGCGCGGTGGATGCCGCAAGGCTGGCGAAATCGAAGAAGTCCAAAGCTGCGAAGGCCCGATAGCCCCGTTTTTTCACCGGAGCGGGCAATCCCGGCCGAGCGATGGCCCTCTTCTTCGCGCGTCTCTGCGTGCTCTGTGTCCTCTGTGTTAGGTTTCTTTTTCTTGTTCTTCGGCCGTTGCGCAGAATATCCAGAAGAAAGAACTAACACAGAGAACACAGAGGTCCACAGAGAAATCGAGGCGGCTATTCAACAGCCGGCGCGGCGGGCGTGGCGGCGGCAGGCTTCGCGGAACGCGCCGTGAGGTAGAGCGCCATCACCCCGGCAATCACGACGATCCCTTCGAGCCACACCGAAAACGCGTGCAGGCGATCGAACGCCAGGCGGATGGGACTGTCCGGCGGATTTGCAAAAATGGAGCCGGCCTCGAGCCGCAAAATCTCCATCTTTGCGATCACGCGAAATTGCGAAATCGCCGTGAGGGCGATCATCAAGAACACGAGCAGCGAGGCGGGTTTCGCGAGCGATCCGGCGGACCGGCTCACCACCAGCGCCGCCAGCAGGTACACCAAGCCCAGAGCGATCCCGGCAATATGCAAACGCCCGAGCGTGTAGGCGATCAAGGCGCCTGCTTCGTCCTGATTGGCGATGGTGCGGAACGCTCCCGGCGCGACGATCGCCGTGAAATAAAGGATGCTGCCCACCCAGGTACCTAAAGCGAAAAACTGAATCGCGCGAAACGTAGATGTCATTCTGATTTCCTATAGAATGGCTTGAGAGCCATGAGTGTCTCTCGGCGGCGCCTGACGCGACACGCAACGCGCGGCACGCCAGGGAAGAGGGACCATGGTGGGCGATCAAGGACTTGAACCTTGGACCTCTCCCGTGTGAGGGGAGCGCTCTAACCAACTGAGCTAATCGCCCTGCGCACCAGTATCTAACAGAAGCAACGGGGTTTCAACCGATGGCCACCGCCCAAGCGAATCAACTGGGACTCTTGCAGCGAACGGTCGCCCGCGCGATCCGCGGCAAAGACGAAGTGATCGAGCTTTCGATCATCGCGTTGCTGGCGCGCGGCCACTTGCTGATCGAAGACGTTCCGGGCGTGGGCAAGACGACTCTGGCGCAGGCGCTGGCGCGCTCGTTCCATTGCACGTTTCAGCGCATCCAGTTCACCTCGGATCTACTGCCGTCGGACGTCACCGGCATCAGCGTTTTCAATCCGGCGGCGCAAACGTTTGAGTTCAAGAAGGGGCCGATCTTCGCGAACGTTGTGCTGGCGGACGAAATCAATCGCACCACACCCAAGACGCAATCGGCGCTGCTCGAAGCGATGAACGAAGCGCAGGTGACCGTGGACAATCAGACGCACCTTCTGCCGCAGCCTTTCATCGTGCTCGCCACGCAGAATCCGATCGAGCATCACGGCACCTACCCATTGCCCGAGTCGCAGCTCGATCGTTTCCTGATGCGCATCCGCATGGGCTATCCCTCGCGCGAGAGCGAGCGCGACATCCTCAAGCAACATCGCGGCTCCGAAGCGCTCGATGGCGTCGAACCGGTGATGGAAACGGCGGACGTCGCCGAAATGCAGCGCGGGGTGGATCAAGTGCGCGTGGACGACAGCCTCGCCGACTACGCGATCGAAATCGCCGAGCGCACGCGCCACTCCGAGCAGCTTCTGCTGGGCGTGAGTCCGCGCGGCGTCCTGATGCTGCAACGCGCCGCGCAAGCCCGCGCGTTTCTCAGCGGGCGCGAATTTTGCATTCCGGACGATTTCAAGCGGCTGGCCGTACCCATCTTCTCGCACCGCCTCGTGCTCAACACGCGCTACGCGACGACGCAGAAAAAATCCGAGCACGTGGAAACGATTCTCGGCGAAATTCTGGAATCCACGCGCGTTCCCCTCTAATGGCTTCCGCATTCGCGCTTCGCGTGTGGCGCAACCTGGATCGCCCGGGTTGGCGCAACTTCGCCATGGCCATGGCGGCGCTGGCGCTGGCGCTGCTGCTGGCGATTTATTCGGGCGCTGCGGCGCAGAGCGGAAGGCTGTGGCTGGCGGCCTGCTCGGCGCTGGGCGCGCTGGGCGTCGCGGGATGGGTGGCCTTCACCATCGTTCCCGTGCTGGCCCGGCGGACGCCGCTGCGCTGGCTCGCTTACCAGATTGATTACAAATTCACGCGCACGGGAAAGATTTACGTCGCCGGCGTGATGGTGATGGCGCTGGCCGCGTTGAACACGGGCAACAATCTTCTCTTTATCGTGCTGGCCTGCCTGATTGCGGGAATCCTCGTTTCGGGCGTGGCCTCGCGCACCGTCATCTCCGGCGTGGACGTGCATCTCACGTTGCCCGAGCACATCTTCGCGGGCCAGCCGGTGATGGCGCTCGCCGAGCTGCGCAATCACAAGTTCTGGCTGCCGTCATTTTCACTTTCCATTGTGGGCGAGGAGCCCGCGCGGCCGAAGAAATCGCGCGGCAAGAAGAAAGCGGAAAAAGAGGGTCGCCCACTGCCTGCGCCGGCCGCCATCCTCACGCGCCCGGTCTTTTTTCCATTCGTTCCGCGCGCGCAATCAACGGAACAGACCGTCGAGATGTCCTTTCCCCGCCGCGGGGTTTACAAACAGGAAGCGCTCGGCCTTCGCACGGGCTTCCCTTTCGGCTTTTTGCAGAAGACGCGCCGCATCTCCTCGGATTTGGAAATCGTCGTCTATCCCTCCGTGAAACCGGCCGGGGAATTCTACGAAATCCTTCCGCTGGTGAGCGGCGAACTCGAAAGTTATATGCGCGGCCGCGGCAACGATCTATACGCGATTCGCGACTACCGCCCCATGGACAGCGCCCGCCACGTGGATTGGAAAGCGACGGCGAAGCGCGGCGCGCTGCAAGTCCGTGAATTCGCGCGCGAAGACGAAAGGCGCGTGCTCGTAGCGCTCGACCCGGAGATTGATTCCGCGCGTTTTGCAAATCCCGCGGAACTTCAGGAAAAATTCGAAAAGGCGGTCGGATTGTGCGCCAGCCTGGCATGGCATTTCTATGAATGCAATTCGGTCCTCGAATTCCGCACGCTCGGCACCACGCTTCCCGCCGCTCCGGCCGGCGAGAACATCTACGGCGCGCTTCATGCGCTCGCGAAAGCGGAGCCGCAACCGCTGACGTCGGGCGAGTCGTTTCTGCATCGCATCGGCGAACTCGGCGGAATTTTCAAGATCGTCGTCACGTTCCAGTCGCGCGGCGCCGTCCCCACGAATCTCTGGAGTTCCTCCTTCATCCTTTTCCAGTAGCGCGCCGGAAACACCGCCACCCCCGCGCATCGCCGCAATAATTATGGGAGAATCCGGCGTGAGATGGCCCGGAAACTCGCCGGCGCGGCGCTCGCGCCCTTCCGACGCAAGCTGCTCGCGTGGTACCGGCGCGAGAGGCGCGATCTTCCCTGGCGGCGCACGCGCGATCCCTATCGCATCTGGCTGGCGGAAATCATGCTCCAGCAGACGCGCGTCGCCGCTGTAATTCCCTACTACGATCGCTTCCTCGATCGCTTCCCGACCGTCGAGGCGCTGGCGCATGCCCCGATCGAAGACGTACTGCAACTCTGGTCGGGCCTCGGCTATTACAGCCGCGCGCGCAATTTGCACCGCGCGGCGCAGGAAATTGTCTCCCGGCATGGCGGAGAATTCCCGCGCGACGCGGCCGCGGCCCTGGCGTTGCCGGGCATCGGCCGCTACACGGCCGCGGCAATTCTCAGCATCGCGTACGGGGAGCCGTGCGGCGTGCTGGACGGCAACGTCGCGCGCGTCCTCGCTCGCCTCGACGCCATTCGCGGCGACCTTCGCGCGCCCGGGCGCTGGCGTGCGCTCGAAGCTCGCGCGCAGGAATTGCTCGCACCGCGCGAGGCCGGCGACTGGAACCAGGCAATGATGGAACTTGGGGCCACCATTTGCTTGCCGAAAGGGCCGCGGTGCGGCGTGTGTCCTGCGAGGTCATGGTGCCGCGCGAATGAACTGGGAATCGCCGATGAGTTGCCGATGGTTAGGCGCAAGCCAAAGCCCGTGCGGGTGACGTTGGCGGCTGCTGTCTTTGTGGATCCGCGCGGGCGAACCTTGCTTCTGAAATCGCAAGCGGCCGAGGCTGCGCTTTTCTCACGACTGTGGCAATTCCCTGCCGTCGAATCTAGCGGGGATTCGCGCGCGGCTCTGAGGGCGCACCTGCGAAGTGAGTACGGACTGCGTGGCGCAGATTGTGAGCCGGCGGGCGATTCGCGGCACAGCGTCACGTTTCGCCAGATTCGTCTCGCGGCGTTTCTCGTGCGCGTGAAGCGTCTGCCGCGCGTCGCCGGAGCGAAGACGCCGAAACTCGCGGAACTCGCGGGGCTCGCCATCTCGAACGCGACGCGCAAGATTGCCGCGCAGGTTCAGAATTTTCTTTCGCACAGGCCGCCTTCGCGCAAACGGTAATCATTAGGCGCAGGCGCGCGGGCCGGCTGCTCTCCCGGATGTTAAAATTGTTGCAAGGTCCATGCCCCAGCCGCCCCCACTCCCGCAGCCTTTGGAAACGCGTCTCGGCGCGCTGGATCGCTATTTCAAGCTGTCGCTTTACCTGCTGCTCCTGACGAGCGTGCTGGCGCTGGTTTGCACTGGAAAACTGGACCTTATCTCAATCATTGCGGCACCGGCGGCGCTGCTCACGAAAGGCTACCGCTGGCTCCACGGGCACAAACCGGAACTTTCGGCGCGCGCGGCCACGTGGCTCGTCATTCTCTACTTTGGGTTTTTTCCGCTCGACTTGTGGTTGTTCTCGCGGAATTACGCCAACGGCGCGCAAAGCCCCGCGCTCTTCGCGGCGCTGATTGCCACCGTCCACCTGATGCTGTTCGCGATGATGGTGCGCCTGTTCAGCGCCGTCACCACCCGCGACTACCTGTTTTTGGCGATGCTGGGCTTCACGACAATCCTCGCTGCCGCAATTCTCACCGTGGACTCCGTCTTTCTTGCGTTTTTTCTCGTCTTCCTGGTCCTCGCGACCTCGACCTTTATGGCGCTCGAGATGCGCGGCAGCGCGGAAGCCGCCGCGACTCCGCCGCTCGAACCCGGAACACAGGCCGCGCGCCAATTGCGCACGGCGTTGAGCGCGACGGCGGGAGTACTTGCCGTGGCGGCCCTGGCGATGGGAGCGGTGATCTTTTTTATTCTCCCGCGAATTTCGGCGGGCTACCTTTCCAGCTATAACTTGCAGCCCACGCTCATTTCGGGGTTTTCCGATGACGTCGAGCTGGGCGAAATCGGCGAGATCAAGAAAAGCAGCGCGATCGTCATGCGCATTCAAATCGAAGGCGATCCCACCGCGGCCGCGGCCATGCACTGGCGCGGCGTGGTGCTCACGAATTTTGACGGCCGCCGCTGGTTCACCGAGCAGCGCTCCGTCGAAACGCTCGCTCCGAACAGCGACGGATGGTTCGCGTTGCCCCAAACGCAAGGCGAGAGCCAGCGCCGCACGACGCGGCTGCTCTACTCGGTGCTGCTCGAGCCGATCGCCACCAACTCTCTCTTTTACGCCAGCGAGCCGGTCGCGACGCGCGGCTCCTTCTTTGGCCAGGATTCCGCGCAATTGCTCCGGCGGAGTTACCTCGCCGTGGATTCCACCGGCTCGGTTTTCAATCCTTTTCACAATTTCACGCGCCTTCGCTACGAGGGTCTTTCGCGCATGACTGCGAATTCGCCGGCGGACTTGCGCGCCGCTTCCACCGACTATCCGGATTCCATTCGCGACCTGTACTTGCAGTTGCCGCCGCTCGATCCGCGCATTCCCGCGCTCGCGCAACAGATCACGGCCAACCTCTCGAATCCCTTCGACAAGGCGTCCGCCATCGCCGCGTATCTGCGGTCGCATTACAGTTACACGCTCGATCTTTCGGGAACTCCGCGGACGGCCGATCCTCTGCCGTATTTTCTTTTCACGCGCCGCGCCGGACATTGCGAATATTTTGCTTCCGCGATGACGGTCATGGTGCGCAGCCTGGGGATTCCGACGCGCTACATCAATGGATTTCTGCCGGGCGAGTACAACGACGTTGGAAGCGATTACGTCATCCGGGCGAGCGACGCGCACAGTTGGGTGGAAGTTTATTTCCCCGGGTATGGCTGGATCACATTCGATCCCACGCCGCCGGCGGCGGAGGTTCCGCTGACTTGGGGCGCGCGCCTCGGAGAATATTGGGATTGGTTTCAACTGACGTGGAACGATTGGATTGTGAACTACGACTTCGCGCACCAATTTCAATTGGCGCAGAATCTTGAGCGGAATTCGCGCACCTGGACCGAGCGTATGCGCGCGCGCTGGGACGCGGCGCACGATGCCGCGGTCGCGCGCATGCTGCAAGCGCAGAGGCGCTTCGTGCGGTGGCCACACCACGCAGCGCTGGCCGGGGCGCTGTGCGTGGTTCTTGCGACCTTGATTTTGCTAGGCCCCGCGAGAAAACATCTCCGCGTCGCGTGGCAGATGCGCGCCGGCCGCGGCGAACTGAATCCGCACCTCGCCACGCTGCACTATCAGAAAATGTTGCAACTTTTGGAGCGCCGCGGGCTGCACAAGCCTCCCGGGCAAACGCCCCTAGAATTCGCGACGTCCATCGGCCCCGCACAAATCGCAGCTCCCGTGGCGCAGCTAACCTCTCTCTACCAGGCCGCCCGCTTCGGCAATCAAAGCACGCTGATCGAGCAGATGTCCCCACTGCTGCGTTCGATCCGCGACGCCCTGCGCTCCCGCGCCAAGGGGGAAATCTGCCGTTAGCCAAGAACTGAAAAGATTTATGTTCGCGGCCCTAAGGTCTTCGCAACGAACTCCGCATCCTCATCCGGCCACTTCCCGCGCAGTCGGAGAATCGTGCGCTTCGTAGCTAGCCACCAAGGTTTGCGGTACCGTAGCCAGCTTTCCTCATATGGACGGAAAACAGTGATGGCGAAAACAACGGCGAGCATGAAAAATGTGGAGACTACATCGCTTCGTGCAAAGCCGATATTGAGATAGCGGAAGGTCAAGGCAAAGATAATGGCGAAACACGCCTTGAGTGGCAAGAAACGCCGATTGGGCAGGTAGGAGACTCCCCACGCACATAAAAGGAGCACAAAACAACTCCAAAAGCCGACGCTGTGATGCGACGGGGGCTGGATCCCGGACGCCCACGATCGAGCCAGAGCAAGCGCGAAGCAGACCACGAATATGGCTTCAATCCAGCGGCGTCTCGACATCGAGATATCCAATCTGTATATTTGATCATAGCATAAAAAACGCCGTAGCACTTTAGCAGCTCTGATCGAAAAAACGATTCGACCAGCGCAACAGCAGATCGCCGGAAAAGTGAGCCACCGTGCGAATTTCAAAGTATCTTGTGGGCATATGTGCAATCTCCTTCTTCAAGAAGTGTCTTTGAGCGCCAATCATGCCCAAAGCCGGATTCATCAGCCTCGGATGCCCGAAGAACCTCGTGGATAGCGAGGTGATGATGGGCATTCTCGTGCGCAACGGCTACGAATTCACGCCGCGCGCGGAAGAGGGCGAATGGAATTCGAGCGCGTCCGTCTCAGCTCACACATTGACAACTCCGTGACCTCCGTGTAGCTTTGCAGGTAAGTTAGCGATTCGCTATGCGAGGGAGGAGTGCTCTCTCGCCGTCGAACCGACGCCGCACAGGGAATGCTTGCGCCCCGGGGAGTAACACATGCCACGGTTCCGTCAGTTCGTCCGCTCCATCGCAACACTTATCTGTTTGAGCTTCGCCCTGATCTCGGTCGCTTCAATTGGGACCCATCGTCTCTTCGCGGGTGATGCCTGGCTGCCCATTGCGCCGGAAGACCTCGCCCTTACGGACAATCCCGCTAGTCCCGGCGCGGATGCCATGATCCTCTATCGCGAAGACACACTCGACGCGAGCCAGGTGGTCAACCGTGGCGATACGGACAGTGAGTACGTTCGCATGAAGATTTTCACCCAAGCGGGGACGAAGTACGCCAACGTTGTTATTGGCTACTCCAGTGGACAGGATCTGCGGGATACGCTCTATGAGGATGAGCGAAACGAAATCACGATTGTCGGCGTACAAGGACGTACGATTCATGCTGACGGAAGCATCGTCGAATTCTCCGGCAATGTCGTCGACAAGGTGCTTGAGTCTGCGAACGGCTACAAGTATAAGGCCGCCACATTTAGCCTCCCCGACGTGCAACCCGGATCCATCATCGAGTACAAATACATCAAAGCCGGGCAGCCCCGGTGGATTCACAGCGAATACTGGGAAGTGTCGCAGCCGGTTTTCACGCGCGAGGCTCATTTCACTTACATTCCGTATTTAGACTATACGGGCTTTGCCGCCTCGTTCCGCTACGTGGGCATGCCTCCCGGGACGCCCACCCCCAAGTGTGGCGTTGGGAATCAACAGTCGTGCTTGATGACAGTGACAAATATTCCCCCGATCGTGGATGAACCCTTGATGCCTCCGCCTGCCACCGTTCGAGGATACGTCGAGTGGTATTACAAGAGGCTCGGCGACCCCACCGCTGACACGCCCGAACAGTTCTGGAACCGGGAGGGGAAAAAATGGGAGGGCGATCTTGAGCATTTCGTCAACAACAAGGACGTCCTCAACGACGAGGTCGCGAAAACTGTCAACTCCGCCGATCCTCCCGAGACCAAACTCCGTAAACTCTACGCCCGCGTGCAGCAAATTCGAAACCTCGACGAGGAATCGGAGCGCACGAAACGGGAAGCCGGCAGCGAGTCGCTGGAGAAGAATTCCAATGTGAAAGATCTCCTCAAACACGGTTATGGCACGGCGGAAGACCTTAATTTTCTTTTCATCGGACTGGCTCGAGCCACCGGCTTCCAGGCGGAAATTGCGTACGTTGCACCTCGGGACAAGGTCTTCTTCTCTTCCACGATCAAGGACCGGGAACAACTGAGCGCCTCGGTCGTCTGGGTTCACGCCGGGACGCAGGACTATTTCCTCGATCCGGGGCGCCGCGGGTGTTCCTTCGGGTTGCTGCCCTGGCCTGAGACCGCAACTTCCGGCGTGCGTTCCGATTCTCGCGGCGGGCAAATGATCAGGACGCCGATCCCCCACGGCTCTGACGGGTTGACCACGCGCCACGGAGATCTGCAGATTGATCCCGATGGCACGGTTCACGGCACGCTGCAAATTTCGTACTCGGGGCTGGAAGCAATCACGCGACGGGAGCGCGCTCTCCGAGAAGATGATGCGGGCCGAAAGAGGGTTCTCGAAGATGAGATCCGCGCATTGCTGCCGGATGGCGCGTCATTCGACCTTACCAATGTCTCCGCATGGGACGCCAACGATCAGCCACTGGTCGTCGAGGGCACGCTGCGAATTCCCACGTTTGCCGACGTGGTGGCTCGGCGGTTGCTCGTCCCCGCCGATTTTTTCCGGACGCCGGAAACTTCCGAACTCGCCAGCCAGCAGCGCTTCAACCCGATCTATTTTCAATACCCATATGAACAAATGGACGACCTCACGTTTCATCCTCCGGCCGGTTACAAGGTGGAAGGACTTCCAAAGGACCAAAAGACGGACCTGAAAGTTGTCCTCTATGAGATCTCCTGCTCGCAGCAAGACGGCGCGGTCGAGGTCAAGCGGCACCTCGCGTTGAATGGCGTCCTTTTCCCCAAGGAGAGCTACGGCGGTTTAAGAGCTTTCTTCGGCGGCGTGAAGTCTACGGATGCGGAAACGGTAGTGCTGGAAAGTGACCAGAGTGCTCAGACGCATTAGTACGCGGCGATCCCTTTGCGTGTTCCTCGCGGCGGTCGCGCAATTCGCGATTCTCTCTCCGATGGCGCGCGCGGATTCTGCGCCGGATTGGCTCCACGACGCGGCGGCCGAAAAAATACCCGACTATCCGCACCCTAAGGATCGGCCTCCCATCGCCGTGGTTCTTCTTGATGAACAGCAAATCACCGTGAAAGACAACGGTGACATTGAGACGCGCTTACGTGAAGCGGTTCGCATCCTTCGTCCCGAAGCCATCGAGGAGTGGAAAGATCTTGAGATCCCGTTCGACGCGGAGACCAAAGTCTCCTATCTCCACTCCTGGACCATCACGCCCGAGGGCCGCGAGCTGGCCACGAAAGACCAGGACGTTGTCGAGGCCGGATATGTCTCCGACATGATGGTTACGGACGTGCGTGCCAAGATGCTCAAGTTGCTGGAGGTCCGGGTCGGCAGCGTCATCGGATTTGAATTCGTTCAGCGAAGGCGGCCTTATGTGTTCGAGGACCGATGGGTGTTTCAAGGGGAAGTTCCGGTCCACACCTCAAGATTGATGCTGCGAGTACCTGCTGGTTGGGAGTATACGGCGCAGTGGTTCAATCATAGGGAATACGCCCCGCAAAGCCCTGTGCCAAACCAGTTCGTTTGGGAAGTGCACGATCTCACCGCCGTTGACGACGAACCGGACATGCCACCGTGGAAGACCGTCGCGGGCTGGATGGGGCTCAAATTTTTCCCCAGGGACTCCTCTTTGCGTTCAAAGAGTGTCGGTTCCTGGAATGACATTGGGCTGTGGTATTCCGATCTCACGAAATCCAGCCGCGCCCCCTCACCGCAAATCCAGCAGGAAGTCACGCAGCTCACGGCGAACCTACCGGACACACTCGGCAAGATTCGCGCGCTCACGGACTACATGCGGAAGGTCCGTTATTTTGCGGTTGAAATTGGGATCGGGGGATACAGGCCCCATTCCGCGGCGGAAGTCTTTGAGAATCAGTATGGCGACTGCAAAGACAAGGTCACGCTTCTAAGCGCCATGCTGCAATTGATTGGGGTGGATTCCTACTACACGATTGTGGACGACGAGCGCGGTTTCATTCTCGAGAATTATCCATCGCTAGAGGCCGACCACATGATTCTTGCCATCCGCGTGCCCGACGGCGTCCCGGACACGGTGTTGTACGCCACTGTGAACGATCCCCAGCTGGGCCGCTTACTCTTTTTCGATCCCACGAATCCATACGTCCCATTGGGATACTTGCCCTGGTATTTGCAGGACGGCGTTGGACTCGTCGTCGGCCCCGGCGGCGGCCGTGCGGTCCGTTTGCCGCTTCTGCCGCCAGCGACAAATCGACTGCTGCGCCAGGCGGAATTTTCGCTGGATCCATCCGGCGGAATCGCGGGGGATGTCGCGGAGATTCGGTGGGGTGCGCCCGCGTCGAACGAACGCGAGGACTTCCTCGAAGCCACACCCGTAAAGCGCCAGAAGATCATCGAGGACTTCCTGGGGGGCTCGCTGGGAAATTTCACTCTCGTCAAAGCGACGGTGACCGATCTTGATCAATACGACAAAAATCTAACGCTGAACTACCAGGTCGTCTCGGGTGGCTACGCCAAGGTCGCGGGCGATTTGCTCATCGTTCGCCCGCGCGTCATCGGCGAAGACCGCGCTTCGATTCTCCGCCTCCTCACGAAAGAGCCGCGTCAATACCCCCTTCAGCTGCAAGCGGCTACCCGCCAGGACGACGTTTTCGACATTAAACTGCCGCCCGGCTACACCTTGGACGAACTCCCTGCGCCCGTCACAGTCGAATGCCCCTACGCCAGCTACAAGAGCGAAGTCAGCTTTTCCGGCGATACGCTCCATTTCCACCGCACTTACGAAGTCAAGGACGTCACCGTTCCCACTGAAAAGTTAAGCGATTTTCAGGCTTTCTTGCGGCAAATCTCCGCGGACGAGAATTCGCAAGCCGTCTTCCGCAAAACCACTCCCTGATGGTGCGTCGCACTCTTCTCCGTTCTTCTCCCGCGATCCGAGACTCGCAGGGCTCGGCCAGGCGCTGGCCGAAATGAATTGACGGGCGAATTTCCGCGGCGGGCACGACGGTAATGTTTGAGAGGAAATCGCCAGCCCCGGAGGGGCGGCAGAAGTTAGCCCCGGGCGTAAGCCCGGGGTAAGCATACCAAGCGTGTCTGAGCCCCGTGGGGGCGACACAACCTCTGAGCGCGTGGTCGCACAAATTCAATCGTTACCATCTGCTGCCCGCTCCGAAACACGCCGCGGCAATATGCTAAGATAACTTCCTCAAGCGATTCATTTGCCCCGCGCCGTCATGCCCAAAGCCGGATTCATCAGCCTCGGATGCCCGAAGAACCTCGTGGATAGCGAGGTGATGATGGGCATTCTGGCGCGCAATGGCTACGAATTCACGCCGCGCGCGGAAGAGGCGGAAGTCCTCATCGTCAATACGTGCAGCTTCATCGAGCCCGCGCAAAAAGAGTCCATCGATACGATTCTCGAAATGGCCGAGTACAAGAAATTCGGCGCAGCCAAACGGTTGATCGTCGCGGGCTGCCTCGTCGAGCGCTACCGCGAGGACATCCGCAGGCAAGTGCCCGAGGTGGACGCTGTCGTGGGCACGGGCGAAGTGGAACGAATTCTCGAAGCTGTGCGCGGGGAGTGGAATTCGAGCGCGCCGGACGCCGAACCCGATTACCTTTACCACGACATGACGCCGCGTCTGCTGACCACGCCGCGCCATGCCGCCTACATGAAGGTCGCCGAAGGCTGCGATCATCCCTGCACGTTCTGCATCATTCCGCAGCTGCGTGGAAAATTTCGCAGCCGCAGATTTGAATCCGTGGTGCGCGAAGCGGGCCAACTCGCCGACGCCGGCGTGCGGGAAGTGACGCTGATTGGCCAGGACACGACTTCTTACGGCGAAGATCTCGGCCTGCGCGACGGCCTTCCGCAACTTCTCGACCGGCTCGCCGACGTTGAGGGCCTGCAATGGGTGCGCTTCCTCTACGCCTATCCGAACCGCGTCTCACAGAATCTTCTCGATACGATTGCCGCGCGCCCGCGCCTCGCAAAATATTTCGACATGCCGCTGCAGCACGCCAGCCGCAGCGTCCTCGCGCGCATGAAGCGCGGCGGCTCGGGCGACTCCTTTTTGAAATTGCTGGAGCGCATCCGGCGCACGATACCCGGCGTGGCGATTCGCACGTCGTTCATCGTCGGCTTCCCCGGCGAGACGGATGCAGACTTCCGCGAGCTTTGCGATTTCGTGCGCGAAGCGAAATTCGATTGGATGGGCGTCTTCGCGTATTCGGATGTCGAAAACGCCGCGAGCCACGCGCAGGACGAGAAAGTTGACCCGAAAACGATCGCGCGACGCCGCGATCGCCTGATGGCCATTCAGAAAACAATCTCCGCGCGCAATCTGCGGAAATTCGTCGGCAAGAGATTTACCGCGCTGGTCGAAGGGCCTTCGCGCGAGAATGAATTGGTTTGGGAAGCGCGCCTCGAA
Source organism: Terriglobia bacterium (assembly GCA_963799715.1). GTDB lineage: Bacteria > Acidobacteriota > Terriglobia > Acidiferrales > UBA7541 > DASPOJ01. The sequence continues at coordinate 48,174 of CAWCYS010000019.1, read as the reverse complement.
ACGATGGCGCCCGAAATCGACGGCAAGCTCTTTCTCAGCGACATCGAAACCGAAGGTGGCGCAGCCCGCCCCGGCGATATCGTCGAAGTCGAGATCACGCAGTCGCACGAGTACGATCTCGCCGGCCGCGTAACGCAAATTCTCGACGCGCGGGCCGAGAAGTTTCCCGCGCTGCCCCTGGAATCCCCCGCGCGAAGGATCGGCACGGGCGCAGCGCTGCGCGTGCTGGCCTAGGAGCCTGTGGAAAAATGTCGCCAAGATGTCATCCCGAGCCCGCCGCGGCGGGCGAGGGATCTGCTTTTCGCTCAAAGCCAAGAAAGAAGCAGATTCCTCGTCGTCCGCCGCGGCGGACTCGTCGGAATGACAATCCAAGCAAGCCCTTTCAACAGGCTGCAAGGATGTCGTCATGAAATTCAAATGTCCAATTTGCCGCAAGCCGACGGATTCCGAGACGGATCGAGAGTTCCCCTTCTGCAGCGATCGCTGCCGCCAAACGGACCTCGGCAATTGGGCGACGGAAAAATACAGAGTCGCCGCGGAAACACAAATGGACGAATCCGAACCAGAGAACGGCGGGACGCGTGAGCCAGACCCCAGCCACGACAGCGAATAGCCCGCAACGCAAGCCGCGCGTCGCGCTCGCGATTGCGACAGCGTGCGGGCTCGGCTATATCCCGAAAGCACCAGGCACTTTTGGCTCGCTGGCCGCAATACCCATTTCATACGCGTGTCTTTTTTTCTCTCGCGGCACTACGGACCTATACTTTAGCCACGTCTATGTCGTGATCGGCGGCCCTTTCGCCGCCGCTGCATTCGTCGTCGTTGCAATTGCTCTGGCTGCCGTTGGAGTCTGGGCGTCCGGGTCTGCGGCGCGCTTTTCTGGGCAAAAGGACCCGCAGTTCGTTGTCATTGACGAAGTGTCGGGCCAGCACCTGACCTACCTGCTCGCGACCGTCCTGCCCGTGCGCAACGCGGCCGCACAACTGCCCACATTTGGAAATTATCTCGGCCTGACAGCCCCCCACTCTGTGCTCAACTGGAAATTCCTCCTCGCGGGCTTTATACTTTTTCGCGTCTTCGATATTTGGAAGCCGTTCCCGGCGCGACAAGCGGAATCGCTTCCCGGCGGTTGGGGCATCATGGCGGACGATTGGATCGCCGCCATCTATGCCGCCTTGGGACTTTGGGCGCTTCGAGCGGCGGGTTTGTGAACGGCGCACAGGTCGTCTTGGATAAAAACGGCATACCACGAATCGAACGCGTCTCACCGACCGCGGCCATCGCCGGCGGCGATATCACCATTCACGGTCGCGGCTTCACTTTGTCCAACGGCCGCCCGCGCGTGCGCTTCGGCGATTCCGAAGGCAACATGCTCATTGCGAGCGACGAGTATCTGATCGCGCGCGTGCCGGACGGCACCATCGGCGGATCTCTGCGCGTCGCCACCTCGCGCGCCGAGAGCCATCCCTTCCGCTGAATATCGGTATTCAGATTGCGGACAATCTGCATCCCGTCGCCAATCCCGCCGTGGATGCGCAAGGAAATATCTACGTCACCTTCAGCGGACAGCGCGGCCAGCGCGTGCCCGTCTCGCTCTACAAAATCACGGCGAACTTCACCGTGAAGCCGTACGTCACGAAGCTGATGAATCCGACCGGCCTCGCGCTCGATCACGACGGCGTGCTCTTCGTTTCCTGCCGCGACGACGGCACGATCTTTCGCGTCGCGTCAGACGGCCAATCCGAAACAATGGATCGAAGGCATGGGCGTCGCCACCGGACATCGCCTTTGATCGCGACGGCAATCTTTTCGTCGGCGATCGCAGCGGCACAATTTTCAAAATCAGCCCGGACCAAGGAAATTTTCGTTTTCGCGACGCTCGAACCTTCGATTGCGGCCTATCATCTCGCGCTCAACCCCGATGGCGATCTTTTCGTCACCGGCCCGACCACGTCCAGCTTCGATCGCGTCTTTCGCATCAACCGGCAGGGTGAAATCAGCACCTTCTATCGCGGGTTGGGACGGCCGCAAGGAATGGCGTTCGACGCCGCGGGAAATCTGTACGTCACGGCGTCGCTCGGCGGGCGGCGCGGCATCGTGCGCATCTCGCCGGACGGGCAACGCCGAGCTGGCGGTCGCGGGCAATGGTCTGGTGGGTCTGGCGCTGCCCGCCGGGTCACCGCGCGATTCTCGCGACGACCGGCGCCGTTTACAGCCTCGATTGGGACGTCGAAGGCCTGAACTCTGCCGTTCTAGCCCGCGCATGAAAGCTGAAATCATTGCAGTTGGCTCGGAGCTTCTGACGCCGGATCGCCTCGATACGAATTCCCTTTTTCTCACCGCGCAACTCAATCGCCTCGGCATCGAAGTCCGCGCAAGACGGTCGTCAGCGACGAACTCGAAGAGATTCGCAACGCCTTCCGCGAAGCGCTCGATCGCGTCGAAATCGTCATCTCGAGCGGCGGCCTCGGCCCCACCGAAGACGACCGCACGCGCGACGCCGTCGCGCAACTGCTGGGACGCCGCCTCGAACTGAATCCCGCCGTGCTGCGCGGAATCGAAGAACGCTTTCGGAAATTCGGCCGCAAGATGGCCGAGATCAACAAGCGCCAGGCGATGGTGCCCGAAGGGCGCGACGATTCTCGAAAACGCGCGCGGCACCGCGCCCGGATTGCTGCTCGAAGCGGGCGAGCGCCTCGTGATTCTCTTGCCCGGCCCGCCGCGCGAATTGCGCGCGATGTTCGAGACCGAAGTCGAAAAGCATCTTGCGCGCCGCGCCCCGAATGTCCGGCTGCATCACCGCCAATTGCGCGTCGCGGCGATGCCGGAATCGGAAGTGGATCAGCGCATCGCGCCGATTTACACCGCGTACTCCGGACGTGCAAACGACCGTGCTCGCCGCGCCCGGCGACATCGAAGTTCATTTCCGGATTTGGTCGGCGGACGCCGAAGCCGCGGAGAAGCGCCTGGAAGAATTGCTGCAGCGCGCCACGCTCGCGATCGGCGCAAACGTCTATGCGACGGACGCGCAAACTCTCGAAGAAGTCGTCGGCCGCGAACTCGACGCTGCGCCAATTCACGCTTGCGACCGCCGAAAGTTGCACCGGAGGACTCGTCGCCGAACGCATCACGCGTGTCGCGGGCAGCTCCGCATATTTTCTCGGCTGCGTCGTTTGCTACAGCAACGAATTGAAAATCGCGATGGTGGGCGTTCCCGCCGAATTGATCGCATCGCGCGGCGCGGTGAGTTCCGAAGTCGCTCTCGCGCTGGCCGATGGAATTCGCCGCCGCACCGGCGCGACGCTCGGGCGTCGGCGTCACGGGAATTGCCGGGCCGTCCGGCGGCTCGCCGGAAAAACCGGTCGGCACAGTGCACATCGCCGTCGCAGGCGCCGGCGCCGCGCGCGAACGCGAATTGCACCTCACCGGCGACCGCGAACGCGTCCGCTGGCAAGCGGCGCAAATTGCGCTGGAAATGGTGCGGCGTCAACTGCTGGAATCGCAATCTCCCGGCGCAAACGAGAAAGGCTGAACGCGTGCGCCTCTTCGTCGCGATCGATATCCCCGAAGAGGTGCGCCGCTCGCTTGCCGCGTGGGTCGCCCGGTCTGCGCGGTTCCGCCGGCAGTTCGCGCTCGCCGCGCGGCCGGCGGCCCGCGCTGGACGCGCTTGAAGGATTGCACCTCACGCTGAAATTCATCGGCGATGCGCCCGACGAGCGCGTGCCGGAGAAATTCGCGCGGCGCTCGCGACGATTCATCGCGGCTCCTCCATCGATTTGAATCTTCGCGGCACCGGATTCTTCCCGAACGAAAAAAATCCGCGCGTCTTCTGGGCAGGAATCGAATCCGGGCCAGAGCTGCAGTCGCTGGTCGAAGTCCGATCGAACGGCAACTCGATCCGCTCGGCTTCCCTCGCGAAGCGCGCGCGTTCCAACCGCATCTGACGCTCGCGCGATTCTCCTCCCATGAAGGTCTCGACCACTCCGCGAGCAATTGGCGGCCGCGGCTCCGGCGGAATTCGGCGCATCGCGCGTAAGAGAATTTCATCTCTACCAAAGTGTTCTGAAACCAGACGGCGCGGAACACACGCGCCTCGCCTCATTCGATTTCGCAGGAGGCGGTTCGCGGTGAACGCGGCGGCGATATCGGCTTTCCTTCGTCACTACCCCGCCGTGGATTCTGCCCCCGGCATATCTGCTCGGCTCGATTCCCTTCGGAAAATTCCTAGCTCGCACGCGCGGCGGTATTCGCCTTTCCGGCGGCAGCATCGATCGCGGCGCGAACGTTGCGCGAGAAGCCGGACTCGCGCCGGGCATGGCCAACAATGCTGCTCGACGCCGCCAAAGGTTACCTCGCAGTGTGGCTCGCGGCGCATTTCACTCAGGCCGACATCCAATGGATGATGGACGCCGCCCTGTGCGCAATTCTCGGCGCACATGGCTCCCATCTGGCTCGGTCGGAGGCGGCGGAAAGGCGTCGCGACCGCCGCCGGAGCATTTCTCGGACTCTGCTGGCCCGCGGTGGCGATTGCGTTCTCCGTCTGGCTTCTGGTGCTATGGTTCTGGGACTACGTCTCGCTCGCTTCGATCTCCGCGGTCGCCGCGTCTCCTCTATTGATGTACCTTCTTTACGCGCCCGGCCACGCCCCGCCCCGGCGCCGTATCTTTCGAGACGCTGCTGATAGCAACCGTTTTGTTCATACGTCACCGGGCAAATATCAAGCGGCTCCTGTCCGGAACAGAGCCGCGCTTCCGCATCGGCAAGCCCAAAAACGATCCGGACGAATAGCTCCCGGCCGACCGGCCCGTTAGCACATCCGCCATCGGGCCCTGCCTCGGGCCTTCCCCGCTCCCGTGCGCGACCCCTAGAATTGAATGACGGTGCCCACCCGGCCATGAACTTCGAAGCCGATCAAAGACGCCCTCTTCCGTCGCCCTCGCATTCTCTGGGTAGTGCTGGCTGGAATGCTGCTCGTCAGCGTGCTTCCGCTGGGGCTCTACCACCGCCAGGTTCTGCAATTGAGCCAGGAGAAGCTGACGGACACCGAAAGCGTCCAGCAAAGTGACATGACGCGCTCGGTGGCCGATGAAGTCCAGCTCTTCGACTCGAATCTCTACAAGCAATTGGTCAGCGAGCGGCAGATTCTCGCCCTCACCGACCTCATCGGCTCCGTAAACGACCCGGTCAAGGCGCCGCAGGTGACGCGGCTGCTGGAGAACTTCGTCGCTAGCAATCCAGCACATTCTCTACCTCACGGCCGTCGGAAGAGACGCCCGCGGCGTCAGGCGCCGGCAGCATCGCCGCCGACCAGGATACGTTCGTCGGCAACGCGCTCCAACGCGCCTTCACGGCCTGCCAGCAATCGCTGGTTTTTCGCAGCGACCCGCTGGCGTTCGGCAAAGACAATCGGCCCGCGATCGTCATGGCCATCCCGCTCCAGGTGGACGACCAATACGGCGGAATGCTCGCCGCGGTGGTCTCTCTCGACGGCATCCTGCGCCGCCTGCAAGAAGCGAGCGTGCGCGGCCGCATCGTCTTCATCGTGGATAACGAGGGGCACATCGTGGCCCATCCGGATACGAGCATGTACGTTCCCGGCACCGACGCCAAAGCCGGGTCGGACATCGTCGCCCAGGTGACGCGCTGCCCAAAGAACTTCGCACGACCGAAACCGTGCGCCAGTTCATGATGCAGGTGAACGGCCGGCAGATCTCGATGATCGGCACCTACAGCACCATCCCCGACCTGGGCTGGGCCGTGATCGCCCAGCGCAGCCTCGAAGACGCGCGCGAGGACGTCGGCGTCACCGAATTGAACGAGCAGGCGCTGAAGTTCGTGTTCGTCGTCGCCTTCGTGGCCTTGATCCTCGGATATCTGTTCGCCGTGGGAATCAGCAAGCCGATTCGAGCGCTGGCCGCTTCCACGCGCGCCATCAGCCGCGGCGAATTCCATCAACGCACGCCCGTGCAAGGCCCCGCCGAAATCAGCGAATTGGCCGAAACGTTCAACGGCATGGCCTCCGACATCGAGCAGTACATCGAGCGCCTCAAGCTGGCCGCGCAGGAAACGCGCGAACTTTTCCTCGGCAGTATCAAAATGCTCGCCGCCGCCATCGACGAAAAGGACCCGTACACGCGCGGCCATTCCGGCCGTGTGGCGAAGTATTCGGTCATCATCGGCAAGCATCTCGGGATGAACGAAGCCGATCTCGGATCGCCTGCGCATCGCCGCCTTGCTTCACGACGTCGGCAAGATCGGCGTGGACGATCGCGTACTGAAAAAGCCCGGCGCGCTCACCCCCGAGGAATTTGAGATCATGAAGCAGCATCCCAGCAAAGGCGCGAACATCATGCGCCCCGTCGCGCAATTGAAAGAGATGCTCCCCGGCATCGAATTGCACCACGAACGCGTGAACGGCAAAGGCTACCCCTACGGCTTGAAGGGCGACGAGATTCCCCTCATGGCGCGCATCATCGCCATCGCCGACGTCCTCGACGCCATGACCACCGACCGCCCCTATCAGTCCGGCTACGATCTGGAATTTTCTCTCGCCAAAATCCGCTCGCTGGTGGGAACGCACTTCGATGGCCGCGTGGTGGACGCGCTCGATGCGGCCGTGAGCAAGGGCGAGATTCGCCTCAAGGCCAATCCAATCTCGTCGAAGCCTGACGCCGCTCTCGCTTTCTGCGCAGACAAATCGTGCAGCCCGCTATACTCCGCCGTCTCATGCAGCCCCGGAGGGGCGACACAATTTAGCCCCGGGCGTCAGCCCGGGGTGGGCGAAGCAGGTTTGCGCAAGCCCCGTAGGGGCGCTTGCCCGCCGAAGCCTTGGCGAAGGCGGGACACAAGCCAAGATCCCCGGACATAAGCGGAGGGTACCCCTCCAGGTATAATCAGAGACTCAGGAAACTCTCCGCCTGTGAATCGAGGAACCTCGTGGATCACAATCTCCAGCACTCAATTGCGCTTCTCGCTCGCACTCCTGCGGCTCTCAACGCGCTTCTCCGCGATCTGCCCGATGAATGGACGCTCCGAAATGAGGGTGAGAACACCTGGAGCGCATTCGATGTCGTCGGCCATCTGATCAACGCCGAACGCACGAATTGGATGCCGCGAGCGAGACACGTCCTGCAATACGGGGAGTCGCGCCCATTTGAGTCCTTCGATCGTGAGGCGCAAAAGCGGGAGAGCCAGGGGAAATCGCTAGGACAATTGCTGGATGAATTTGCCCGTTTGCGTTCCGAAAGCCTGGACGAATTGCGTGCAATGAATCTGCGGCAAGGGGACCTCGATCTGCGCGGACGGCATCCGGGCCTCGGTACCGTCACTCTTTCAGAGCTGCTGGCCACCTGGGCCGCCCACGATCTGAATCATCTTCACCAGATTTCAAGGGTCATGGGTCACCAATACCGGCAGGCCGTCGGTCCGTGGAGCAAATTCCTCGGAGTGCTCCATTGCGACGGGCACGGCGCCGCCGGATGAACGCTGAGCAATCGCGTGAGCCTCCTGCTCCAACCGGGCATCGTGCTGGTCGTTCGGTCGTTTCACCGCTGCGAGGCGATTGAGGCCCGTTTCCAGTGCCTTCCACACCTCGCCCATGTCTCCCACGCCGATGCGAGCGAAGACTTCGCACGGCCAGAGTTTGTCGCCGGCGGAGAGCGTCATAGTGTGCGAAGAAACCAAGTTTGGCCGAACACCGGACGGATGAGGAATGGATTGCGCGGCGGCAGGACGGCAAACAATCGAAACGCGCAATCTGTCTTCACAGTGCTGATTTGATAGGCACAGCGGTGCGAATCAGTGGGAAACTGGAGTATATTCAACCGCAGAGGAAAGCCAAATTGGAAGTCCCTGTAGAAAGCGACTGTAGATCCCTAACACGTTACGCGGCTGCTGCGTTGCTGCTGCTTGTGGCCGCGACAATCGGCCTCGCCCAGAAATTGCCATCACCGACGCGCGTCTGGTCGGTAGGGCCACTTACGAAGAGTACGGTGGCGACGGGGAGCGTCTCGTTCGGCCCTGGGGGCGCGACGTTCACAGGCCCACATGAGGACTCGCAGACGGGCTCGATCTTTGCAGCGACTCACAGCGTAGCCTTCGCAGGTGACCGCATCGTCCTTGCTTCGAGGGTACGAATGCAAAGCGTCGAGGGGGCTCGAACAGCGGAAGACATCTATGAACTCCTCTCGCTTGACGCCCAGACGGGAGAAATCAAAGACACGCGAGAGCTTGCTTCGTTTGTTTCGGTAGAAGTGTTCGCGACAAACGATGCGCACGTCATCGTCTCGGGACACAGCGTCATGCGGCTTACGCCGGACCTGAAAGATGCCGGGAACTTCGACTACGAGGCAGACGGACACCGGTCTGGCAGTGTCGAGAACATCTCGCCGGACGGCTCGACGTTGGGGAACAACACGAGCCCGGGTTTTGAGTTGGTGGACGCCCGAACTTTGGAAGCCAGGCAGCTTACCAGCGATCCTTCGGTCGCGACATCGGTCAGCAGCAAAGGCTTCGTTACGGACAACACCTACTGGTACCGCGACTACCCGCATGACCATCACTTCGTTACTTACACAGACGCCGCCGGAGTCCATCTGCTTTATCACGGGCAGTGCGGCGGCAGGCCCCAGTTTTTGTCGGACGAACTAGTTCTCGAACCCGGATGCAAGGGCGCGCTAGTTTTGGATCTTCACGGCAATCTGGTCAGAACACTATCGCCGAAGGGTGAATTCTCGTACGCGGGCGTCTCGCAGAACGGCAAACGGTTTGCTTTACAGATCGCAAGCTTCTCCGGCGATTCGGTTAAGCACGAGAGATTTGTCGTGTATTCTACTGATACGTGGGAGCCCATTGCGGAGGTGACTCCCGATCTGCTACCCGAGGGACAGTCGTGGACTGCGTTCTCTTCTGATGGCACAATGTTTGTCGTCGGTTCCCCGCTGAAACTGACGCTTTACAGACTGCCCTAACACGCCCAGCAAAGTCGCGCCAGCCCTTGAGGGGCGACACAAACCAAAACACCACCCAATCGCTGCGATGTGACCCGGCGCAAGCAATCCGGGTTAGAATCATTCGTCGGGCGCACTGGCCCCTCGACACTCATGATCTCCCTTTTCGGAAAAGACAAAGGTGAAGGTTCGCTCCTCGACCGGCTGAAGCAGTCGGTTGCGAAGACGCGGTCGCAACTCGCCGCGCGCGTCGAGGATATTTTCCGAGGCGAAAAGCAGATCGATCCCGCGGCGCTCGCCAGCCTCGAAAATGCGCTCCTCGCCACCGATCTCGGCATGCGCACGACGCGCGACGTGCTCGACGCCGTCCGCGTGCAGCTCGAACGCAACGCGCTGCGCGATGGCGACGCCGTGAAGGCCGCAGTCAAATCGCAGCTCGTCGCAATTCTGCGCGCTGTGCCCGCCGCGTCGAGCAACGGCTCCGGTGGCGCCGCCGCGCCGCCGGATGGCGAGCCGCAAGTGCTCTTCGTCGTCGGCGTCAACGGCACCGGCAAAACCACCACCATCGGCAAACTGGCGAATCGCCTGCACCAGCAAGGACAAAAAGTGATCCTCGCCGCGGGCGACACTTTTCGCGCCGCCGCCACCGAGCAACTCGCCGTCTGGGCCAAGCGCACGCACTCCGAACTGATTCACCAGAAGCCGGGCGCCGATCCCGCGGCCGTCGTTTTCGACGCGCTTTCCGCCGCGCGCGCGCGCCACGCCGACGCCGTCATCGTGGACACCGCCGGACGTCTGCACACGAAATCGAATCTCATGGCCGAACTCGAAAAAATGCGCCGCACGGCCGCGAAAATAATTCCCGGCGCGCCGCACGACGTCCTCCTCGTGATGGACGCCACCACCGGCCAGAACGGCCTCAACGCAAGCGCGCGAATTCACCGCCACCGCGGGCGTCACCGGAATCGTGCTCACCAAACTCGACGGCACCGCGAAGGGCGGAATCGTCGTCGCGATCGTGCGCGAACTGGGCCTGCCCGTGCGTTTCGTCGGCACCGGCGAATCCGCCGACGATCTCGTTCCCTTCGACGCCGAAACTTTCGTCAATTCCCTTTTCGACTGATGACGCGATGACAAAACTCGCTTCGCATGGATTCCGAATCTTCCAGTCTGGATGACGCGCGCAATCGATCTCGCGCGCCGAAGCGAAGGCCTCGCCAGCCCGAATCCCATGGTCGGCGCCGTGCTCATACGCGCGGGCCGCATCGTCGGCGAAGGACATCACGCCTATGCCGGTTTGCGCCACGCGGAAATCATCGCGCTCGAAATGGCCGGCAAGCACGCGCACGGCGCCACGCTCTACATCAATATCGAGCCCTGCTGCACCACGGGCCGCACCGGTCCATGCACGAAAGCGCTCATCGCCGCGGGCGTGCAGCCGCGTGGTCGCCGCGATGACGGATCCGAATCCCGCAGTCTCGGGCCGCGGCTTTCGCGAATTGCGCAGGCCGCGGGCATCGAAGTGGAAGTCGCGACATCGACGGCCACGCACACAAGTTGAATGAAGCCTTCGCCAAGTGGATTCGCACGGGCGAGCCGTTCGTCACGCTGAAGACCGCGCTCACCCTCGATGGCCAGGCCGCGCTGCCGCGCGTTCGGCCGCGCGCGCCGCCAGCCGTGGATCACGTCGGAGGAATCGCGCCACGAAGTCCATCTCATGCGCCACGCCTCGGACGCGATTCTCACCGGCAGTCGGCACCGTGCTCGCCGACGATCCCCTGCTCACCGATCGCTCCGGCATTGCCCCGCCGCCGCAAACTCCTGCGCGTCGTGCTCGATGCGAAGCTTCGTCTGCCGCTGCGCTCGCGCATCGCGCGCACCGCCGAAGGCGACGTGCTTGTTTTCACCGCGGCGCCGGCAGGATTCCCCGCGCGCTCGCCGACTGCGCAAAGCCGGAATCAGAAATCGTGCGCGTTCCGTCGCGCGGCGGCAGAACTCGATCTCCGCGCCGTGATGCGCGAACTCGGCCGGCGCGACATCCTGAGCGTCATTCTCGAGTCCGGCCCAACTTTAAATCGCGCCGCGCTCGAGGCCGGAATTGTGGATAAGATGAGACTGTTCGTCGCGCCGCAAATCGCCGGCGCGCGCGCGAACTTGCCTGCGTTCGCGGGCTGGGGCATGGCGAAGCCGCACGCGTTGCAAAATGTCACGTACCAAACATTTGGCCCGGACGTCTCGATCGAAGGATACTTGCGCGATGTTTACCGGAATCGTTGAAGCCATCGGACGGATCGAAGCGATCGAAAGCGTCGAAGCAGGTGCGCGCCTGCGCGTCCACGCTGGCCCGCTCGCGGAAACCTTGCACGTCGCGAGCAGCATCGCCGTCAACGGCTGCTGTCTGACGGTCGTCGAGCTGAAGGGTGAAATATTCTCCGCCGATCTTTCCGGCGAAACGCTGCGCTGCACCTCGTTCGGCGAATTGAAAGTCGGCGCGCGCGTCAATCTCGAGCGCCCGCTGCGCGCGGGACAAGAATTAGGCGGCCACTTCGTGCAAGGCCACGTGGACGGCGTCGGCCGCGTCACGCGCCTCGCGCCCGAAGGCGCGAACTGGTGGTTCGGCGTAACGCGTGCCGCCGGAACTGGCGCGTTACGTCGCGATGAAAGGTTCGATCGCGATCGACGGTATCAGCCTCACCGTAGCCGGCTGGCACGACGGCGTCGTCGAGACCGCGATCATTCCCTTCACATACGCGCAGACGAATATCCACGGCCTGGCCGCTGGCGATCCCGTAAATCTCGAATGCGACATTCTGGCGAAGTACGTCGAGCGAATGATGCAGTCCGAGGATGCGCCGGCGGCCCCACGACGCTCACCATCGCGGGATTGAAGGAAGAAGGTTTCTAACCGCGCGTTTCTCTGTGCTCTCTGTGCCCTCTGCGTTAAATCTCTCCCCCCACCTCCCGCGCCTTCTGCCACGCGCCGCGGAAATAAAGCACCAGCCCGAACAAAATAAATCCCGCTGTCCCGCCGATGAGCTTCGCCTCGAACGTCCACACGCTGCGCGCCTCGCCCGGCGGAATCATCGAAAGCACGATCCCGCCCAGCACCACCGCAAATCCCAGCGCCCCCGCGATCCACACGCCGGGTTTTCCGCCCGGAATCAAAACGAAGTTCTCGTTGCGCGTCCGGTTCGCGCGATACGCCAGCTTGATCACCGCCGCAAACATGTAAAGAAACGGAATGAAATACAAAATTACCGTCGCATCCACAAGAATCTGATACGCGCCGTTCACCGTCTCATTCATCTGAATCAGCAGCAAAATAATCCCCGAAATCACCGCCTGCACCAGAATCGAAACCCACGGCGTCTTCCACTTCGGATGAATCCAGCTGAACGCCGCCGGCATGTAACGATCCACGCCCACCACAAACGGCACTCGCGCCACGCCCGCCACCGTCGAGCCCACTCCGCCCGCGTTGCCGAACGTCACCAGAATCGCCGCGATAATTCCGAACGCGCCAATCTTCAGCGCCGTCGAAGCCACCGTCAGCGCCTGGAACACGCCGCTCTTCGGGTCCACGCTCGCCGCCGGCAAAATCCCCAGCAGCGCCACAGTCCCGATCGTGTACATGAACGCAATCAGCACGCCCGAGCCCAGAATCGCGCGCGGAAACGTTCGCCGCGGATCGCGCACCTCTTCGCTCATCGTCGAACACAATTCCAGTCCCGTGAACGCAAACGCGATCTGCGGCCAAAAATTCACCGTGCCCCAATTCCACTTCGGCACCAGACTCGCCCACGTAAAGTGCGCGGCCGCCCCGCCATGCACGTGCCACAAATATCCCGCGAGGCCCACCAGCATCAGCAGCGGCACGTACGTCCCCACGCCGCCCGCGTTCTGCAGCCACTTCCCCACGTTCAATCCAATAATGTTCAGCACCACTGCGACAATCAAAATTGCGAACGAGCACCACAATAAGAAATGACCGGTTCTGCGCCAGATGCGCCGCGCCGCTCCCGCCCACGTATGCGGACATCGCCGCGCTGGCCATCAGCAGCCCTGGAAAATAAAAAAACGTGTAAACCCAGTACGTCCATCCCGTCACGAAGCCGTGAAATTCGCCGAACGCTTCTTTCACCCAGGAATAAATCCCGCCCTCATCCGGATACCGCGTGGAAAGTTCGATGATCACCAGCGACGACGGCAAAAAGAAAAAGATCGCCGACAAAATCCACAAACTGATGGACGATGTCCCGTTGTGCGCCGCCGCCGCGATCCAACGCGGCCCCAGCACCGTAGCGATGTTGAAGAGCAGCACGTCCCAGAATCCCATGACGCGCCGCAACTGCGATTTCGGATTGGATGCGCCCGCGTCGCTCACAGCCGGACGTCCAGCGCGGGCACTAACTCATCCTGCAGCCGAAAATCCCGAAGGAAAGGATCCGTCGAAACCTCAAACTCCGCCCATTGCCCGTAAAACGAAACGCGCCCCTCCTGCAAAAACACCAGCTTGTCCGCCAGCTTCTTCGCCAGGTGCGTGTCGTGCGTCACCACCACCGACGTCTTATGAAACGCCTGCTTCAATTTCAAAATCAGCTCGCTCGTGTGCGTGGCCATGATCGGATCCACCATCGTCGTCGGCTCGTCGTAGAGAATCGCCTCCGGATTCTCCGCCAGCGCCCGCGCGATCGCCACCGCGCGTTTCGTGCCCGTGCTGATTTCGGAAGGCAGCTTGTCTGCGATTTGCGAAACCTCCAGCATCGCCGAGAGTTCCGTCACGCGCGCCTCGACTCGCTCCTCCGGCCAGCCTTCCCGGTTCTCCAGCGGAAACGCGATATTCTCCGCCACCGTCAGCGAATCGAATAGCGCCCCCGACTGAAACACCATCGTCACGCGCCGCCGCAATCCTCCCAGCCGCTTCTCGTCCCAATCCGTGATGTCTTCGCCCGCCACGCGAATGCGCCCCGAGTCCGGCTTCAGGAATCCCAGAATATGTTTCAGCGTCACCGATTTCCCCACGCCGCTTCGTCCCATGATCACGCACGTCTCGCCGCGCTCCACCGTGAAGCTCACGTCGTCGAGCACCTTGCGCCCCTCGAACGACTTGCTCACGTTCACGAATTCGATGTATGGCTCGCTCATCATTTATATATATCTGCGGCGATTTCCGCCCGCGAATTCCCTTCCGCGCGTCATCGCGCCCCTATTCTTCCCAAGCCTCGTCGCAGAATCAAATATTATTCCTCCAACGAATCCGTTTTTGCCGGCAGCTGGCATCTCGAATATTGTTCTAAATCCTTGACAATGAGACACTCAACTCTATCACCCGTCCAGAGTCCACTTAACTCCTTATTAATACAACATCTTAACGACGCATTACCTCGCTCAGCCTCCTCCAAGTCCCTTCTAATTTCCCTCTTGACATCCCCCTCCGCTCCACATACATTAGCACTCGCCACGGAGGAGTGCTAACGCTCCTCGGGCAATCTCGCTCCAACAGATCCTCATCGGGCTGCGGGCTCTACTTGGAGCCCGCCGGATCAACAACGGAATGGAGGAATTAGAACGATGGCTGTCAACGTCACACCCCTGCACGACCGCGTCTTGGTCAAGCGGGTCGAAGAGAAAGAGTCCGTGAAGGGTGGCATCATCATTCCCGACTCGGCCAAGGAAAAACCGCAGGAAGGCGATAGTGGTCGCTGCTGGCGCCGGAAAAATCGAAGAGGGTAAGCGCATCCCTCTCGATGTGAAGGTGGGCGACCGCATCCTGTTCGGCAAGTACAGTGGCGCTGAAATCCGCGTCGATGACGAAGAGTACCTGATCCTCCGCGAAGAAGAAATTCTCGCGAAGCTGACGGGCGCCGCCAAGGCCGCTTCGAGCCACAAGTAACCTTTCCCTCGCGCGCTTCCTCCGCCCTGCGGCGGCGGAGACCCTCGCGAGGCCGGTAATCAGCAAGTCTATGAATTTCGCAAATCTCAGAGGAGGAAGAAGTTTATGGCGAAGCAAATCGTGACTGGTGAGAATTCCCGCCAGTCCATCCTTCGCGGCGTCAATATCCTTGCCGATGCGGTGAAAATCACCCTCGGCCCCAAGGGTCGCAACGCCGTGATCGAAAAGAAGTTCGGTTCCCCGATCATCACCAAGGACGGCGTCACCGTTGCAAAAGAAATCGACCTGCAGGATCCGCTCGAGAACATGGGCGCGCAGATGGTGCGCGAGGTCGCTTCCAAGACCTCCGACGTTGCCGGCGACGGCACCACCACCGCTACCGTGCTCGCGCAAGCGATCTTCCGCGAGGGCGTCAAGACTGTCGCCGCCGGCGCCAGCCCCACCGCTCTCAAGCGCGGCATCGAACGCGCCGTTGAAGTCGCCGTGGCCGAAATCCAGAAACTCCATCGCGACGTCAAGGGCGACATGATCGCCCAGGTCGGCACCATCTCCGCAAACAACGACCGCCAGATCGGCAACATCATCGCCGAAGCCATGAAGAAGGTCGGCAAGGACGGCGTCATCACCGTCGAAGAATCCAAGACGATGGAGACGACGCTCGAAGTGGTCGAAGGCATGCAGTTCGACCGCGGCTACCTTTCCCCCTACTTCATCACCGATCCCGAGCGTATGGAGTGCACTCTCGAGGACGTTCGCATTCTCATCCACGAAAAGAAAATCAGCTCCATGAAGGATCTTCTTCCCCTTCTCGAGCAGATTGCCAAGATGGGCAAGCCGCTGTTGATCATCGCCGAGGACGTCGAGGGCGAAGCCCTCGCCACTCTGGTGGTCAATAAGCTCCGTGGCACCTTGCAGTGCGCCGCGGTCAAGGCCCCCGGCTTCGGCGATCGCCGCAAGGCCATGCTCGAAGACATCGCCACCCTCACCGGCGGCAAGGCCGTCACCGAAGACCTCGGCATCAAGCTCGAAAACGTCAAGGTCGAGGACCTCGGCCGCGCCAAGAAGGTGACCATCGATAAGGACAACTCCACGATCATCGAAGGCGGGGGCAAGACCTCCGAGATCGAGGGACGCGTCAAGCAGATTCGCGCGCAGGTCGAGGACACCACCTCCGACTACGACCGCGAAAAACTGCAAGAGCGCCTCGCCAAGCTCGTCGGCGGCGTTGCCGTCATCAAAGTCGGCGCCGCAACCGAAGTCGAGCTCAAGGAGAAGAAGGCCCGCGTCGAAGACGCCATGCACGCCACACGTGCCGCAGTCGAAGAAGGCATCGTGGCGGGCGGCGGCGTCGCTTTGATTCGGTGTCTCGGCCCGCTGGACAAGTTGAAGCTCGAAGGCGATGAAGCCATCGGCGTCAATATCGTCAAGCGCGCGCTCGAGGAGCCCATGCGCCAGATCGCGCAGAATGCGGGCGCCGAGGGTGCGGTGATCGTCGGCCGGGTCCGCGAATCGAAGGACCCCGATTTCGGCTACAACGCCGAAACGGACGAATTCGGCGACATGATCAAGGCCGGCGTGGTTGATCCCGCAAAGGTCACCCGCCTCGCTTTGCAAAACGCCGCTTCCATCGCCGCCTTGATGCTCACCACCGAAGCCCTGGTGGCCGAAATCAAGGAAGACGATAAGAAGGCCATGGGCGCCGGCGCCGGTGGCCCCGGCGGCGGCATGGGCGGCATGTACTAAACCAATTCCGTCGGCGGTCGGCGCGAATCACGCGGCAACTCGCCAACGCAGGATCAAAAAGAGAGCGCCCGAATCCTCATCGGATTCGGGCGCTCTTTCTTTTTCGAGACACTTAACGAGCGCGGTCATTCTGAGCGGAGAGGCGACTCTTTCGCCCCACTCGTCCCGGCCAGGCCGGGACGAGTCGCCTCGGAGTCGAAGAACCCCTCTTCGTCCCCGCCTCGCTTTTCCGTCGTCACTCCCAAAAGGCCGCGCCCACTCCCCTCACAAATTTTCATACAGCGTGTCGCCCAGCAAATCATCGTGCCAATATTCCGTGTGCGCCACCAGCGGAATGAACGCCTCCTTGTCGAATATGTTGTTGTCCGCGACGCGTTTCCCTCCGCCCGCCCCGTCCGGATTGTCGTAATAGTGTAGTTTGCCACTGATGATGTCGAACCAGGACCAAATATTGATCCACTTCGCCGGACGAAACGCGTAATCGCAAATCAACGGCTGTGCCGCGGACGCGGCCGCCTCGCGCAATTCGTCCGTATTCCCTTTCGTGCGAAACAAAAAGGCCACCTTGTCCAGCGGCGACCCGAACGTCAGCAGCAGCTTGGTGCGCTCGGCCACTCCGAGCACCTCCTGCTTCCTCCCCTCCAACGTCGCCAGCTCGTCCTGCAGCGCTAGGCTGTTCAGTGTGTCGTAGGAGATCACCGAACCCAGCGAGTGCCCCACCACCATCACATTCGGGTACAGCAACTCGCCCTGGCCGTCCGGACCCGATCGCGCGGAATAAACTGCCCCAACCAAATCCGCCACCGTCTTCTTGATTTTGTCGCGCACTTCGTCCCACTGGCTCACTTTGAAGCTGGTCACGTAAATCGCCACATCGCCCATGTATTCGACAAGGAACCATCGCGACACCAATCCCGCCGCCAGCGCCGCGAGCCACACAATCGCTTCAATTCGCAGCCGGAATCCAGCCGGGGGCTCAATGGCGTGGGGCCCATACCAAAGCCAGGCGTGCCAGACGAGGACAACTTCCGCCCGGAGAGCTCCGGCCAGCCCTGCCAAGCAAACAAGAATTGCGAGTATCTTCAGCCCGGTACGCGCCGCGCTCAAAAGTCCGTCGCGCCCCGCCAGGAATTTCGCGCGGTATAACTTCGGGAAAACCAGCACGCCAGCGGCAAAAATTCCGGCAAAAATCTCCATCCAAATCATGTCGTATGTGAACGGCTTCAGAAGATTCCTTCCCGTTTGCCAGTGAAACAGGAGCGAAAACACCTGCCCCGCCGTCAGGAAATTTGCCAATGCAATCGGCCCGAAAAAAAGCAAAAGCCCGAACACCAGCTTGCTCAAACTCAAAAAGAAGCGAACCCCAAAGTCCTTCATCCCTCCGAATTCCCACCGGTCAAACTTCCTGTACCGCAGCAAAAACCAAAATCCGCGCGCGAACGATTCCAAAAGGAATGCCGTCACGCTGCCAAGGCTGGCCTTGCCCTCCGTCAAGGGCGCCCAGTAGGACTCGTAAACGTGCACCGTGCGCGGCTTGCCGTCGGCGCCCGTCACATTCATCTCCGCGCGCAGGACCTCCGTCTCTTTTTCCTTCCCTTGCGCCATCCCGTTCCGCAGGCGCACCACCCGCGGCACGATTTCTTGCGCCGCGCCCTGTGCGCGCAATTCGGCGCTCCACAGCGACCTGGCAATCTGCTCCAGCGTCTCGAAATGCACTTGCTGGCCCATGCCGTGAGTTACCACGATCGCCCAATCGGCGCCTTCCGGTGCGACGGCGGGCTCAGCTCCGCCGAGTTCCGCCGCCTGCGAGATCAGCGCGACCTTCTTCCCCGGCTCGACGACCTCAGCCTTTTCCTCCGGAGGCAACGGCGGCACCTTCGGAAAAGTCTCAAGAAACTTGTGGATGTCGCGCGGCACGTGCCCCCCTCAGATGGATAAACAAGTGGATAAGGTAGCGACTATCTACTCCGCGGGCACTCTCCTGTCAAGGCGCGTGACCAAGCATCGTCCCCCGCCAAGGCTTGGCCTGTGCCCCATTTTTGCGAGCGGCAGGCAGGCGCAACGGCGAGAGTTTTCGCCGCCACGAGACCGCGCCCCGCCCCAACTTGCGCTTGTCCCCCGAATACGCTACAAACGAAGTTTATCGCTTCGGGCTTTTCAGCCATTATCACTGGGGGACCAGGGAATGCTTTGGGATCGCGCAAGACTGTCTCCGAAACGCGCGTGTGCGCCACGGCGCTTCACGTTGCCCTATCACTTCGTCGCAATAGCGCTTGATTTGTTTCGGCGTCGACGCTCGCCGTCTGGCAGCCGGTTCTCGCCGCCGACGATCCGCTCAAGCAGCTCGCCGCGCAACTCGCCGACGCCATCTCGAAGTCCGGCAAGAAGACCGTCGCCGTCGCCGATTTCACCGACCTCGATGGCAACGTCACCGAGCTGGGCCGTTTTCTTGCCGAGGAAACGTCGGGCGATCTCGCCGCCGCCGCGAAGGATTTTCAGGTGATTGACCGCACGCAGCTCAAGGCCAATCTCAAGCGGGCCGGCCTCGCACAAAATGGCATCATCGATCCGCAGGTCGTCAGCAAGCTAGGCGACGCGGCGGGCGTCCAAGTGGTGGTCACGGGCACACTCACTCCGTTTTCGGACCACATTCATCTCGAAGCGCGGCTCCTGGATGAATCGAATTCCGCAATTCTGAGTTCCGCCGCGGTGGAACTTCCGCGCACGAAGGACTTGAACGATTTGCTTGGCGGCAGCAGCCCCGCCGCACCAGTCGCTGCCGTCCCGTCATCTGCGCAGCCGCAGCCCGCCGCGCCTCCGGCAGCAGCAGCCCCGGCACCTGCAGCTACGTCAGCAGCGCCCGCGCCTTCTGCTGCTCCTGCTCCGAGTGCGGCTACCCCAGCGACTCCTCCGGCAGCGGCCCCAGCTCCCGCGCCAGCCGCCGCCCCCAGCGCAGCGCCCGCTCCCGCGCCGCCCAAACACGGCACTCCCAAACCGGCGCAGCCTGTAGAAGCCTCCCTCACCGGGATCGGCAGCGTCGCGACCGATTCTTACCGGGTCACCGAGAAATCCATGGAGCGATACGCCGACGGCAGCCTCGGGGTCACTCTCGAATTTACCGGCCTCTCTCGCTACACGTTTCAACTCGCCATGGTGCGCGGCGGCACCTATCTCTCCGATGAATTTGGGGTTCGTTGGGATATGCGCGCCATCGATTCCGCCGGAATCTTCAACGTCAAATCGACAGGATTCGGGGGTATTTGGCGCGGCGTGACGCTCGCCCCCGGCGCAACCATTGAGACCACCTTGGTTTTCGCGCCACCGGGACAGCCGCGCGGAAATGTGTTTTCACTGACGATTCTCGAGTTCCGGCCGAAGTTCAATCGCCAACTCCGGATTCAAGGCATCAAGTAGGCTTCGCGCAACGCGCCGCCGCGTCGTTCGCACGTTGTTCGGCACAGTGAGTTATGATGAGGGTTGTTCTGGAGCATTTTTCTTTAGGAGGGCACGGTTTTAGCCGTGCCGCTCAGCGCCCGAGGTCTCAGGGGCTTTAGCCCCTGAAGGCCGTTAGATAAGCCGGGAATATCGCCATGAATGAATCTCACATCCCGTTCGCCACCGTCGAGGAAGCCCTCGAAGAAATTCGCCAGGGCCGCCAGATCGTCCTCGTGGACGATGAAGACCGCGAAAACGAAGGCGATCTAACGATGGCGGCGGAAAAAGTCACGCCTGAAGCCATCAACTTCATGGCGAAATACGGCCGAGGCCTCATTTGCCTGAGCCTCACGGAAGCGCGCTGCGACGAATTGAATCTGCCGCCGATGTCGCTGGTCAACACCTCGAACTACGGCACGGCCTTTTGCGAATCCATTGACGCGCGCCGCGGCACCACCACCGGAATCAGCACCGCCGATCGCGCCACCACGATTCTCGCCGCGATCGATCCCGCACGCGCCGTCCGGCCGATCTCGCGCGGCCCGGCCACGTTTTTCCGTTGCGCGCGCGGCGCGGCGGCGTCCTCGTGCGCGCCGGACAGACCGAAGCCTCCGTGGACTTGGCGCGCATCGCGGGCCTCTATCCCGGCGCAGTCATCTGCGAAATCATGAACGACGACGGCACCATGGCGCGCCTTCCGCAGCTCGCCGAATTCTGTCGCGTGCACGACTTGAAGCTGCTCACCATCGCCGACCTGATTCGCTACCGCATGCGCCACGAACGCTATGTTCGCCGCATCGCCGAATCCGTTTTGCCGACGCGCTACGGCGATTTCCGCATGATCGTATATTCCTCGGAACTCGAATGGCGACCAGCACATCGCGCTCGCTTCGCGGCTTGCCCGCGAGCGCGGGACTCGCCGCGGATGTGGCGCTTGCCGGCGCAATCGGACAATCCCGAACGACGCGCCGCCGCTGGTCCGCGTCCACGCGCATTGCCTCACCGGCGATGTTCTCGGCTCATCCGCGTGCGATTGCTACGAGTTGGTGCACCGTTCGCTCGAAGCCATCGTCGCCGATGGCCGAGGCGTTTTCGTCTATCTCCACGCGGGCGCGCGCAGCTTCGGCATCGAGCCCGCCGCCACTGTCCGGCCAATTGCCGGGCATTCTATTTCATTCGCGCAATCAGCCCGCGCAACCGGCTCGCGCGGAAAATGGCGCGGAATGTCAGCAAAGATTGCAATACGAGAGCGGAATCGGCGCGCAGATTCTGATCGATCTGGGACTAACTTCAATTCGCGTGCTCACCAACCATCCGCGGAAAGTGGTCGCCTTGGAGGGATACGGTCTGAAGATCGCCGACCAAGTGCCGATTCCGATTTCCTCCGGCTCCTCGCGCCCTGCGCATCAGCGCTCGTAATCTTCGTTCCTCAACGCCTCATTTGTTGACGCGATGATGGCAACCCCCTAAGATAATCGCGCATTTAGCACCGTTCTATCACCGTGATCGAAAAAACCGTTTCTCATTACCGGATTCTGGACAAGCTTGGCGGCGGCGGGATGGGTGTGGTCTATAAGGCCGAGGACACCAAACTGCGGCGGTTTGTGGCGCTGAAGTTTCTGCCGGAGGAAATGGAGAAGGACCGCACGGCGCTGGAGCGATTCCAGCGGGAAGCGCAGGCCGCCTCGGCACTGAACCACCCGAACATCTGCACAATTCACGCGATCGAGGAGGACAAGGGGCGGCATTTCATCGTGATGGAGATGCTGGAGGGCCAAACCTTGAAGCATCGGATTGGCTCGGGGCGATTTGAGACGGAGCAGCTTTTGGACATCGCGATCCAGTTGGCGGATGCGTTGGATGCGGCGCACGCGAAAGGGATCGTGCATCGGGACATCAAGCCGGCGAACATATTCGTCACTTCGCGGGGGACGCCGAAGATACTGGATTTTGGGCTGGCGAAGCTGGTGCAGCAGCGTACCGCAATCGGAGCCACTCCTTCCGGCGATGAGGAGTTGACGGCCACAGCCGGCGCGACGCTGGATGCGGAGGTTCATCTGACGTCGCCGGGGACGGCGGTCGGGACGGTGGCGTACATGTCTCCGGAACAGGCGTTGGGCAAAGAACTCGACGGTCGGACGGACCTGTTCAGTTTGGGAGTGGTGCTCTACGAAATGACGACGGGCCGACAGGCGTTTTCAGGCACAACCACAGCGGCGATCTTCGACGGGATTCTGCACAAAACGCCAGCGCCGGTGACGCAACTGAATCCGGAAACGCCGTCGAAGCTGGAAGAAATCATCAACAAGCTTCTGGAGAAAGACCGCGACCTGCGCTGTCAAACGGCCTCGGAGCTGCGAACGGATCTGAAGCGCCTGAAGCGGGATACGAGTTCCGGCAAACCTACGCCGGTAGAGCCGTCTGTCCTCGCGCGTGACCGCGGCAACGGAGACAACGCCGCAGCAACCGGCAGCCATTCACGACAGCTCAGATTCGCAAGTAGTAGCGACGCTAATCAAGCGGCACAAGAAGAAGCTCGTGGGTGGAGTTGCTGGCGGCAATTGTGATTGTCCTCGCGCTAGCCTATTGGTTGCGGCCGTCCTTGCCACCCCCCACGGTTTCCAGCTACACGCAGCTCACCAATGACGCGGCGCAAAAGGGGTTGATCGGAACCGACGGCGCGCGCCTGTACCTTGAAGATAACGCCATTGGGGTCGCTCAGATGTCCGTCAACGGAGGGAGCCTCGCGCCCGTTTCGCCCCTGCCGGTCTTCAGGCCGCTAATTTTGGGATTGCGGGCGTTTCTCCGGATGGTTCCAAACTTCTCGTTATGCAGATGAAAGGATTCAGCTACGCTCCCGCGCCGCTCTGGGCTGTGCCAACGTTGGGCGGCTCGCCCGCTCGGCTGGGAGATATTGAGGGCATCGACGGCGCGTGGTCCCCCGATGGTCAGAAGCTGGTTTACACCAGCGGAAACGCCTTATACATCTCGAACGCTGACGGCAGCGCATCTCGCAAGCTGGCCGACCTACCCGGCTTGATTGCCGGCTATGAGTCGCACGGCACTTCGCCCGCCTGGTCGCCCGACGGGCAGGAAATTGCCCTGAACCTTTTCGACTCCAAGAATATCAGCCATCTCTGGGAGTTATCGGCGGACGGCCACGATCTTCATGAAATGTTTCCGGGCTGGCACGAGCAAGCGGGCGCGTGCTGCGGCTCGTGGATGCCGGACGGCAATTACTTCGTTTTCGAATCCCAGGACCAGATTTGGGCCGCGCGGGAGGCGGGGAGCTTGCTGCACAAAGTAGACCGCACGCCGGTCCAGCTCACGGCCGGAGCGGTTTCTTACCGCTATCCGATGCCGAGCAAGGACGGCAAAACACTTTTTGCCGTCGCGGGATTCCGGCGCGGCCAGCTCGAACGCTTTGATGCCAAGGCGCAAACTTTCGAGCCTTATCTCGGTGGCATTTCCGCGCAGGACGTTTCGTTTTCCAAAGACGGACAATGGGTCGCTTACGTTTCTTTTCCCGACGGCATTCTGTGGCGCAGTAAGTTGGATGGCAGCGAGAAGCTGCAGCTCAGCTCGCCGCCGGTATATGCGATGCTGCCGCAATGGTCGCCGGACGGAAGTGAAATCGTGTTCTTCGGGCGCGAGCAAGGCAAGCCCTTCCGGACTGTACCAGGTTCGCCGCTGCGGGAGGCGCGCCGCAAGAACTGATGCCGGACCGAAGTGGCGCCCAGGACGATCCGTCGTGGTCGCCCGACGGGAGCCAGCTCGCCTTTGACAGAGATCCAACTACAGGTTCAAGCGCCATCTACGTCCTGGATACAAAGACCCATCAGATCGCCACGCTGCCGGACTCGGAGGGAATGTTTTCTCCTCGCTGGTCGCCCGACGGAAGATATCTGGCCGCTTTGCTTTCGGATTCGAGCGGACTGAAACTCTTCGACTTCAAAAGCTCGAAATGGTCGAAGCTGGTCGATGGGATTGTGGGTACCCATGTTGGTCCCATGACAGCCATTTCCTTTACTTTATCCGCGCCTTTACCACCGGAGAAATCGATCGGGTGGCTATACCGAGCGGGAAACTCGAGAAGGTCACAGGGGCAAAGAGCCTCCAGTTGACGGGGTATTGGGGCGGCTGGCTCGGCCTCGCGCCGGATGACTCGCCGCTCACTCTCCAAGACGCCGGCTCCCAGGAAGTGGTCTCGATGAGCTGGAACGAGCCGTAACACCGCCTCCCTCCTTTCGACAATTCCTTTCCTGCCGCGCTAGCGCAAGGACACTGTGTCGAGCCGAATTTGCGCGCGCACATGGAAGAGGATGGATGAGCTGGTGATTTTCGACCGGCTAATGCTTGGGCGGCGAAATAAAAACGTAGGGCCGAATGGCTTCCAATTTCTTCTTGCTGATGCCGTGAATGGCGAGTAGATCGTCCACGCGGCGGAATGGTCCGCTCTTCTCCCGGAACGCCACAATCGCCGCCGCGGTTGACGGCCCGATCCCCGGCAATTCCTGAAGTTGCTCCGCGGTCGCGGTATTCAAATCGAGAAGCTTCGCCGGCGGCTGCTTCGCGATACTCAAGCTCGCGGCAGATAAAGAGGCAAGCAATCCTGCAGCCAGTAGTTTTCCGGCGACGCGACGGCTCATCTTCAGTTCCTTGCTTCCTTGCCGCCTTGATTCCTTGCCTCGATGAGCTGCTCTCTTAGATCCGATTGCCCTGCTGATCGTAGACTTCGACCGGGCCCGAACAACGCGGCCTGATGGCCAATTTGCTCCCGGTCGCCGACGACGACAATTTGCATGTTCGCGGAATCGAAATATTCGCGCGCTGCGGCGAGCACATCATCCGCGGTGAGCGCGCGAATCCGTTGCCGGTACATCTCGAGGTAGTCTTCAGGCAATCCCTCGAGCGTCACCGAAGCCAATTGCCCCGCGAGACCATCCTGCGTGGCGAGGCCGAGCGAGAAAATTCCGGAAAGATAGTTGCGCGCGTCGGCGAGTTCGTCCTCGCCCACGGGCAGCGCGCGAATTCGATCCAGTTCGTAGAAGATCTCCGCTAGCGACGCGGCGACGACTTCGTTGCGCACCGCCGCGGACACCGTGAAGTAACCCGCGCGCCGCAACGAGTGAACGCTGCTGCGCGGACTGTACGTGTACCCTTCTGCTCGCGGATATTCATCACCAGCCGCGAGTTGAACGCGCCGCCGTAAATGGAATTCGCGAGCGTGTAGCGCAGCCAGTCCGGACTCTGCCGCGTGATCGCGCGATTTCCCGCGACGACTTGCGCCTGCACCGCGCCGGGCAGATGCACGAAGTAAACGCGGCGGCCGCGCAATTCCGGCAGCGGCGCATCGGCGAATGGCGCGGGCTTCGCGCCGCTCCAGCCGCCGAACACGCGTTCGACTTGCGCGAGCATCGCGTCCGGCTGAAAATCTCCGACCGCGATGAACAGCGCATTCTCCGGCCGGTAATTCTGTTCGTAGAATTCGACGAGCTGCTCGCGGCGAAACGCTTCCACCTGCGCTTCGCTCGGCGAAATCGCCGCGTAAGGATGCGCGCCGAACAAGAACTCTTCGCATTCGCTCGCCGGCGAGAAAACCGGGAGTGCGTGCGTTCGATGCGCACGCCTTCGAGAAGTTGCCGGCGTTCGCGCTCGAATTCGTCCGCGGGAAACGTGGCTTGCGTCGCGAGCTCCGCAACGAGACGCAGCACGTCTTCGGAAAAATCCGAGAGGCCCGCGAACGAAATCACGCTCGTGTCCATCCCGGCGCCGGACGAAAGATCCGCGCCCATGCGGCGCAAATCCTCTTCGATCTGACGGCTGCTGCGCTTGGATGTTCCGGTGCGCGCGACCGCGGAGGCGAGGCTGGCGAGGCCTGGCGTCGAAGCTGGACGCGGCGGCGTTGCCGCTGCGAAAGAAAAGTTCTCCCGTGAATTTCGGAATCGTGTGCGATTCCACCAGCACGATTTCCAAACTGTTCGCGAGGCGCGCGCGCGAATTCGCGGCGGCCAAACGACCGGGCGCTCGGGACCGAGCGCGGGAATCTTCGGAGCGAAAATCCGATGCCACCGGCGTCGCCATCACTCGGCTCCTTTCACAGCAGCGGATTCACTTTTTCGCGCCGGCTGCCGCAGCACAACCGAACGCAGCGACGGCGCAAGATATTTCTGCGCGACTTCCTGCACTCGCGCAGGAGCGACCTCGAAAAAGCGATCGAGAATCGTGTTCACCAGGCGCGGCTCGTTGTCGAACAAAGTGAAGCACGCCAGACGTGCATCAGCCCGTAGCGGGGAACGCCGCCGTGTCCGCCTTCGAGCATCGAGACAAAATCCGAACGAAATTTCACTTTGAGCGGTGCGAGTTCCGACTCCTCAATTCCCTTCTGCTTCACGTCGTCGAGAACGGCGTCGTAGGCGGCGATCGTCTCTTCTGCCGTGTGCTCCGGCTTGTGCATGATTCGCGTGACCATCAGCGTCGGGCCGTTGTAATCGAACAAATCGCCGACCGGATAGTGAATGCCGCCTTCGGCATCCACCGCGATCTGCTGCTCGAGCACCAGCCGCGATAGACGCGGCCGGCGCGGCCGCCGTGCAGCGCCTGATCCAGCATCGCGGCGGCGTACCAATCGTCGGTGAGACGGCGCGGCGCGGGATGCCCGATGGCGACCGCGGGCAAGCGATCCGAATTTTTCCTCGACGGCGCCGCGGCGTTCGCCGGCTTGCAGCGGCTCGCTCACGTCGGCGGGCGCGATCGCGGGCCCGGGGGAAATATCCGCAAAGTGATCGCTCGGCGAGGCGGAATCCCTCCTCCGGCGAAACGTCGCCGAGCATCAGCAACACGGCATTGGCGGGAGAATAATAGGTGCGGAAAAAAGCTTGCACGTCCGCCGAGAGTGGCGGCGTCGAGATCGGCAAAATCGCCGTAGAAATTGTGAGCGTTGGCCCAGTTGCGATAGGCGATCGGCGGTAGATCGAGCCACGGGAAACCGCCGTACGGCTGATTGAGAACGTTGACGCGGACTTCCTCTTTCACGACGTCGCGCTGATTTCGCAAATTTTCGTCGTCCACTTTGAGCGCGCGCATGCGGTCGGCTTCGAGCCAGAGAACGCGTTCGACCGCGTTCGACGGCACAGCTTCGTAGTAATTGGTGACGTCGTAGTGCGTGGAGCCGTTCAGCACGCCGCCGGAAGAATTAATCAGCTTGATGTGCACCATCTTCCCGGCGTTCGCCGAGCCCTGAAACATCATGTGCTCGAAACAGATGGGCAAAGCCGCTGCGGCCATGCGGTTCGAGGCGAAATCCGATGTTGTAATACACGCCGACGGTCGCCACCGGCGCCGTGCGGTCGGGCGAAATGACGACGCGAAGCCCGTTCGGCAGCGTCGTGCTTTCAACTGGGATCTGCAAACTTTTCAACGGGTCTCTCCCCTTTGGGATCTGATTTGTCGCTCGCTGCCGCGCCAAGCGCATGCTCCACTTTTCTTAGTGTGGCCCGCGGCTGGGCAGAGAGCAAGGACGCCACCAAGCGGCTCAGCGCCTTGTAGGCGTCGCCAAACTCCGGTGGAAAATCCGCAAACGCGCGCACGTGACGTTCCACCGTCCCGAAATCGCCGCGACTGGATCGGTCCGGTCCAGGCCGCCCGCGCGCCCAGGCGCTTCGCATTGTCGAGTGTCTGCCGGGCAAGCGGCTCAAGCGCGCGCGTAGCCTGTCGGCGCGTGAATCCTTCCGCCATCAGAATGCGCGTAGCAGCTTCGATCGAAGCGAGGGAAAATGCGGCGACGAAGGCCCCCGCTGCGTGGTAGGCGGCCTTGCCACGGGCCTTCACTTTGACCGGAATGCCGCCAAACTCGCGGCAGATCCTTCGCGCCATTCGCATGGCGGCCGGGCTTCCTTCCATGGCGAAAAAAGTTCCTTCGAGACGCGGAATCTCGCGGCCGCTGAAGGTCTGCAGCGGATGCAACGAGCCAATTTCCGCGCCGCGTTGCTTCAGCTTCTCGAGCACCAACGAAGCAAATCGCGCCGCTGGTGTGCAGAACGATTTTGCCGCGCCACTCTTCGCGGCCCATCTCGGCCATTTCCGCGGCGACCTTCGACAACACATCGTCCGGCGTCGCAATCAGCAGGACATCCGCCGCAAGAATCTGGCGCGTCAACCCGGCGTGCGCCCTTCCCTCGCCAATCACTTTCACCGCCATGCGAGCGCTGGATTTCTTGCGCGTTACGACGGGACCCACGCGCCAGCCGAGTTCGTGCAAGCGGCGTCCGAGCGCACGTCCCACGCGGCCCGCGCCGACGATTCCGAGAGTCGGCGTCCCCTGTGCTAACATTGGTCGTCCCAAGATTCCCTGCTCTCCGGATCCCTGGCACTTGCACAAATTCTGGATTCTCTACTTCGCCGCCGTCGCCACTCTTTCGATCGCCGCGGGGCTCCGAGCCTTCGTTGGGCTGCGCGCGATTCCGTGGCTCTCAAACGCGCCGCCACGCTCCAAGAGGCACCCTCCCCTTGTTTCGGTGATTTTCGCTGCCCGGGACGAAGCTGAAAAATTGCCGGCGGCGCTGGCCAGCCTTCTTGCCCTGAATTACTCCCGGTACGAGGTCATTGCAGTCAATGACCGTTCGAGCGATGAAACCGCTAACATTCTTAACCAATTTGCCCGCACAAGCAAACTTCTCCGCGTGATTCACATCCACGAGCTGCCCGCAGGCTGGCTGGGCAAAACGCATGCCTTGCACGCCGGATTCCGAGGCGTCCTCCGGCGAGTGGCTGGTGTTCACCGACGCCGACGTTCACTTTTAGCCGGACGTCTTAAAGCGTGCGATTGCGCTTGCCGAGGAAAGCGGGTGGGATCACCTGACGCTTGCTCTCGGGCGTGGACATGCGCGGCATTTGGGAGATCGCGGCGATCAGTTATTTCATGCTGGTTTTCATGTTTGGCAATTCCGTGTGGAATGTGAGCGATCCTCGCTCGCCGAGCTACGTGGGCGTCGGCGCATTTCAATTGGTGCGGCGCGCAGCGTACGAGGCGGCGGGCGGTCACCGGCGGCTGGCGCTCGAAGTGATTGACGACATGAAGCTGGGAAAGATTATAAAAGTGGCGGGATTTCGGTCGGGCGTCGCCGTGGGGATTGACGAAGTGATCGTGCGCTGGCACGCCGGCCTCGGGAACGTGATTCGCGGCGTAACGAAAAATTTATTTGCCGCCATGCACTTCAATCTTCTTCTGTCGCTAGCGGCGGCGCTGGGGCAGATTTTGCTCTGCGTTGTGCCGTGGTTCGGCGTGATTTTTGCGACGGGATGGATGCGCGGTCTGGCGACGCTGGCGCTGGCCGCGCTGCTCACGATTCAAGGCGGGGCTCTGCACGTCGGCGCGGAAATCTCCGCTTTACGCGCTTACACAACCGCTGGGGGCGATTCTCTTTAGTTGGATGATCTTGCGGTCGGCCATCGTCACGCTTTGGCACGGCGGGATTACCTGGCGCGGAACGTTTTATTCGCTGGCGGAATTAAGAAAGGGAGTGGTGTGAGGATCGCGGTCGAGAGTCTGCGTCGCGCCCACTCCGCGAGACCGCTAGATTCCTCGCTGCGCTAAACGGCACAAACAGCCGTGGAGGGAGCTTCGTTCAGAATGAAAAAACATCAGGCGGCGCGTTGATCGCCAATGGGTGATGCATCGAATCCCGGCTTTTCGGCAAGGGCGCTCTGTAGGTCTGGTAATCTGCTTCATAAACGATAGAATTCCATGGAGTTGGGACCGCAATAAGGAAATTCCTGTTGAATACTGTCCAATGCATTCGATTGCCGGATGGCAGAAACCTTGCTTATGCTGAATATGGACCTCCAGACGGAGTTCCGGTCTTCTATTTTCATGGCTCCCCGTCTTCCCGGCTCGAGCCGAGGGTTCTGGGCGAAGAAGCCATTCTGCGGGCGGGTCTGCATATCTTTGCGCCGGATCGTCCCGGTATCGGTATGTCGGACTTCAAACCCCGGCGCGGCTTTAGCGACTGGGCTGCGGATGTTGCTCACCTCGCAGACTCCCTAGGCATAGAACGCTTTGCCCTGCTGGGTAATTCTGGAGGCGGGGCATATGTGGCCGCCTGCGCCGCTCGTATTCCGGAAAGGTTGACCGCGGCCGTAGTAGTCTCGGGTGCGTGGCGTATGGACGCGCCGGTAGTGGCAGAGAATCTGCCGTTTGTGAATAGGGCCTTCTGGATTCTGGCTCGGCGTTTCCCTCTTGGCCTTCGGCTCCTGCTGAGCACCATGCGGCGACCCGGGAATGCTTCGCGAGATAAGGAACTCGCGAAGATGCGGCCGCATCTTCCTGCCGCCGATTTTGCAGCGATTTCCGAGCCTGGCCGCCTCGAAGCGCTGCAAAGCGCAATTCAGGAGTGTCTGCGCCGCGGCACGAAGGGCGCAGCGTTGGACATTGGGCTTTATGTTCGTCCCTTCGACTTCTCCCCCTCTAGCATTCGGTTCCCTCTACATCTATTTCATGGCGCGGAGGACAGGAATGTCCCCCTGGCTTTGGTGCGGTCGGCGATCCGGGATATACCTTCCGCAATTCTCACCGAGTTCCCGGGGGACGCACACCTCTCGTCGTTTTGCCACCACTTCGACGAGATCGCGCTCGCCCTCAATCGAGGACAGAAATCCTAACAACCAGTCCGGGATTCGCCGCTGTACGGTAGAGAAAACTGAAAGAGGGTCGTTAAGTGGGAACCCGAGCCGGTCTTAACCGGCATCTGGAGTTGGGGCGGCGGGCGGCGCGGGAGAAAAGAGGGCGGATAGATCGCGCTGCTTGAGATCGCGGACTTTGTCGCGCAGGGCGGCGGCGCGCTCGAACTCAAATTTTTTCGCGGCTTCGCGCATTTGCGTTTCGAGTTGGGCGATGAGCTGGTTGAGTTGCTCTTCGGTGGTGATGTTCTCGTCCAACGAGCGGCTGATCGGGAATCGTGATGTAGTCGGCTTCGACGATTCTCGCGAGCTGCATGTCCACGCTTCTGACGATGGATTGCGGCGTGATGTGATTCTCGGTGTTGTAGGCGAGTTGCTTGGCGCGGCGGCGATTGGTTTCGTCGATGGCCTGTTGCATCGAGCCGGTCATCCGGTCGGCGTAGAGAATTGCGCGGCCCTCGATGTGGCGCGCGCAGCGGCCGACGGTCTGGATGAGGGCCGTGGCGCTGCGAAGATAACCTTCCTTGTCGGCGTCTAGAATTGCGACGAGCGAAACTTCGGGCAAGATCGAGGCCTTCGCGCAACAAATTGATGCCGATGAGAACGTCGAACTCTCCGCGGCGAAGATCGCGCAGGATTTTCACGCGTTCGAGCGTTTCGACTTCGGAGTGCAGGTAGCGGCACTTCACGCCGACCTCCAGAAAATATTCCGATAAATCCTCGGACATGCGCTTGGTGAGCGTGGTCACCAGCACGCGCTGATTGCGCGCGGCGCGCACGCGAATTTCTTCGAGCAGGTCGTCCACCTGGCCTTTCACCGGCCGCACTTCGACTTCGGGATCGATCAGACCCGTCGGGCGAATCACCTGTTCGACAACGATGCCGCCGGCGCGCGTCAACTCGTATGGGCCGGGCGTGGCGGAGACGTACACGATTTGATTGGTGCGATTCTCGAACTCCTCAAATGTCAGCGGGCGATTATCGAGCGCGCTGGGCAAGCGGAAACCGTAATCCACGAGCGTCTGTTTGCGCGAGCGATCGCCGTGATACATGGCGTGGAGCTGCGGAATCGTCTGGTGAGATTCGTCCACGAACAAGCAAATAATCCTGCGGCACGTAATCGAGCAGCGTGGGCGGCGCTTCGCCGGGCAAACGGCCGGACATGTGGCGCGAATAATTCTCGACGCCGTGGCAATAGCCGATGGTGCGCATCATTTCGATATCGAACATGGTGCGCTGCCAGAGGCGCTGCGATTCGACGTATTTTCCCTGCTTGTCGAGTTCGGCTTTCCACCAATCGAGTTCTTCGAGAATCGTGACGATGGCGCGCTCGCGCTGCTCGGCGGGCATCACGTAGTGCGATTTCGGATAGATGGGCAGCCGCGCGAGAGTTTCGTTGCCGCGCAGCTCGCCGGTGAGCGGGATCCATCGCGCGTATGGCATCCACCTGAGCTGCCCCAGAGCTCGACGCGATAGGCGATGTCCTCGTAAGGCGGATAAATTTCGATGGTGTCGCCGCGAACGCGAAACGTGCCGCGGCGCAACTCCTCGCTGCGTTCGTACTGAATGTCCACGAGTTTGCGCAGGAGGCCTTCGCGCGAAATGTTCTGGCCGCGCTCGATCATCACGAGCATCCCGAAATAGGCCTCCGGCGAACCGAGGCCGTAAATGCAGGAGACCGACGCGACGATGATGACGTCGCGGCGCTCGAAGAGCGAACGCGTGGCGCTCATGCGCAGCTTGTCCAGCTCGTCGTTGATCGTGGACTCCTTTTCGATGTAGGTGTTCGACGCCGGGAGATAGGATTCCGGCAGGTAGTAATCGTAGTAGCTGACGAAATATTCGACGGCGTTCTGCGGAAAGAAATTCTTGAATTCGTGATAGAGCTGCGCAGCGAGCGTTTTATTGTGCGCGAGGACGATCGCCGGGCGGTTCGCGGCGGCGATCACTTTGGCCATCGTGAATGTCTTGCCGGAGCCGGTGACGCCGAGCAGGACTTGATGCTTCTCGCCGACGTCAATGCCGTGCGAAAGCTGGGCGATGGCCTCCGGCTGGTCGCCGCGGGGCTCGTAGTCGCTGGTGAGTTTGAAATCCATTGGGTGGCTGCACAGCGGGTTCAAAGCCGTGCGAATAAACACACTATTATAGCGCAATTCGCAAAAAGCTTCCGCGCGACCGAGGGGACGAAAACAGGCAATCGTTGCAGACTTCTTAAATAATCTTGCGGCCGGTTGAAACCGTGACTGCGGAACCGTCAGCAATAAAGGCAGAGTCCGGGCGGCGCTTGAGGATATCGGTGAGGGCGGCGCCGTAGAGCGGGCTGGCGTCGCCTGCAAATTCCGCCGCGGCGGCGCGCCACACTTGCCACGGCGGATGGGCCACGTGGTATTCGAGAGCAGCCGCCCGCCCACTGCATGGAGTAGCCCCAATAATGCTCGGTGATGAATTGCTCGACGCTTCCCTCTGCGGGCTGCGAAGGAGCGCCTTGCCGCCCGCGCGGATACTCCGCACCAGCGGCCTTCTATCCGCCATTCGATACTCAGCGATCTTCACCGAATCCGAAGATCCAACACGGTGCCTCATCGCGTGAGATGAATAATTCTCGTTGTAGAAAGTGCGCGCCACGGCCGCGATCGCCCATCGGGGCACAACCTCCGCGATGAATACGACTCCCCTGCGGAGTCCGCCATCCTGTTCGCGGCGAACATAGAAGCGGAGATTGACCTCGTCAAAATTGCGTGAAACGGGACGGGTAGAAATCCCAGGAGTTTCGTGCGGCAAAAGCGGAACCCTACGAGGCTCACATAGGTTTTCCCCTCGAAGGAATCCAGTTGCGTGCCGGGAGGAACACGCTCGCGCAGAAGTTCGGGCTCGACCTCGTAGTTGAGCATTACGAGGTCGCGCCATTCGGCGGAAAGAAAGATTCGTTCCTTCTTGGGACATCTGTTTGAGTACAACGCGGGACGGCCCAATTTACAAGCGCTTAGAAATGCGGGCGCTTCATTCCGGACAGAAGTTGCAGATTCGTGCGGGTGCGGACGGTCCCGGCGTAGCGCAGAGAATCTTCGTGCTCGCTGGTCACGGTGACGTCCATGTTTTCCGCGCCGGTCTGAGTGACGCTGACGACCCAGCCTCTGCGCAAGCGAAACGTAGCTGGTGCTTTCGCCCGAGCCCGTCCACGTGCCCGAGGCCGTCATGCCGCGCGCGCGCAACGGATCGGACGTGGCCGGGTGCTGCGACTTGGGAGCGCGCAGTCGCAGGTGAGTCGCGATGACGGCGCATTGCTCCGCGTCGGGCGGCGCGGGAGTCTGCGCGGGCGAGGCTGACGACGATGCATCCGGCGCGCTGTCGCGAGGGCAGGGCGCGTTCCGCAGATAGCCGGCGGTGGTTCGCCAGACCAATCCCGCGAGCGGAAGTCCATCGGCGGGCTTATCGGCGGTCCACTGCTGGCCGATCGTGACGCCGGCGGCGCCCTTCGCACCCGGGCCGCTGGAAAGCTGCTCGATCCACTGCTTGGCGTCGTTCACCGCTTTCGGCGTCATTGAAAAGATCGCCGAGGCCTTGCACGCTCAGTACTTTGCCCTGCGCGTCGAGGACGAACTCGACGGCGCGACCTTCGAGGTGCTGATATTGATCCTGCATGGCGTTGGCGGCGGGATCGTAGGAATCCGAGTGAACGGTCGCCGCGGATTTTTCGTACGTGGTGCGGAGGCGCATCGCAGCGGTCGAGCCCGGCTTCGGGGGCTAGGACATCAATGCGCACGGTGGCGTCCCAGGTGACGACAAGCTGACCGGAAGCGAGAGAGTCCTGCACGGACGCCGGAGGGGCCGCCTTCCGTGGTCGTCACGAGCTCGATTTTGTAGCGCAGCGTCTGGCCGGGCGTGAACTTCGGATGGAGATCCGACGGGCGCCGCGACCGTACGTATGATGCGGCGAAGGCTTCGGCTTGGGCGGCGGACTAGTTTGCGCCAGCAGCGCCGCCGCGCAGAGCGGAATGCTGAGTGCTGCAAGGATTTTCATCGCAACTCACAATTTGAATTTCGACCGTCAAACGCGAGCTGAATTTCGGAGGTTCGGGCAAGCCGCTGACGGGCGGAAGCGTCCAGGAAATTTCGCGCGTGGCCGAACGCGTGGCAGCCAAGCAGACTGCCGTCGTCGAGCGAAACCGTGCTCAACGATTCGCCGTGAAATTTTGCGAACGCGTCGCCTTCCGGCGGCCTCTCCGCACCCGACGCGACGGTCGCCGTCGATGTGCTGCACGATGTCGAGGCGCGCCTTCGATCTGCGAATTGGGCGCAGCAAACCACTCGCCGCTTTCCCAGCCGCTCGCGTTTGACCAAGCGGGCAGTGCCATGGAGCGCGGCTCCTGCCAACGATCGTCGAAGCGCAATGGCCGCGCGGGCAGCGAAGTCTCCGGTCGAAGCGCGTGCAGGAGCCAGGCGGTGAGGACGCGCGGGGTCTGCTCGCCCAGATTCCGGTGCGCCGGCGGCGGAAATGTCCGTGGCTTGGCCGCTGCGCGACTCGTGATACTCGAAGCGTTTGCGGCGTCTCCCACTTGGCCAGCGCAGTTTGCAAAGCTTGCTCCAATCGCGCGGTCTCCGGATCGTCGTCCGTTGCGGGCGCGGACGGCGTCTGCGTCTCGAAATCGTCGAGCGCCTCCTCGATGGATGCGGAATCGGCGGAAAAGGAAGCCACGCGGACGCGCGCCGTCCAGGAAATTGTGGCGGAGGCCTCGCGCGTGAACGGCTTGACGTAGGCATTCGCGCCGATCGTCGTCGGTTTCCTGGCCCTCGACGCGGCTCGTCACTTTGAGCTGGATGCGAAACTCGGATGTGTCGCCGGCGGTGAATCGGCGCTCGAGTGGCTGATCCTGCGCGAGTGGAGTGGCCGCACAGGCGAGGAAAAGAGCCGCGCAGAGAATTGTGGCGAGGATGCGCACGGGGAGATGGTATGCCGCGTGGGTAATCGTACGCAACAAAGTCACAACCGAGCCCGCATTTCGTTTCCCTAGTCAGCCGACGGGAACCGCCTCGATGATCGAGACCAGGTCTCCGGGAACGGGGATAATGCGCTCGCACTTTAGGCCGGCGCTCGCTAGCAAGTGTTTCCACTCGGCAGCGCTGCGTTCCTTGCCTCCCGTGACCGCCAGCATGTTCAGGTCGCTCATTAGTCGCTGCTCAAGACCACGGTCGGCATGATCGACCACGTCCGGTAGAATGAATTCGATCACCAGGACGCGGCCCTCCTCGGGCAGAACAGACCGGCAGTGACGAAGTATCTCGTCTGCAGCGCTGTCTTCACAGCCGTGAAGCACGTGCTTCAGCACGTATACGGATGCCCCGGGCGGGACTTCCTTGCTGAGGTCGGCGGCCACAAGCCTGCACCGCCCGGCGAACGCTGGGCTCTCGAAACGCGTCACCGCCCGATCGATGGATTCCGGCCGATCCACAAGCATGCCCTTCACAGTGGGAAATGCTTCGAGAATCGCAGCGATCAGCGCGCCGCCGCCTCCGCCGAGATCCGCGACCACGCTGTACTTCGAGAAGTCCCACGCCCGCGCGATGGACATGTAATCTTCCGCAGGCGCTGTGCCCATCACGGCGCGAAACACGGCCGGAGCTTCCGGGTCCTGCGCCCAACGCGACGGTACACCCGATGGCCGGACCTCCATGCGTTCTGGCCGGACCGGACGCACTCCGTCAGGTACGCCCAACTGTCAGCGAGCAGGTCGGCCCAGAACACAACTCCAGCCCAAGCCGAATCTGGGGCGTCCTTGCGCAGCGGCTTGCCGAACGAGGTTAGAACAAAGCTCGCCGGACGAGTCTCAGCGACCACCCCGAAACTGGCGAGGGCCCGCAACAACCGGTACAACGCGCCGGGCTCGGCACCGCACGCAGCGGCGAGATAGTTTCACCGATGCGCTCTTCGTCGCCGAGAGCGTCCGCGACACCCGAGCGCGCGGCAGCGCAAAGGGCGCGGCTGCGAAAATACCCCATCGCCATCTCTGTCAGCGCTGCGTTCTGTCCAGCAACTGCGGTTCCCGTCATCTCTACTCCTTTGGTCCGAAATGTAGCCACTGGAAGAATCGAGCGTTCAGGGCCGCACCGACTTCACGGCCGCGCGCGGGGCTGTCGTCGCGCCGCTGAGGCAGTTTCGAGTGGTCCCACATGAGGGTCGGCGAGTGTGCCCGAAAGGCGATAGCTGCGCGCCCCGCCTGCGGTCGCTTCATCGGACGCAGTTCCCTTTCGCGCCGGAGCTATCAAGAAATCGATTACGCCATTGAAATCAACAGTGCCGGTGACGAGCACGACCCTCACCGGGGCGGCCGAGCCGCAGCGGAGTGGCCGCCACTTTTCGCGCAGCAATTCGGAAGCGCGCCTCGGCTTCCGGATAGCGGGCCTCAGAGTCGGCGGGCGGACTTGCTGACAGTCGAGCCGAAGCTGAAACCGCGAAGTTCGGCGTTGCGCGCGGTGAGCGAGCCTTCGCCTTCGAGTGAAGCGAGAAGCGTATCGCGTCCCACGCCTTTCGCGTGCAGACACAATCTCTCCCGCGCCGATGCCCGAGATGCGGCCGGAGAGCGCCGGAACGATTCCCGCAAGCCCCGGGAGATCCACGCGCTGAAATTGGGCTCGCGCTTCGTAGAGCGCCCCGCTCGGCGAGCGACGCTTTGAATTCGCCCTGCACGCTCCCACCGAAGAAATCCGCTTTCGCGTGAGACAACTCGATATCGCGGCCCGCGATTTCCGTATCGGCGTCCAACTGGGTGAACCGCAACGTGCCGAGAGTGAATTGCGCAGCACGTAGTCGGCCGTGCGCCTGGAGCGGAACCGGCGGCGCGGCCTCGCCGCTCGAATCGGACGCCGGGCTGAAGTAGCGCGCGAGAAAACCGGGTCGCGTGCGCGGGCCGAGCCAACGGTCGAAGCAGCGGCATCCAAATCATCGGCGGTGAGATCGAATTGCCAGTCAGCCCCTGAGGAACTGCGCGAAATCGTGCCGGCCCACGTGGCGTCCAATCCTTCCGCGCCATTGAAACTCAGCTTGCGGCCTCCGGGACCCAATTCGTAGGTCGCTTTCGGAAATCGCAGCGGCTGATTCAAATACGCCAATTGCAGCCGGAGCGCGCGGGCCTCGGCAGTACCCTGCCAATCCGCGGCCAGAGGCGAAAGCGTCCCCGTTGCCTTCAAGTGCACGGCGATAATCCCTTCGGCGGACCACAGCTCACCCGTGGGGTGGCCGATCTCCCGCAGAAGCCAATCCCAATCCTCAATCCGTCCCGCCGAACCATCGAGAGCCGCGTTAAACTCCCAATGATTCGCAGGTGCGGGCGCAGCGACACCGGCAAGTGCTCCGGTCGGCTGGGGAGAGGATCCTCCCGGCGAAGACAAAAGATCGAATTGAAGTATGAGCGGGGCTGGAGAAGCGCTTGAGTTGCCGCGGCTCGAAACGAATCGCAGTGTCACCGGCCCCGACGAGAGCGCCTTCCGCGTGAACGATGTTTGCCACGGCCCCCATCGCAACGTTCGCGATGCGGCTCCGGTCGTCAGGCTGCCCCCTCCGCTCGACGCAACGCCGTCGAGGAGGCGCGGCGGCCAGCCATCGAGCGTGCCGGAGGCGCGGACAGCCCCTTGTGCGACCAGATCATCGTCGACGCCGGTGCGGAAGGCGCGATACCAATCAAGCAAATCGCTCATTCCAAGCGCTGCGGAAGTAATTTGGAAACGGGGCCGCATCCCGCGGCTCCAATCTATCGCGGCGCTGCCTTTCACGTTCGACGCCGGCGATTCGATCTGAAGACTGGGAAATGAAACGCGAGGCTCGCCCTGCCGCCAGGACGCGCTGAAAGTGACATCCACGCGGGGATCGTGCGCGCGCGCCGGCAGATCCCAGCGATGCGCATCACCGAGCCACACGGTGCCGGTCACATCCCATTGCGCCGGCGCGGGCGGCCCGACTGCCCGCTCGCCTGCGGCGGAGATTCCCTCGACGTGCGTGGTGATATCGGCGGCAAGCGAACCGCGCACGCCGTGGTCATGCCCATCAATCAGCCGCAGCGCATCTTCCAGTGACACGCCCCACCAGGACACTTCCAAGTGCGCGGGTTGCAGACGCGACGCCGTTCCGCCGATCGTGCCGTTGACGCGTAGCATTCCGGTCTGCGGCTGCCCGAAGCCGGCGTGCATCGGCTCGGCCTCGAGGTCGAGGCTCCAGCGGCCGGGCCCCTCGTGCTGAAGATATCCGGTGACCTCGACGAGCGCGAAGGGCCGAACTTCGTTTCCCTGCTTGAAGTTGACGCGCCCGGAATCCACCTCGATGCGATTCAGGTGAAACGGCAGACCTGAAGAAGATGCCGGGCCACGCTTCGTCGCGGATGCGGAAGGAAGCCAACCCTCCAGGTTCCAGTGGCCATCCGACCCGCGGACAAGATTGAGGCTCGGGCGAGTGAAAGAGAGTGTGCCGAATTCAAATTTGCCGGTGAGGAGCGCGCCCCAGCGCGGCCCGGCCGTCAGTTTTTCGGCGCGCAAAAAATACTCATTTCCGAAGCGCGGGTCCTCGGCGACGCTCACTCCGAGAGCTTCGATACGCGGACCGTCCAGCAGGCTGAAATCGAAGCCTCCGACTTCCACGGGCACGTCCAAAACTGGATTGCAGGCGTCCGGTCAGATAGCGGCGCGCGGCCTTAGTCT
This sequence comes from Terriglobia bacterium, assembly GCA_963799715.1. Taxonomy (GTDB): domain Bacteria; phylum Acidobacteriota; class Terriglobia; order Acidiferrales; family UBA7541; genus DASPOJ01. The sequence continues at coordinate 8,793 of CAWCYS010000019.1, read as the reverse complement.
GGAGCAGGCGCGAAAAGGCTTCGCTGCCGCCCAAGAGAAAGACGACGGCCAGCAGAACCCAGCGCAGCCAACGTTTGCGTCGCATGAAGAAGCCCGGGAGGAATCCCGACAAATTGTGGCAAATCGCGAGACGGAAGGAAAGCCGCGAAGGCCTCGCTACCGCGGCGTCGAGAATTCTTCTTGCGTGGCGGGCAGAAAATCGGCGAGGCGGCCAGCTCCGCTCAGTGGACGAGGTGAAACATGCGGCTGCCGCGAGTAAGCGAGGGGAGATGGATGACGGAGTACACAATGTCCCACAGCCAGCCGCCGGTACCGCGGTCCTCGTACTCATTTTCGGTGGATTTCATAGACCAGTAGATTACGACGGGGCGGCCAAGGATGGCGCCGCGATCCACAAATCCCCAATAGCGGCTGTCGGAGCTGTGGTCGCGATTGTCCCCCATCGCAAAATATTTGCCGGGAGGAATCACCAGCTCGCCGTCGTGAACGTAGGTCAAAATTTCAGCGGCCCACTTCGGCTGCATCTCCGTCTGCGGGAATCCCGGATTGACGGGCGGAAAATCATCCTGATAGACGTCGTACGCCGCCATCGGATCGTGAACGGCATAGGGTTCATTCAGCAGTTGCCCGTTGATATAGACTTTTTGATCCACGAGTTTCAGGCGGTCGCCCGGAAGACCGATCACGCGTTTGACGTAGTAAGGATGGTCTTCGTACGGCCAGGGAAAGACGATGACGTCTCCGCGCCGAACTTCGCGGTACGGAAGGAAATGGTCGTACCAGTGATTGCGGCCCCCGAAAATAAACTTGTTCACCAGCAGGTGATCTCCGACGAGAAGCGTCGGCTCCATCGAAGGCGACGGAATCTTGAAGGCCTGGACGACGAACGTCGTCCCGAACAGCGCCAGGATGACGGTCACCAGAAGCGACTCGACGTACTCGCGAATCGTCGTATGCCTGCCTTCGGCAGGACGCTCTTCGGCGCTGCTTTCCGAAATTTCTACCGCTTCGCCATTCGTCTCCTGACTTTCTGCCCAAGACCACCAGCGGGGAAAGCACGCGTCAACGAACGAGATGAAACATCCGGCTGCCGCGCGTCCGCGACGGCAAGTGGATGATCATGTCCAGTGTATCCCTCAGCCAGGCTCCAGAAGCTGGGATTGTCGTACTCGTCCTCGGTGGATTGCACCGACCAGTAAATGATCACGGGCTGGCCCACAATCGCGTCGCGATCCACGAAACCCCAGTAGCGGCTGTCCAAGCTGTCGTCGCGATTGTCGCCCATCGCGAAATACTTTCCCGGAGGCACGATCAATTCGCCGTTCCGAACGTATTTCAGAATTTGCGACGACCACTCCGGCCGCATCTGTCCCGAGACCGCTTCGGGAGTCGTCGGTGGGAAATCGTCCATGAAGGGATCGTAGGCGGCCATCGGGTTGTGCGCGGCGTACGGTTCGACGAGCGCCTTGCCGTTGACGTACACCTTCTCGTCCACGATCTTGACGTGATCGCCCGGTAAGACCGATGGCCCGCTTCACGTAGAAGGGATGGTCCTCGAACGGAAACGGAAAAATGATGACGTCGCCGCGCCGGATTTCGCGGTACGGAAGAAAGTGATCGTACCAGTGGCCGCGCCCGCCGTAGATGAACTTATTCACCAGGACATAGTCGCCGACGAGCAGCGTTGGCTCCATGGACGCGGATGGAATCTTGAACGCCTGCACCACAAAGGCCTGGGCGAACAACGCGAGGACCACCGTGACGAGGAGCGATTCCAGTATTCGCGAAAGCTCGCTATGGCGGTGCTCGGCGGGTTTTCCCGCCTCCGCCTTTTTCGTCTGCTCTCCGTTTTCGGTCACGGCTCCACTCATTTCAAGGTTCGCTTGCCCTCGTCACTTCCCAGGCGCGGATTCGTCCCGCCCTACGGCCAGGACCTCGAGAATGGCGCGCGCGGCGGCCTGCTCTGCTTCCTTTTTGTTGCTTCCGGAACCGGTCGCAATGACCTCTCCAGCCCGCACCTCAACAAGAAATACCTTGCGATGGTCCGGCCCGCTCTCCTCGACAACGCGATACGTTGCGGCCGGGCGTCCTTGCGACTGCAGACCTTCTTGCAGAGCGGACTTGAAATCCGAACCGCCGCGTCCGCTGGCTTCTACTTCCAGCGCCCCGGTCAGAAGTACGCGGCGCACAAACTCCGCTGCGGCATCGAGGCCCGCATCAAGATAAATAGCGCCAAGCACGGCCTCGAAGGCATCCGCCAGCAAGGCGGTCTTCTGCCGGCCGCCCGTCTTCTCTTCGCCTCGGCCGAGGCGCAAGTGGCGGCCCAGATCGAGCTGGCGCGCTACTCCCGCAAGGGCCGCTTCATTCACATAACGCGCCCGGCTCTTCGAGAGCTGGCCCTCGCTCCAGCCCGGGAAAGCGCGGACAAGTTCCGCGCTCACAATCATTCCCAGGACGGCGTCGCCGAGAAACTCCAACTTTTCGTTGTCACCAGGGACCTCGTCCGCAGCCCGCTCGGAGGAGCGCGAACGGTGCGTCAAGGCTTGCACGAGTTTGCTCCGGTCCTGAAAGCGGCATCCTAGCGCCGCTTCCAGCCGATCCAGCTCGTCGCCGCTTTGCACGATCTCCGGGACCATCAGGGGTGAATGCGCCCATCAATGGCTGGGCGTAGGAGTTGGAGTCGGGGTTGGCGCCGGAGTCGGGCTTGGCGTCGGCGTTGGCGCCGGCGTTGGGGTTGGAGTTGGGGCCGGGGCGGGCTGCTCCAACGCGCGCTTCTTTGTTTCGTCGATCGCGGTCGTGCACCGATCCTGAACTCCGCCGGGCTTTTCCGCACACTTTTGGTACGCGGCGATCGCGTCATCAAAATGATTCGCGCGCTCATCCGAAGCCCCGAGGATAAAGTAATCCACTTGATCCGGAGTGTTGGCAAGTGCCACGGCCTGGGTCAACTCCGCGATGGCATCGTCGTACCGCTTGCGCTCGAAGTCCAAAAAGCCCAATCCGCTGTGGCACATGGCAAGCTTGTCGTTCCTGGCGGCGTCAAAAGTGGCCTCGTCAACGGCGTCTGGCTTCTGCAACGCGGAAATCAGAGTGATGGCGTGATGCCCGTAGTTTTCTAGCTTCGCCATGCGGTCCGCGGCGTCGGGCGCAGTGGGACTCGTGCGCCTCGCGCCGGCCCAAACCATCAACGACAGCGCGTCGATATTGTCCGGGCTGGCGTCAATGGACTTTTGGGCATAATCGAACATCTTGTCCTCGTTCTGGAGATTCAACTCATCCCAGGCCAGCGTCGAATAGACAACCGTGATGTGCCGGCTGGTGGGGTATTTCTTGACGAAGTCTTCTCCCAGCGCAATTTCCTGTTGCGGATCGCCAGTGCGCCCGGCGTAGAACACCTTGTAGTCTTTATCCTCGTCGGGATTTACTGCTGGCGCCGCGGCGGGTTGTTCACTTCCCGGCAATTGACCGGAAGGACCGGCGCCGGGAAGCTGCCCCGATGGCGCGGGCTGGCTCGGCGGCGTGTTCTGTCCGTTCGAGCCGCCCTGCGCGGGCTGCTGACTCGGAGCGGCCTGCCGGCCCCACCCGGCCGTGGCCACGAATAGTGCGAGTAACGTGAAGCCGCTCAACTTCATGATTCTAGAATTCGGGCTGCAGCTCATGGCTCCTTCTCCTTTGCGAACCGAACAACTTGTTGGCGTCATGGCCGGACGCATGCCTACGACGGCGAAAACTTTGATTTGGTTACCTGTTCCCGTTCCCCGGCCCCGCGTCACGCTTCGGCGTCTGGTAACTCTGCGCGAGTCCGCGCTGCGCCGCGGCGCGGGCCGACTCGGGCGCGCCGGCCACCGCAAGAGCGTCCTGGTATTCAGCCAGGGCTTGGTTCCGATCGCCAGCTACATCATACAACCTCCCGAGATAAACGTGCGACCAGGATAAGGTGCCCGCATCGGGACGCGCGGGGCCGGGCGGCGCGTTCAATCCGGCCTCGACCACTTTCAAGAATAACTGTTCGGCGCTATCCGCCCGGCCCTGCATCAGTGAAGAGATCGCCAAGCCGTAGAGGGCGCGCGCGCAATCCGGTTGCCGGTCCAAAACCGCTCTGGAACGCCGCGGCCGCATCTTGTCGCGTGGCCCATCGCGATCTGCTGTTCGCCCGCGACGAGATCGGGTCCGGCGCGGCTCCGGAACGTTCGCGTCCCGGCGCGCGCTTTGAGTTTCGAGCGGCGCAAACTGCAACGTGGCGTCGCGCTTTCGTTCGGCGGTGAGATCGATTCCGTGAATCAAATCCGGAAAGTAGAGACTCATCGCCGGCTTGTCTTTTTCAAATTTCATGCAGCTGGGCGACCAGCGGGCGAACCAACGTGAGACCATCCGCGTCGGCGCTGTCCAGTCTCTGCGTTCAGTTGCGCATCCGTCAAACGCCGCAGCCTCAAATCCACCGCCCGCACCAGACACTCGGTGACGAACGACGGAAAATCCGCATGGAGTTCCACCTCAAGCCGCGGGGCGCGCGCCGCGAAATTGAGCAGCGAAGAGTAGCCGTTCACCGTATCGAGATAGCGATAGACCAGCGGGTCGAGCATGAAATGCAGCAGCGCGTGGCGAAGTCTCGTCCGTGGGCAGCTCGCGGTTGGGATCGACGACGAGGGCGTAGCGGTCCGCGATCGTATGGAAATTCGTCTTGCGCGCCGATCAGCGGCTCGACGTAAATCGTGAACGAGCGCGGGCTTTGATTGTCCGGGAAATCGCGCAAATAACCGAAGGCTCTCCTGCGTGAGTTGCGAAACGGGCGCGCAATCTGCGCCGCGGCATCTTCTGTACGCAGGCTGAACCTCCTGCCACTTTGTCTCGATGTCCGCTTCCGCGTAGAAACCGCGAAAGGACCTCGCCGAATCCTTCGAGCGCCAGCGCGTCCGGCGGCACTTCTTCCTGCCGCACGGCGATTTCAAATTTCGGCGCCGGCCCCACGACCAACGCGTAGGAAACGAACCGCGAAAGTGTCTCCGCGGGATCGCCGAGCGCGTGATCCTCGTAGAAGCGCCGCAAGTCCATCACCCGCCGGACCCTTCAGCGCGCGCAACTGCGCCGCGAACTCCGAGCGTTGCGCGCCCATCGTGACATTGGCATCGAAGCCCGAAGCATACAGCGCGCACAACGTCGTGAACACCGGCTCGCTGATCTCCACGGTGACGGGGCCGCGCGTTGATTGCAGCTCGGGCGGCGGAACGTAGTGGCCCGTAGACCGGGAAGGATGAGTTCGTCCGGGAGCCGGTGCGGGAGATTGCGCGACGGCCGCGGCGCAGGCACACGCCAGACAGAGCGACCAATGTCCATGGCCGCATTGCCATCGCTGATTTCGCGCTAAAGGTGGGAATCTTCAATCCCTTGCCCGGCTCGCCTACCTAAGTGAGATGCACAAAGCAGCCCGCGTGTTGAAGTTCGCCTGCGAAAACGGGCCGCGCAGTCCGCCACTTTACAGCCCGCGAACGTTGCAGTCAAGAAATCCGCTGAGGGAATAGGTGCTGAGGTGCGTCGCCGGAGGCGGGAATCGCACCGTCGAGTGCCCCACCCTTTGCCCGTTGCCTGCCCGCGGCTCGCGGTGAGCGCTCGCTGTGAACCGTGGCGGGAAAGGATGTGCCGCCCGGAAATTCAAAGACCCGGCCACCCGCCCTCACGTCAAAAGCCTGCGCCACCCGCCGTCCGAAAATTCAACCTCAAAGGGTCAGCCACCCGCCGGGCATCGGGCCGGTGACTTCACTGGCGTACGTGCTGACGCTGGGAGATGTGCGTCGCTTCGCGCGCGGCAAGCAGGTGGCGAGTTACCTGGGGCTGATTCCGCGGGAATACAGTTCGGGCGGACATCAGCGGCTGGGGCCGATCAGCAAGCAGGGGAATCGGTTTATGAGAATGCTGCTGGTGGAGGCGGCGCAAGTGGCGGTTCGCTGCGATCCGGGATTTCGTTCGGAGTATTTGCATCGCTGTCACCAGAAGCCGAAGGGCGTGGCGAAGGTGGCGGCGGCGCGGAAGTTGGCGATTCGACTCTACTGGATGCTGCGCACGCAAAAGCGGTATCCGGAGATCGTTTCGATCGAGAGCAGCTCGCGGGTGGCCCTGGTCGTCCGCCACGGCGGATAGACCGAAGGATTGATTGGGCGCTCTCGTCCCGGCGCGGAGCCGGGATTCGGATAGAAGAATCATGGCCGACGTTTTAGGCCGTATCGATGGTTGGTGAAACGATCGGTTTCACCGAGAAATGATTCACCGTGAGATTTCCAGAGTTCTTCGTCCTCCAACCTCTGGCAACGACGCGGTGCAAAAACACCGCACGGGAGAACTATGCCTTGACAGCGCCTTCGTTCTCATCGAGGGCCACCCGGAAATTCAAAGGCTGCGCCACCCGCCGCCAAGTTTACTCGGAGGAAGGAGCCGACAACGTCATCTAATCAGCCATTCGGAGTGGGTTGATCGGCGAAAGCCCGCACGAACACCGCGGCGGCCTGGCGGACTAAATCCCATTCGGGATCATCCAGCACGCGGCGGGGATCAGGGTGTTTCGGCATTTTGTCGTAGTAATTCTCAAGTTTCGACCTGAGCCCGCGCCAAGATTGAATCTGGTCGCTGCTGAAGGCCTTGCTGTACGTCTCGAAGAAGAGGTCGGCCCTGTGGTCCTCCATCAGAATTTGGTAGAGCTCATCTGGAGATGACCACGCTTTGCCGCCGGGGAACCACGACTCCTCCTGATATTCTCTGCTAGCGATATACTTGGAGGCGTCTAGTATGCTCTTCAACCACTGCTCATCGGCTGTCATGTCTTGATGTAAGCGCTCTCCTCATTCGATGGGAACGTCAGGAACGTCAACATCACCTGCGGGGGGGCGGGTGGCCCAGGTTGCGAGTTGTTTTTTTCATAAGGAACATTCACGGGATAAGTATAACATTGCGAGAAGTACCCGCGCAGTACCGCGAGGGTGGCCCATGTTCGTCCCGGACGGGCGAACGTGGGGCTTTTCTCTTCCCGATGCCGAAGAATCTCAAACGCTACTACGGTCGGGGCGATCTGCATTTCAATTTATCGGCGGGCTCCAAGTGGAGCCCGCACCCGACGTTCAGTTGTTATCGACGATTCGCCTTGCTGGGGAGCGCGCGGGCGCGAAACATTTTTGTCCGGGCGCTCGAGGCAGTTCGCAGAAAGTATGGATTTGCCGTGGTTGGTTTTGTCGTGATGCCCAATCATGTGCACTTGCTGATCGGGGAGCCCAAGATCGGGACACCCTCGACGGTCGTGCACAGCCTGAAACTCCGCGTGTCGAAGAAGATGCGGCGCGGGAAGCGCCATCAGTCCTCAGGGCAGCGAACTCTTCCGTTTCGGGAAGGGGAGACGGAACTGCCGCAGTTTTGGCAAAAGCGATTCTACGATTTCAACGTATACAGTGCGGCGAAGCGGCGGGAAAAGCTTGAGTACATGCACCGGAATCCGGTCACGCGAGGCTTGGTGCGGGATGCGAAGGATTGGGTGTGGAGCAGCTACTCGTCGTATTCAGGGAGAGGCACACCGATGGTCGAGATTGATTTCGCGTACTGAGGACGCGGACCTCGAATCCATGGATTCAAGAAACTCAGAGGGATTGACGATCAAACAGGAAGGACGAAACGGAAATCACCCTCACGATCTCACCGTCGAAGAGGAAGGACGAAACCGAAAGACCCCACGTTCGCCCGTTCGGGACGAACATGGGGCACCCAACCCCCTTCCAAATCCTAAATCGTCTCTCCCGTGAATCCTGGGCCACCCGCCGCGTCGTACGTGTAACTGGCCGATCCTCCGGCATCCGGGTCCTCCGATTCAGAACCATCCGACCCTTCGCGGGCGAAGGGTCGGCCACCCGGAAATTCAAACCAAAGGCTGCCCCACCCGCCCGCCCTCTAATTCTTTTCGTAGACAAGCGTGCCCTCCCGAGTTGGTTGAGCTGGATTCCACCAAGATTTGGTAATGACTCTTCCATCGTAGCTCAATTCGAGAGACTCCTGTGCAAGAGCTTTGCCATCGCGCTTCGTCAGAATGAGGATCTCGCGCCGCCGAACCATCTGTACCGCGTAGGTCAACCGCGACGGATAAGCTCCATGCACTGCAGCGTCGGCCCCATCGAGTGGCGCGTCAATATACTCCCCAGCGCCTGGATAGCTGATATGCAAGGCCTGACTGTCGAGCCTCAGCGTCATATCGGCATAGCGCTGGAGGGAGTTCGTGTCCCGCCACTGGCCAACAAAGTCATTCGAACCCGACATCCGCGCAGCGAGGACCTGACCTGTCACAACGGGACCACTCGGACGAAACGCGGTCGCGGTCGCCGTTAGAACGCTTCCGCCGGCCGAAAGCTCCCAACGATTCGCCCTCGTCTTTACCCCATTTTCTTTTTGGGTCAGGTCCAACACCGTGGCGCTGCTTTTCACACAAGCTCGTGTGCCGTTGCTTCCTATCGGTCGGTCCTTCCCATCACAGCGAAAAGTTAGACTCCAACTTCCGTCGTCGTAGCGGTACTGGCCTCCGCCGTCCCGTACGGTATACTCACCGTTCGCCGAAAGCGAGATTGTAAAAATCCCGCCTTGGAAGCTGCTCTTGGAGGGATTCAGTTTCCACGTGCCGCTCCACTCCGCGGATGGAGTCCTACAACCCGACGTCGTGGCCAATACACAGAAAACGACCCAAAGGAAGCACGTGTTCCTCATCGATTTTGCCTTCGGCAACCTACGAACTAGAATGATATCGTGAATTCCCCGATCCGCATGCCTGGG
>CAWCYS010000018.1:0-62383 GCA_963799715.1 Terriglobia bacterium | reverse complement strand
GAACAGGCTTCTCCAGCATTTCTCCACAGCGATCAAAGCCGGCTCTTGAGCCGCATCCATTGCAAAAACCGCAGAGCATGCGGCACGCAAATCCTCCTCTGCGTAGAATCTCCGCCACCCGCAGGGAATTCAATTTCAAAGGCTGTGCCCGCTCCATGAACGTCTACTGGCTCATGTTTTTACCCTCAGTGTTCCACCAATCCTTCCAGCGGCGGATGTACTGCTGGGGGTCCTTGTCAAAGAACTCGTTATTCGGCCCGTAATCACCGCTTTTGTCGAATATTTCGGCCAGGGTTATCACGGCCAGATATTGCACGTGCCGGTCCGGGTCATCCAGGCGCTGTATCAGAACCGGCGCGCTCTTGGCGCTTGCGATGTGCCGGAGGGCATACATGGCAGCCCTCCGAACGTCCGTGTGCATGTCGCCACTCAAACGCTCGATATCAACTCGAGCCGCGGGATCGGTGACCCCGCTTAGTGCCCCTGAAGCGGTAAACAGCTCAATCGGAGGCTGCTCTTCCTTGTAAGTTTCAAGATATGCGGCGAATCTTGCCACGCTGGCGGGCGTCCCGGTTTTCAGAAGGATGGTCAGTGCTGCAAGCGCCACCCTCGGGTCGGCTGAGGAGAAAAGAACGCTCACGGCGCCCATCGTCGCCGGAGCAACGCGGTCAAAGCCTTCGAGGAATTCCAGCGCATTGACTTGATCGTCGCGGTTCCCCCGCTGCAAAACCAGAGCCAATGCAGACTCCAGCTTGTCGAAGCCCGGATTGCCGGGCACTGGGTCCAACCGGCCGAAGGGGTATGCTCCAATATTGGGATCGGCGAGCTCGTATACGGAATTGCCTTTGCTCAGGAACAGGAGGACCACGTCTCCCTCGCGGAAGCCGGTGGCCCCGTTCGACATCGGGTCTTCCGGAAACTGAAAAACCAAGGAACCCGAAGGAGCGAGATCCGATTTGTAAACATCCAGGATCTTACCGGTGACCCGTACAAAATCTTGCGGTGCGCTATCCGTTCCGCCGCCTTGCAGACGGACAATTTTTGCCGAGTCCACGCGAAGACTGCAAACTACATCCGCCTTGTCGAAAACTGGCCTTACTGGTACCCGCCCGGGATTGGTACCACTCGCCCGGCGATGCCCAACGGCATGAAAAATACTGCGAGCAAAAGAAGAATGCTGGATCGCATATTCCTCCTACGGCACGGGGCTCGTTATCTGAGTGATCGTGCCGTGGTCTTGGTAGTAGTTCAATACATCTTCTTGGACCGCCGCACCCCCTCCGGTCGACAGAATGCCGGCAGACCATGTCTGAGCCAGTTGGAAGACCAGAACACCCACATTCTGCTCTGCGCTTAATCTGTCGGCCACCCGGAGGGAATTCAATTTCGAAGGCTGTGCCCATTCCATGAACGACTACTGGCTCATGTTTTTACCCTCGGTGTTCCACCAATCCTTCCAGCGGCGGATGTACTGCTGGGGGTCCTTGTCAAAGAACTCATCATTCGGCGCGTAATCACCGCTACTTGTCGAAGATTTCGGCCAGGGTTATCAGGGCCAGATACGACACGTTCCCGTCCGGGTCATCCAGGCGCTGTATCAGAACCGGCGCGCTCTTGGCGCTTGCGATGTGCCGGAGGGCGCGCATGGCAGCCCTCCGAACGTCCGTGTGCATGTCGCCACTCAGACGCTCGAGATCGACTCGAGCCGCCGGGTCAGTGACCACGCCTAATGCCGTTGAAGCGATAAACAGCTCAAGCGGAGGCTGCTCTCCCTTGTAAGTTTCAAGATATGCGGCGAATCTTGCCACGCTGGCGGGCGTCCCGGTTTTCAGAAGGATGGTCAGTGCTGCAAGCGCCACCCTCGGGTCGGCCGAGGAGAAAAGAACGCTCACAGCGCTCATCGTCGCCGGAGCAACGCGGTCAAAGCCTTCGAGGAATTCCAGCGCAGTGATCTGATCGGCGCGGTTACCCCGTTGCAGAACCAGAACCAATGCAGACTCCAGCTTGTCGAAGCCGGGATTGCCGGGCACTGGGTCCAACCGGCTGAAGGGGATCCTTCCAATATAGGGATTGGCGAGCTCGTATACGGAGTTGCCTTTGCTCAGGAACAGGAGGACCACGTCTCCCTCGCGGAAGCCGGTGGCCCCGTTCGACATCGGGTTTTCCGGAAATTGAAAAACCAAAGAGCCCGAAGGTGTGAGATCCGATTTGTAGACATCCAGAATCGTGCCGGTGACCCGCACAAAATCTTGCGGTGCGCTATCCGTTCCGCCGCCTTGCAGACGGACAATTTTTGCCGAGTCCACGCGAAGACCGCAAACTACATCCGCCTTGTCGAAAACCGGCCTTACCGGTTCCATGCCCAGAATTTGTACTGCTTCCGCGGCGATGCGCAACGGCATGAAAAATACTGCGAGGAAAAGAAGAATGACGGGTGGCGCAGCCTTTGAACTTGCACTTGTGGGTGCCCTACCCTCGCGCCTTTCGAGGGCGGGTCTTTGTTCCTCGGTCTTTAGAACCATTTGAACTCTGTCTCTTTTCCCGTCCCGTTTCCATGTCCGCCTGATCGAGCCGACCCGAATCAAATCTTTGGTCATGGGACGGAGAAAACCTCCGACCCTTCAACACCGCGAAGGGTCGGGCACCCGCAACTTCAACGGCTGAACTACTCACTGCAAAGGCTGCGCCACCCGCCTTCTGAAAATCTCTCAATTAGAATCGCTACACGCGATTATTGAGAGCCCGGGATACATTTTGGTTCGGTGGCAAAAACAGCCAATTAGGTTTTTTCACAGCTTCCACCGCGAAGGGGCGGGCACCCGCAACTTCAAAGGCTGAACTACTCGCTGCAAAGGCTGCGCCACCCGCCGTCATCGGGGAGTTGACGTAGATTCGGCCGGAGTCACGACGATTCTGATCTTGTTAGACTTGATCACACCTTCTGCGCTGTTTTCCGACACGGGGCGCGCTACCTGAATGAAATATGTGCCGGGAGGCAGGTCATAATACGGTGCGAGCTCTGTTCCGTCTTCTGCGGCCTCCCCCGGTTTGAGAGTGCCGAATATAACGCTTCCAGCGATACGGTGACCCTCGAGTTTTTTCGGTCGAACTAGCCGCCCCTTCGCGGTCCAGACTTCATATTGGTAACTGTAATTGAAGGGTCCGTCGTAAGACGCGGTCGAGGAAATCTCATGCGTAGATGTGTTTGTCAGCCGAATGTGTATCTCTACCGGCGAGCCGACTTCCACGTCCGTCTTCTCGGCACTTATGCTGATTGAGAATGGTTGCTTGGCACTCTTGCCAGGAACAGCTTGCCCGGAACCCAGCGCAGACGCGCCGACGCACAAACTCAACAGCAAACCAAATACCTTCATAGCCCCTCCAAGCTGCCCAAACTCACTGCGAGACCCCCGTCCACGTGGGGTACCCTTCAACCAACGTATTGTTGCCGACCGATGTTTGAGACGGTGCGCTCGGCACGAAATTTCCCACTGGCCCGGGCGTCCCGTTCGTCGTTGCTGTCCAATTGCTTGGGGAACCGCAGGAACTCGAGCAGTTGGCAGTACCCGAAAACCCCCACGTCTGGTAGCCGAGGGGAACAGGGATAGAATTGGCCGTGCTGGATTGCCACATGACGAACATATTTGCGCTAAAGGACAAGGTCACCGTGGTGTCCGTCGAGAGCAGTTCGAGATCAGGTGTGTCACTAGTCGGAAATGAACCCAGCCCGTAAGGGTACTGCTTATCGAGGTTAGCGGTCCAACTGTGATTGTAACTCCCACTGGCAGTTTCGCTGCTTATCAGCTGAACCGGGAAAAAACTCCCCCCCGAAGCGTTGGAATAACCAGTGGGAGTGTTGAACACAATGCCATATGTGCCCGAAGGTTGGCTACAGCTTCCTGTTTCAAATCCATAGGCGATCCACGGTTCCGTCATCGGTTGCCCGTTGACGACGCAACCGGACAAACTAGCGATAGTGACGCTACCGTAGGGTGTGACCCGCATGGTGCCTCCGGTCGGCCCGGTCACTTACGATTCATTGCAGGACTTCAAGCTCGTGCGCGCTCAGCGCGACGCCGCGGGAGTGCTGGGCTTTGGGGCACCATCCAACACGGATTGCACCAGGTCACCGAGTTGATCTGCGTTGAAGTCGTTTCCTTCGAGGTTGGCGGCCATGGTTCCGTCGCGATTAATGATCACGGTATGCAGCGAGTGGATTATTAGGCCTTCATCGGCGAAGTGGCTCACCCCGAATTGACCGCTGATCTTATCGATTGCAGTCTGACTTCCCGTGAGCACTTTCCAACTCTTTGGATCCGCGTCCCAGGTCTTGGCGTACTTGGCCAGCGCCTCGGGCGTATCGTGTGTGGGATCAAAAGTGATGCTCATGAAGATCAAGTTCTTGCCGAGTTGGTCCGCGAAGCGCTTCTGCATTCGGTGAAGATTATTGGCGGTGCGAAAGCAGAAATTGGGGAGCACGCAGCGTGTATACATGAAGGTGAGTACCACAACCTTGCCCCTGAATTCGGATAGAGTGACGTTATGCCGCTGCTGATCGATCAGCGAGAAATCGGGCACGGATTCGCCAATTTTGATCTGCGGCTCGACCGACGACGGATTGTCTATGCCGACGAGTAGATTCAGGCGCTGGGCACCGAGGGGATCCGCCTCCGCGCTTTCATATTTCTGAATGCGAATACCAGTAACGTAGGCAGAATCCCCATCGACGACGAGAGTGAATTGGATCATGGTCCCAGGGGCCAACCCATCCAGTTCAGTGGAATTGCGCACCGTGAAGGGCATCACCATGGCGTCCATGTAATTGGGGATCTTCTCGCAGGAAACAACCAGGGAGCGGTTCGCCTGATCGACCTTCAACACGAGTCCTCGCACCGTGTAGGTTTGCGCAGCACGTGCCGGCCCGGCGGAGAGGAGAGAGAGAGCCATCGCCAGGAGCAGGGCGCCCTTGGCTGGCGCGGCCCATGGGATTCGTGTCGTTAAGTTCATGGTCTTCCCCTCGGATTCTCAGCCGCCGGTTTAGGAGCGACAGCCGCGCTGCCCTGGGGGCCCCCCAGCCGGACTGGTTTGCGCTTGATTTTAGTATAGGTGTCCGCAAGTTCCGTGATCTGGAGGAATTGATTCTTGCCCACGTTAGAAAAAACCTGGTGGGTGGCGCTGACGGGCCAGAAAATATCGATGCTGCGAATTGTGGCGGATTTACCCAAGCCGATATGCTGCTCCAGCGGCGATGCGCCGAACGAGCCGCCGCTACCCACGGTGCGATAAATCGAGCGCACGCCCTGGCCACGGTTTTCGACAGTGACCTTGATGCGCGCGCCGATGGCGGCGCGGTTGGTTTTGACTCCGACAAGCTTCAGACTGATCCAATCGTTGTCGTGACCCGGATTTTGGAAGAGGCGGAGCGCATGACGGTCGCCAGGAGACGCACCGCCCACCACGGCGATGATGTCTTCGTTTCCCGTATTCGTAAGGTCGGCAAAAGCGATGCCGTGCCCTTTGTGCAGTTCGCCCGTGCCGGAGGAAGTGGTGATGTCGGTGAAATATTTCCCTTCGTCATTGCGAAGCAGGACGTTAGGGACCAGAGCTGCGTAGGAAGGACTCCCGGTTCCGAGATAGATGTCCAGATAACCGTCATTATCGATGTCGCCGAAATTCGCCCCCATGGGCATGAACACCTTGTCGAGCCCGACTTCGGCGGTGACATCGCGAAACGTCCCGTTCCCCAGATTCTTGTACAGCTTGAGCGTGCTGGCGTTGTGGGGAAGTCCCAGATACGTCCGGAGGGTTTCGTCATCGGAAACGATAAAGCTGGTGACGAAAATATCCGGAAATCCATCGTTGTCGTAGTCGAAGAACCACGTGGCGAAGCCGCTGCCGTTACCCTCAACCCCAGCTTTTTGTGCGACCTCCGTAAAGGTATTGTCGTGATTGTTGTGATAGAGAAAGTTCGGGCCGCCCAAATTGGAGACGTAGAAGTCCACAAATCCGTCGTTATCGTAGTCGGCCGCGACGACACCCTTCGAGTAAGCCGCCCCGTCACCGGCGACCCCCGCGGAAACGGCGATGTTCCGGAATGTGCCGTCCTTATTGTTGAGGAAGAGCTGCGCCGGTCCTTGCTCATTCGCGATGAAGAGATCGAGCCAGCCGTCGTTGTTGATGTCGGCCCAAACGGCCGCCTGCGTAGTGGTTGTGACGCTGCCCAAGCCACTTTGGTCGGTGACATCCGTAAAAGTGCCGTCGCAGTTGCCGCGAAGCAAGGAGCTGCGCTGCGCGAATTCCCACGCGCCGCGAAGAACGAGAATATCCAGGCAACCGTCGTTATTGTAATCGGTTTGAATGATGTTGAGCCCGCCGAGGATCCCGGACAATCCCGCTTTTTCCGTCTGGTCGGTGAATGTGCCGTCGCCGTTGTTGTGAAAATAGCGCAGCGAACTGCAGCTATCGAAGCTCGAAGTAATCACGTCGAAGCGGCCGTTGTTTTCGAAGTCGTCGACGATCACACCGCCCGCTTCCGAAAAGGAGCCCAGGCCGGCCGCGGGGGCGACATCCAGAAAACGTCCCACGTTCTCCTTGGACTCAAAAGCGGATAGCGGAATCAGGTATTTCTGCGGGACCGCAGCAGGGTACTTTCCCATCGTCATGTAAGCCAAGTTGAGCAGCCACCTGACTTCCAGTTCCTCCGGCTTATTTTCGAGATATTTGAGGAGGTACTCGGCGGCTCTTTGGGAATCGTCGGTCTTCTTATAGGCATCCTCGGGGCGCATCGGAAACAGGCATCTCTCGCCGGGGGCGCGGAACACGTCGTTATCCATTTCCGACTTGTGCAGATACATGATTCCCAGCGACTCTTGCAACACGGGAATAGCTGCGGGTACGTCCGAGAGAGCGATTTGGTACGCCGCCTGATACTGCTCGATGGAGGGCGCCATATCTCCCTGGAAGGCATAAAGCTGCGCGAGCGCGATACGGCCTTCCATGACGTTGTACGGCCTCCGCTGTGCGAGCGCGGCCTGATTTTCCGGAGCGAAAAACTTCGTCAGCTTGGCGATGACGCTGGCTGTCGATTCTCGGTACATAGTGCAGACGGTGTGAGGATCGAGGTTCCAACCGACGGGTTTTGGGTATCCGGCCAGCATGGATTCGGCTTCGGAGACCCCGCCAACATTCAGCACGTATTTCACTGTTCCCGAGGCGGTCAGGTCAAAACTTCGCGCGGGATCCGCCGAGGAGTTAGGCATGCTGCTCATGGTGTTGCCGGTGGTTCCGCCACGCTTCGGCATGATTTCTAGAATGGCATAGCCACTCGGGATGTGTGCAACAGCAGAAACCTGCCCGGGGACCAGCCCTCTAAGGGCGTCTCTCAACTCGGCGCGCAGCGTATTGGGGACCACGTAGCCCATGAAGCCTTCGTCGTCCGCAGTAGGATCAATGGAGACTTCTTCGGCCAACTTTCCGAAATCTTCGCCATTTTTTAGCCGTTCGAGTACGTGCTGGGCCTCTTCGGGGGTACGCACGACGATCACCTGCAACGGCACTGGGTCCGCATTGGTGCCAGGGTTGGTTTGGGAATCTTGGGAGAATAGCGGCGAGCAGAAGGCAGCTACCAAGCCCATAAATAAAATGCTGCAAATGCCTGCGGGCCTTAAGAGCATCTCGTTCGCACCCCGAGCCGACCAAACTTCTCCTCAAGCAGAGCGAGGAGGGAACTCTAAGAGGATGCCAAACACCGCACAATAATGCAAAGTAGCTAGTGAGAATGTACTAACGGCAGAAGATCACAGAAGGGCCGCACTTATGCTGCACTTCTTATGATCCATGACGGTATCGATGCCTAGCGCCGTTCGGACGAAGTGCTCACTCGAGTTCGCTCCGCCCTTCTCGCATCAACGGTTGGACCGATGAATGGAATTACGATCGAGCTCAGGCCCGAATGGCGCTGGAGCTGGGTTTCACTGCAGAGTAACGTACGGTGACCGCAGAGTGCTACGCGAAGCGCGGCCCGAAGATCCCGCTTAGGTCAAAGGCTCATCTACCAGTCTTGCCTCACTGAATGAAGCCGAGCGCTCGCGACCGGCGAGGATCGCCCGGAGGAAGCTGGAAAGGCTCAAGAATGGAAGTGAATCTCTGGATCATGACACGCAATGCCGGGACATCCGGCGGGCCGCTGCGTAAGAGTTCGACCTGCCTCGTGGGGACATCGTGCATGGGAACCAACTGGGCAGCCTCCAGAATATTCGCCGAGACCTCGGCCAGGTTCAATCCAGTTTCCCAATCGGCGTTCGGGTCCGCCAGCCACGCCCTGTTCTTCGTTACCGCTTCGGTGAGGTGGTTCTCGCGGTCGGGAACATCTTCCACAACGTTTGCTCCGCGATTGCGGAAGAAACCCAGAAGCGCGGCGACGATGGAGGGATCGCGCACGGTGCCGTCCGGATAGAACACGCCGTGGACCGTGCCCCAATCGCCGGTGATCATCAGCTCCCAGATGTACCAACCGACGTGGGCTTGCAT
Organism: Terriglobia bacterium; assembly: GCA_963799715.1. Taxonomy (GTDB): domain Bacteria; phylum Acidobacteriota; class Terriglobia; order Acidiferrales; family UBA7541; genus DASPOJ01. The sequence continues at coordinate 53,854 of CAWCYS010000018.1, read as the reverse complement.
GTGCTCTTGGAGCGTGACGTCATACGGATTGGCGCGGGCGATGCATCCGATCTCGCTATCGACCAGCGGTTTGCCCGTTTGCGCCGCGTATTGTTTTGCTTTTTCGATGCTGGCGCGAATCTGCGCGCGCGTGGGGCTGTAATTATGGAACGAGAGCACATCCACCGCGTCGCCCATTTCGATCATGTTTTCCGCGAAGGTCGCCCCGATGGTGACTGGCGTTACCGGATCGAGTTCGTGAAACACCTTGGCCATGTACACGGCGTGCTCCATGCGCAGGCGATTCGCCGGAGTGGGAGGCAGGGTGCAACACTCGGGCTCGTTCTCCACGTCCCAGATTGCGAGGCCGGGTTCTTTCCCGATGGTGGCCACCAGGTCGGCGACAAATTCGCGCGAGTTGGGCCACGCCGTCTTGTCTCTCCATTCGCCGAACTTGTATTGGATGGTCGGCATGACGCCCATGCCGCGTTCGTGCGCGGCGCGGACAAAATGGAGGAGATTCATTCTGAGCCCCTCCTTGTCCCGCGCCCAAGCCGCGTAGGGGACGAACACCCGAACCTGATTGAGCTGAAGCCGCTTGGCTAAGTCCAGATCATGTTCCGTGACGGCCGGGTTGTAGTGCAGCCAAAAATCCACCTGTCCGCTGGATTCGGCGGACTGGTAATTGAATCCTCGGACGTCACTCAGATCCTTGGGCACGCGGCGCTGCGCGGCCGCAGGCAAGGCAAGCGCGGCGAAAAGGAGTGCTGCTGCAACGGGATGTGTCCGCATAGGGCCTCCGAAACAACTCAAGTAGGGCATTGCGAAAGCGAGTTTCTGGGATCACTGCGAGGGCATTCTCATGCAGCGAGAATGTAATTACAACAGGGAGGCAAACGGCTGGGGTTGTGCCTGCATGGTAGCGGCCGCGGATGCCGATCTCCGCGCGCTAACGTTTTCTTGAATTGCGGTGCGCGTTGGACATCTGAATCTCCTCCTCGATCGCGCGGGCGGACTCGTCTTCGAGTTCCAGGAATTGCACGCCGATGCCCACGCCGGGGAGACAATAACGCACCTCGCCGCGCGCGAAAATCTCGACGCAAGTCCGCGCCAGCCGAAAACGCAGCTTCAACACGGTCCCCTCAGGATAGCGCAGCGAAGTATTGATAAACATGCCCTGGGTGCTGATGTCCGGAGGATGAATGCACACAACGTCGGGGCGGCCTTCGTAAACCAGCGAAAGTTCGCGCAGATGGGGGTGGCGATCGCATTGCCGCGCCGGCCAGGGAGCCACCGATTCTTTCAATTGCGATTTGCGTCGGTTCAAGTTTGTAAGACCCCCTCGCGGACTGGTTCTGCCGGCGCCGCGCGCAGGGGCACCACTTTCGCCGCATGCTCGGCGCCGCAGTGCGGACAGAATTGAAAGCCGGTCACCATCCGTTTGCCGCAACGCGAACATTCGAGCGCGGCAGTCGCTTCGAAAGGAATCACTCGAAGGACTTCGTCGAGCGTGGTGGCTCCGAGCTTGATTTTGTCCAGCGCATCTTCCTGCATCAGGCGCATGCCGTTGCTGCGCGCCACATCCCGGATCATGTCCGTCGAACCGCCCGTGCGAATCAAGTGCCGCGCCGACTCCGTCAACGTCAGCAGTTCGTAGATTCCCACACGGCCGCGGTACCCGGTGTTGTCGCATTCCCCGCATCCTACGGGCTCGCCGAGGAACGGCGGCGGATCGAACAGACCGGTTTCGCCGAGGCGCAGCGCCATTTCGGGGGTCACGGGAATGGTCTTGTGGCACGTGCAAAGCTTGCGCACCAGACGCTGCGCCACGATCCCGGCCACCGACGAGGCAATCAGGTATCCCGCCACGCCCAGGTCGAGCAAGCGGACGATGGCCGAAATGCTGTCGTTCGTGTGCAGCGTGGAAAGGACGAGGTGGCCGGTCTGCGCGGCCTTCATGGCGATTTCGGCGGTTTCCACGTCGCGAATTTCGCCGATCATGATGATGTTCGGATCCTGCCGCAGGATGGAGCGAAGGGCGGTCGCAAAGGTCAGTCCCGCGCGCGAATTCACGTGGACTTGATTGATCCCTGCGAGCACGTACTCGACCGGATCTTCCACGGTGACGATGTTCACCGTCGGCTGGCGCAGGATGTTCAGGGCCGCATACAGCGTCGTCGTCTTGCCGGAGCCGGTCGGTCCGGTAACCAGAATCGTCCCTTGCGGGAGGGCCAGCAGGCGAAGGAATTCCTTCTCGACCTGGGCGGGCAGGCCCAGCGTGCTGAGTGAAGTCAAGGGGGCGGAGGTCTCCAGGAGGCGCATGACGATTTTCTCGCCGTATTGGGTCGGCAAGGTCGAGACGCGGAGATCGATGCGGCGCGTCCCAATGACCACAAGAAAGCGGCCGTCTTGCGGAGAGCGCCTCTCGGCGATGTCCATATCCGAGAGAATTTTCAGGCGAGAGATGAGCTGGTTTTGCACGCCGCGAGGGATGCGCGTGAGATCGCGCAGCACACCGTCCACGCGGATGCGGACGATCGTCTCGTTGGCCTGGGGCTCGATGTGAATGTCGCTCGCATGTTTTTGCATGGCCCCGAGGATAATTTCGGAGGCCAGGCGCACCGCGGGCGTTTTTCGGTTCTTGAGTTCGGCCTGGACCTCTTGAATCGCGTCCTGATTGGCCTGGCGCGCGCTGGTGGAGACGAACTCGATTTCCGGAAGAGCCGTCTCGTCACCCATTTCCAGGACACCGGACGCGGCCGAGGCGGAGGCGATCACGGCTTTGCGGTCGTACGAGCGGGCAATGCCTTCCAAGATTTCATCGCGAAAACCCAATCGCGGGGAGATTTTTACGCCGGCGGTGAAGCGGAGTTCGTCGATCGTGGACACATTTTGCGGCTCGGCCATGATGACCACGAGGTTGGCATTGTCCCGGCGCAGCGGCAGGACGGAGCAGCGTTCCGCAAGCGCTCGCGGAATCAGCGCCAGAGCCTCGCTCTCCGGTTCGACCGTGCTGCAATCCACGTAGGGCACACGGGAGACCTCCTCCAGCGCGGAAACCATGTCCTTGCGAGAGACGAGGTTTCGCTCCAAGAGCATCTCGCCGAGGAGTTGGAGTTTTCCCCCCTGCTGGTCATGGACTGCCTTGTCCAAATCGGCGTGGGAAATCTTGCCGCGTTCCTGTAGGACTTCGCCTAGTCTTTTCTTCTTCACGGATGCGCTCTGTAAGGGATTCAGGCACGCGGGATGCCAAAAGAGCGACGGCGCGTGGCGATAAGTCCTGTATTTTCAGTGGAATTGAAGCGTGGGGCGTGACGGGTTATGGGCAAACGTTTCAAAAAGGGAATTGGGGCGTTTCTGAACGGGAGTTGCGGAAGGGAATGGACGCACAACAATCATCAATCATTGGGTGCGCGGAAAGAATGGATGACTTGGAGTAATTCCCGATGCGAGATTGGCCGTCCCGTTTAAGGATGAAACATGGATACGAGAGAGGGGTGATTTGGACAAGGAGTGCTTAAGTCCATGCAAAAGCGAGGCTTGCGGCACCTGACAAAGAACCTAAATTGGCGAGGCGCTTGCATACCCTGAGAAACGGGCGCATTCCGATGACGATCATCACGAATTCGCGAGCGAGGGGGAAGGGGCTTGCTCAAGGATTCACGATGATTGTTCCCACCTGCCTCTGAGAGGGAAGCTAGGATGGATGACCCCACGCCCCGGTCAAAAAAAGACCGGGAAACGGAATGCGCCTTCTGGGGCCCTTGATCCCAAGCAAGGGCCCCAATTTTATTTCTGCCGGCTCTCGTCTGTTTCGAGTCCAGCCTTGTTCAAACCCCGTTATTCCCAACGGAAGATGGCGGGCGGAAGCCCGCCGCTACGAACACCCAACCATCTAGTAGAAGCTTAAACTTTGGCTGCGCCCGGCTCGACCGGATTGACGGGCTCGAGGATGGAAATCTTCGCGGCGCGCAAGACGTGAATCACCTCGGACGATTTGAGGCGTGAGGCGTCGTACTCGAAGTGCAGCTTGTGCCCATTGTCTTCCACGCGGAAGCGGCGCAGCCCGTAGGTATTGGCAAACTCGCCGAGGGAGCGCACTTGCGCCGGAGTAAGCGGCGACTGCAATCGGTAGGTCGTCTCCACTAGCGTCATGGCTCCATTCTATCAGACCGCTGGCATTCATATAGGGGGAGGGGGTATACTGATTCTTGGCCCGAAGCATATCCCGGGCATCGGAGGCCTGCCGATGGCAGTGCGATCGAAAGGGATGGCGGTCTGCGGCTGTGAAACGCATCACCGCAAGGCGGTGGCCGTGGACCCGCGGATCAAATCGTCGAATCTCAAGCGGCTGCGGCGAATCGCCGGGCAGGTGCGCGGTCTCGAGCGCATGATCGGCGAGGATCGCTATTGCCCGGACATTCTGGTGCAGATTTCGTCCGTGCAAGAGGCGGTTCGCGGCGTGGGCCGGGCGCTGATGGGCAATCATCTGCGGCACTGCGTTTCCGATGCGATTCGCAAGGGCACTCCGCGCCAAACTGCGGCGACGTACGACGAGTTGCTGGCGCTGATCTACAAATATTCGCGTTGAAATGACCGCAGATTCCATGGCGATGCAACGTGATCCCGTCTGCGGGATGTTGGTAGACCCGGCAAAAGCCAAGGCCACCTTCGACCACGCGGGGCATACCTATTATTTCTGCTGCGTTGGATGCAAAGATAAATTCGCGGCTTCCCCGGACCGCTATCTGAATGCTCCAAAGTTGGCCGGAATCGCAGCAATACCGGCAGCGCACGCGATGGCGCCGATTCAAATCGCGCCCGCCACAACGAGCGCGCCGCCCTCCTTGAAATCACCGTCTTCGATGAAATCCCAGCGCGCGCCTGAAACAAGTGTTCAGTACACATGTCCCATGGATCCGGAGATCGTGCGTGACGCCCCCGGAGATTGTCCTGTATGCGGGATGGCGCTCGAGCCGCGAACGGCGATGGTCGAAGATAAGCCGAGCGCGGAACTTCGAGCGATGACCATCCGATTCTGGGTTTGCGCGGCGCTCAGCGCGCCAATCCTTGCGCTGGCGATGGGCGGGTTCCTTCCGGCGCTGCAACATCTCTTCTCGACGCATACCCGCGGCTGGATCGAATTTGCGCTGGCCACGCCAGTCGTTCTTTGGGGCGGCTGGCCATTTTTCGTGCGCGGCTGGAATTCGATTCTTCGCCGGCGATTGAACATGTTCACGCTGATCGCGATCGGCACCGGCACGGCCTTTACGTACAGCGTCGTGGCCGTTCTTGTGCCGCAAATCTTTCCGTCGTCGTTTCGCGGGCCCGGCGGCGAAGTCGCAATCTATTTTGAAGCGGCCGCGGTGATCACGACGCTCGTGCTTCTCGGCCAAGTGCTCGAATTGCGCGCGCGGCAGCGGACTTCGTCCGCGCTGCGGGAGTTGCTGAGTCTTGCGCCCAAGACGGCGCGCCGTTTAACGGCGGACGACGCGGAATCAGACGTCGCGCTCGAACTCGTGCAAGCGGGAGATCGCCTGCGCGTGCGGCCGGGCGAGCGGGTTCCGGTGGACGGCATCGTGTTGGAGGGCTCGAGCAGTGTGGACGAATCCATGGTCACAGGCGAGCCGCTGCCGGTGGAGAAGCTTTCGGGGACGCGAGTGACAGGCGGAACTCTGAACGGCACCGGCAGCTTCGTGATGCGCGCGGAGCGCGTGGGCAATGAAACGCTCCTGGCGCAGATTGTCCGCATGGCGTCGGAAGCGCAACGCAGCCGTGCGCCGATTCAGAGAACCGCCGATCGAGTGTCCGCGTGGTTTGTGCCCGGAGTCTTGCTGGCAGCCGCGATCACGTTTGTGGTTTGGGCCACCGCCGGGCCGCAGCCGCGGCTTGCGTGTGCGCTGGTGAACGCCGTCGCTGTTCTGATCATCGCGTGTCCTTGCGCATTGGGTCTCGCGACACCGATGTCCATCATGGTCGGCGTCGGACGCGGCGCGACGGCGGGCGTGCTGATTCGCGACGCGGAAGCGCTTGAGGCGCTCGAGAAAGTGGACACGCTCGTGGTGGACAAGACGGGCACGCTCACCGAAGGAAAGCCCAAAGTTGTGCGCGTCATCCCAGGAACAGGGGAAGAAATCTCGCAAGACGAAATTCTTCGCATGGCCGCGAGCCTCGAACGCGCGAGCGAGCATCCCCTCGCCGGCGCAATCCTCGCCGCAGCTGCGGAGCGAAATCTCGCGCTTGCCGAGCCGGTGGATTTTCAGGCGATCGCAGGGAAGGGAATTGCCGGAACAATTTCCGGCCGGCAAGTGGCGCTGGGCAACGCCGCGTTTCTTGACGGCCTGCGAATATACGCTCCCGAACTGACGGAGCAATCCAAGCCGCTGCAACGCGACGGCGCGACCACGGTATTTCTCGCGATTGACGGCAAAGCCGCGGGTCTCATCGCTGTCGCCGATCCAGTGAAGGCGAACGCGGCGGAAGCGGTTCGCGCGCTGCACTCGGAAGGGTTGCGCATGATGATGTTGACTGGCGATAGCCGCGCGACCGCCGAAGCCGTCGCACATCAATTAGGGATTGACGAAATCGAAGCGGAGGTCCTGCCGCAACAAAAGGGCGAAGTTGTGAAGCGGCTGCAAGCGGAAGGGCGCTCCGTGGCGATGGCAGGCGACGGCATCAACGACGCCGTCGCGCTCGCAGCGGCGCGCGTCGGGATTGCGATGGGCACCGGCGCGGACGTGGCCATGGAAAGCGCCGGCATCACGCTGGTGAAAGGCGATTTGCGCGGAATCGTCCGCGCGCGCCGCCTCTCGCAGAAAACGATGCGCAACATCCGGGAGAACTTATTCTTTGCATTGCTCTACAACGCGCTGGGCGTGCCGCTCGCGGCGGGCGTTCTGTTCCCCGTTTTCCGCTTGTTGCTGAATCCGATGATCGCGAGCGCCGCGATGAGCTTCAGCTCCGTCTCGGTGATTACGAATGCGCTTCGGTTGCGCCGCGCGCCGCTGTAATGAACGCGCGGCTTCGGGGCTGAAGCCGTGCCCTCCTGAGGAGCGCTATTGATGGATGGATTCGCCTGGGGAAGGAACGCACGCGCCTGGCGCGAACGCGCTACTTCCCGTGGAGCAGCGCTTCGATGGATTCGACGAAGTGCGGATCCTGCCAGTCCTGCGGGCCGACGATTTTTCGCGCGATGCGGCCGTCGCGGCCGATGACGTACGTCTCCGGATACATCGAGGTTCCGTACGTGCCGGGGATTTTCGTCGTCGTGTCGTCGAAGGTGGGGAAGATCACGTCCTGGTCCCGGAGAAATTTCGCGTACGCGTCGGTGTCCTGGTCCACGCTCACGCCCAGCACCATTCCCCCCTGCGGCGCAATGAGTTGCTGCAGTTGGTTCAGCGAAGGCGTCTCCTGGACGCACGGCGGGCACCACGTGGCCCAGAAATTCAGCACCACCACGTGTCCGCGCAAGTCCGACAAATGCATTTGCCGGCCGCCGATTTGTAATGGAAAATCGGGCGCCTTCTTTCCCGCCATGCTGGCTTCACCTTGCCGGTAACTGGGCGCGGCGAATACATAGATGACCGTTGCCGCAGCCAGCAGCCCCAGCGCCGTCACGATTTTCTTCTTCATGCGTTCTCCCGCCGCTCGGTATAATACACCACCCCGCGACAATGAAACTGTCCGCCAGCGTCTCCGCAATCGTTCCCGCGCGCAACGAAGAGCAAACCATCGCGCGGGCGGTGAAGTCGCTCGCGCAGCAAGCTGAAATCGCGGAGATTATCGTCGTGAACGACCAATCCACCGACGGCACGGCGGTGGAGCTTGCGCGGCTCACTCGGGAAATCCCGGCGTTGCGCGTTCTCGAAACGCGCGAGCTTCCGCCCGGCTGGGTTGGGAAAAACTACAGCGTCTCAATCGGCGCCGCGCAAGCCAAGGGCGAATGGCTGCTGTTCACCGATGCCGACTCCGAGCACATGCCGGGCTCGACGGCCGCTGCTCTCGCGGACGCTGTCGCGACAGGCGCGGACTTGGTCTCCTATTCTCCCGACCAGGAGACGCGCACGTGGTGGGAGCGCGCCTTGATTCCCTTCGTCTACACGCGACTCGAGCAGCATTTTTCCTACGGCGCTGTGAACGATCCCGATTCTCCCGCGGCCGCGGCCAACGGCCAGTATCTGATGATGCGCCGCGAAGCGTACGAGCGCATCGGTGGACACGCGGCCGTCGCCGGAGAAGTCCTGGAAGACGTCGCTTTGGCGCGTTTGGCAAAGCAGGCGGGCGTGCACATTTACTTCGCGCCTGCCGAGGGCCGCGTTCGAGTGCGGATGTACCGCAGCTTTGGCGCGATGTGGCAAGGTTGGGCGAAGAATCTCTACCCGTTGGTCGGTGGGACAGCTTGGGCCGTGATGCGAGAGTTCTTGCAGGTGGTGCCGTGGATTCCGCTGATTCTGATGGCGCTCACGCCGGTGCGCGTGTGGCTGGGCGCGCTCGGTCTCTTATTGCTGGCCGGGCGATTCGCGGCGTACGCGGCTGCGCTGCGGCGCAATCGGTTTCCGGTGTTTTATAGCCTATACTATCCTTTGGGGATTCTCCTGTATGTCGTGGCGCTCTCAGCCTCGGAGTGGCGCTATCTGCGCGGCAGGGTCGAGTGGAAGGGGCGCGAGTACCCGGTGGGAGGGCGAAAGTAGCGGCATAAGGGAGCGTTTGTTGCAGCGCTAACGCCTTGTATTTCATGGCGATACGACGCTGTGAAGCCGCGGACTGGCGCCGATGATTTTCAAGGAGTTCGAGCGTTTCCCGCACCAGTTCGATTGACCCGAGCATCGAATACTTGACTCATGGCAATGGTCTACATCACTCGAAAAGTCGAATTCTCAGCATCGCACCTCTATCACAATCCGGCGTTTTCGCCGGAGGAGAATCGGCGCGTCTTCGGCAAGTGCAATAATCCCCACGGCCACGGGCACAACTACGTTCTGGAAGTGACCGTGAAAGGCGAGCCGGATCCGGCGACGGGCATGGTGCTCGATCTGAAAGAATTGAAGCAGATACTTCAGACGGAAATCATCGAGCGGATGGATCATCGCTTTCTGAATTACGAAGTGCCAGAACTCGCCGGTCAGATTCCGACCTGCGAAAACATCGCGAGCGTGATTTGGCGATTGCTCGAGCCGCGAATCACGCGCGGACGGCTCGATCGCGTCCGGCTGTTCGAGACGCCGGATCTTTTCGTCGATTGCTACGGCGATGACGGCGCCGGCACGAACGGGCGAGGGCCGCAGTGAACCTACATCTCACGCGCCGATACAATTTCGCGGCCTCGCACCGGCTGCACAGCGCTGCGCTCAGCGAGGACGAGAATTGGCGCGCGTACGGCAAGTGCAACAATCCCTACGGCCACGGCCACAACTACGTGCTCGAAGTGGCTGTCTCGGGCACAGTCGATCCGGCGACCGGAATGATTGCGAATCTTGCCGATCTCGATGCGTTCGTCGAGCGCCAGGTGATCGAGCCGTTCGATCAAGTTTATTTGAATGAGGACGTGGCCGAGTTTCGCGAGCGCGTCCCGACCACGGAAAATGTGTGCATTGAAATTTATGACCGTCTGCGCAATTTTCCGCACGCCAAGCTCGAGCGCGTCCGGTTGGAAGAGACGAGCTTGAATAGTTTTGAATACGCAGGCGAATCCCAAGGGAAGTCCGGAGGGTAACCACGATGAGCGACGCCAAACCATTGCCGCACGACAAGCCCGTGCACGAGCTCTTGCTGGATGATGGGCGTGAGACGCGCGCCGGCGAATCCATCGCGCAATTGATGCACGGAGTGCTCGAGCGCCTCGGCGAAGATCCCAATCGCGAGGGCCTGCGCAAAACGCCCGAACGCGTCGAGAAGGCGCTGCGCTTTCTCACCAGCGGCTACCAGCAGGATCCCGCCAAGGTGCTCAACGGCGCGATGTTCAGCGTGTGCTACGACCAAATGGTGGTGGTCAAAGACATCGAACTATTCAGCTTGTGCGAGCACCACCTGCTGCCGTTCTTCGGAAAGTGCCATGTGGCTTACCTGCCGGACAAAAAAGTGATCGGCCTCTCGAAGATTCCGCGGCTCGTCAATCTTTTCGCCCGCCGCCTGCAAATTCAGGAGCGGCTGACGAATCAGATCGCTCGCGCCATCCAGGAAAATATCACGCCGCTCGGCGTCGGCGTGGTGATCGAGGCACGGCACATGTGCATGGCCATGCGCGGCGTGGAAAAGCAGCATTCGCAAGCCGTCACCAGCGCCATGCTGGGCGCTTTTCGCGAGAATCAGCAGACGCGCGAGGAATTTCTCGCGCTGATTCGGCAGAAATAACATCGTCGCGTGGATTCCCCATGAGTCCTCTTCAAAAAGCGCTGTCGTCCGTTGGATCTCTAGTCTACGGAGGTGGAGTTTGCGTTCTTCTACTCAGGATCGTCGCGATTGGCACTGATTCAGGTTCCTCGGCACGAGCGCTCATCGATAGCCGAGTCCTGAACATTGGCGTACCGCTCCTCGGTGGAATCATTACGTCTATCTTCTTCCTGAAGCTGGTAGATTTTTGCGGGCGACGAAAACCTACTCTGGGCGCGCTGTTTGTCAGAGCGGGTTTATATGGGATCCTTTCCGCCGCGCTGACACTTCAAGCAGTATATCTAGTGATCGCAGTTTACCTGGCTTGGTCTGGCGTGCGCTCATACGGTGGGTCTTTTGGCGGTGCCTTATTGCTGTCGCTCTTAGACATCGAAACGTATGGCCTGCTATGGATGCCCCTCTGTGTGCCGATCGGTTTCGTTTACGGAGCCGCTCTGGGCATCCCGCTGATACACAAAACAACCAGGAGCGACATTCAGGTCGCATGAAGAGCGATGGCTGACCGCTGCTCTCGCCAGCATCGGCCCAAAATCCGTCCGCGAGTCTCCTCTGGGCTGCCATGGCCTTCGTGCGTGTTTACACGCGAGTCGTGGTAGTCTTCTCCGCGCCGATTTCCCGCGAAGGAGATCCCGTTACCATGCCGGATGAATTGCAGGAGTTGCAGGAGCACGCCGAAGAGGCTGCGCATCACGCGAGCCTTGTGCCCGTGACGATTACCATGGCGATCCTGGCCGTGCTGGTTGCGGCGGTTTCGCTGCTCGGGCATCGCGCCACCACCGAGGAGCTGTTCAGCCAGACCAAAGCCACCGACCAGTGGGCGTATTACCAATCCAAAGACATTCGCCGCCGCAGCTATGAAGTGCTGCTCGATGAACTGGACGTTTTCACGCTTCAAAGCCCCGCGCAGGCCGAGCAAGTGAAGTCGAAATACGAAAAGCAAATCGAAGAGTACAAGAGCCAACAGGCTGGAATCGAATCCGAGGCGCAAAAGCTCGAAGACGAAGTGAAAATCCTCGAGCGGCGCGCCGATCGCTTCGATCTCGCCGAAGTGCTCCTGGAAGCCGCCCTCGTCATCTGCTCGATCACGCTCCTCACGCGCAAACGCGTCTTCTGGCTCTTGGGCTCGGTCGCCGCGCTGACGGCGCTGGGCATCGCCGCTTCCGGGTTTCTAATTCATTGATCGCCATGACTCACCCTCAAGTGCGTTGGCGCGCGCCCAAACTGCGGCCGCCGGCCGGTCAAAATTGTTTTTGCTTGCGTTCGCCCGGCTGTGATACGCTCGTTCCGTCGAAGAAGAGACGATAAAAAACGCCTTGCAGGGTCGGATGGGAGAGGGCGACTTGAGAGACGCAAAGTCAGTGTTAATTGAGCAATACCACACGCACCCGAAGGACACGGGCTCGCCGGAAGTCCAAATCGCACTGTTGAGCGAGCGCATCAATTACCTGACCACGCATCTTAAGTTGCACATGAAGGATCACGCGTCGCGCCGGGGGCTCATCATGATGGTGAACAAGCGCCGGCGCCTGCTCGATTACCTCAACCGCCGTGACCCGGACCGGTATCGCGAGATTGTCGAACGCCTCAGTTTGCGCAAATAATAGCCGGGACCGCGCGAATCGCGGCCGCCTCGAAATCTCGGAACATCCTCGCCGTTCCGCGCATCCGTTGCGTCGTCTGCCTGCCAGTGGCCGCGTTGTGCGCGGTTGAGCGCCGGCGGCAGCCTCGCGGGTTCGTCCTCCTTCGCAACAGAACTCTATTCTGAATTCTGACTTATTTGGGGAAGCGGCATTCCGCCCGGCCCTGCGCCGTCGCGGCCGGACCGCGAAAGGAAAATAGAAGTATGTCTCAATCAGCGCCTTACTCAGTTTCCGTCGAAATCGGCGGACGCGCGCTCGTTCTGGAAACCGGAAAAATCGCCAAGCAGGCCAATGGCTCCATCACTGCGCGTTACGGCGATACGATCGTTCTCGTCACGGCTTGCATGGACGCGAAAGTCAACGACAGAGATTTCTTGCCGCTCACGGTGGATTATCGCGAGTACACCTACTCCGCGGGAAAAATCCCCGGCGGCTTTTTCAAACGCGAGGGGCGTCCCTCGGAGCGCGAGATTCTCACCTCGCGCCTGATCGATCGTCCGATGCGCCCGTTGTTTCCCGAATCATGGCGCAACGAAACGCAAATCGTCGCCATGGTGCTTTCCGCGGACAGCGAAAACGATCCCGACGTTATCGCCGTCACCTGCGCTTCCGCCGCGGCGTTCATTTCCGATCTCCCGTTTGAGAAGCCGATTGCGGCCGTGCGCGTGGGGCTGCTCGAAGGCAAGCTCGTCGCCAATCCCACGGTTGCCGAGCAGAAGACCAGCCTGCTGAATATCGTCGTCGCCGGAAGCGAAGAGGCCATCGTCATGATCGAGGCCGGCGCTCTCGAAGTTTCCGAGGACACCGTCGCCGAAGCGCTGCAGTTCGGCCACGAACAGGTGAAGCGCATCATTGGCGCGATTCGCGAATTGCACGCGATGCTCAAGCCCACCAAGGTTGTCGTGGCGCCGCTGCCGTTCGATGAAGCGCTGGCCGCCGACATCGCGAAGAAATACGGCGCGCGTCTCCACGATGCCATCGACACCCAGAATCATCCGAAGAAGGAGAGCTATCATCTCATCAGCGAGCTGCGCAAAGAGATCCTCGAAGCGATTCCCGAAGAGGATGAGGAAAAGCGCAAGCTCGCGGCGCGCGCCTTCGATCGCCTGCGCGAACAGTACTTCCGCGAAGACATCCTCGTCCGCCACCGGCGTCCCGACGGCCGCGCCTTCGATCAGATTCGCCAGCTCACTTGCGAAGTCGGCCTGCTCCCGCGGGCGCACGGTTCGGCGCTCTTCACTCGCGGCGAGACGCAGGCGCTCGCCACGCTCACCCTCGGCACCAAAGAGGACAAGCAGCGCCTCGATCTGCTGTTCGAGGAGGAGTCCTTCAAGCGCTTCATGCTGCATTACAATTTCCCGCCGTTCTCCGTCGGCGAAGTGAAATTCCTGCGCGGCCCCGGCCGCCGTGAGATCGGCCACGGCGCGCTTGCGGAACGCGCGCTCGTGAATCTGCTCCCGCCCGAAGCGGACTTCCCGTACGCGATGCGGCTCGTCTCGGACATTCTCGAATCGAATGGGTCCTCTTCGATGGCCACGGTTTGCGGCGGCTCGCTCGCGCTGATGGATGCGGGCGTGCCGATTCGCGCCGCTTGCGCCGGAATCGCGATGGGACTTGTCGTCGAAGGGGATCAGTTCGCCGTGCTCACCGATATTGCCGGCGCCGAAGATCACTACGGCGACATGGATTTCAAAGTCGCCGGCACGCGCGCCGGAATCACCGCGCTCCAGATGGACATCAAAGTGGGCGGCATCAGCGTTTCCGTCATGCGCCAGGCGCTCGAGCAGGCTCGCAAAGCGCGCCTGCAAATCCTGGACGTCATGGACGGCACGCTCACCACCGCGCGCGAAAAGATGTCCACCTACGCGCCGCGTCTCTATCTGCTCCAGATTCCGACCGACAAGATCCGCGACCTCATCGGACCCGGCGGCAAGAAGATCCGCTCGATCATCGAAGCCACCGGCGTCAAGATCGACGTCATGGACGACGGCAAGGTTCACGTCTTCGCCGGAAACGGCAAGGCTGCGGACGAAGCCCTGCAAATGATTCGCGACGTCACCGCCTCCGCCGAAATCGGCAAAACCTATCTGGGCAGGGTCGTTCGGCTTGCGGAATTTGGCGCGTTCGTCGAACTCTTCCCCGGAACCGACGGCTTGCTCCACATCAGCGAAATCGCGGAACAGCGCATTAAGGATGTTCGCGACGAACTGAAGTTGGGCGACCAGGTTTTGGTGAAGGTCCTGGCAATCGAGGGCAACAAGATCCGCCTCTCCCGCAAAGCCGTTTTGCGAGAGCAGCGCGATAAACAGAAGGCGGAAGCCAACCAGCCTAAGGAATCGTAAAGCGTATTTCGCGCTGCGAATCCCACGGCACGCGTTGTGAGGGCCCCGATTTCATCGGGGCCCTTTTTTCTGCCCGCCCCCACCTCCCTAACAACGGAAAAGGGTTCCCGTGGCTTTTTTTCGGCCCGTTTATTTATCGTTATATATATTCATAATTAGTGGTATTATGCGCCATGTTCCCATTCCATGTTGAAAGGGGGCGGACATGGTCATTGGGTACCGATTAAAGGCTCTGCGCGAGGAGAAGGAATTCCAGCAGGTCGAACTCGGAAAACGAACAGGCCTTCACCAGTGTTACATCTCTCGAGTCGAGACCGGCCGCACGGTCCCTTCGCTCGAAACCCTTGAAAAATTGGCGCGCGGTCTTGAGATTCCCCTGTACCGAATCTTTTACGACGGCGCCGATCCGAAAGCGCACGCAGCTTTCCTAAAAAATCAAAACGGCAAGGGGAGTTGGGACAACGGCGAAGACACTCTCCTTTTGGCCGATTTCCGGAAAATGTTTGCAAAAATCAGGGCGAGGGATCGTTCGCTGCTCTTGGCCATCGCGGGCAAAATGGCGGCCCAGGCGGATCGCCGCAAACGAATGGCGCGCGCGCGTCCCGCTACCGCCGGCGCCTCGGCAACGTAATCCCGAGTCTGCGCGCGGACGTGGATCAGGAGGGGTTGCGCACTCTCTCGATGCGCGCGCCCACCGAAGATAATTTCTGCTCGATGCGCTCGTACCCGCGATCGATGTGATACACGCGATCGACGACGGTGCTCCCCAGCGCGACCAGCCCGGCCAGCACCAGCGATGCGCTCGCCCGCAGATCCGAAGCGATGACGTTTGTGCCCGTCAGCACCGACGGTCCCCGCACGATCGCCCGGCGTCCTTCGATCGAGATGTTCGCGCCCATGCGCATCATTTCGCTCGCGTGCATGAAGCGGTTCTCGAAAATCGTTTCGGTAATGACCGAGACGCCTTCGGCTTGCGTGACCAGCGCCATGAATTGCGCCTGCATGTCCGTGGCGAATCCCGGATACTCCTCCGTGATGAGTCCGGAAGCGACGAGTTTCTTCGGCGCTCGCACGCGCAGTTCCCCTGGCGCTTCGTTCCGGATCTCCACTCCGGTCTCTTCCATTTTGGCAATCACCGCCGCGAGATGTCCCGGCGCGCAGTTCGTCAAGAGCAGCTCGCCCCCGGTGATCGCGCTGGCCGCCAGAAACGTTCCGGTCTCGATTCGGTCGGGAATAATGGTGTGGGAAGCGCCGCCCAGGCGCGAGACGCCCTGCACAGTCAGCGTCGAGCTGCCCAATCCTTCAATGCGCGCGCCCATCTTGATGAGAAGTTCCGCGAGGTCGGTCACTTCCGGCTCGCGTGCGGCGTTCTCGATGCGCGTTTCCCCCTCCGCCAGCGCGGCGGCCATCAGCGCGTTTTCCGTTCCGGTCACGGTAATTTTTTCAAAAAGGATGTGCGCGCCGCGCAACCGGCCGTTGCCCGGAACGCGCGCTTCGATGTAACCGTGCTCCGTGGAAATTTCCGCGCCCATTTTCTCCAGCGCTTTCAAGTGCAAATCCACGGGCCGCGTGCCGATCGCGCAGCCGCCCGGCAGCGAGACGCGGGCGTAACCCGTCCGCGCCACCAGCGGCCCAAGCGTCAAAATCGAAGCGCGCATGGTGCGCACCAGTTCGTACGGCGCCTCGGCGTGCGTCACGCGCCGCGCCTCGATCTTTAGCGCGGTGGGCGGCATCTCCGGAAACTCGACGTGCACGTCCATGCGTGTGAGCAGTTGCCCCATGGTGATAATGTCGCGCACGCGCGGCACATTATCGAGGCGCACCGCGTCGGCCGTCAGCAGCGCCGCGGCCATCGCCGGCAACGCCGCATTTTTCGCCCCGCCGATCCGGATGGTGCCTTCGAGCCGGTTCCCGCCTTGAATTAGAAATTTGTCCATTTGATTTGCAGGCCGGCCTGCGATTTCCCGCCGAGCGCCCGGCGCAAGTCTCCACGCGCGAGGGACAATCTGCGTCGCGCTTCCGCGGCACCCACTCCCGCTTTCAGCATGATCAAGGCTACGCGCAGGTCGTGTCTCGATTGACGCAGCGCATGTGCCGCCTGTGACACTCCCGCCCCGCTCGCGTCGCTGAGGATTCGCAGCCCGCGCGCCTGCAACTTGCGATTCGTCAATGCCACGCCGATCATCCAATTGTCGTAAACCCTCCCCAGCCGCGCCATCGTTGCTGTTGATAGCAGGTTGAGGACCATCTTTTGTGCTGTCCCGGCTTTGAGCCGCGTCGAGCCGGTGATTGCCTCCGGGCCCGTCTCGATGACGATGGCAATTCGCGCGCGCCGCCCGAGCGTCGAATTGCGATTTGACGCGATTCCGATGGTGGCCACGCCGCGCCGCTTCGCATACTCGATCGCGCCCAGTACATATGGCGTCTCTCCGCTGGCCGTGATGCCCACCACCACGTCGCCTCGCGCGACGCCACGCCGCGCAAGGTCGCGAGCGCCATTGCTCGCGGAATCTTCCGCGCCTTCCGTCGCGCCCGTCAGCGCACGCCTGCCTCCGGCAAGCACCGCTTGCACCATCTTCGCGGGAGTGCCGAACGTCGGTGGACATTCCGCTGCATCGAGCGCCGCAAGACGCCCGCTGGTGCCCGCGCCCAGGTAGAAAAGCCGGCCGCCATTTCGCAGGGCTTGCGCGGCCGCATCCACGGCGCGCGCGATTGCGGGCAGTGCGCGCCGCACGGCGCCCGCGGCGCTCGCGTCCTCGCGATTCATCGCGCGCAGCATTCCGATTGTGCTCATGCGATCCAGGCCGCGTGTGCGGGGATTTCGCCGCTCCGTCGCGCGCACCGGCCGCGGACCGCGTGTCGCGCGTGAATTCTGTAGTGTGCGTTTCACCGCTGCGATTATAACCGCGCTCGACCCTGTCCGTTGGTACAGGGTGTTTCAGTCTTGGAATTGTCCTCTTGTACAGTAGGAAAACCTTCCAGCATTATCCGAAAATTGGGCATTGGAGATTCCTGATGGCGGGGTAGAATACGCACCCTGCTTCCGGAGTCCCCGGCGATAGGGACGCAGCCAAAGTGAGCCGATTGACCCAGTCTCGAATGGTTTCGCTGGCCCTGCTACTGGCCTTTGCGTGCGTTCCCGCGTTCGCAAGTCCGACGCGTTCCACCCGGCGCTCGGTTCGCACGAGCTTGCATCATGGCCGCGCTCATCGCGTCCTGTGGACGCCGCTCTTCCGCCCCACGCACGAATCCATGGTGATCCAGAACGATGAGGTGGATCGCCTGCAGTTGCCGCGCATTCAGAATGAAGAGCAGCTTGAAGAGTTGGTGGCCGAAGGCCAGCTCGTGGCGATCGTGCCAAACGAGACCTTGCGCATCGACCCGCGCCTCGATCCCGAACGCCGCTATTGCCGCCCCTGGACGCTCGATTTTCTGAACGACTTGAGCGCCGATTACTACCGGCAGTTTCACGATCAGATTCAGCTCAATTCCGCCGTGCGCACCGCTGAAGTTCAGAAAAAACTTCGCCGCCATAATCCCAATGCAGCGGCCGAAACCGGCGAACTCGCTTCCTCGCATCTCGCCGGAATCACCGTGGACCTCCAGCGCCTCGGTATGACCCACGAAGAAATCGTCTGGGTCGAACAGTATCTCCTGCCCCTCAAACAACAGGGATTGGTCGAGCCGGAAGAGGAACGCCGCGAGCGCTGCTTCCACATCATGGTTTCCGATCGCTACGACGATTGGCGCGAATCGCAATCCAACGTCGGCGCGAACCGCAGATCCGAGGATTCTTCGACGGCGACGGCTGAGAATTCGCACGTCGTCGGCACCCGTTAGTTCCGCCCGAATCTCCCCGCAAAGATTCTCGCCCTAAGAAGAAAAATGCGTTCGAAGTAATTGCTGCCGCATTGCGGTTCTATTTCTTGGAGGGATCGAGCGCCTGAAGGATGGCGTCATGCACGGCGGGACGCACCTGCTGAATCTTCTCGTTGTCCCGAGTTGGATAAACGCGATTCGTGAGCAAAACTACAAAAAGCCCGCGATTCGGATCGATCCAGATGGATGTTCCCGTGAATCCCAGGTGTCCGAAGCTGCCCGGCGAAAGGAAATGTCCGCTGGCGGAATTTTCCGTCGGCAACATCCAACCAAGCGTTCGCGTCCCTTGTCCGAGCGGCGAAGGCGCAGTGAATTGGTCGAGCGTCGCGCGCGCGAGCAGCCGCTTGTGCGCGTAGATTCCGCCGTTGAGCACCATCTGGCAGAACGCGGCGATGTCCGGCGCGGTCGCAAACATTCCCGCGTGTCCCGCGACGCCGCCCATCGCAAACGCGTTTTCGTCGTGCACCTCGCCGCGAATCAGCCGTTTGCGCCAAGCCGAATCCATCTCGGTCGGCGCGATCCGCGGGAGCAGAGCCTTGCCCGGCTTGAACGCGCTGCTCTCCATTCCCAGCGGCGCAAAAATCCGTTCGCGCGCAAGTTGATCGAGCGGGCGGCCCGTCACGCGCTGGAGAATTTCGCCGAGTAAAATGAATCCAAGATCGGAGTATACCGATTGCGTTCCCGGTTCGTAAGCTAGCGGCACGGCGCAGATTTGGGCGATCATCTCCTGCCGCGTTTTGATTGTCTTATAGAAATCTTCGTGCGCCGGCAGTCCGGAGGTGTGTGTCAGTAGGTGACGAATCGTCACGCGGCCGCGCCAGTCGGGATTCGGCCCGCTGGCCCATTCGGGAATGTAATGCGCCACCGTCGCATCGAGATCGATTTGCCCGGCTTCCACCTGCATGGCCACGAGCGTCGTAGTCACCACCGATTTCGTGAGCGACGCCGCGTCGTAAATCGTTTCCGGCGTCACCGCGGGCGAATTCGCGTCGTACGTTTGCCGGCCGAACGCGTGCACTGCGAGCGAATTGCGATAGCCGACGGCCAACACGCCGCCGGGGAATGCGCGATCTGCCACAGCGCGGTCGAGCACGTCGTACGCCGGCTGAAGCTGCGCCTGCATCGACGCATCCGCGGGTGCAAGCTTCATCGGATTCGCGGGGAGATCGAGGCCCGAGTTCACCGGCGCCACGCCCGGAATCTCCACCGGCAGCCGCCCGCCGATGGCGATCTGTCCGAACAGCGCGCGGCCCACCGCTTGCTGCGAAACGTCCGCCGTGCTGAACGCCGCGATCCACGTTTTCGCCTGCGGGAATCGCTCGGCGAGATACGGGCTACCAAAGCACGCGACAATGGCCGGTTTTCCCGCCGCAAACACCTGGCTGACGATCGCCGCTTCGTCGTCCGGCAAACCGACCGATCCTTTGCGGTCCGCGACGCGAACCAGCACCGCCGCGATCGCCACATCGTAGGAATCCGGCGGCGGCAATTTGATCGTCGCCGCGCCCGCGAATTGCGTATCCGCGCGCACCACTTGCAACGATCCCACGCGCCAGCGAATTTCCTGCTCGAGATCCCCGCCGGGGTAGGTGTCCGGATCGCCCGAGAGCGCAACGAGAAGCACGCGCAACGGGCGCGCCGCATCGAGCGGCAAAATATGCTGATCGTCTCTCAGCAGCGTTACGCCGCGATCCGCGATGTCTTGCGCCGCGCGCTGGAATTCAGGCCGCCCCACTATTTGCGAAATCGCTGCGAGGTTCACTTGGCTGTTTTTTTCCAGACCGAGCTTGGCTTTCGCGCGCAGCACGTGCGTCACGGCGTCGTCAATGCGCGACATCGGAATGCGTCCCGAAGCCACGCTCTCGCGCAGCGCGGCCAGGGCCGCGTCCGGCACCGGAGGAAGCAGCAAAATGTCCGTCCCCGCCAAAATCGCGCGCACCGCCGCTTCGCCGGGCGGATAGCGCGTAGTCACACCGCCCATGTCCAGTGCGTCCGTCACCACCAGCCCGCGGAAACCAAGCTCGTCGCGCAGCAAGCCCGTCACGATTGCGGGCGAAAGGGAAGAAGGAACATTCGGATCGGCTTCGAGCGCGGGAATCGAAAGATGCGCCGTCATGATCGTGCTCACGCCCGCGGCGATTGCTGCGCGGAAGGGAACCAGGGCCCCGCTTTCGATCTGTGCGCGGGTCTCCGGTACGCTCGGCAAACCGAGATGCGAATCCGTGCTGGTGTCGCCATGGCCGGGAAAATGTTTGGCAGAAGCCAGCGCGCCGTTTTCCTCCACGCCGTGCACGTACGCTGTCACGAATTGCGCCACGCGCTGCGGATCCTCTCCGAAGGAGCGCGTGTTGATGATTGGATTGTCGGGATTGTTGTTGATGTCCGCGACGGGAGCTAACACCCAATTCACGCCGACGGCCCTCGCTTCGATGGCCGTGATTTTGCCCATCGTGTAAGCGTCTTCCGGACGCCCCGTCGCCGCCACCGCCATCTGGTGCGGGAACGACGTGCCGTCTTCCAGGCGATACGCGGTGCCGCGCTCGAAGTCCGCCGCCACCAGCAGCGGAACTTTCGCGTGCCGCTGGAGTTCGTTCGCAAGCGCCGCGGTCGGATAGGCTTGGCTGCGGTCGAGCCCGGTCGGCGTCGAATGCGTTTGCAAAATGAACCCGCCGACGTGCTGCTGCTCGACGTCGCGCAGAAGCGTTTGATATTCTGGGCTTTCCGTCGAAGTCAACCCGCCGAAATAATAGACGACGAGCAACTGTCCGAGCTTCTCGTCGAGCGTCATGCCTTTGAGCGTTTGCCGGACCCAGCGCTCGGAAGCGTCGTTGGACGGCGGATCCTGCGCCGTACTGGATTGCGAAGGTTTGGCGGTGCCCGCGGTGCGTGCCATCAGAAGGAGCGCGAAAATCAGGAGCCAGTATTTCGCTTTCACGTCAGTGCCTGGCCGGCGAAGTGGACTCCTGCATGCGCTGGCAGTATATAGCACGCCCTTCGCCGCGTACAATGAAGCGGCTGCGGCCGCGCTCGAATGGTCACGGGGGCGCGCGCCGCGCGGCGAGATCATTCATGAGACTTCGGAAGCATGGGCGGATTGGGCTTTCAATTGTCTGCATCTTGGTGCTGACAGCGGCGGCTGAGGCGCGAGCCAAGACGAAATCGCAGGGTGGGCACACGCTCACCGGCATTGACGTCCTCGAAGCCGAAAATTTCGCCCCGCTCGGCGGCAAACGGATTGGCCTGATTACGAATCAAACCGGCCGCGATCGCGCAGGCCATAGCACGATCGATCTCCTCGCGCACGCGCCAAATGTGAAACTCGTCGCGCTCTTCAGCCCGGAGCATGGAATTCGCGGCACGGAAGACGAAAGGGTTCCCTCCTCAACCGACGCGCAAACCGGCTTGCCAATTTACAGCCTGTACGGAGAAACGACCCGCCCCACCGACGCAATGCTCGCGGGCATCGACGCCCTCGTCTTCGACATTCAAGATGCCGGCGTGCGCTTCTTCACCTACATCACCACGATGGGCTACACGATGGAGGCGGCCGCACAGCATCACATGGCGTTCTACGTTCTCGATCGCCCCGATCCGCTCGGCGGCTTTTTCGTAGATGGCCCAATGCTCGACCGCGACAAGACAAACTTCGTCGGATATTTTCCAATGCCCCTACAACCCGGCATGACCCTCGGCGAAATGGCGCAAATGTTCAATGCCGAAAAGCATCTGCATTGTGATCTGCACGTCGTCGCCATGAAAAATTGGAATCGTGCTGAGCAGTTCGACCAAACGGGATTACCGTGGGTCAGTCCCTCGCCGAATCTGCGGTCTTTCGTGGAGGAGCTGATTTATCCCAGCCTGGAGATCTTGCAGGCTGGCGGAGTTTCGGTCGGCCGCGGCACAGATAAGCCGTTCCAGCAATTTGGCGCACCCTGGATTCACGCTGACGTGTTTGTTGCCGAGCTCGGCGAAGACATCCCCTACGATGTTTACTTCTCGCCCGTCCACTTCACGCCGCAATCCGGTCTGTACGCGGGACAGCTTTGCGAAGGCGCGGAGATAACGAGCGTGCCTCACCGAGTGTTCGGGCTCGACGCGCAGGGAGGCTCGATCGCACTGGGCATCGAGATAGCTGCAACGCTAAGCAAACGCTATCCCGCGTATTTCGACGTGTCCAAAATGATTTTCCTGATCGGTAATGCAAAAACAATTGCGCGCCTCGAACGCGGCGATCCGCCCGCCGAAATCATCGCCGGCTGGTCGAAGGACCTCGAGGCATTCCGCCGCATCCGCGCAAAATATTTGCTCTATCCCTGATCTCGCCACACACGCCGCCAGTATGAGACAATGCCGCCTTGCGCATCGTTTCACTGATTCCGTCGGCCACGGAAATTCTTTTCGCGCTCGGCCTCGACGCTGAGATTTGCGGCGTGAGCCACGAATGTGATTTCCCGCCCGAGGCTCGGAACAAACGAGTGGTCGTTTACCCGCGCATTTCTCCTGGCCTGCCCGCCGGTGAAGTGGATCGCCGAGTGCGCGAACACGTCGCCCGCGGGGAAAGCCTCTATTCCGTGGACTCTCAAGCCCTCGCCGAACTCGATCCCGATCTCATCATCACTCAAGATCTCTGCCATGTCTGCGCCGCCACGCCCGACGATCTGGCCGCGACGCTCGCCACGCTTCCGCACGCGCCGCGCATCCTCACGCTGGATCCGCAATCGCTCGCAGACGTTTACAACGACATTCGCGCGATCGGTGAAATCACCGGGCGCTCGGCGCAGGCCGCGCAAGTCGTTGCGTCGCTCGAAGCGCGTCTCGCCGCTGTCGAGCGCGCAGTTGCCGGCCAACCGCGGCCGCGCGTTCTGTGCCTTGAATGGCTCGACCCGCCGTTCCCTGGTGGACACTGGGTTCCGGAAATGGTCGAGCGCGCCGGTGGCACGGACGTCCTTGGCCGCCCCGGGATTCCATCTGTCACAGTAAATTGGAATGAGGTTCTCGCGATGAAGCCCAACGTAATTATACTGATGCCTTGCGGCTACAACGCCGAGCAGGCCGCCGCCGATTATGCCGCCGCGCCGCTGCCGCCGGGCTGGCAGGAATTGTCCGCGGTGAAAAGTGGCCGCATTCATTTCGTGGACGGTTCAAGTTATTTTTCCCGCTCGGGGCCGCGCCTGGTGGACGGCATCGAAATTCTCGCGCGCATCCTGCATCCGGCGTGCGCCTCGACGCTGCCGTTCTGTCCGCGCTCGGAGCTAAGTCCTCGGACGGTTGGAGAAGCCCCGTGACGCAACCCATCTAAATTAAGGAAGCGCTTCGGTTTGTCCTAATGAAGCGCCCGCCCCTTCGATAGTGCCATTTGAATGCGGTTGTTTCCTACGGATACCGCTTTGCCCCGGATGCGATCGAGCGGAACAAAACCAAAAGCTGGGAATCGGCTGTCATAGCTGTCGTCTCGATTATCCCCCATCACAAAAAAGCTGTCCGGTGGAACGCGGATCGGTCCGAACGTTTCCTCCGGGAAGGGCTGGCTTGAGTCATCGTTTCCCTCCGGGTGCGCCGAGTTCACATAGGGCTCGTAAATGTCTTGACCGTTTACTCTCGTGCTGTGAGGTGTGCCAGAGATTGTGTCGCCCCCGATCGCGATGACGCGTTTCAAAAGTATCGCGTCTCCACTCGGCGACTGAAACGCCACAATATCACCACGCCGAGGTCTTTGGGTCTTGTAAACATCCTTTCTAACGGATACCAATTCACCTATCTTCAAGGTTGGCTCCATGGAGGAGGACATGATCCGATAAACCTGGGCGTATTTCCTTCCCTGATTAGCCAGAACCAAGAGATAGAGCGAAAAAAGAATCACCAGTGCGGCCAGGCAGACGCTGACGGTGACCCCGGGCTTCCTTACCCAGTAGGGTTCACGCGGTTCTGGAGCCGACTGCCTCTGGCCTGAGGCTGCCATAGGATCGCCCGGATTGTGGCACAATCCCCTCAGCTTCTGGAATACTTTGTCGGGGGAGAGAACATGCAATATCGCACATTTGGCCGGACCGGCGTTTCCGTCAGCGACGTCGGCTACGGGCTATGGGGCATGAGCGGCTGGAGCGGCTCCAGCGACCGCGAATCGCTCGAATCGCTGCAATCCTCAGTGAATGCCGGCTGCACGTTCTTTGATTCGGCGTGGGCCTACGGCGACGGCAATAGCGACGGCCTGCTGGGCGAGACGCTGGCGCGCAATCGCGGCAAGCGCCTGTATGCCGCGTCGAAAGTTCCGCCGAAAAATCGCAAATGGCCCTCTTTGCCGACCTACCAATACAGCGAAGTCTTTCCGCCCGATCACGTCTTCGAGTACGCCCAGCGCATTCGCGAAAAGCTTCGCGTCGAGGCGATCGACGTTCTGCAATTCCACGTCTGGGACGACGGCTGGACCGTCGAGCCGGACTTTCGCAAGACCGTCGAAGAGCTGAAGCAGCGCGGTTGGATTCGCTGGTTCGGACTGAGCCTCAATCGTTGGGAGCCGGAGAACGGCATCAAAGCCATCGAGACGGGTCTCGTGGACGTGGTCCAAGTGATTTACAACATTTTCGATCAGGCGCCGGAGGACAAACTCTTCCCGCTGTGCAAGAAAATGAATATCGGCGTCATCGCGCGGGTTCCGCTGGACGAAGGCAGCCTCGGCGGCAAGATGACGCTCCAAACGAAGTTCCCGCCGAACGACTGGCGCGCTCGTTACTTCGGATCCGGAAATCTTGAGAGAACCTTAGAACGCGTCGAGAAGCTGAAGCAAATTGTCCCGCCGGGCATGAGTCTCCCGGAGATGAGCCTGCGATTCATCCTCTCGAATCCGGTGGTGAGCACGACTATCGTCGGGATGAGAAAGGCGCTTCACGTAAAAGAGAATATCGCCGCAAGCGACGCCGGCCCGCTGGACGCGGGGCTTCTCCAAAAACTGAAGGCTCATCGCTGGGACCGCACGCCGGCAGCATGGTCGGATTAGCGGGTAGGGCAGGCACTCCTGCCTGTCCAGATCTTTCTTTTCGTCACACCCAGCGGAGGACAGGCAAGAGTGCCTGTCCCCCTGTTCCCGCCGACTAGGCGCTTAGCCTGCGCTCTCGTCGCCCGGCGAAGCCAGGCTAACAATTAGTCCCACCCCAAACGTAATCACTGCGCCCGCCAGAACGAACCACGTCCACACCAGCAACTTCTCGCGTTGAATCACAAACATCGCGGCGAGTCCCGTGATCATTCCTACAAACGCGCCAATCGCATTCGCGCGCCTCACCAGAAATCCCAGCAAGAAAATCCCCAGCAAACTCCCAAACGTGATGGACGCAATCGTGAGCCCCGCCTCGAGCAGCGGCCCCCAATGTATTGTTCCCAGAAAAAGTAGGACGACGCCCCACACAACGGTCATCCAGCGCGAACGCCGCAAGAGGCGTGCCTGCGACCCCGCATCAATCGCCACCGCGCCGCCGCGCAAATTGCGAAAATCCACCACGCTGGACGCCGCCAGCGAATTGAGCGATCCGCTCAAATTCGACATCGCCACCGCCAGAATCGAAGCCATCATCAGCCCGCGCAAACCCGCCGGCATGGCGGACACGATGAAGTTCGGGAACACCCAATCGTAGCTAGCCCCGGCCGCAATCGGGGGCGCGCCGTGCCAGACGAACAGCATCACGCCCAGCACGAGGAACAACGCGAATTGCCCGAAGATCACCGCGCCGCTCGAGAGCAGCGCAATCTTGCTCTCGCGTTGCGATCGCGCCGCCAGCAGCCGCTGCACGATCGTCTGGTCCGTCCCGTGGCTGGCCATCGTCAGAAAGCATCCGCCCACAAGGCCGGACCAAAATGTGTACGTTTTCGCCGGATCTCTCAGGCTGAATGAGAAATCGAACACACGCAGCTTATCGCCCGCTGCGGCGGAAACGAGCACCACCTCAGCCCAGCCGCCCGGAATCCGGTGCAACAATAAGAAAAACGCCGCGAGCGACCCGCCCAGATACAGCACGGTCTGCGCCACATCCGTCCAGATCACGGCCTTCATCCCGCCCTCAAAGGTGTACAGCAGCGTCAGCCCCAGCACGAGCGCCACAGACGCGCGCGGACCCGTGCCGAATGCCGCGCCCACCACGAGCGCCACGGCCGCCACGCGCACGCCTTCCGCCAGCGCGCGCGTCACCAGAAAGAGGGTCGCGGCCGCGGCTCTCATGCGCTTCCCAAATCGTTGCTCGATGTATTCGTATGCGGTATAAAACTCGCCGCGAAAATAATGGGGAAGGAAGAGCGCCACGATCCCCACGCGGCCCGCGAGGTAGCCGAGCACGAGTTGCAAAAAGCCTAGATTGCCGGCGAACGCCAAGGCGGGCGTGCCGATGATAGTCAGCGTCGAGGTTTCCGTCGCGACCACGGAGAGCGCCAGCGCCCACCACGGCGCCGTGCGCCCGCCGAGGAAATAGTCGCGTAGATTGCGCTGTCCGCGGCGCAGCAGCACGCCGAGCAGCGTGATTCCGCCCAGATAGGCGATAATGATCGTCAGGTCAAGGCCGCGGAGACGCATTGCCTCGCAATCCGGGAAAGTCGCGCGATAATAGTGAGCGGCGTGGGCCGGCGTCAAGTGCAGCCGAATCGTGCTCTGCGGTTCGCGAACTTTCTGCGATGTAGTTTGCGGTCAGGATCCGGCAGGACCACGGAATGCCACATTTTCTCGGAATCGACGGCGGCGGTTCAAAGACGGATTGCGTCATCCTGGATGGCGCGGGCACAGTCGTCGGCGAAGGGCGCGGCGGCCCGTCGAACCCGTTGCGCGTCGGATTCCCTTCGGCATTTTCCGCCGTAGCGCAATCGGCGGCGGAAGCGTTCGCGCAAGCGAAGCTGCATCCGCGCCAGATTACTGGAGCGGTGGCCGGGATGGCGGGCGCGGGCCGGCGAAGCGTCGCGCGCAAACTGCTGATTTATCTGGTGGAGCAATTTCCCGCGGCCACGGTCCACGTCGCCACGGATTTGGAAGTGGCGCTCGAAGCCGCCGTTGGGAACGGCCCCGGCGTGGTCTTGGTCGCGGGCACGGGCTCCGCGGCTTACGGGCGAAATGCCGCGGGCGAGACGTCGCGCGCCGGCGGCTACGGCCCCTGGATCGGGGACGAAGGCAGCGCCTATGACATCGGGCGCCGTGCCGTTGCGGCCGTTGCGCAGACGCGCGATCGCAACGGGCCGGTAACGATTCTCGCGGAGATGATCGCCACTACGCTCGAATGCCCCACCTGGGACGATCTCACCGACCGTATCGCCGGCAACGCCGGCGAATTCTTCACCCGCGTTTTCGGCGTGGTAGTCGAAGCCGCCGAAGCCGAAGACAGCACCGCGCGCGAAATCCTGTTTTCCGCCGCGCTGGAACTTTCGCGCCTAGCCATGAGCGTGGCGCGCTCGCTCGGGCTGCGCGAGCAGGAATTCACGCTGGCGAAGGCCGGCGGAGTATTCGGCCGCAGCCCGACGCTCGAAGCGATGCTGGACTCGGTGCTTCGCAGCGGCTTGCCCGCCGCGAAGATCTGCGCGCTAGAGGTATCGCCGGCCGTTGGCGCGGCGCGCATGGCGCAGCGTTTGGCCGAGCCGCTCTCGGCTCGCGCAGCCCATGGCTCCGACGACTAAGCCGTCCTCGCCCGCGCCCGGCGCCGCTCACGAAGCGCACCGCTTGGACGCGGCGAGCGCCGCCGCTGTCACCCGCGACGCCATCCCCGCGCATCTCCATGATGAACGCATCGAAGTGATCGCCGCGCTACTCGAAAATCCGGCCATCGAACCCGAGCACATCAGCATCCTGCTCGAGCGCAAGGATCTTCCCGCCACGATTCTCGATTCCATCGCAAGAAGAAAAGTGTGGATGACGAATGCTTCCATCCGCCGAAAACTCGCCGCGCATCCCCACACGCCGCGCCGTATCTCGACGCGTTTGTTGCGCGAGCTCTATCTCCTCGATTTGATTCAACTCAGTTTACAGCCCGCCGTGGCGCCCGAACTTCGCCGGCTCGCCGAAGAACTCGTCCTCGGCCGCATCAACCAGTTGCCGTTGGGACAAAAGCGCATGGTCGCGCGCCGTGGTTCCGCTCGCGTCGCGGGCGCGCTGCTCACCGACCCCAATGTCGCCGTCGTGGCGCTCGCGCTGGAAAATCCGTTCCTCACCGAATCGCAAATTCTCAAGACGCTGGCCCGCGCCACGCTTCCAGCGGAAAACGTCGCCGCAATCGCCCGCCACGCGAAATGGTCCGCGCACATAACGGTGCGCCTTGCGCTCGTCCGCCACCCACGCGCGCCGCTCGACCGGATCCTCGCGTTTCTCCCTGAGCTTACCCTTAGCGATCTCGAGGATCTGCTTTCCCTGGCGCATCTTCCTGCGAATCTCCGCCAGTATCTCCAACATGAACTGGCGCACCGTCCGCAGCCGCGAGATTCTTCGCCTTCGCCTGCCGGATCCTAGTAGTTTACCTCGCGCGCAACTCTCCGCTTCTCCGCGGCTTGACAGCGCGCAATACCGCCCGTAGCATCGCCCCGTCTAGAGAGGTTCGGATGAGTTCAAAGAACTTCGCCCCGCCGCAAGGTTCACCCGAACGCCGGTATGAGCCGCGCTTCCCGTACCACGCCGGCCTCGAAATCGAGTGGGGCTCGGCCACCCTGAAGGCCCACGTCCGCGAGATCAGCAGCGACGGAATGTTCATCGAGATGGAGCATCCGCTTTGGGTCGGTGCGACCTTCGAGGCCCGGCTCGCGCTCAATCCGCCGATCACGTTGCATTGCGTGGTTCGGCGCGTGGAGCCCGGGCGCGGCATCGGCGCCAGCGTCAAGACGGCCGAAGCGGAAGGCGCTTCTCGCCTGAAAGCCCTGCTCCATTCGCTTTCCGGGCGATGACCCATTGCCTCGATTGCGGCGCCGAGTGCCAGTCGGACCAGTGTCCCGCGTGCGGCCTGACGTCGGCGGCGGCGGAGGTCGTCCTGCGTCGCCGGCTGGTGCAACGCACCGCTTGGTTTCTGGTCGGCGCCGTGCTCTTTGTTCCGGCCAGTCAGATTTTTCCTCCCGTGGAACTCGATTCCATTTTGATTTTCATGGGCGTGATTTTTTTCGCGGCGCTCGGCTTGGGGTACTGGATAGAGCATCGCGCGCGCCGGCATCAGGAAGTGGAAGCCCTGAAGCGGATATACTTTGGATTGATCCCCGTGCCGTGGGTTCTCGCCTCGGTGTTGCTCGTGAACGGCCGGTTCGATTCCAGAATTCCCCGAACCGAGCCCGCCGCCGTCATCGGTAAAGTGAGCGTGGCGGGTTTGCCGCGCGGCTATCGTCTTGTGGTAACGTCGTGGCGCGGCGGCCGAACCATCGAACGCGTCCCTGTTCCGCGCGACGATTTTGACCGTTTTCACGCGGGGGATGAAGTGATCGTTGTCCTCCAGGACGGACTGGCGGGCATCCCGTGGGTTAAGGCAGTGCGCCGTCCTTAGTGCCGCTTCTCGATCAAGTCAAGAAGCGCAGGAGTCCCCGATTCGTATCAATACGAAGTTTCTTTGCCCGGTCGCCTGCGCGATTTTCCTTTGCGCCTGCTCCCTCCACGCTGCGCCCGGCGCAAAATCGCCCATCAGCGCGACACCGGCGCCCTGCCAGGTCGTTGTCGTCGGCTACACCGGTGGCCTCGAAACCGCCACCACTTCCGCCTCCGGCATTGTCTGGATTCGCGATCGGCTGCGAACCTTGGACGTTCCCAACCTGTGCGTCCACACTTTCTCAGCGTATAACTGGCCTCACGGTTACCGCTGGGTGCGCCGGCAGTTCGGCGCGCAGAATGATGCCCAGCTCACTCCGGGCGTAATTCGCAACGGCCCGAAGGTCGTCATCTACGGCCACAGCTTCGGCGGATGGGCTACGGTTTCGCTCGCTCGCCGTTTGCAGCAGGCCGGCATTCCCATCGAACTGACGGTCCAAGTGGATAGCGTCGGCCTCACGGACAAAACCTTGCCGACCAACGTCCGCGAGTCCGCTAATTTCTACGAACGCAATACTGAGATTCTCCATGCCCGCGGCACGATTCACGCGCAGGACCCTTTGCGCACCCGCATCCTGGAAAATGTTCATCTTCTTCACGGCAATCACTACACTGTTTCCCGGAATCCCCAAATTTCGGATCTCATCGTCGGAAAAGTTCTGGCGCTGTACCAAGCGCCTGAGTAGAACCCACGCTTCCGGCGCCCTTCACGCTACGCTGCGCATTTTCACGGAGAGTCAGTTTGCGCGGGAATTGCGCCGCCCGCGGGCGTAGCCCCACCGTGTTGCGTAGTCGTCGCCGGGTTCCGCGGCGCGATCGAGGACCCGGTCAATCGCCATTCCGGCGTGATCGCCATTCGCAATCGTCTGCTTCCACAGGACTCGGAACTCACGCGAATTGTTGAGAATGAACGCCTCGACAAACGGGGCCACTTCTCGATCGGTCTTGCGCCCGAGGTCTCCGATTCTATTGTGGCGAAGGCCGAATCGTTCTACGCGCCAGAATAGCTCTGCCGCCGCACGAATTGCCCGGCGCCAGCCCGCCCCTCGAATTTTCCGTTCTCCACCAACACGCGCCCGCGCGAAAGCACCACCTTGGGCACGCCCTTGACGCGTATTCCTTCGAACATCGAGTAGTCCACGCGCATGTGGTGCGTCTTCGCGCTGATCGTCAGCTCTTCGTTCGGATCGAACACCACGATGTCCGCATCCGAGCCCACCGCGATCGTTCCTTTGCGCGGATAGAGTCCGAACAATTTCGCCGGGGCCGTGGCCGTCAATTGCACGAAGCGATTCGCCGAGAAGCGCCCGCCGTTCACGCCGCCACTGTAAATCAGGCTCATGCGGTGCTCGATGCCCGGCCCGCCGTTGGGAATCTTCGTGAAGTCGTCTTTGCCGAGTTCTTTTTGCTCCTTGAAGCAGAACGGGCAGTGATCGGTGGATACCACTTGCAACGTGTCCCGCGTCAGTCCCTCCCAGAGTTTTTCCTGGTGCCATTTTTCGCGCAGCGGCGGCGTGAACACGTATTTCGCGCCTTCAAATCCCGGCGCGTCCATATTCTCGAGCGAAAGATAGAGATATTGCGGACACGTCTCCGCGTACGCCGGCAATCCGCGGTCGCGCGCCTCGCGCACCTTTTCCAGCGCCTCGTTGCAGGATAAATGCACGATGTAAACGGGCGCGCCCGCCATCTCCGCCAGCGCGATTGCGCGCCCAGTCGCTTCCGCTTCCGCCGTTGTGGGACGCGTCAACGCGTGATATTTCGGCGCGCGTTTTCCTTCCGCCAGCGCGCGTTGGACGATCACGTCAATCGCGCCGCCGTTCTCCGCGTGCATGCAGATCAGCCCGCTGTGCTTCGCCGCCTGCGACATCGCCTTGAAAATCGATGCGTCGTCCAGCATGAAGACGCCCGGATACGCCATGAAAAGTTTGAAGCTCGGCACGCCCTCGCGCACCAGTTCGCCCATCTCGTCCAGTTGCGCCCCCGTAATGTCCGTGATGATGCAGTGAAACGCGTAATCCGAGACGGCCTTCGATTCCGCCTTCGCCATCCACGTGTCGAACGCCTGCCGCAGCGTCTGCCCTTTGTACTGAATCGCGAAATCAATTAGCGTCGTCGTTCCGCCAAACGCCGCCGCTCGCGTCCCCGTCTCGAAATCATCAGCACTGGTCGTCCCGCCAAACGGCATGTCCAGATGCGTGTGCACGTCAATCCCGCCCGGCAAAACAAGTTTCCCCGCCGCGTCAATCCGCTTCGTAGCGTTCTCCGCCGAGAGCGAAGCCGCAATCGCCGAAATCTTCCCGTCCGCAATCCCCAAATCGCTCTTGTAGGAATCGGTCGCCGTAACGATCGTCCCGCCCTGAATGATCGTGTCGAATCGCATTCGTCCTCCGCGCTCGTCCCCATCCGCATCTTAGGCCACGCCCGATGGCCCCGCAAGCGCCCCATGTGGCAATTCACTCCTGAGTTTGGTTCCACCGCGCGTGTCGGGGTCTGAGATTTGCTGATGATTCCATAGCTACGATCGTGAGCGGCTCCCATTCGCTTCGCAGATTTGCGGTGGTATGCTTATAGACGGTCGGCGGAAAGGGTCTACTCTATGAATCCTCCGATTTTTCTATCACGAAGAATTTTAGCCTCCAGTCTTTTCCTCGCTGGTCTTCTGATTATTTCAGCTAACGCGCAAATCGCTCAGCAAACAGATTCTACAGAGCAAACGTCGTTCAGCATGGACTCGCCTTTTGAGAAGCCTTTCACCCTTAGCGATATTGCGAAAAAAGCCCTTGCCACTGACCGAAATATTGCGCGCGCCCTAAAAGATAGCCAGCTTTCACTGGAGAACATTCCCAAGGATTGGTTTTTAGCCTCTGAGGTGCACCTCGGACCGAAAAGCGAAACCGACTTGTTAGTCGTGGGGCTTGGAATCTCGCAAGGCCCAAACAGAGCTGGCTTCTGGATTTTGCGTCCCACAGCGCAGGGGTATGAGATCGCGTTGGCCACCATCGCCCACGACCTAACAATTTTGGAAACCAGAACAAATCGGCTTCGAGACATCGAAACGCACTTTCTTGCGACGGCCCAAACGCAGGGCCGCAAATACGAATTTGATGGGCAGCTTTACCAAAAGAGTCCCCCCGCACAGGGCGACCAGCCTTCGAGAATTCCCGATGGCGTGGCGCAATTCACCCCCGAGCAGCTTAAGAACTACTACCTCGTTTACACAAATTCAGACGTGAAATATCTGAGGACACTTTTTGACGCTTATTTAAAAGGGGAAGTTGGCACTGACGAAGAATACACGATATTGGATCAATGGAATAAGAATTACTACAGAAGTAAATTTGTTGTTTTATCGAGAAACAGAAATACCTTTGGCGGCACACTTATAACAATTCTATTTCAAGAGCGCCCGGACAGAATTTTCGTGGCGTGGATCTATCCAGAAGACATTGAGGGAAAGCTAACACTACGGGGGTTCGACCTCGGAAATTTCAGCGATGAAGACATCAGGCGAACACGAGTCAGATACCGCGAACTGGTAGAGGACACTCAGCATTCAATGTGAGTGATGGCAATACTTGGTCGTCTTGCCTTATGCTGTCCGGTGGCCTGACCCTATGATGCCGGTCGGCAGCGCTCGCCCGCGGTTATGGAGGTTTCATACTCGGCTCGCACAAACTCGTCGCATTCATTCCCACGCGCAACAGGGACGCTGCAAAAACATTCTACAAAGATGTCCTGGGCCTCCGCCTCGTCAGCGACGATCAATTCGCCATTGTCTTTGACGCGAACGGAACGATGCTGCGCGTTACGCCAGTGCCCGAATACAAGCCGCACTCCTTCACGATTCTCGGCTGGCAAGTCCCCGACATCGAAAAAGCAGTCACGGCCCTCGCCGGTAAGGGTGTCAGTTGTGAGAATTTCAAATTGCCCGGTCAGGATGAGCGCGGCATCTGGACCGTCCCCGGCGCCCGCGTAGCTTGGTTCAAAGACCCCGACGGCAACCTCCTCTCCGTCAGCCAGCACGAGTAGCCCGCGTACGCCTCTTCTCGTAGGTTCGCATCGATGAGTCGGACATTTTTCTTG
Organism: Terriglobia bacterium; assembly: GCA_963799715.1. GTDB lineage: Bacteria > Acidobacteriota > Terriglobia > Acidiferrales > UBA7541 > DASPOJ01. Next base: position 20,021 of record CAWCYS010000018.1, on the reverse strand, counting down.
GGCGCACCTAGTCTTGACGCACTCAGCGTTGGTGCGCGAAAGATTGACTCCTTTCGGCTCCCGGCATAAATTTGCTGGCCACTTGCATAGAGCTATTAAGAACTCGGCCGAGGAACGACTGGCTGTCCCCAAGTCCTGGTCCGCGTTCATCTGCGTCGCATGCGTGGCTCTGCTTTGTAGCGCCAACATCGCCTCGGCATCTCTGCAAAGCAGCTCCCCGCAGGAGCACACGAACCAGCCTGCTGCAACCAATGCGCCCGCCACCTCTCCCAGCCAACCCGGTGAACTCAAACTTAGTATGCCCGTCGAATCCGAGTTGCTGGGTGGAGGAACCAATGTTTACCGCATTGTTCTGAAGAAGGGAGAATTCCTGCGCGTGGTCGTCGAGCAAGAAGGAATAAACGTCGCGCTCGAACTCGTTGGGCCGGACGGCAATCCGATCACCACGACCTACAGTCTGACCGGTGCTTGGGGACTGGAACCGGCCTCCATGATTTCCGGGGCCCCGGGTGCGTACGAAGTTCAAGTCAAGTCTCTCTACCCGAACGCGGCTCGCGGGAAGTATCAAGTGCAGGTCACCGACTTGCGAGTGCCCCAACCGCAAGACCTGACACGCATCGCTGCAGAACGCAAGACAACATACGCAATCCAGTTGTACGTGCGGGGCGACGCCGAATCAAAGAAGGAGGCGATCGAGGTGGGCGAAGACGCCCTGCAGCTTTGGAAAGCCATTGATGACAATTATGAAGAAGGAGTGCTTCTTGAAAACGTAGGGAGGGTTCTCGACGAGCTTGGCGACCGGCAGGGGGCGCTGGACCACTATGCGCAGGCCATCCCCTTGCTCCGCGCGGTGGGCGATCAGGACGCGGAAGGGATCACCCTCAACAATATCGGTCTTGCATATGCCGCTTTGGGTGAGAAGCAAAAGGCGCTGGACAACTATGAGCCGGCCTTGGCGCTGTATCGCGCAGTGGGTGACCGCGGTGGGGAGGCGGTAACCCTCAATAACATTGGAATCGTCTACAGCGCGCGCGGCGAGAAGCAAAAGGCCTTGGATTACTTTGAACAGTCACTGCCCGCGTTGCATTCGTTGGGCGACTGGGCTGGCGAAGCGACCGGCCTGAACAACATCGGCGCCACCTATGACGATTTGGGCGAGAAGCAAAAGGCGCTGGACAACTATGAGCAGGCCCTGGCGCTGTACCGGGCCGTGGGAGATCGCGAGGGGGAAGCCGCAACGCTTAGCAATATTGGAAAGGTCTCCAACGATTTGGGCCAGAAGCAAAAGGCGCTGGACAACTATGAGCCCGCCTTGGCGCTGTATCGCGCGGTGGGCGACCGCGGTGGGGAAGCGGTAACCCTCAACAACATTGGAATCGTCTACAGCGCGCTCGGCGAGAAGCAAAAGGCCTTGGACTACTATCAGCAGGCCCTGCCCGTCTTGCATGCCGAGGGCCAACGGGCTGCGGAAGCGACCGACCTGAACAACATCGGCGCCACCTATGACGACTTGGGCGAGAAGCAGAAGGCGTTGGACAACTACGGGCAGGCCCTAGCTCTGTTTCGCGCAGTAGGCGATCGCGGTGGGGAAGCGAGGACGCTAACGAATATTGGGGAGGCCTGCAACGAATTGGGCAAGAAGCAGGAGGCGTTGGACTACTTTGAGCAGGCCCTGCCCCTGTTGCAAGCGGTGGGCGACCGGGCTTCCGAAGCGACCGACCTGAACAACATTGGGGCCACCTATGATGATTTGGGCGAGAAGCAGAAGGCGCTGGACAACTATCAGCAGGCCTTGGTGCTCCATCGCGCAGTGGGCGACCGTGATGGGGAATCGATAACGCTCAGCAACATTGGAAAGGTCCGCAACGATTTGGGCCAAAACCAAGACGCGCTGGACAATTTCTCGCAAGCTTTGATGCTGAGCCGCGAAGTGAAAGATCCTCTCAGAGAAGGGGTCGTTCTCAGCAATTTGATGAGCTACTGGAAGGGCGAGAAGCAATTTTCACTGGCGATCTTCTTTGGCAAGAAATCAATCGAGCAATTCCAGGATATCCGGCACAACATCCAAGGTTTGCAACCGGAGGCTCAGAAGAGCTTCCTGAAATCAAAATCAGGCGTGTACCGTAAACTCGCCGAACTCCTCATTGCCGAGGGCCGTTTGCCGGAGGCACAGCAGGTGCTCGACTTGTTGAAGGACCAGGAATACTCCGACTTCATCCGGCAGGATACGCGCGGTGGCGCGCCCGCCCTGACGGCTCCCACGATGACCACGGACGAAGAAACTCTGGACAAGAAATTCCAGGATATCTCCAGCCGAGTCACCGCCATCGCCAGCGAATGGGCCTCACTGCGCGCCAAGCCCTCGCGCACGCCCGAAGAAGATCAGCATCTGGCCGACCTCGATGCGCAATTGAAAGTGGCCAATCAGGAATGGAACCAGTTTCTGGACAACATCCACGGCTCGCTTGGCCAAACCGAACACTCGCGGACGAGCGAAAACCAACTCCGACATCTTGTCGTCGGAATTCAATACATACTTTCCCAACTCGACCCCGGGACTGTAGCGATCTATACGCTCGTTGGCGATGACCAATATACGGCAATCGTTGTGACGCCCAACACGATCGTGGCGCGCCAGTTTCCGATATCGCCCGCCGATTTGCGCGCGAAGGTTTTAGATTTCAAGCGGGAGTTGTCCGCCTCGGACGGCGATCCGCTGCCGGATGCGCGCGAGCTTTACACTATTTTGGTCGGCCCGATCGAGCAGGATCTGCAAGGAGCCAAGGCTAGGACGCTGCTCTGGTCGCTCGACGACGTTCTACGCTACATTCCGATGGCCGCACTGAACGATGGCCAGCAATATCTGGTGGAGAAATATCAGAGCGTCGCGTTCACTCCCCTGAACGACAGTGGTCTGGCTGACCGGCCTGTCGTGACGACTTGGTTCGGTTTGGGAATGGGTGTCTCGAAGAAGTACGGACGCTTTCCCGCCCTTCCCTCAGTGCCCGGCGAACTCGATAGCGTGATCCGGACGCAAGGCGGTCCGAATGGAGTCGTGCCCGGTGAAATTCTTCTTGATGACAACTTCACAGTAGAGAGAATCAAGAAGGCGCTCGAGCAAAACCCTCCGCTCGTCCACATTGCGAGTCACTTCGATCTCGTCCCCGGCAATGAATCGCAATCCTTCCTTCTGCTGGGCGGCAGTGACTCGCAAGGGGGGCACTTGAGCTTGGCCGATCTGCGAGACGATCCTGCCTTCGATTTCTCGCAGACCCAGTTGCTGGCACTTTCCGCATGCGACACGGCGGTCGGTGATACGGCCGGTGACGGTCACGAAGTGGATGGCCTGGGCGATGTGGCGAACAGTAAAGGAGCGAAAGCCGTGCTGGCGTCGCTCTGGGAGGTCGATGATAAGAGCACGGGGCTTCTCATGCGGGAGCTATACCGCTTGTGGACCACGACGCCCGGAATGACAAAGGCGGAGGCTTTGCGTCGGGCTCAAATTTCTCTACTCCACTCCAACAACTCGCTCTATTCTGCCCCGTACTATTGGGCTCCTTTTATTCTTATCGGGAATCCTCGCTAAGCCCACGAGCTTGCTAAGCAGCCGGCGCGAGTTAGCCCAGCAACTCCGCCCGGCTGGTACGGTTGGAAATTCCTGTTAGGATAGCGGCGCCACGCACTCCGGAGGAAAAGTGATTCAGCGATTTCGCGCACGCGTTTTTCTCGTTGTCCCCGTATTGATTGGAATGTTTCTTTTTGCACCGGCTGTTCGTCCGAGCGCAGCGCAGTCTGAACCCGCCGGCAAGACGCGCACCTACTATGTCGCTGCCGACGAGGTGAACTGGGATTACGCGCCGTCGGGCCGCGATGAAGCGATGGGCATGCCCTTCGACGACATCGCAAAGCTCTACACCGAATCGGGGCCTCATCGCATCGGTCGCGTCTACAAGAAAGCGATCTACCGCGAATATACGGACGCCACATTTTCCACGCTGAAAGTGCGCCCTCCCGAAGAGCAATATCTCGGCATCGTCGGTCCGATTTTGCGTGGCGAAGTCGGCGACACAATTAAGGTCGTCTTCAAAAATAACGGCTCGCATCCTTACAGCATGCACCCGCATGGAGTTCTCTATCAGAAGGATTCCGAGGGCGCCGATTACAACGACGGCACTTCCGGCGCGGACAAGGACGACGGCGCAGTACCTCCCGGGGCGACGCACACATACGTGTGGCAGATTCCGGAGCGCGCCGGTCCCGGTCCGAACGATCCCAGCTCCGTCTTCTGGTTTTATCATTCGCACGCCGACGAACTGCGCGACGTGGCCTCGGGCCTTTTCGGAGTGATCGTCGTCACGCGGCGCGGCATGGCCTTGCCGGATGGCCGCCCCAAGGATGTGGATCGCGAGTTCGTCACCATCTTTATCGCGATTAACGAGAACGAGAGTTGGTATCTCGAAGACAACATCCGTGATCACACCAGCGATCCACAGGGTGTGAACCGCGCGGAGTCTCATCTCATTACTCCCGGTGCAATGGCCGGAACGATCGTTGGGACGGGCTTCGTCGACGGCAACATCAAGTGGTCCATTAACGGCTACATCTACGGAAATATTCCGATGATGACGATGAAGCAAGGCGACCGCGTCCGCTGGTACGTCGCCACACTCGGTGACTTCAACAACGCGCACACCCCGCATTGGCACGGTAATACGGTGCTGGTCGCGGGCCAGCGCACGGACGTTTTGGTCGTGACCTCCGCGCAAATGATCACCGCGGACATGGTGCCGGATGCGCCCGGAATCTGGCTTTACCACTGCCACATCAGCGACCACATGCTGGCGGGAATGATGGCGCGCTATCAAGTGCTGCCGCGCTAGAAATCGCAGGATTTCGCCAGGAAGCCGCTGTGTAACCCATCGGCTAATCCGGCGAAATTCCGGTCAGCGACACGCCGCCGGTGCTAGTATCTTTCGAGACGATGAAATCCGCCGCCCGGTGAGGAATAAGTCTCTCACCGGGTTGCGTGTTTTTGACCGCGACCAGACCGCGTCCGGACGCGGCAATCGTGGGCGCGCAAGCCGCGCCATTGCGGTAAGCGTTGGAGATGCGCAGACATGCCCCTTCACCAGGTTGCGCCGAAACTTTCTCCCGAACAGTACGAAAGGAATTTCGCGGACATTACTCCGCCCATGACCGAGCGCCAGGCCGCGATCGAGGCTGCGCGATGTCTCTACTGTTTTGACGCGCCGTGCATTCAGGCCTGTCCGACGCATATTGACGTGCCTAGCTTCATCAAGAAAATCTACACGCGAAATCTCATTGGGTCGGCTCGCACCATCTTGGACGCGAATATTCTGGGCCAAAGCTGCGGCCGCGTGTGTCCCACTGAGGTTTTGTGCGAAGGCGCCTGCGTGATGAATGAAAAAGGCGAACGCGCGATCGAGATCGGACGCTTGCAGCGCTACGCTGTGGATTACGTTCTCGATCGCAAGATGGCGCTCTATCACGCCGGCCCGGCGAACGGAAAGCGCGTCGCGTGCATCGGCGCGGGTCCGGCATCGCTTTCGGCCGCTGCGCAACTGCGCCTTTGGGGATACGGCGTTACGGTCTTCGATCGCCGGGAGTGGCCCGGCGGCCTGAACACCTACGGCATCGCCGCCTACAAGTCGCGCGCTCAGGAAGCACTCCGCGAAATTCAGATGATTCGCGATTTGGGTGTGGAGTTCCGACAGAAAGTGGACGTCGGCCGCGACATTTCCTTCGCCGATCTCGAAAGACAGTTCGACGCCATTTTCATCGGCGTGGGACTCGGCGAGACGACCGCCTTGCATTTGCCCGGCGAGGACGCGCACGGGGTTTACGGCGCGTTGGAATTCATCGAGAAGACGAAAACGCTGCCGTTCGATCGCGTCGAGGTCGGCCACCGCGTCGCGTGTATCGGCGCGGGCAACACGGCGATTGATGTCGTCACTGCGGCGCGCCGCCTTAATGCCGAGAAAGTCTATCTCGTTTATCGCCGCAGCGAGGCGGAGATGCCCGCGTTTGAATACGAGTTCACCATTGCGAAGAAAGACGGCGTCACATTCCTCTGGCAGACGCAACCGGTGCGCGTTCTCTCGAAGGGCGGCGCCGTTACGGGCCTCGAATGCGTGCATACGCGCCTTGGAGGGCCTGACGCGCGAGGACGCCGCCAGCCTGAACCGATCCCCGGCTCCGAATTCGTTCTCGAAGTGGACATGATCGTTCGCGCCGTCGGCCAGAAACCGGCCACGCAATTGCTCTCCGCCGTGGCGGGTCTCCAACTGCAGAAGGATGGAACGATTGCGATAAACGAAAAGCATCAAACCGGAAATCCCAAATATTTTGCCGCCGGCGATTGCACGAACGGCGGGAAAGAAGTGGTGGACGCCGTCGCCGAAGGCAAGCAGGCCGCCATCGGAATGGATGCAGTCCTGGGCTCGCCGCGGGGACGGAGCTGAGCGGCATGCGCGCCGCCGAATGGCTCAGGGAGCGGCTTCCGTTCCTGGGCGTTCTCAAGGAGGAATGGAATCCCGTTCCCATCGCAGTGACAGTGATCGGGCTGGTGTTTTTCGCAGTCATGCTGCTGAGCGCGGCGACCGACGGCGCGCCGACCAAATTGATGGATCTCGTTTTCGTTCCAATTCACGAAGGCGGCCATCTGCTGTTTCGATTTTTCGGCGAGTGGATCATGGTCGTGGGCGGCACGTTCCTGCAATTGTTCGTGCCGTTTGCCCTGGCCGTATACTTTGCGTCCCAGCGACAATTGACCGGGGCGGCGTTCTGCGGATTCTTTCTCTTCGAGCAATTGTTGCCGGTCGGAATTTACATGGCGGATGCGCGGTGCCAATGTTTGACCTACGTTACCGTGGGCGATCCGGACGCCGCCGTGCACGATTGGTGGTACTTGTTCTCGAGCGTCGGCCTCGTCGAGCACGATACGCAAATCGGCGCAGCGGTGCGCGTCATCGGGTGGATAGGGATGATCGCGACGGTGGGATGGTTTGGCGTGCGGGCATTGCAAAGCCGGCCGGCGACGGGAGGCTGAGTACGATGGGCGCGGCCGCTTTTCGTGCGGCGCGAACGAGATTTGAAGAGGTGAACCATGGCTGATTTGCGCGTGAAATTGTGCGGTCTTGAATCGCCGAACCCGTTTTGGCTGGCGAGTGGCCCGCCGACGAACACGGCGGGGCAAGTGATGCGCGCGTTCGAGGCGGGCTGGGGCGGCGCCGTCTGGAAAACAATCGGCGAACCCATCGTGAATACCAGCTCGCGCTACGCCGCGCTCGATTACAACGGCGCGAAAGTGATGGGCTTCAACAACATTGAATTGATCAGCGATCGTCCCATCGCAACGAATCTCCGGGAAATCACGGAAGTGAAAAAGCGTTTTCCCAAGAACCTGGTCATCGCGTCACTGATGGTGGAATCGAAGCGCGAGGCCTGGCACGAAATGGTGCGCCGCGCGCAGGACGCCGGTTCGGACGCGCTCGAACTGAATTTCGGCTGCCCGCACGGAATGAGCGAGCGGGGCATGGGCGCGGCCGTGGGGCAGGTGCCGGAGTACGCCGAGATGATCACGGCGTGGGCGAAAGAGGCGGCGAAGATTCCTGTCATTGTTAAGCTGACTCCCAACGTCACGGACATCAGCAAGGTGGCGCTTGCTGCGGAGCGCGGCGGCGCGGACGCGGTGAGTCTCATCAACACCATCAATTCCGTCATGAGCGTGGACCTCGATACGTTTGCGCCGACGCCGAATGTCGGCGGGCGCTCTTCACACGGCGGCTACTGCGGGCCGGCGGTGAAGCCGATCGCGTTGCACCTGGTTTCCTGCGTGGCGAAGGCGGTGAAGATTCCCATCATCGGCATCGGCGGCATCTCCTACTGGAACGACGCGGCGGAGCACATCGCCCTGGGCGCGTCGTGCGTGCAGGTGTGCACGGCGGTGATGCACTACGGTTTCCGCATCGTCGAGGACATGGTCGAAGGACTTTCGCAATACATAGACGCGCACGGTTTTCGCACCATCGAAGATTTTCGCGGCCGCGCCGTGCCGAACGTGGTGGATTGGGGCGATCTCGACTTGAATTACAAGATCATCGCCGAGATCGATTCCGATCTGTGCATCGGCTGCCAGCTCTGCTACGTGGCATGCGAGGACGGCGCCCACCAGTGCATCGAGCCGTACGCCGTCGCGGGCAACGGCAAGAAGAATCCGCGCGGCATGGGCGTGCACGTGCCGCGCATTTGCTTGGACGAATGCGTGGGCTGCAATTTGTGCGCCCTAGTGTGTCCGGTGGAGAAGTGCATCACGATGAAGCGCGTGGAGAACGGACTACCGTTCCAGAGTTGGAAGGATCGCGCCCGCGCGGGTGGAAACTCCGCAGAGTGCGCGCCGCCCGCAGGACATTGAAGAGGTTTCGCGTCTGCGCAGGCAATCAGACAGGACCGGCCTCGGAGACTGGTTCGATAGACGGCGCAAGGCGCATGAAGATGTAGTAGGCGATGAAACTGACGCCGAAGCCGACGAACCAGGCGTAGTTGTAGAGAACTGCTACAGCGGGCACGACCTTACCGACTAGCGCGACTGCCACACCCAGGGCGAGCGCCGCCACCGCGCGCCAATTCACGCCGCGCGAAAATTCGTAGAAGCCGCCGCGCTGATACAAATCCTCCACCAGAATGATTTTTTTGCGGATCACGAAATAATCGCAAATCATCACGCCCGCGATCGGCCCCAGAAAACCGGAATAACCCAAGAGCCAGCTGTAGATGTAATTTCCGAAGCTGGCCAGAATCCACCAGGGGCGCATGGCGATTCCGATGAAACAAGTGATCAAGCCGCCGGTGCGAAAACTGATGCCTCGCGGATACAGATTGGAGAAATCGTTTGCGGGCGAAACGACGTTGGCGGCGACGTTCACGTTGAGCGTGGCGACCAGCAACGCGATCATCGCGACAATCACGGCGATGGGACTGCCGAGGCGCGAGAGAACGTCCACCGGATTCCACAGCGCCTCGCCAAAAATAATCGTGGTGGCGCTGGTGACGGCGATGCCGATGAAAGAATAAAACGTCATCGTCGTGGGCAGGCCGAGCGCCTGTCCGAGCGCTTGCGCTCGCTGGCTTTTTGCGAAGCGCGTAAAATCGGGGATGTTCAGCGCGACGGTGGCCCAAAAGCCCACAACGCTGGTGAGCGAGGGAACGAAGACGATGAAGAACGAATGGAAATCTTGAAAGTGCGACGGCGCGGAAAGCATCGCGCCAAAACCGCCCGCGCGGGAGCGCGCCCAGGCGAGCAGCGCGAGTCCCAGGAGCAGAAGACAGGGGGCGGAAACGCCCTGCAAAAAACGAATCGTCTCGATGCCGCGCGCGATGACGAGGACGTTGAGCAGCCAGAACGCCAGAAAGCAGACCGCGACGCCCCAGCGAAAATCGCTCCAGGCCGGATGCAGGGCGACAATCATCGCGTTGATGGCTTCGCCGCCGATCCAGGTCTGAATGCCGAACCAGCCGCAGGCCACCAGCGCGCGGAGCACTGCGGCGATGTTGGCGCCGAGGACGCCGAACGACGCGCGCGCGAAAACGGGGAAGGGAATTCCGTAGCGCGCGCCGGCATGGGCGTTCAGAAGCATCGGAATCAGGACCAAAACGTTGCCCAGAAAAACCGTGCCGAGTGCTTGCCGCCAGTCCATGCCCTTGGCGATCATGCCGCTGGCCAGCATGTAGGTGGGGATGTTGACGCTCATGGCGATCCAGAGAGCGGCGTAGTTGTAGGTGCCCCAGTGGCGGCCTGCGGCGGGGACGGGAGCGAGATCTTTGTTGTAAAGCGAACTGGAGCGGATGGTCTCGGCGTCGAGCGTGCCGGAGGAAATGTCCGTGCGGTGCACGTCGGTCATCGCAGGCCTCTCAAGATTCCCGCCATGATGGGGCGCACAGCGCTGGAGGTCAAGGACTCGCGGGGAAGGTTAAGGGCAATGTGCCTACCTTCAAGACAGCGCCTCGAATGGTTGCTTCAGGCCGCGGCGAACCCGCCCTGTCCGGCAGGTTCAATCGTGGCGGGGCGGAGCCGAGTCACCCATTCGTCAATCAAACCAATGGTCGCGATAGAGACGCCAATGGTTATGTCCCTGTGCAGTCTGAGCCATGCTGACATTTGTAGTTCACCATAGCTAAAAACAGCGGTGATGAGGGCAAGGCGGACGATTCGCATCGCGTAATTTCTGCGGACGCGAAGCAACTTGTGACACTGCGGGCAGGGAAACGAGCCCCAGGCCTCAATTTCATTGCGCGTCAACAGTCTATGGCAGAACGGGCAGGTCACACGCTCATTGTACGTCGACTAACGCGAGTTTGAATATTTTAGGTCAAGTGGCTTCATGGTAGGATGCGGCGACGCAATGAATTCCCAATGAGCGGCGCCAAGATCCAACGGGGGAATCTTCCACGCAGAGCGTATTTTCTTTTTCAGCTTGGCGTTTTCTTCCTCTTCGCCACGATTGGATTGTCTAACGACATTTTGCAGATGGGGCGCATGCCGAAGTTGCCCTACGCTTTGACCCTGCTGGTTTCCGGGATCTTCCCTGTGTGCTACGCGATTGCCGGATTCGCTCTGCGCGGCAAGTGGTGGAAGGCGTCCGTGCCGCTTTTCGCCGTGCACTATACGCTGCTGCGCCTTCTTGCCCAGGCGCTTCCGCCCGAGCTCGTGCTTGCCAAGATGAACGCGGGAGAGATCGCGCGGATGGAGGAACGGCTCACATTCGACGGGCTCGCCATCATTTTTGCCGTCTTGTTGGGCTATGGGTGCTTCCTTTACGTCACGATCACGCAAGGGCGGCGGTACTTCCGGATGCAGGCGGAAATTGAACTCGCCACGGAGATTCATCATGTGCTGGTGCCGGCGATCGAAGTGAAGATGGGCGGCTATGAGTTCTATGGGCAATCTTTGCCGAGCGGCGACGTGGGCGGGGATTTGATTGATGTTGCCGGAGGGGATGAGAATTGGGTGGCGTATTTGGCGGATGTGTCGGGACACGGGGTGGCGCCGGGCGTGGTGATGGGGATGGTGAAGAGCGCGGCGCGGATGCTGCTGAGTTCGGGGGATGACGCGGGGCATCTTCTGCCGCGATTGAACGAAGTGCTGTATCCGCTGAAGAAGCCAGATATGTTCGTGACATTTTGCTATGTAGCGAAAGGTGGGGGCGGGCTGCGATTTGGGCTAGCAGGGCATCCGGCAATTTTGCGTTTTTCGGCCGCTACCGGGGCGATCACGGAATTGGAATGCCAGAACATGCCGCTGGGAATTCTGCCCGAAGGGGAATTCGCGAGCACGGAAATTCAGGCGGAGCCAGGAGACGTGTTTGCGCTCTACACGGATGGATTCGTCGAGACCGCGAACCGCAAGGGGGAGGAATTTGGGCTTGAGAGGCTGCGATCGGAATTTCAGAAGCACGGCGGCGAGCCTCTCGAAACGATTTACGGGTCGCTGTCGGAGAGTGTTGCGCGGTTCGGCACGCAATTCGACGATCAGTCGCTTTTGTTGATTCGGAAGATGTAGCGGGCGCGGCCAGCGGGTGTTGGGGCAGAGGCAGAAAAGGCACACAGGCAGGAGTGCCTGTGCTACTGGGAGCGGCGATTTGCATTTGGGCTGCCGGCCGGGCTAGGCTGGAATCGCAATTCATGCCAAGGAGGACCTCAGAGATGGCCGAAGCGGCGGGGCGAGTTCCAGCGAAAAGCGAGAGCGGATCGAAACCACAGACATTTCCGGCGAAAGGATTCGCGGCTTACAGCGCGACTACGGCACTGGCGCCGTTTAGTTTTGTGCGCCGCGCGCCGCTTCCACACGACGTGCAAATTGAGATCTTATTTTGCGGCGTTTGCCATTCGGATTTGCATCTGGCGCGCGGCGAGTGGGCAAAAGCGACGCACACCGTGTATCCGTGCGTGCCGGGACATGAAATCGTCGGGCGGGTGGTGAAGGCCGGAAGCGCGGTGAAGAAATTCAAGGAGGGCGACCTCGCGGCGGTCGGCTGCATGGTGGATTCGTGCCGCGTGTGCGACGAGTGCCGCGCGGGCGAAGAGCAATATTGCGAGCCCGGCATCACGCAGACGTACAACAGCGACGACACGATTCTCGGGGGCGTCACGTACGGGGGATATTCGGACAGCGTCGTGGTGGACGAAGCCTATGTGCTGCGTGTGCCGAACGGGCTGGACCCGGCGGGCACGGCGCCGCTGCTGTGCGCGGGGATCACAACGTATGCGCCGCTGCGGCATTGGAAAGTGGGCAAGGGACAGAAAGTGGGTATCGTGGGTCTGGGCGGGCTCGGGCACATGGGACTGAAGTTTGCGCACGCGTTCGGGGCGCACACGGTGTTATTCACGACGTCTTCGCACAAGACGGCGGACGCGGTGCGGCTGGGCGCGGACGAGGTGGTGGTCTCGAGGAACGAAACGGAAATGGAAAAACATGAAGAGAGCTTCGACTTCATTCTGGACGCGGTCTCCGCGCATCATGATATCAACGCGTACATGAAGCTTCTGAAGTTGGACGGCACGTTGACGCTGGTGGGCGCGCCGGAAAAACCGCTGGAGGTGGAGGCGTTCACGCTGCTGACGAAACGGCGGCGCCTCGCAGGCTCGATGATCGGCGGCATCCGCGAAACGCAGGAGATGCTGGACTTCTGCGGAGAACACGGAATCACAGCGGACATCGAAATGATCCGGATTCAACAGATCAACGAAGCGTACGAACGCATGCTGAAGAGCGACGTGAAGTACCGCTTCGTAATCGACCTGGCTTCCTTGCAATAAACGAGCTGAATAAAAAGTCAAATTTTCTTGCGGCGGGGAACCGCACGCGGGCGCGGGTGCGCGCGGCTCGTAGCCGGAAAAACCGATTGATGCGCAGAAGTCCGTCAGCGCATGGGGCTGGCGTCGAGCAGAGTGTGGTCCTTGCTCCCCTCAAACTGGAAGTCCACCCTCTCGAACGAAAGCGTGATTTCCTCGACGGGCAGCCCAGATTCTTCCGTGACTTCGATGCCCGAGACGACGGCATTCGTGATCGTGGCATCCAGGAATCCGGCGTTGCTGTTGGTCCTCAGCCACACGAGGCGTGCAGTTGCATAACGGCGTTCTTCCCTCGCATCGTTGAGAAACTTCAGCGCCATTTCGTTGACGCTGGTGATGCAGGTGATGGTGCCCGGCTGCCTCCGCGGCGAAATTCCAGGCCCGCGCGTCGAGGCCACGACGCTAAATTGCAGGGAGTTGCAGGTGAGTTGCAGATTTGAATTGTTTTGTGCGCGTGCAGGGCTTGCGGAGAACAGGAAAATCAGGGTTCCGGCTAGCAGTAATGCAGCGCTCGTGCGTGACATCCTCATTGTTTTCTCCTTTTGGATCGAATGGATGTGCAAATTTCGCGTGGTGCGAGGCCGAAGGGCTGGCCAAAGAAGTGTAAAACGGAAGTTCCCAGCCGGGGCTGCGATTTTTGCAGCCTGCGCTTCTCGTGCACTGGCGCGGCGGGGGCGGGCGGGTGGGCAAACCACAGCATATCGAGGTCGGTAATTCCGGTTGGTGCGAAATCCGGGCAGTTCATCAGCACCAGCTGTGCGTTCAGATCCCTCCAGCGGTTGGCCTCACGCCATCCGCAGTGAATGAAGCGTGAAATTGGATCATCTTCGGGATTCCCCGCGACAGGCCACGCTTCATCCCGCCGCGGGCGGGGCGGCCGCGCAAAGTTCACGAAGAGCGCGTGACGGGTTCTGGGGGAGGGAGGGCTTCGGCGGCGAGGCGCCGGGGGCAGTTTTCGAGAATGGCGTCGAGTTCCTGGGGGCGGATTGGTTTCGAGAGATAGCCGTCCATGCCCCCTTCCAGGCACCTTTCGCGATCGCCTTTCATAGCGTGCGCCGTCAAGGCGATCACCCACTGGTGCGTCCCAAGGCTTTTTTCCTTTATCCGGAGGGCCGCCGTGGCTTCGAACCCGTCCATCTCCGGCATTTGCAAATCCATCAAAACCAGATCAAAATTTTCCTTCTCGAGCGCTTGAATCGCCTCCTGCCCGTTCGACGCCAACGTCACGCTGTGCCCCCGCTTCTCGAGTAACCGGATGGCCAGCCGTTGGTTCACGGCGTTGTCTTCGGCCAGCAGGATGCGCAAGGACGATCCCGGTTCCCGTGCGTCTTTCAGCGAGTAGCGCGTGATCAACGGAATCGCTCCTTCCCGCTGCCTTGCTCCCAGCACTCGCGCCACGGCCTCCCGCAACTCCGATTGCCGAATGGGCTTCATCAGGTACGCTGCGACACCGAGTTCCCGGCAGCGCTTGGTGTCCCCGCGCGTTCCCGCCGACGTTAGCATCATGATGGTGGCCGTGGAAAATTCGGGTCGGCTGCGAATCTTCTCCACCAGGTGAAAACCGTCCATCCCAGGCATCAGCACATCGGTGATCACCAATGGGTACGCAACTCCCGCGCGCTGAGCCGCCTCCAACTCCACGAGGGCCTCTTCGCCTCCTTCCACCGAGACCGCCTGCATCTCCCAGCGCCCCAGCATCGCTTCCAGAATCCGCCGGTTCGTGCGGTTATCGTCCACGATCAGAACCTTCACTCCTCGCAATATCTCCGGCGGCGCGACGGTGCCTACCGCAATCTGCTGGTTATGGGCGACCCCCAGCGGCAAGGTGAAGTGGAACTTGCTTCCACGCCCCTCGGCACTCTCGACCCATAGCTTTCCTCCCATCATCTCAACCAAACGCGTCGAAATGGTCAGTCCCAGGCCCGTGCCGCCATATTTCCGGGTCGTGGAGGCATCGGCTTGACTGAACGGGGCGAAAACGGCTTTTTGCTTCTCCTCAGGGATTCCAATGCCGGTGTCGGAAACGATGAAATGTAAAAAGTTGACTGGCACCATGCGCTTCCCCCTCGGGTTGCACCTTCAATTCCACTTCGCCTTCGTTGGTGAACTTGATGGCATTTCCGACCAGATTCATGACCAACTGGCGGATGCGCGTGGAATCGCCGCGCACGATCTCTGGAACCTCCGGGGCGATCTCGCAGAGGAGTTCGAGCCCCTTTTCATCCGCGCGCAAGGCCAGCGTTTTCATGGTGGTTTCGAGGGAATCTCGGAGGGAGAAATCCAGGGCTTCGATATCGAGCCTGCCGGCCTCGATCTTGGAGAAGTCCAGGATATCGTTGATGACCGCAAGCAGGGAATCGGAGGAGAGCTTAACGGTATCGAGGAACTCTCGCTGCTCGGGGGTGAGTTCGGTTTCGAGGGCGAGATCGGTCATGCCCACGATGCCGTTGAGCGGAGTGCGAATCTCGTGGCTCATATTTGCAAGGAATTCGCTCTTGGCCCGGCTTGCGGCTTCCGCCGCATGGTGCGCCTCTTGTGCAACGGCGGTGGCTCGCCGCAATGCGGCCGTCTGGGCAGCCACACGACGCCGCAGCGCGCCTACCCAAGCCAGCGCAAGAAGGATGATCAAAATCGTAAGGCCCAGGGCCGAGAGCGTGCGGCCGGCTGTCCACCACGAAGCATTCTTTACCACCACAATGTCACTAGGAGAGGGCAGCAGGAGGCGGAAGGATTGCGGAACACGAGTGTCGTCGACATCCATGATCGCGGGGTCACCCTGCCCGACACAGATGCCGGTTAGCCGCACGATGCTCCCATCGCGCAGACGATCGAGTTCCGGCACGAATTCGCCGGTTTCAAGCTGGGCGTTGAAAGTATAGTCGCCCGCTCGGAGGACCAGATTTTGTTCCGTGGAATTCGCGACGCGGCTCAGAATTGTTCCTTCGATGGCGACCAATCGATTGTTGAAATCGCCGGTGAGCGCGTCCTGCGGAGCGATCGTGGGAACGGCAGAGAGTGTCCCCCGGCCAATTTTTCGGATTACGGCGTCCGAGAGCACGGGCGAATACTCGCCAGGCAGCGCATAACCCACGGCATCAACCAGATCACCGGTTTGGACGGAGGCGTCGTCCGTTTGAACCTGAACCCCGCCGGTGGCATCTTCGATGTACAAACTGTCCCCGTTGCCGCGCAGGGAGACCGTGCCCTGAACGCGCTGGCGGTGATTAGGACTTTCGCTTGGTGAAAACTGCAAGAGTTCAGCAATGGGGCGCACTCGTGTTGAAAATGGGTCGGCCGGCCCCGGCTGTAGAATCTCCAAATTGTTTATGCTGGACAGTAACATCCGCACACCTGTGACCTGCCGGTGGAGGTTGAACGTTGCTCCTAAGACTCCATGGGCGCGCACCTTGGCGTCCACCAAATTCTCCATCTGGTTGTCCAGCGCGGAGTTGGGTCTCTCCACTCGCACAATACCTATATCGGTATAAAGATAAAAGAATGGAGTCCTTGCGCTGTCCACTTTCATGGGGTGCACAATGCCTTCGACCTCACCCCATTGGGCATCCTCCTCTCCGGACGCGAAATCCGCCGCCGATAGCCGAAGGGGTTTGGGAAAATGGCCCTTACCCAGAGATTGGACGCGCGGTTGGACGATGACGGGAGCAAATTCTCCAGGGCCCGTAAGCCCATTCACCTGAATCTCTTGTCCGGCTTGCAGGCCGTCCAGCTGACCCGCGAAGTCCATAAAAACGCCCGCGGTCGAATCCTGGATCCAGCTGAAGCCCCGCAAATCGTAGAAGGTCACAACGCCCCGCACCTGAACGGGGTAGCGGAGCATTGCCTGCGCGGTGGAGAGTTCGTGCACACGTTCGAGGGTGGTCAAGACAGGGAGGCTTCCAGACTGTTCCCGATCTTGCTCATGAGTTCTTGAAACCCTCGCGGCTCCTGGCTCAGGCGCAATCAGCCGGAACGTGGCATGTTGCAAGAAGACCGAGAGTGCATTGGTAAACGGGAAACCCTGGACCTCCACGATATCGCCGGGTTTCACGGGCGTAGCGCCAGTAGTGCCATCTGTTTGAACGGAAAGTGCGCAGGTCTCATCGGTAATGACCAGAAGGTGCTTGCCGAGATTTTGGCCTGTTACCTTGCCCCGCAATTGCAGGCGGTGGCCGGAAGAGATCGGCGAAGTTTCCACAAGAAGATCACGGATCGCAGACACTAGCACCGGATGCGGGGGAGGGGGCTGCTCAACCCGCACATCTGCAGAACCTGGCACCAGAAACTGAAAGGCGATACCGATGGGATTGACATCGGGCGGGGGCCCCGCAACACCCTGAATATCCACCTCGGCATCCACGAGCGCGCTGGCATCCAGGCTTCCGCCGTTCAGGATAACGACCGGGATGCTCACAGACTGACCGACCCTGCCCTGCGCGATGCGGCCATTTTCCTTGGGCCCAAAATCCAGAACAAGATGGCCATTTTGCTTCGAAGCAGCGCGCACAACTCCACGCAATTCGATTCTCTGAGCGCCCAGCCCGGCAAGCCAAAAACTCCTGGCCGGAGTTTGCAACGGAGCGGGTAATGCCGATTCCCCGAGTATTTTGACTTGCATGCGGGAGAAGGCCACGCCGCTGTGCCCGGGATTGTCGTCGAGGTTCCCCGTCGTCTCTCCCGAGACTTCGATTCGCTCGCCGGGATGCAATCCCCAATCGTGACCGAAGGAGCCGATGACGATGGCGCCGGTGGAATCCTGCAGGTAAAGAGACTGCGAACCGAATTCGTAATAGGTGACGGTCCCGCGTAGGCGAACCCGGCTGCCTTTTTGCAATCCCTTCAAATCGCCAATGTCTGTCGTCCGAACAAATGAAAGAAGACTTCCGCCCCTTAGATAAACGTGCAGTGAGAACCAGCCCGCCGCTGCCACAGCGAGAAAAACGAGAGCGGGAAGAGTCCATCCGCGCTTTCGCGTGGCCACTGCTCGAGAAGTCTTATCGACCATAGTTGGTCCTCAGTGCATGGCGGTGCATCGTCCCTTTGGAATGCAAACGTCTGCCCTGGTTTTAAATGCATTCCTGTCACCATTCGCGGCCCGAATCGAAGTTCCAATTAACTGATTTCATGGGAGTTAGCTTGACCGGAGCTCATCCCTTTTGCGGAAGCCGGTGAGGACCTGTGCCAATCCGTGACAGCAGTTCCCTCTTGGCCTTCAACCCAGACATTGCGGTTCGACTCTGAACATTCGTGTGGTCGAAGGGCCGGCCAACGATGTGTGAAACGGAGGTTCCGAACAAGAACTACGATTTTCGCAACCAGCGCTTCTCGGGCGCTGGTTCGCCGGTGGCTGCAACTATTTGCTTGGCAGGGCGAGGGCGTCCAAGGTGGAGCCGCCGGAGCGAACCATGAATATCCGGCCAAGACTCGTGCTTGCGTCAGGCTGAGTTCCGGCGAAGGTCTTTATTACTCGCTTCGTGCCGGAAGCTGTGTCCACGAGCCAGAGGGAGAATCCTCCAGTCGGATCTAAGTCTCCAAGAAGGGCAACCATGGGCGTTGTTTGCACAGACGGGTCATCCACTAACGGCCGGAGGCGTTGAAGTCCGAGGTTCGCTGCGGCATCGTTTTCGGCAGCTATCACAAGCTTTTCCCAATTCTGCTTCAGCTGGAGTTGGAAGTCCTCTGGCAAGACGAGGCCGGGCGTGTTTGCGATCGTGTGCGAGGTCAGTGGGGCGACGGGTGGTGCCGGCCAGCCAACTGATTTCTCCGACCAAACTTGTTTTGCCGTGGAGATATCAAAGAGGCTAGTCTCCGATGGACTGATCGTGAGAAGCAACGTACTCCCGATGTGAATCGCGGCGATCGGATCATGGGTCAGATGAACGCGGCCTTCGCGGAGGAGCTTGCCGGAGGTCGAATCAACGACCTGCAATTCCGACCGACTGCAGAAGGCGATTGCATGCTGGTCATGGAAAATGAGTGCGATTCCGACTTTGGTCTTTGTGTGGAACCGCCATTGAACGGCACCCGTTCCCTCGTCCAGGGCAAAAGCTCCCTCCTCTCCAGCCACGAGAACGCTTGCGTTTTCCAGGTCGAGCGCTGCGAGCTGCCCCAGCTTGGGTGTTTTCCAGACGACTGCACCCGAGTTTTCATCAATCGCGGCGACGTTTGTGGAAGAAACAAAAAGGCGACCGGCTTCGGCCCGGATGTTGGGCAGATATCGGAGGCTGAGCGAGTGGTGTTCCGGCTGATCCCAGGCACGCTGGCCGGTCTGAAGGTCCACCTTCCCCACGATGAGCTCACCTGACATCTGGTAGCCGTAGAGAAAGACCTGCCTGTTGATTGGCCGGAACATGGTGAAGCCCGGAGTGAAAGAGCGGGGGAATTCCGCGGACCAATCTGCTGAGCCATCGACTGGATTCAGCAGGCGCAGGCCGAGGTGATAGTGATAGTTCTGTCCCGATGACACGGTCCCCATAGCGAGGAACAGACCCGGCACCGCGTAACCACCGCTAATTGCCGCTGCAGTAGTGGCGGTCGTTATGACTACGTTCTTGAACTTGTCCGCGCTTTTCCAGATGACCAGGACTTTCCCGGAATCATAGAGCGGGAGGGCTTGCAGGAGATCACCCAGTTCCGGCACGTGCCAGAGGATTTTGCCCGTCCACAAATCCACGCCGAGGAGTTCTTCCTCGGCGGCGCCGGCTTGTTTGACGCGGTTGAGGAGAAGAACCGGCATGCCCGGGATTTCGAGGATATTTGCGCCCCGAGATTCGAAATCGTAAGCACCCCCAAGCTCGATGTTCTGCATTTCCCAAAGCTGGTGGCCGTCCGCGGCGTCTAGCGCCGTAAGGGACTTTCCAGAGTAGACGAGCAGGACCCCGGAGGAAGTCCGCACATACCAATCAATGAGTTTCGGAAATTGTTTTTCCCAGACGGTGGCGGGCCATTGGTCTTGCGCGAAGACCGGAGTGGCGCAGAGCATGCACGCTAGGAGCGCCAAGGTGACACTTAAGCGTCTGATTCTGCCCACGGCGGACTCCAGGCTGAAGGGCTCAGAAGCAATTTATAATACCTAGATGAAATAATTCGCGATACGACAATACACCTTAGCATAACTGACTTCACTTTGTTAAGGCGGGCGAGACGTCAGTGTC
>CAWCYS010000017.1:0-17292 GCA_963799715.1 Terriglobia bacterium | reverse complement strand
GCCGGGATATACGCTGTGGGATGCGTCTCTCGGCAAATATCGATTGTGCTATGAGCCCGCCGTGCTTCTAGCCCGTAGTGGCGACGATCAAGCGGACATCAGTCGAGAATACGCAGCGATTCACGAGCGCCCTTGAGGCCATCGTTCGCAAGGCTCCTGACCAGTGGCTCTGGATTCACCGAAGGTGGAAAACTCGCCCGGAAGGGGAAGCATCCATCTATCCGGACTGACCAGGAGCCGGGATGGGGATTGGTTCCGCTGGAGGGGAGCGGGGGATACTTTCTCTACCAGAACTCATATCTTCTGAGTTGACCCCAGAACGGAAGCCTTCTGGTAAGATAGTGACATAGCAGCTCGGGGGCTGGGGCGGATGGAATCCGTCCCTGAAGGTCCTGAAGGGCAACGTGTGAGGGCCTGATCAAACACGCATTGCCTGTGGTGTATCACAATGCAAAGAATCGGGGATAGAGGAAGGCATCCTTAGCTGCCGGCAGGGAGTCTGAATTAGAAATGGCTGTTGGAACAAGAATCGGGTTTGATCCGGAACCGCCCCCGAATCGCGGACAGGGAACCACGTTCCGGACGTTGGCCGAGAATCTGCAGGAGGCCATTGACCGTGGCGTGAATCACCTGCTTTCGCTGCAGGCCCGGGAGGGCTATTGGCTGGGGAGCTCGGAAGCCGATACCACGCTCGAATCCGACTACATTTTCTACCTGCACGTGCTGGGCAAGGCCGACCGCTGCGCGTCGCGAAGCTCGCCAATTACATCCGCCGGCGCCAGTTGCCGGACGGCGGCTGGAATATCTACGTCGGCGGGCCATCGGAACTGAACGCCACGGTAAAAGCGTACTTCGCGCTGAAGCTCGCGGGCGACTCTCCCGATGCGCCGCACATGCAGCGCGCGCGCCGCGCGCACGAGCTGGGCGGTCTGGAAGGCACGAATTCCTACACGCGCTTTTATCTGGCGCTGGTCGGCGCGGTCGGTGGGACATGGTTCCCGCGGTGCCGCCGGAGCTGATGCTGCTGCCGACGTGGTTTGCCCTCAACATCTACGAAATGTCGTCGTGGACGCGCGGCATCGTCATTCCGCTGGCGATTCTGTACGCGCACAAGCCGCGCTGGACTGCCCGAGCACGATCCAGGTCGACGAACTCTTTCGCGATCCCGCGCAACAAGGCGCGCGGCCTTGATTGGAGCGACCACTTTTCACCTGGCGCAACTTTTTTCCTGGCGTCTCGACCGCGCCTTACAAGATTTACGAGCGGCTGCCGTGGAAGCCGCTGCGGCGGCGCGCCTGCGCAAGCGCACGAGTGGCTGCTCGAGCATCTGGAGCGCAGCGACGGCCTGGCCGCGATTTATCCCGGCGATGATGAACGCGATCTTCGCGCTGGTGGCGATGGGCCATTCGCCGGACGATCCGCTCACCGCGCGCGAAATCGACGAGCTGGCGCGGCTTCGAGATCGAAGACGACGAGACGATTCGCGTGCAGCCGTGCGTTTCGCCGGTGTGGGACACGGCGATCGCCATGGTGGCGCTCGAGGAGGCCGGACTTGCCCCCGAATCATCCCGCGCTGGTGAGCGCCGCCGGATGGCTGCTCGATCAGCAGATCCTGGGCTCGGGCGACTGGCAGGTGAAGAATCCCGGCGTCGAGCCGGGCGGCTGGGCCTTCGAATTTCGCAACGATTTCTACCCGGACGTGGACGACACGGCATTCGTCCTGATGGCGCTGCAGCGCGTGGACTATCCGGACCAGTCGCGCATGGAAGCGGCGGTCCGCCGGGGCCTGGCGTGGCTGCTTTCGATGCAGAATCGCGACGGCGGCTGGGGCGCATTCGACCGCGACAACGATCGCGCGCTTCCTGACGCAAATTCCGTTTGCCGATCACAACGCGATGATCGATCCCTCGACCGCCGACGTCACGGCGCGCGTGCTGGAATGCCTGGGCCGCTTCGGATGGCGGCCGTCGCATCCGGTGATGTAGCGGGCGGCTGCGCTTCCTGCTGAAGGATCAGACCGGAAGACGGCTCCTGGTACGGGCGCTGGGGCGTGAACTACATCTACGGGACGAGCGGCGTGCTGCGGGCGCTGGAGACGTTGGCGCTTGCGGCGAAGGAGTATTGCCAGCGCGCCGTGGCGTGGCTGCGTTCCGTGCAGAATCCGGACGGCGGATTCGGCGAGTCGATCGCCTCGTACTACGATCCAGCGCTGAAAGGCCAGGGCGGAGCACGCCGTCGCAGACCGCCTGGGGACTGATTGGCCTGCTGGCCGCGGCGGAGCTGGACGACCCCGCCGTCGGCCGCGCCGTCGCGTCATCTGGTGGAGACGCAGAATTCGCGATGGTTCCTGGGACGAGAACGGAGATCACCGGCACGGGTTTCCCGTGCGTCTTTTATTTGAAATATCACCTGTACCGCGACTATTTCCCGCTCTACGCGCTGGCGCGCTATCGCAATCTTACGCGAGAAGATCTCCACTTTTTGCGCCCTGCGTGCTGGAGCCGGAATCGTTGAACCTACCTGCACGAAGCCGGAGGGCTGGATGAGATTTCCGCTGAAAATGACCGCGAACCTGACGCGCTACATCGCGAAAAAGCGCTTTCAGCGCGAGGAAAAATTTCCGATGGTGATGATGCTCGAGCCGCTGCACGCGTGCAACCTGACGTGCACGGGCTGCGGCCGCATCCGCGAGTACAAGTCCACGATCAACGAAACGCTGACGCGTGGAGCAATGCCTCCGGGCGGTCGAGGATTGCGGCGCGCCGGTCGTTTCCATCTGCGGCGGCGAGCCGATGATTTATCCGGAGATCGGACGGCTCGCGAAAGAGATTCTGGATCGCGGGCGGCACATCATTCTGTGCACCAACGGGATGTTCATTCGCAAGCGGCTGCACGAGTTCCGGCCGACCTCGAGCTTCTTCTGGAATGTGCACCTGGACGGGATGGAGCGCACGCACGACCTGTGCGTGGAGAAGGACGGCGTCTTCCGCGACGCCATCGACGGCATCAAAGCGGCCAAGGCCGCCGGATTTCTGGTCTGCTCGAACACGACGATTTACAAAGAGACCGATCTCGAGGAGATCGCCGAACTGTACGCGTATCTGGACGAGCTGGGCGTCGACGGTTACATGATCTCGCCGGCGTACTCCTACGCGGCGGTGCAGACGAAGGATATTTTCATGTCGCGCGAGGACGTGCGCGAGAAATTCCGCGCGGCTGTCGAACTGCTCGGAAAGCACAACCTGATGGTCTCGCCGATCTATCTGGATTTCCTGCGCGGCGAGCGCGAACTCGATTGCACGGCGTGGGGCACTCCGACCTACAATCCGCGCGGCTGGAAAGGCCCCTGCTACCTCATCACGGACGCCCATCACGAATCGTACAAAGATCTCGTCGACAAAACGGACTGGTCGAAATACGGCCCGGGCAACGATCCGCGCTGCGCCGATTGCATGGTGCACGTCGGCTTCGAGACGACACCCATCCTCGGCGCAAACCGCAAGATGAGCGACACCTGGAAAATGTTCAAGTGGCAGATGAACGGCCAGATGGGCGGGCGGCGCTTTGTGGGGCAGGTGAGCCACGGCGGGCACTCGGGGATGACCCCTCCTCCGCCTCCTTCGGGGCCGGGGAATTTGGTTTCACCGGACGGTAGTCTGCGGGTTCTATGACCACACTGGTCACGGGGGCGACGGGCTTTCTCGGTAGCCACGTCGCGAGTCAGTTGCTGGCGCGCGGGGAGTCGGTGCGAGTGCTCGCGCGGCCCACCAGCGATCTCCGCGCTCTGGCTGGGCTCGCGGTGGAACGCGTGACGGGCGACCTTCGCGACCCGAATTCCCTCGCGGCCGCGCTCGAGGGCGTTTCGTGCGTATTTCACGTCGCCGCTGATTACCGTCTCTGGGCGCGACATCCGCAGGAGATTTACGAATCCAACGTAACGGGCACTCGGAACCTTCTGGAAGCTGCGCGCGTGGCGGGAGTGAAGCGGTTCATCTATACGAGCACGGTGGCGACCATCGCAATTCCCACGCACGGCGCATTGCCGAACGAACAGACTCGAAGCGTCGCTCGAGGCAAATGATCGGCGCCTACAAACGCTCGAAGTTTCTCGCGGAGCGGGAAGTGCTGCAGCGCCCTTGATCGCGGCGTTCCGGTCGTGATTGCCAGTCCGACGACTCCGGTGGGGCCGGGCGATTGGAAGCCCACCCCGACGGGAAAGATCATCGTGGATTTCTTGAATGGCCGGATGCCGGGCTACGTGGACACGGGATTGAATTTTGTGGCGGTGGAAGACGCGGCGGCGGGGCACCTTCTGGTTGCCGAGTGTGGCCGGGTCGGCGAGCGCTATCTTCTGGGTGGCGAGAATCTCACGCTGCGCGAACTGCTGCTGCTGCTCTCACGGGCCAGCGGTCTTCCCGCGCCGCGACTGCGCCTGCCCCATGCGGTGGCCTACGCGGCGGCTTGTGCCACTACGGTCTTTGCCCGGCTCACCGGAGGCGAACCGAGCATTCCGATCGAATCCGTCCGGATTTCGCGACATCGAATGTTTGTGGATTGCAGCCGCGCTCCTCGCGAATTGGGATTTGCGCCGGGGCCGGTGGCCGCGGCGCTGGAACGCGCGGTGCGCTGGTACGAGAAAAATGGATATGTCGCGGCGGGCCGCATGGAACGTTTGGCGCGGGCCCACGCGGCTTAAACCCCTTCTCCGTAGCCGCGGGATCGCTACGGAACTGCCATGAAAGTTGTCGTCACATTTGCGGTGGCTGAAGAATTTGCGCCGTGGGGCAAGCTCCGGGGCTTCAAACAGGTTCGCCGAGGACCGGCGTGCTGGTACGAGGCCGTGCAGACGGACCTCATTGTTCGCGCTGTGGTCACCGGCATGGGGGCCGGCCCCGCCCGGGAAGCCGCCCGGGATGCGCTATTGGACGGCGCAGATGTGTGCATCTCTTCCGGACTGGCCGGGGCGCTGCATCCCGGCTATAGCGTCGGCACGATTCTCACGGCGGAGATTATCGTGAAGCATGGCGAGCCGGTCGCGGTTTCCAGCGATCGGGAGCTTGTGAAACTCGCAAGTCAATGTGGGGCGCAGGACGCGGTGCGATTTCTTTCGGTCAACGAAGTTGTGACCACTGCCGCGGAGAAACATCGTTTAGGCGATCATGCCGACGCGGTGGAGATGGAAAGTCTAGCGGTCTTGGCCGAAGCGGCTGTCCGCGGCGTGCCCGCGGTAGCCATCCGAGCGATTTCAGACACGGCGGATACGGATTTGCCTTACGATTTTTCCAAAATGTGCGACGACAGTGGCCGGATACGGCGCCTGGCAATTCTGGGACAAGTCCTTCGCCGTCCGCGCGTTTCCCGGCTCTATTGCGGTTTGCGGGCGATTGCCGCGGCGCCGCGCGGGAAACTCGCCCTCTTTCTCAACGCCTACACAGGTCATCTGGCGGCGAATTCCCGCCGCATTCATCGGAGATGCTGGCGACGACATGAGTGAGACGCTTACTGCGGCGGAAACGCGATTGCCGAATCCCGGGGCATCGGAGCAGAGATGCGCGCGGCCGTGTACCGCGGAGCGGGGCGCGTGGTGGTCGAGCGCGTGCCGGTGCCCGAGATTGAAGCCGGGCGAAGTGCTGATTCGCGTGGCGGCGTGCGGAATTTGCGGCACCGACCTGAAGAAAATTCAACACGGCTTTGTCGCGCCGCCGCAAATCTTCGGACACGAAACGGCCGGCACGATCGTCGCCCTGGGAGCCGGAGTGAAGCGCTGGAAAGTCGGCGACCGCGTCGTTGGATTTCATCACGTGCCCTGCGGTACTTGCTTCTACTGCGAGCGGCGTCTTTTCTCGCAATGTCCGGACTACCGGAAGGTCGGCCTGACGGCGGGTTTCACGCCGAATGGCGGCGGTTTTGCCGAGTACGTTCGCGCGATGCCGTGGATCGTCGAGCGCGGTCTGATTGAGATACCGGCGAGTGTGAGTTTCGAGGAAGCGACGTTCGTCGAGCCGGTGAATACCTGCCTGAAAGCCGTCGAGGGCGCGCGCGTGGCCGCGGGCGAAACGGTTTTGGTGATTGGGCAAGGGCCGATCGGATTGCTGCTGATGATGCTGTCGAAGCTTGCCGGCGCGACCGTGCTCGCGAGCGATCCGATGGCGGAACGCCGCGCGAAGAGTATCGCGCTGGGCGCGGCAGCCGCATTCGATCCTTCGGAAGGACGCTTGACCGAGCAGGTGCGAGAGCGGACGGACGGACGCGGGGCGGATGCCGCGATCGTCGCGGTGCCGTTGCCGGCTGCACTTGCGTGAAGGCCTGGCTGCGGCTCGACCGGGCGGGCGCGTGCTGCTCTTCGCGCAGAATGATCCGACGATGCGGCTGGAGTTTCCCGCGGCGGCCGTCGGCGTGGACGAGAAGGAGATTCTGGGGAGTTATAGTTCCGCCGTGGATCGCAACGAACTTTGCGCCGATCTGGTATTCTCGAGGAAACTTCCGGTGGCGCAACTCATCACGCACCGGTTTCCGTTGGATGAATTTGAACAGGCCCTGGCTCTGGCCGCGCGGCCAACGCGCGAATCCTTGAAAGTATTGGTGCTGCCGTGACGACCAGTGTTTCCGTCAGCCAAATGACAGCGGCCGTGCTGCGCGGGCGAGAGCAAGTCAGCATCGAGCGGGTGGAAGTGCCGGAGATCGGGCGTGACGAAGTTCTCGTGCGCGTGAAAGTGGCCACGACCTGCGGCACGGATCTGAAAGTCTGGCGCCAGGGTTATCACGAAAAAATGATCCGTCCGCCGGCATTTTTTGGACACGAACTCTCCGGCGTGATCGAAAAACTGGGTCCGGAAGTTCCGCAGAGATTTCACGCCGGCATGCGCGTGGTTCCAGCGAATTCGGCTCCCTGCAACGCCTGCTACTACTGCCGGAAGGACCAGCCAAATCTCTGCGAGGATCTACTGTTCAACAACGGCGCGTATGCGGAGTTCATTCGCATACCGGGGCGGATCGTTCGGGACAATTTGCTGGAGATTCCGGACCACGTTTCATTTGCGGACGCGTCGCTGGTCGAGCCGCTCGCCTGCGTGCTGCGCGGCATTGACGAGACGCGCGTGCGGCCGGGCGACACGGTCGTGCTGATTGGCTGCGGGCCGCTGGGCTTGATGTTCGTGCGGCTTCTGACGCTGCGAGGGGCCAATGTGATCGCAGTGGCGAAGCGCGCGAATCAGGCGGAAACCGCCGCGAAACTCGGGGCGCGGATGACGTTTCTATCGGAAGAGCTCAGCAACCCGATTGCGGAAGTCCGCAGGTATGCCGGGAACGGCCGGGGCGCTGATGTGGTCATCGAGGCGGTGGGTTTGCCGACGACGTGGAACTGGGCGATGGGGATGGTGCGGCGCGGTGGGGCCGTGAATCTGTTTGGCGGCTGCCCGCGCGACAGCAAAGTCGAAATCGATCCGACGGCGCTGCACTATTCGGAAATTACGATCAAGTCTTCGTTTCATCACACGCCCCGCTTCGTGCGGGAAGCCCTGGATACGATCGCCCGCGGCCAGATCCGCTCTCGCGATTTCGTGAGCGAAGAGGTTGCGCTTGCCGATCTCCCGAAGTTGTTCGAGCAAATGAAGAATCGCAAGGGCGAAATGAAAGTGGCAATCATCCCGTAGTTGCAGTTCTCCGCGTGGAACGCGAGTCGTCCAACATGTTGTCGCAAACGGAACTTGAAATTTCTCGAAGTTTGCCACCGGTGAATTGTTCGTTGCGTGAAGCGGAGGCATACACGCGCCGGCTTGCGCGCACGCACTACGAGAATTTCAACGTCGCGTCGTGGCTGCTGCCGCGGCGGCTGCACCAGCATTTTTATAATCTTTATGCGTATTGCCGCTGGGCGGACGATTTGGGCGACGAAATCGCAGATTCCACGCGCGCGCTGGCGCTACTGAACGAGTGGGAAGGAGAGTTGCGGCGGTGTTACGCGGGAGAGGCGCAGCATCCGGTGTTCATCGCGCTCGCGCCCACGATTCGCGCGTGCGACATTCCGATGGAGCCGTTCGCCGATCTGCTCGTCGCGTTTCGCCAGGATCAGGCCGTGCATCGTTATCCCACCTGGGACGACATGATCGGCTATTGTCGGTACTCGGCGAATCCGGTGGGACGGTTGGTGCTCTATCTCTGCGGCTATCGCGACGCCGAGCGGCAGCGGCTTTCCGATGCCACTTGTACCGCGTTGCAGTTGGCGAATTTCTGGCAGGATGTGTCGCGCGATCTGGAAAAGGGGCGGATTTATGTTCCGCTCGATCTACTGGCGAGGCACGGACTGTCGGCGGAGGACGTTGAGGCGCGGCGGTTTGACGAGCGATACGTTGCGGCGATGAAAGAGCTGATTGGGCGCACGAGAGAACTGTTTGCGGAGGGAGCGCCGCTGGCTTCGACATTGGATTCGGCGTTGCGCCTGGACATTGAATTATTCAGCCGCGGCGGAATTGCCGTGCTGGATGCGATCGAAGTCTTCGGGCTACGACACACTGCATCATCGGCCCTCGATTGGCCGGGGGAAACAGATGCGCCTGCTCGGGCACGCGCTTGCGGGGCGGATGTTTTCGCGTACGGAAGCTGTTGCCGTGCCGGCGGCAGCGCGGGCGCCGCGGCGTCTCGAGATTGTGCCCGCGGAAAATATAGGGCGGGCGACGGCTTCGACGGGCGCGAAATCTCACCTGCCGGATGAAGTCGCGGCGTCGTACAACGAGTGCCGCAACGTGGCGCGCCGCGCAGCCAGCAATTTTTATTATCCATTTTATCTTTTGCCGCGCGCCAAGCGGGATGCGCTCTGCGCGCTATACGCGTTCATGCGCCTCGTGGATGACGTCTCGGACACGCCCGGCGGCGTGGCGGAGAAGCAGCGGGGGCTCGCTCGGTGGCGGGGCGCACTGGATGCGGCCGTTGCCGGAGACGCTTCCGCGTATCCCGTTCTTGCCGCGCTTGCGGACACGATTGCGCGCTTTCAAATTCCGCCGCGCTATTTTCACGATTTAATTTCGGGCGCCGAAATGGACTTGACGGTCAACGCGTACGCGACGTTCGATCGCCTGCGCGAATACTGCTATCGCGTCGCGGGCACTGTGGGGCTGACGTGCCTACACGTGTTCGGGTTCGACGATCCGCACGCGCCGGACGACGCGGAAAAACTCGGGATCGCGTTTCAATTGACGAACATTCTGCGCGATGTGCGGAGCGATTTTGAGATGGGGCGCGTGTATTTGCCGCAGGAGGATCTCGATCGCTTTGGCTGCCGCGCGCAGGACCTGGGCGGAGGGCTCACGCCGGAACTGCGGGCGCTGCTGGAGTTCGAGACCTCGCGCGCCTGGGAATTTTATCGCGAGGGCGCACCGTTGCTGACGCACATTCATCGCGACAGCCGCGGCGCGTTGTGGGCGCTCGTGCGCACGTACAGCAGTTTGCTCGCGCGCATCGAAGCGCGGGACTTTGACGTGTTCTCCGGCCGCACGCGTCTGTCGAAGACGGAAAAGGCCGGAATTCTGTTGCATGCATGGCTTGGATGGTTCTCCGAAACTCATGCCCTCGAAGAGCGTGATCGTGATCGGCGGCGGCCTGGCGGGACTCTCCTCGGCCGTCGCGCTGGCTGAAGCAGGCTACCGCGTACGGTTGTTCGAGAAGCGCCCGCATCTGGGCGGCCGCGCGGCATCGTACGACTTGCCGAACGGCGAGCACGTGGACAATTGCCAGCACGTGACGATGGGCTGCTGCACCAACCTCGAGGATTTTTATTCTCGCGTCGGAGTTGCCGGGAAAATTCAGATGTTCGATCGGCTGACCTTCGCCGATCCAGGCGGGCGGCGGGGAACGATTGAGGCTTCGCTATTGCCGCCGCCACTGCATTTGGCGCCGTCGTTCGCGACGTTTCCGATGCTTGATTTGTCGGACAAGCGCGCCATTGCGAAAGCATTGCTGACGATCGCGCGGGGCGGCGGGTGCCTTGTGGATTCCGGCAACGGCACGACGATGCTGGAATGGCTGCGCCGCCACGGGCAAACGCAGCAGGCGATTGCGCATTTTTGGAGCGTCGTGCTGGTGAGCGCGTTCGACGAGGAACTCGACCGCATGGGAGCGCAGTACGGCATCGAAGTTTTCTGGAAGGCGTTTCTTGCGAATGCCGAGGGCTATCGCGTCGGGATACCTGCTGTCCCGCTGGGAGAATTGTACGGCGGCTGCCGCGAGGCAATCGAGAAGCGCGGCGGGGAAGTGCGGTTTCGCGCGAAGGTGCGGGGAATCGCAGTGGAGAACGGCGCGAGCGAGCGGCGTCGATTTCAACGACGGCGCGGCGCGAGACGGCGGATTTCTATCTTGCCGCTGTGCCGCACGACGTGCTGCCGTCCTTCATCCCGCAGGCGATTTTGGAACGGGAGCCGGCGTTTGCAAACGTGTCCCGGCTTCGCTCGGCGCCGATCACGGGGGTGCATTTGTGGTTTGATCGCGAGGTGATGAACGAGCCTTTTCTGGCCGTGCTCGATCGCACGACGCAATGGATTTTCAATAAAACGCAACTTTCGGGCGCGCGGCCTGAAGCCGGGCGGCAATACCTACAGCTGGTCATCAGCGCGTCGTACGATTTGGTTTCCAAGTCGCGGCAGGAGATTCTGGCGCTCTGCCTTGCGGAAGTGAAGGAACTTCTGCCGCAGGCGCGCGATGCGGAAGTCGTGAAAGGCACGGTCATCAAGGAGACCGGCGCGACGTTCTCGCCGGAGCCCGGCTGCGACCAGTGGCGCCCGCGCGCAAACGACTTCGATTTCAGATTTTTTTCTGGCCGGTGATTGGACCGCCACCGGCTGGCCGGCCACGATGGAAGGCGCGGTCCGCAGCGGTTACTTGGCGGCAGAAGCAATTTGCGAAGCCGACGGCAGGCCGCGCCGCTTTCTGAAGCCCGAGCTGCGCAGCGAAGGATTGTCGCGCTGGTGGACGGGCTGAACGGTCTGGCGGAAATGTACGATTTCGACGATTGTTGCCGCAATTTCGTGATGGCGTGCGGCTTTAAGGTATGATGGGGATTCCCCCCGGAGGATTTCTTGGACAGAAAGTATAAACAGCACGGATATATGAGCAGTGATGCGCCGCAAAAGAAGGAAAAGCACCAGCAGCAAGCGCCCCGCCCCAAGCAAGAACAATTTGGTCCGCGCACACCTCGCATGGTCGGCACCATCACACGGGCGCGTTGCTCCAATTGCGGAGTAGTGCTCCTCTCGGGATTCGATCCCCAGGGGAAGTGCAAGAGCTGCGGCTTCGAGTTTCATTGCTGCAAGCAGTGCGCATGTCTTCGACAGCGCGGCTCAATTTGAGTGCATGAAGCCTGTGCCGGAACGCGTCGTGCCCAAGGACACGCGGAATGAGTGCACGTTTTTCTCGTTTCGCGTGACCATCGAGAAGGACACGGCCCCGACCGCGCCCGCAACGTCGTCCATCCAAGCGCACGGGCCCTCGCGCCCGACCGACGCGCGCCAGGCGTTCGAGGATCTCTTCAAGAAGTAGCTCGCCGGATTCGCCGCTTTCGTCCACCGCCCGCGATTCTTGCCGGTGCTTCGCAGTTTTCCCGCCGAGAATATTAATTGTCTACCGTCCGCTTGGAGGATTGGGGAAGAGTGTGGGCTCTTGCGCAGGCTCGCTCGAAATGGATTCAAGTTCCGGGTAGTGGTGACGTAGCGGCTCCGGCACTTTGACCTTGGCGCCGGTCAACAGGCTGATGAGCTGCAGCGCGTTTACGATCGCTTTTCCTTGAAAGTGATTGTTGGTGATCACGAACGTCGTCTTGGAATGTTCGGCCACTTTCTTGATGCGCTCGGCCCACGGCTGCAGCTCGTCCGCCCGATAGAGGTAATTGTAACGTTCTTCGGGCGGACTCAGGGGATCGTCCGTGAACCATGTATCGTAGCGCCGCCCGTGCAATCGGACGTAGCCGGCGCTCGCCGTGCTGCGGCTGGAGGGCCGCAGCGAGCGGCCAATCAATGGCTGGTCAATGTTGCAAAAGCCGACGCCGCGCTCGTGAATCATCGCGTAAAACTCTTTGTCGTTCCACGACGCATGCCGCACCTCCACCACCAACGGCAAATCCGCGAAGCGATCGAGAAGTTCCCCGAGCCTTGCAATGTTTTCCGCGGAGCGGTGAAACGAATAGGGGAACTGCAAAAGCACCGCGCCGAGCTTGCCGGCATCGAGCAGAGGGCGGAATCCTTCGCGCACCGCGCGTTCGTCGGCGCTCGAGCCGCCCTGCTCGTGCGTAAATTTCTGCCACAACTTGGCGGTGAATAGAAAACGCGGATTGTGCGCGACGCGGTCCAGCCAGTGGCTGGCGTGTTCCGCCCGCAGCGGATAGTAAAAGGACGTGTTGATTTCAATGATGTCGAAGAAACCGGACAAATAGGCGGCTTCGTGGAAGCCCGCCGGTCGCCGCGAGGGATACACGATTCCGTTCCAATCCTCGTAGGACCAGCCTGCGGGCCCCACCCGGATGGCGTGCGGTTCGTCTTTGGAGATGCGTGGCACTCATCAGCAAGCGCAACTTTAGGCGCGAAAGGGAGCCTATGTCGCGGCGGATTGGATTGTCAACGCGCAGGGGCAGCGCGCTTCGAAATTTCGGCCGGTTGTTTCACGTGAAACACCTGAATTCGCTCGCAACTCTCTGAAAGCGCGTGAATTTAGACACAATCGCGATTCGAAAAGACTCGGCGTACGCCCGCTTGTCTGAGCGAAATTGCAACACGCACGAATCGAGCACCTGCGCATTGCAACCCGCGACGCTGCTTGCTATGCTGAATACAGCGATGATTGAGCGGAACCATCCGCGAGACGTTCGTTCCTTCCCGTATCCCCGTCGAGAGGTGCCCCAATGAAACTCACTATCAGCTCGAAGAATGTCGAATGGCGCGAGCCTGTCGAGCGCGTGACGAAGGTGCAGTCGGATAAGCTCGGCAAGTTGCTGAAGAATTTCCAGGACGATCTCGTGCAGCTTCATGGATGCATCGAGAAACTTCCGAGAAAGGTGAAGTATCAGTTTTCGCTCAGCTTGTCGCTTCCGACCAAGAGTTTGTACTCAACGGGTACGGCCCCGAATATCCGATCCGCGGTTACACTGGCATTTGCAGACATCGAATCCCAACTCAAAAAACATATGGGGCTGCTGCGGCGCGACTACGAATGGAAACGAAAACGGCCGCGCGCAGCCGTGGCCTGACGCCTGCTTCCATGATCTTGACGTGGACCATCCGCTCGTTCGCATGCGGTGGATCGAATCAGTCGTGTCACGGGAGAACACGTCGCCGAGCCATCATGTTCGAGGAGAAGTACGCGAAGCAGCCCCGCCTGCGACACAAGTCTCGCGTCCATCTGTGCGGCATACGACCTTTTCCATCGTTCAGTCGTCGCAACGAAGTCTAGACAGAGGACTGAAGATCCGCTTAGGAACGAATCCCCGCGATGTGAAGCGTGCCGTTTTCGGGTAAGATGTAATTCTCCAACTTAGGGGCGTAGCTCAGTGGTAGAGCAGTGGCCTTTTAAGCCAAAGGTCGTGGGTTCGATCCCCACCGCCCCTACCAAACCTCTTCCTTATTCGGCGGTGATCTCGTTCCAGCTCCCCCAACGCGATCCCCAACGCCCTAACCAAATCCATATGTAACGACGGCACTTGCCCTCGCCAACTGGAAATGTGAATTTTAGTCCGCAATTTGCGCGGGACTAGCGGCGAGCTCTTTTGCGCACGATGAGTGCGCTCAGTGTAAGCGCGGGATCTGGCCGCCATGCCCACCTTCCGATAAGACGACTGATCAGGACCTGGCGCGAGAGGTGTTGGAACTATTTCACGAATCGTCTGGATCGCATTGATCTGCGAAACCGTTCGCGCAAGGATGTGTTGTCGGCCCACCACCCGCCAAAGACCGTAATACAAACCGGTATCGTGATTTCGACGACGCCGACCCGAAGATCATTCCCAATCGAAAATCCTCTCTGGTGATCCAAAAATTGAACCCATTCGGACAGCTTGGACAGCATAGGAGGACACGGGCGCGCAAGATAACACGATGATGTAATTCGCAGGGGAAAGGTTACGAGATGCGCTTCGCCATACAAGCATTCCGTACGCTGCCACGATGGCCCCTATCACAATTTCGGCACGGAAGAATGCATCGACCAGTATTCAACTGCCGGCGAGTAAAAATGCCTGGCGTTGGGATTAGCCGAACCAGACAGAGCCATCTGTGAAAAACAAAACACCAATTCCGAAAGTTTGTTCCCTTGCTGCTCAGCGCTGTAGTTTACTTCCATCTCGCCAGTCCGCGATTTCTTCCAAACCAAACCGGAAGCCTCCTGCCGCCATCGGGGCGTGCAGACAATTGTGACTCCCGAATTGAAGGATCAGCCATAGCGCGGAAGTACTGCTTTCGCGGAAGACACAACTCGTCCCAACGGGCCTCGCCTAGCGCAAGACTGCAAGGCTCTGGCGGCCAACTCCTGAGAAAGGGGATTATCGGAATCTGGCCGGACCGCTGAGATTCGGCCGAGCGCAGGCGAATGAATCAAGCCAGGCTCGGCTGATCGTCCGCGCGCTTGATCCATTTATAGATGCGCGCTGAATTTCTCCAGAAACATTTCTCCGCAGCTTCTCTCGGTTTGGTGGAGAAGAAGCGCTTCATGATCGCGACCTCCTCGGGAATGGTGGCGACGCCGTAGCTGTTGGGATAATCGGTCCCGAACATGACGCGGTCCTCGCCGAATGCGTCGAACAGATATTCGAGCCGGGCGCGCAGCGGCTCGTAGTCCTTGACGATGACGTCGTCCGACTGCCGCGGATGGTACGCCTCGGACAGCTTGACGAAGATGTTGGGCCGCGCCGCCATCTCCTTTACCACCGCCTCGTACGCCGGCTGGTTGTCGGTCGTCGGATCGAACGAAGGCAGATGGTCCATGATGATGCGCAGGTTGGGAATCGCATCGGCCAGCAGAACGTTGGCCTGCATCAGGTTCATGCTGGGATTGGCGGTGTCCAGCGCGAGGTCGGCTTGCGCCAGCAGCTTCAGATTGGCGACGTGGTCGGGCTAGGAGCGACCTTGCCATCGTCCGCGCTGTAGAAGTGGCTGGAGCGGATGGCGCGATACAGCGGATCCTTCGGAAAGTGAGTGACGTATCGGCCGAAGTCCGGCGCGCCGGATTTAGATTTCCCGAGACGCCCACCATAAACGGATCGGCCCGGCAGGTTTCGATATACCAGAGATTGTCGTCGATCCACGCGCTCGATTCGACCACGATTGCGCCGACGACGCCGATCGGCCTCGCGAGTGGGCTATACATCGCGGGAAGCGAAGGCTTGGACATGGCTCGATAGGCCGGCGAACCCATGTAGCCCGAGCCCACCGGGCGCGTGCCGTCGAACAGATGAATATGCGCGTCGATGATGGGGATATGTTCGACACTCGGCGACATCGGGCATGCACGCCGTCCAACGCCGCTGCAGTGCCGCCACCGCGACGCCCGCTAGAAACGTGCGGCGGGTCAAGACCTTCGTGCTTGTTTTCGAGTTTGCTTGATGCGGACATGGCATTCCCCCAAACAATTTTCGGCAATATCAGGCCCGAACAATTAGGCGCATTTTCTTTACCAGGAATTTCCGCACGCTCCCCCGGCCATTCGCAGCACCCTGCTGCAACTCATCCTGTTTCGTCGGGAAGTTACCTCGGAGGCCGCGCGATTATAGGCGTAGCAAATGGCGGAAATCAATTTGCTCCGTTTCTCAATGCGAAACGGGAGTCGGCCGAGGGTGTCGTCGCCTGATGGGCGATACGAGCCATACCCGAGGAGCCGCGATCCCGCCGTTTCCTGCGCCCGCCGCGCTCCCGCTTGAGCCGACACCCTCGCTGTGCTAGATTCCGCTTGCCGCGCTTCTGACTAACCATCTTTGCTCTAAGACGCGCGATGATTCCTCGAGTCCGATACTTTCTTAGAGAGGTGCACTCTTGAAATCTCACAGAAGCTCGGAGTCGGGCGTGCGCGCCGAGCGGAGCGCCATTTTGACCTCCCTTGCGGCGTCATTTCTCCTCGCCGTTCTCATCTTCACTGCAGGATGCGGGAAATCGCATAAGGAATCTTCTGCGACGCCAGCCGCGCAGCCCGCCGCTCCAGCTGCTCCGGCCGCGAGCGCGCCCGCTGCAAATCCTGCCCCCGCGCCGGGCGAGCAATGGCGCTGACACCACCGCGAGACTCGCCGCTGTCGATTGGGCGCTGAAACAGGACGAAATCAAGAATGACCCCAATGGGCAGTGGGCCATTTCGGCGACGTCTTCCTCGAGTTACAACGACGCACAAGGTGCGGCGTCGTGGTCGGCGAACCAAATGACCGGGCGCTTCCAACGTCAGCCTACGGCGACGATGGAAAAGCCTGGACCCCTAAAACCCAGGACAGCGGTATCGAATGGCTTGACCTGAAAAATCCGAGGCCGGTATATGCGACGGAGGTGCGGGTGCGTGAGTCGTTCAACTCTGGCACGGTTATTAAAGTCGACGTCTTCGACGACGCCGGCGTGGCGCACACGGTGTGGGCCGGCAACGATCCCACCACTGGGCTCAACTATTTACTGGTCAACTTCCCAAGACGCCGTTCAAGACCGCCCGCGTAAAAGTGCCTGTGAATGCTGCTACACGGGTACGCCGGCGGGCTCCGGTTGTGGCTGGGTGGCGGGCAGCGCGGCCAGCCGCCAGATCCGGGCGGCCAGCAGGGCCATCGCGGCCGCGAAGGGCAGCATGTACAGGACGACGACCGGCCCGGAGGATATCTGCTGCTGGGCGATTTCCAGGCCAGCGAACAGGACCGCCAGCCAGCGGGGAACGGCCCGGCTGCGCCACGCGCCACCCCCATCGCCAGCGGTGCGGCGTAAATCCCGGCGAAATAGGCGTATTCGAACCCGTGGCCGAATCCGGAACTGAAGGTTGTCACCAGGAACCGGGCGGCCGCGCCTGGTGTCGTGTGGGCCGTGGCGGCGGCGGCGAGGTTGGGGAAGACCAGGACGTTGGTGATGGCTCCGCAGAACGCCCCGATGCCGCCGATCAGCGCCGCGACCATGGCGAGGGCCGAACCGCGGTCTCTGCTGAGCGTGGGCGATCGCCGCGTACGAGACGGCCAGCGCCCCCAGCCCGAGAACCGCGCAGGTGCCCGCGGCGTAGACCTGTGCCGGGTGCTTCGCGGCGATGGCCAGCAGCTTGAGGGCGGTGGACGTGTCCGTTGCCACCTGGTCGGTGCCTTTGGGGCTGCTG
>CAWCYS010000016.1:0-22933 GCA_963799715.1 Terriglobia bacterium | reverse complement strand
GCCCTGGGGTGCGTAGCCGTCGCCACCAACGGCGCCGTGCGAGACCTATCGCATCTTCAGTCCACCGGCTTCCAGCTGTTCGCAGGGAATGTTTCTGTTTCGCACGCCTACGCGCACGTTTTTGATTTCGGCGGAACAGTGGAAATCGGCGGGTTGAAAGTACGCCCCGGCGATTTGATCCAAGGCGATCGCCACGGCATCCAAACAATTCCGCTCGAAATCGCGGACCGGGTGCCGGCGGTGGCCCACGAGATCCTACTGCAAAGGGAGCGGCTCATCGGATTGTGCCGCGCTCCGAATTTCACACCGAAAGAGTTTCGTAGGGCGGTCCAGGACATGGATTCCTATTACGCAGGGTTGCGCACCAACGAAAATGATTGAGGTCATCTTAATGAGTCTGCGAATGATTCGATGTTCGAGCACGATGCGCTTCGTTCCCTTTGCATTGTTGTTCGCCGCCGCGATCGGCAGTTCCGGTTGCGGCTCGGCGAAGAGCGACACCTCCGGCCCGGCCCCCACCGTAGCTGTCGTCAAAGTTTCCCGGCAAAACATTTCCACGACCCTCGAAATCGCCTCGGAGTTCCAGCCCTATCAGGAAGTGGATGTCTTCGCGAAGGTTTCCGGCTACGTCCGCAAGCTCTACGTCAATTGGGGAACGCACGTGAAGCAAGGCCAGCTTCTGGCCGATCTCGAAGTGCCGGAACTCGAGCAACAAGTCCAGCAGGACGAGGCCATGGTTCACCGCAGCGAGCAGGACGTCGAGCGCTCACGAGAAGAACTCAACAGCGCCGAATCGGCTTACACGGTCACTCATTTAACCTACACGCGCATTGCCGACGTTCAGAAAACGCAGCCGGGGCTCGTCGCGCAGCAGGAAGTGGACGTCGCTCTAGGCAAGGACCAGGAAGCGAGCGCCGCAGTATCCGCCGCGAAGGACGCGCTCGCCGGCGCGGAAGAGGCACTACTCTCCGCAAAGGCCGCGCTCGATAAAGACAAAGCCATGTTTGCCTACACGCACATGACCGCTCCGTTCGACGGAGTCGTCACATCGATCAACGCGTACACCGGCGCACTGTTACCGGCGGGCACTTCATCGAGCAAAGGCGATCAGGGGCTCTGCCATCTCTCACAAAATAATCTGTTGCGGCTCGTGATTCCGCTTCCCGAACGCGCGGTCCCCGACGTTCACGTCGGCCAGACCGTGTCCGTGAATGTGACTACGCTCAACAAAATCCTGCAGGCAAAAATCGTGCGCTTCTCGGGCCAGATCGACATGCAAACCCGCACGATGTACACCGAGCTCGAACGTCCCCAATCCCGACTACGCGCTCGTTCCGGGCATGTACGTATCGGTCGTGATTCCGCTTCAGACGCAGCAGAACGCTCTGACTGTGCCGTTGCAAGCGGTTCATTTAGCGGGGGAGAACAAAGGCTCCGTGCTCCTCGTGAACAGCAGCAACGAAATCGAGCGACGCGATGTGACGCTCGGGATCCAAACGGCCGACAAAGCCGAAATCGTCGCGGGACTCTCGGAAGGTGACGAGGTCGTGATGGGCGAGCAGGATCAGTACAAATCTGGCGAGCGTGTCACCCCGAAACTTGCTGCGCCCGGCGGATCGGAGTAGACGCGCGATGCCCATCTTCTCGATTCGCCATCCTTACTTCATTCTTGTTTGCTGCTTGCTGGTCTTCGTTCTCGGTCTCACCAGCGTCGCGCAAATGCCGGTGGACATGTTTCCGCCCATCAATATCCCCGTCGTGCTTGTCGCCACGTTTTACAGCGGGATGCCGCCGCAGCAGATTGAAGCCGACATCACGGACACCTTCGAGCGTTTCTTCACACTCGGCAGCGGCATCGACCACATGGAATCCCGTTCGATGACCGGCGTCAGCCTGATCAAGATTTATTTTCAGCCGGGCACCGACGCGAATGCGGACGTCACCGAAATCTCAAATCTTGCAATGGCCGATCTCCGCCGGCTGCCGCAGGGCACGCTTCCGCCGGTGGTGATGAAGGTGGACGCCTCGAGCCTGCCGGTTTGCTTGCTCACTGTCGAAGGGCAGGGACTCGACGAGACACAGCTTCACGATTATTTGCAGTACCAAATTCGGAACCAGATCGCGAACGTACCGGGCGCCACCGTCCCGCCGCCGTACGGCGGCCGCTACCGCCAAATCATGGTGTATGTGGACCCGCAGAAGTTGCAGGCCCACGAGTTGAGCCCTATGGACGTCGTGCGCGCCACGGACCAATCGAATTTGATTCTTCCCGCGGGCGATGTGCGCATGGGCCCGACCGACTACAACATTTACACCAACGCGCAAGTCCCCGACGCTGCCGCGCTGAATCAATTGCCGCTCAAGACCGAGGGCCAGCAAACGGTCTTCCTTTCCGATGTCGGCCACGCGGTGGATGGCGCGGCTTTGCAATACAACATCGTTCGCGTCAACGGCCAGCGCTCGGTTTACGTTCCCATCCTCAAGCAGGGCGGCGACACGAACACGATCTCCGTCGTCAACGGGATCAAAGACGCCATCCCCACGCTGCGCGACATTCCTTCGCAACTCAAGACGCACGTGGTGTTCGATCAATCGCTCTTCGTCAAGCAAGCCATCTCGACCGTGATGCACGAAGGCGGGATCGGCCTGCTGCTCACCGCGTTGATGATTCTCATTTTCCTCGGCAGCGTTCGCGCCACGCTCGCCGTGTTTCTTTCGATTCCGATTTCGCTGATGGCGACTTTTTTCATTCTTCATACGGGCGGCGGCACGATCAACAGCATGGTCCTCAGCGGCCTCGCGCTCGCCTTCTCGCGCTTAATCGATAATTCCGTCGTTGTGCTGGAGAATATTTACCGCCACGTCGAAAACGGGGAGACGCCGGTCGTCGCGGCGGAGAAGGGTGCGAACGAAGTCGCGCTGGCCGTGCTCGCGATTACGCTAGTGACCGTCATCGTCTTTTTCCCCGTCACGCTCTTGTTCGGCGTCAGCAAGTATCTCTTCAGCGCGCTTGCGCTCGGCGTGGTCATTTCTCTTTTCGCGTCGTACTTCGTCGCCGTCTCGGTCGTCCCGCTCTACTGCGCCACGTTTCTTCGCGCGGTTCACGAACAGGCCGGGGCCGCGCTTGAAGCCGGGGCCTCCTGGGGCCGCCGTTTCAACGCCTGGTTCAATCATCAATTTGAGCGGATGCTCGGCTACTACGATTTCTGGGTGGAAAAGACGCTCAAGCGCCCGCGCGCCGTTCTGCTCGGATTCACAGCGGCTTTTGCGCTGAGTTTCCTGCTATCTCCACTGGTCGGGCTCTCCTTCTTCCCGCGGACGGATGCCGGGCAGTTCATCATTAATGTGAAAGCGCCGACGGGAACGCGCATCGAAGACACGGAAAAATACGTCACGCGCGTGGAAGACATCGTCCGCCAGGAAGTCCCCACGCGGGATCTCAGCACCGTCGTCTCCAACATCGGGCTGATGGCCGATCTCTCCGCGCTTTTTACGCCCAACTCCGGCATGCACACCGCATTCGTCGAAGTCGGCTTGAAGCAGGATCACAGCGTAAGCAGCTTTGAATACATGAGCCGCGTGCGCCGCCGCGTGGCCGCGGAAGTTCCCGAGATACGCACTAATTTTCAATCCGGGGGGCTTGTGGACGCGGTTCTCAATCAGGGCGCTCCAGCCCCGATCGACGTTCAAGTCAGCGGCATGAATCTGAATCAAGCGGATTCGATCGCCGAAGGCCTCGCGCAGCAATTCCGCGCGATTCCCGGCGTCGCCGACGTCTTCATCCCGCAGGATATGGATTATCCCGCTTTGCAAATCAACGTGAATCGCGAGCGCACAAGTGAGCTCGGCCTTTCCCCGCAGGAAGTGGTGGACAACGTCATCACCGCGCTGACTTCCGACGCCATGATTGCCCCGAGCTACTGGGTGGATCCCAAGACCGGCAACAACTATTTCGTGACGGTGCAGTATCCCGAGAACCAGGTGAAATCCATCGAGGACTTGAAGGCCATGCCGCTGCGCGCGCTCGGCCTGAAAGAGCCCACGTATCTCGGCCAGGTTGCGGATGTTTCGCGCATCCTTTCGCCCACCGAAGTGGACCACTATCAGTTGCAGCGCAACATCGATGTGTATGTGACGCCATCGGGGGAAGACCTTGGTTCGCCCGCGCGCGCGGTGCAGAAGATCATCGCCGCCACGCAGCTTCCCTCCAATCTGCGCATCAATACGCGCGGTCTGGTGGTGACCATGCAGGCTTCGTTCCGGAGTTTCGGATTCGGATTGCTGCTTGCGATTCTTCTTGTGTACCTCATTCTCGTCGCGCAATTCTCATCGTTCCTCGATCCGTTCTTGATCATTCTCGCTGTTCCCACCGGCCTCATCGGCGTGTTGCTCACACTCGGCCTCACCAGCACGACGCTGAACGTCCAATCCTTGATGGGTGTCGTCATGCTGCAAGGGATGGTGGTGTCGAACAGCATCTTGATCGTGGACTTCGCCAATGAGTTGCGCCGCGAAGGACGCGGGCTGAAAGAAGCGGTGGCGCACGCCTGCCGCATCCGGCTGCGGCCGATTCTCATGACCACTCTCGCCACGGTCGTAGGACTCGTGCCTATGGCGTTGAAACTGGAGGAGGGCAGCGAAGCCTATGCGCCGCTGGCGCGCGTGATTATCGGCGGCCTGCTCAGTTCGGTTGTTCTCACCGTGTTCGTCGTGCCGGCCGCGTACGTGCTCGTCTATAGCCGCAGAGAAGCGGCGCAGTCTCAAGAGGTGAATTGATATGAACCGCTTTTTTGTCTTAGTCGCAATGCTATGCGCTGTTCTCTTCTTGCCGTCGCAGGATTTCGCGCAGGCCCCGTCTTCCAGCCAAGCGCCGGCGACAAGCCAGCCCGCGACTTCCGCGGCGCCGCAAACGTTGACTCTCGCGCAGGCACAAGTCATCGCCTTGAGCAACCGGCCCAGTCTGCTTGCCGCACAATTTACGGCGCAGCAGGCCGGCGCGATTACTTCCGAGGTTCGGTCAGCCTATTTTCCCGAAGTGTTCGACAACGCCACCGGCGCCGACGCGGAAAACAACAGCAGGATCACCGCCGGCGGTTTGAACAATCCCATCATCTACGATCGGTTCGCGGATGGCGTCGTGATCAACCAGCTCGCCACCGACTTCGGCCGCACGCACAGTCTCGTGAAGTCCGCCGATCTCGAAGCGAAATCCCAAGAGCAGAATGCGCAGGCCACGAGGGAAGATGTGCTGTTGCAAGTGGACGAGTCGTATTTCCGGACGCTGGAAGCGGAGGCGGTGCTCCGGGTCGCGAAGCAGGAAGTGGACGCGCGGCAACTGGTGGTCAATCAAGTGACAACCCTGGCGAAAAATCAGCTCAGGTCTTCACTCGATGTGAGTTTCGCGAATGTGAATCTTGCGCAGGCGCAACTGTTTCTCACGCAGGCCGGAAGCAATCTGGAAGCCGCATTTGCCGATCTCTCGCTGGCCCTCGGTTATTCGGACAATCGCAGTTTCGCGCTGGAAGAGGAACCGATGCCGGAAAGACCCGCAGCGGCCCTCTCCGATCTGATCGCCGAAGCGTTTCAGCAACGGCCGGAATTGGCCGGCAGCCGCTTGCACCTGCAATCGGCGCAAGAGTACGCGAAGGCGCAGGCGGAGTTGTGGAATCCGACGCTGTCCGCGGTGGCCGTCGCGGGAGTCACCCCCGTGCGCGAACCCCCTCTCGCCAGCAATTACGCCGCAGCGGGCTTTAATTTGACGATTCCAATTTTTGACGGACGCCTCTATTCCGCGCGGCATCGCGAAGCTGAATTCGCGGCCGACGCCGCCCGCGAGCAGGTGAATGAGCTTGCCGATCAGGTGGCGCGAGACGTGCGCGTCGCCTACAACGACGCGAATACGGCGTTCCAGAATTTGGGCCTCACCGATCAACTGAAGCAGCAGGCCGATCTCGCACTGCAACTTGCGCAAGCGCGCTACAATCTCGGCCTCAGTTCTATTGTCGAACTCAGCGAAGCGCAATTGAACCAGGCGCAGGCCGGGGTCGCGCAGGCCCAGGCGAAATATCAATTTCAAATTTCAGTGGATTCACTCAACTACCAGACCGGCCAACTTCACTAGGCCGAGGCTAGAGGGATTTGACCAGGTCCTCGGAGAGAATGCGCGCTTTGTGCGCCAGGTTGCT
Source organism: Terriglobia bacterium (assembly GCA_963799715.1). Lineage (GTDB taxonomy): Bacteria > Acidobacteriota > Terriglobia > Acidiferrales > UBA7541 > DASPOJ01. The sequence continues at coordinate 16,748 of CAWCYS010000016.1, read as the reverse complement.
GGCGCGCACCCAATCGCCCTCGCGCACGGCATCGTGCGCTTGACCGAGGAAGTCCCGCACTTTGGAGGCGAGATCCTCCTGCGAGGCGTTGAGCTGCCGCCCGGCGGCGAGTTGCAAATTTTTCTCAGCGGCTTGAATGTCGGCGCTGGTTCGTTGTTCGTCCGCGGTTTGTTGCTGCGGCGATAGCTCCGGTGCCATCTCCGGGGCTGTGGGTTTGGGTTCCTGCGGCGGCGCAGGCGGCGACTCGGGCGATTGCGCGGGCTTCGGGTGCGCGGGAGCAGGCTTAACCGGCGGCGCGGGCGGAGGCGGTTCGGCGGGTTTCGGTTCCGAAGCGGGCACGGAGGTCGTCTGCGGGCGCGGCGGCGGCTGCGCGGGCGGCGGCACCGTCTCAGGTGGCGTGGAGACGGAAGGCGGAGCGGCCTTGACGATATTTCGCTGGCAGCCGCCCAGGGTGAGCGCGCCCGTCAGAAGTAAACCAGCGATGGCCGCGGATTGTGCTCTCATGCGCTGTGTTCCACCGTGGTCTTAGTTTCCCGCGAACGTGACGAATTCTCGCCGGGCCTTTCGAGGGGAAGCTCTATGCGAAACGACGTGCCGCGTCCCAACTCAGTTTCAAAATCGATGGCGCCATTGTGCAATTGTACAGTCCTATAGGTGCTGGCGAGCCCGATTCCGCTGCCGCCGGGCCGAGTAGTAAAGAAGAGCTGGAAGACGCGATTGCGGTGCTCCGGCGAAATTCCGACACCCGTATCTTTGACCTGAATTGCGGCCATGTCGCCGCGGCGCTCGAGCGAAAGGGTGAGGACGCCGCCCTCGGGCATGGCCTGCACGGCGTTCAGGACGAGATTCAGCAGCGCCTGACGGACCAGTTCGCGATCGACGCGCGCGGCGGGAAGCGACCGGGCGTAATGGGTCTCGACTGCAACATTCGCCCGCTCGAGCTGCGGCCGCGCGACGTTCACGACCTCGTCCATCAATTCGGCAAGTTGCGTGTCTTCGGGATGCAGTTCCACCGAACGCGTGAAATCGAGGAAGCGCTTGACGACGGTGTCGAGCCGATCGATTTCGCTGTCCAGCACTTTCAGCGCATGCTGCGGCAATTCTTCGTCGGCCGGAAGATGCTCTTTCAAACTTTCCACCCACAGCCGCATCGAATTCAGCGGGTTCTTCACTTCATGCGCCACGCCGGACATGATCCGGCCGATCGCCGACATGCGCTCGGACACTTGCAATTGCGTGCTGATTCGCTCGCGCGATTCCAGGTCCGTCAGCGTGACCAGAGCGCCCATGCGCGTGCCGCCTTCGGTGATGACCTGCGCGCCGATCCCGACGTGTTGCGGCGCCTCGCCGGTCGGCGACGGCAGCTCCACTTCGGTCGTCACCGGGCCGATGGCGCCTTCGTCCAGGCCCAGCGCGCGCCGCACGGGATTGCCCTGCGGAAAAATATCGTCGGCCATGCGTCCGAGCAACTTGTCGGCGGGCACGCCCAGAAAACGTTCCACCGCGGGGCTCACCATCACCGCCCGGCCGTCGCGCGTGAAAAGCAAAAGACCGTCTTCGAGGCCGCCCAGCACCTGATCCAGATTTTCGCGCAGCGTGCTGAAGATTTCCTGCACGCCGCGCAACTGCTGACCGATCCGGCTGATCTTGCTGCTGACCTGGCCGAATTCATCGGTGGTCTGCACGGTCTGCGGATCGAATTCGCCGCGCGAAATGCGATCCAATTGCAGCGGAGATACGCTCCAACGGCGAAAGCGAAATGCTCGAGACGATCGCCGCAAGCAGCACCGACGACCAGCACCGAGCCCAGCGCGAGCCATCCCGCCGACCGCAGGCTGGGCGTGATTTCGGTTCGCAACAGGCCGGTCTGCACGGCGACGCGAATCTCCCCGAAGGGCACCTGCCGCCCGGCGGGGCCGAGTTTGAAGGGATAGGTTACTTCGTAGGCGCGCGGCGGGCCGTACATCACGCGGAGTTGCGCGAGGGCGCCGCTGCTCACGAGCTGGTCGAGCGGCGTCCTGCGGAGCACTGGACGATCGATGAGCGTGGAGTCGCTCGAGATCAGAGCCGTGCCGTTGTAATCCACGATGGTTACTTCATACACGAAGGACGAATACCCGACCTCCCCGTTGATGAACGAATCGAGCGCCTTGCTGTTGGCGAGGGAGTCGCGCACGTACGCGCGCAAATCGGCGGGGCTATCGGACGCCGGCGCATTCCCGGCAGTGGCAGCTTCGGAGAGGGCGTTCTGCGCTTGAAAGAAGACTTGTTGCGCGACGATATTTGCTCGGCCATACACCTGCCGCACCACTTGCCGTTCGAGTGAGGCCACATTGAGAGAGGAGTTCACCGCGACGACCGAGAGAACCAGAGCAGCCATCGTCAGCGTGATCTTGGTCTTGAGACGCAGATGCATGGCCCGGCCCCTCAGGCCGTGGGGAATTTCGAGGCTTCGTATTCCTTCAATTTATTGTGCAGAGTCTTGAGGCTGATGCTCAAGAGTTCGGCGGCGCGGGTCTTATTGTTTTGCGTCGCGGCGAGTGTTTGCAGGATCAACTCGCGCTCCGCGGCTTCGACGGTCGTGCCGATGGGAAAACGCAGCTCGGAAAGTTCGGCGGCGCCGGCCGGGGCGCCGCGCCCGAACTCTTCCGGTAGGTGCGCGCGGCCGATGAGTTCGCGATCGCAGACGATCGCGGCGCGCTCGATGACGTTGCGCAGCTCGCGGACGTTGCCCGGCCAGGTGTAGCTCTTGAACTGATCGAGAACTTCGGTGCTGACGCCGCGGATCTGGCGGTTGTATCGGGCATTCAGGTCGCGCAGCATTCCTTCGATCAGCGGGGGAATATCTTCCTTGTGCTCGCGCAGCGGCGGCAAGTGGATGTGGAACACATTCAAGCGGAAGTAGAGGTCCTGGCGCAATTCTCTTTTTGCCACCGCGCGGTCGGGGTCCTTATTCGTGGCCGCGAGGACGCGCACATCCACCGGAGTCTCCGTCTTGCTGCCGAGGCGGCGCACTTTGTGGTCCTCGAGGACGCGGAGGAGTTTGGCTTGCGTGGGGGCCGGCATTTCGCCGATTTCATCCAGCAGCAGGGTGCCGCCGTCGGCCAGCTCGAAACAGCCGAGGCGACGCTCCGCCGCTCCGGTGAACGCGCCGCGCTCGTGCCCGAAGATTTCGCTCTCCATCAGCGATTCGGGGATCGCGGAGCAATTGATGGCTATGAACGGGCGGTTGCAACGCGGCGAAAGCCGGTGGATCGTTCGCGCCAGAATTTCTTTCCCCGAGCCAGTTTCTCCTGTGATCAGCACCGATGCCATCGAGGGCGAGACCTGCTCCACCACCCGCATGACGTCCTGCATCGGCTTCGAGCGGCCCACCATGTCGCCGAGGCGCCCGGCTTCCCGCAATTGGCTGGTGAGCGCGACGACCTGGCGGCGGCCGCGCTCGAGTCCCAGGGCCCGATCGAGCAGGGCTCGCAGAACTGCGCCTTTGAGAGGTTTTTCGATATACCAGAAGGCCCCGGACTGGATGGCGGAAATGACGCGATCCTCGCTGCCTTTGCCGGTGATGAGAATCGCAGGGAGATGTTGGAGGTCGCCGGCGTCGCGCAACCGCTCGAGCAATTCCAGACCGTTCATGCCGGGCAATTCCACGTCGGCGATGAGCGCATTGGGAGAAAAATCGGCCAATCTTTCGAGCGCCGCTTCCGCGCTTTCCACGCCGAGGACCTCGAAGCCCCACTTCAGGAGGAGCGCTTCGTAGCCCTGGCGCGCGTTTTGTTCATCCTCCACGATCAGGATGCGCTCGGGAGCCGGGGCTTCGGATTGCGAATTGGAGGTAGCGGCCATTGGTCTGGGGCGCAGTCCTGCCGGGACACGCAATGGGAATTTACCAGCAGCCTGCGCGAAAGCCAAGCTGAGTCGGCATGGCGCTTGAGGCGGATGGTAACTGCCGCAATCGGCGAGATCCGTTCGCGATGGATTCAGCGCCACGGCACTCTTTTCCGCTTGGGATAGAAAGCTGTTTTCGGGCGGGCGCTTCTACTTTATACTTTAACGGGGGTTGGGGCGTTTTGAGGTTTTGCCCTTGGTGGCTCGCGCCGTCCGGCGCTAGGGGCGTTTTGCAAGGTAGTTTCCAGCCAGCGTGGGCCGCAGTGTTTGTAGATGCGATCAGAAGACGATCCCCAAGCTTTTAAGCCATGATTCAGCAATTCTGGACGAGTGATGTACCCACGGAGGGCAAGATGCGATTTCTTCGACGCGCTGGTTATGTGCTTATTTTGAGCGCGCTGATGGTTCAGGCCGCAGCGGCGAAAGCGGCCGCAGGAGCCGGCGATTCGAGCAATGGCGCGAGCAATAGTCCCGATGCGAGCGCGCCGGTCGCCGCGGCGCCCGGCGCCACGACCGGGACCCCGGCTGCGGCCGCGACGCCGGACACTTCCAAGAAAGATTCAGAAAAGAAAGGCGATTCTTCGGATCTGGCCCCCATGCCCGCCACCAGCGGCACGATCGGCCTCTTCACGCTTTCGACCGGAGAGACGTTGCCGAAGAATGGCTTTATGGTCTCCGGATATTTGAATCGCTTCGGACGGATGCCCGGCGGCTTGGTTATCACGGAATCTGGAATCAATGTGGCCTACGGCGCCACCGATTGGCTCACGATTTTCGCGAATTTCATTCCTGGCGAGCACGTGCACGTGAACGACCCCGGCGAGATCACTCCGATCCAGACGAACGGTTTCGCGAGCTACGCACAGCCTTTCTACGTTGAAGACTATCCGTACGCTTCGGTAACGGGCCACGGGACCGGGCCGGTGACGCTGGGGGCGGAATTCGGCTTGGTCTCGGAGCGCAGGGGAGCACCGCTAAGCGTCGCAGTCACTACTGATTTTTTGATTCCGACGAGACAACAGTTCACGGCCCTGGCTGCGGACGGCACGCAGTCCGGCGAAGTGAATTGGGATTTCGACATTAATGTGAGCAAAGATTTCGGCCAGGAATTTGTGTTAACCGCGGACAGCGGGGTGCGGATGGTTCGCGATCCCGTGTATCAAGGCCGGGCGATTATGGCCCAGGCGAGACAATGGGATTCGGGAATCGGAATGATTCTGTTCCCGACCCGGCGCATCGAGTTCATGAACGAATATAATTTTGAAGTTTTCTTCGGGCATTCCACTCCCGACGATACGCTTGGCCCGCGCGATCCGGTGGACGCGATCTGGGGTTTGAGAATGTACCCGACAAAGTGGCTGGCGATCGACGCCGGCTACCGCTACATGCTGAATCTTTACGGCGAGCAGGATCGCAACGGCTTTGTCTTCAAAGTCGCCGCGAGCCACGTGCCTCACAAGGCTGCTCCGGTGAATCACCCGCCGACGGCGTCGTGCTCGGCGGACAAGAGTTCCGTATTCGTGGATTCCGGGGACACTGTTGCGGTCACGTCGCAAGCGAGCGATCCCGACGGCGACACCCTGACGTACAACTGGACCGCTACCGGAGGCAAGGTGGACGGCACCTGGGCCGGCGATTCGTTGGCTTTCGGCAGGGACTGCGGCGGGCACCTACACCATCACCTTGAAAGTGGACGACGGGCGCGGCGGCACAGCCGCCTGCGGCGTCGATGTAACCGTGGCTCCGAAACCGATTCACCAGCCCACGCTGAGTTGCTCTGTGGATCGCAGCTCGGTGTTCGTTGGCGAGCGCGTGCACGTTACCTCCGACGTGAACAATCCGGACGCCGTGACGCTGAACTACACGTGGCGCACCAACGGAGGCCAGATCATCGGTACCGGCCCCGCAGTCGATCTCGATACGACGGGCGCGGCGCCAGGAACGTACACCGTAACGGGCAGGGTGGACGACGGCGGGCCAAGAGCTGCGGATTGTTCGGTAAACGTCGAAGCCAAGGCCGTTCCCCCGCCGCCTCAGGCGAGCAAGTTGAATGAATGCTTGTTCTCGCCGAAGGGTTCTCCGCGCGTGGACAACGTTTGTAAGCGCATCCTCGATGACGTGGCGCTGCGGTTGCAGAACGATCCGCACGCGACTGCGGTCATCGTCGGATACGCGGATCCCGCAGAGGCCCACGCGGCTAAGCTCGCGGGTGATCGCGCAACGAACACGGTGAAATACCTGGGTGAGAAGGGAATTGACGCTTCTCGTCTTACGACACGAACCGGAACCGGTCAGACCGGTGCCGGTAAGGAAAACATGCGCATCGACATCATCTGGGTGCCGGAGGGCGCAACCTACCAATAAATCCGGACAAGCAACGTGCTGCCGGGCTTTGTGCGGGCTGTGGAACGGCTCGTGCGAAGCCCGGTTTCTTTTTGGGAAATTACATGCGGACCACCTCAAATGGAGACTAGTCTCACGGGGCCGCAAGCACGAAGGGCGTTTAGGGCCTTTTGCGAATGATGAAACCTCCACGGAATGACGTCTACAACCGAGCTGACGCAAGACGTTTGGCGCGATTCGGGAACAAGTTCACTTTTCTCTTGAACCCTTGTGACGTGCAACGCATACTTTGGAGCGTCGTATGAGTCCCGTAAAGTCCTGGTTCGGCCAACTAATTGCAACGAGTTGACCGCATGAGAGACATGCCAGAAACTTTAAGCGCGGTCGCCCAAAAGGTTCTGCGCTATCAACCTCAAACCCGCAGGAAATCGTGATTCTTCAGGCTCATTGTTGATGGCAGCATGAAACGCATTGAGCAGGAATCGCGCTACGGGGAGCTATGGAGCAGAGAAGAATCGCTTCTGGCATTTGAGCTTTACTGCAGGATTCCGTTTCAAAAAACCAAAGCCAGCAATCCAGATGTTAAGGAACTTGCAAACCTACTGGGGCGCACTCCCGCATCGGTTGCGAGAAAACTAGGAAATTTTGGCGCATTCGATCCGGCGCTTCAGAAGTTGGACATCAGGGGTCTGACACATACCAGCAAGCTGGATCGGGAAATTTGGGATGAGTTTCATGCTGATTGGAATAACTTAGTGTGGGAAGCCAACCTTCTCCGGAATAAATTTGGCCAGCTAGCCCCAGTTCATCGCGCTTTCAAGCCGCCCAGTGGCCCTTCTGAGACCACAAGGCTAACAAAGCAGCGGGTCCATCAAGCGTTCTTCCGGGATGCGGTGTTGAGCAGCTACGAGGCGGCCTGCTGCATTACCGGTCTGGCGGTGCCGGAATGCTTGGTCGCCAGCCACATCGTGCCGTGGAGCGAGGACGAAAGATTCCGAACTGACCCCGCGAACGGACTGTGTCTCAGTGCAACGTTTGACCGTCTCTTTGACGCGGGGCTCATGACCGTAACTTCCGACCTGACTATTCGGTTCTCATCGAAGGTTGTGAAGTCACAGAACCTCGTGACGCGGGACCTATTACTTCGCTACCACAACTGCCCGATCAGAACGCCGAACCGTTTTCTGCCATCCATGGAGCGGCTTGAGTGGAATCGCAAGAACCGCTTCAAGGAGTAGGCGCCATTTTCGGAGGTCCGTTCCGATGACTGAGATTGAACTCCTAAGGTCAGCCGTCCACGAATACCGTGGTCTCCTTACCTCGAGCGAACTTGACGGCACAGAAATAGTGGACATGAACCTTCTTGTCCAACATCTATCACGCGCACACGACTGGACGGAAGAAGGTGCCCGAGTGATCGTCACTCTGGCCAACGAATATGGAGCGTTTATGTTGCGAAATGCTCTTGCCCTCGCCCTAACTCTGGGTAAGGAGGATGGCGACCGCGGCTTCTGAACAGGCCGCTCCCCGTGTAAAGAGAATATGGGATTATCAGAGACGCATCCGCGAACTTCGAGATGAGAAGGGTATGCAAATACGGTCTCGTGTTGAGCGGCATGACCTAGAGCCCGGGACAAAATGGGCAAGGCTCCGCGCGGAAGTTCTTGACCGCAACGGCTTCACTTGCCAGATGTGCGGTCTTTCGCCCGGCGACATTGACCCGGCCACTGGCCGCAAAGTCCGGTTGCACCTAGGCCATATCAAAGACAAGAGCCTCGGCGGGAAGGACGAACTCTCAAATCTTAGGGCATTATGTTCAACTTGTAACCAGGCGCGAAGAACATCACAGGTGAAAAGCCGACCGGAATTTGGCTCCTATCCCAGATCCGCCGCGCCGGGCAGGATGAGCAGCGGGCCGTTTTTGAATGGCTTCGGAAGAAATTCGGCCCATGACGGACAAAATCTCGAAAGAGCGGCGCAGCGCCAACATGCGCGCTGTCCGCAGCCGAAACACGCAGCCGGAAATACGCGTGCGGCAGATCGCACACGGCTTAGGTTACCGTTTTCGCCTTCATAGGGGGGATCTTCCAGGTAAACCGGATATTGCTTTTCCTCGACTCCATAAGGCGGTTTTCGTTCATGGTTGTTTTTGGCACCAACATAAAGGGTGTCGAAGGGCGAGTGTCCCGCGATCGAACGTCCGCTTCTGGCGCATTAAGCTTGGACGCAATGCGACAAGGGACGCGGAGCAGGTTGCGGCTATCAGGAGGCGCGGTTGGCGAACGCTGATCGTATGGGAATGCGAGATCAAAGACGAGAAGCGCCTGACAGCTCGGCTACGTCGGTTCTTGGGTAGTTAGGCAAGCAAATGCAAGTTCCCCTATTTTGCGGTGTACCCCCCGCCTGCGGACTTGGACCTTCGAACAAGTCTAATTGCCCGGTTGCCCGCGGACGCGCGCAAAACGTAAGATGGGTCACCGCATGCGCCGAACCTCATTTCTGCTTTTTCTTCTTTTCGCCGCGGCTGTTTCCGCGCGAGGTCAAGTCTTGCGCGCGCTCGGACCCACCGGCGGAAGTGTCCAGTGCTTTGGTCAGGACCCCGGCAATCCGAATCGCGTGTTTCTCGGGACGGCGGACGGGCACATCTTTGGAACGGAAGACGGCGGCGCTCATTGGGAATTGTTGGGCCGTGCCGGGGCGCGGGCGGACTCGGTGGTCACTGCCATCCTTGTAGACCCGCGCGATCCGAAGTCACTTTTTGCTGCGACGTGGACTCGGGACCAGGCGGGGGGCGGAGGCTTGTTTCACAGCGAGGATGGAGGCCGCACCTGGGCCGGTGCCGGGCTCGCGGGTCAGGCTGTCCGGGCGCTAGCGATGGCGCCGTCGTCGCCGGACACCCTGGTGGCGGGAACTCTCGACGGCATCTATCGCACGCGCGATGCCGGACGCACGTGGAGTAGGATTTCGCCGCAAGGCGACGCCGAAATCCGCAACCTCGATTCCCTCGCCGTCGACCCGAAGGATCCCGACGTGATTTACGCCGGGACATTTCATCTGCCGTGGAAGACCACCGATGGCGGGATGAGCTGGCAGTCCATTCACACCGGCATGATCGACGACTCCGACGTGATGAGTATTCTGGTGGACCGCAAACAACCCGGGCGCGTGTATGCAAGCGCCTGTTCGGGCATCTACCGGAGCGAGGACGGCGGGGCTCTCTGGGAAAAGGTGCAGGGCATTCCGTATGAGTCGCGAAGGACTGTGCAGATTCTGCAGGACGCGCAGCATCCGGACATCGTTTTGGCGGCGACCACGGAAGGACTCTGGAAATCCGCGGACGCCGGATCGACGTGGATCCGCTTGACGCCGGCGGACTGGCCGGTCACGGGAATTGTTCTCGGGCCGGGCGAGACGCGCGCAGTTCTGATCGGCGTGGAGCAGCGCGGCGTCCTTTCGAGCGGCGATGGCGGCGAACATTTCGCCGAGAGCAATGACGGATTCCTTCACCGGCAGGTGCTGGCTCTGGCGGCCGATCCTTCCGATGCCCGACACGTTCTCGCAGAACTGGCCAATGCGCCCGCACCGTTTGTGGAAACGATGGACGGAGGAAGAACTTGGCTCCCTCTCGGCCCGGGTCTCGATTCCCAAAAGATCATAAAAATCTACGGGACACCGGACGGATGGTGGGGTGCGCTTCGCGATGGCGGCTTCGCACGCTACGACGTTTCAAAGGGAAGGGAGGCGTGGACGATTGCCGGCCGAATTGCGAGTGTTCCCCCGCGAGGGCCGACTCGATCGCAAGCGCCTGCTGTGAAAGGCGGGCCGCTGTATCGGCGATTCGATCTGGTGGTGAACGACTTGGCTTTTTCGGGTCCAATCTGGTTCGCCGCTACAGACCGCGGCCTCCAAGTCTCTCGAGATAACGGAAGAACCTGGGCGGGGCTGAGCGTCGGGGCCATCAGCACGATTCCACTGGACTCCGTGTGCGTCAGCGCGGACGCGCGGCACATCTGGATCGGCGCGATCCACGACGTTGCCGGATCCAGCGATGGTGGAGTCTCCTGGACTTGGCATTCCTTGCCGTCAATGGCTGGGAGCCTGCGGCATTTGTGGATCGCGGAGGAGGAGTCCGGGGAGGGAGAAATTCTTCTCGCGAATACGCGACGCGGGCTGTACAGCTCCAGGGATTCAGGCGGCACGTGGCAGGCCGAAGGTTTCGGCTTGCCTGAGGTGCCGCTCAGCAATCTGGCGGTTTCCGGGGAGGTTTTCATCGCCTCGGTGGAAACCGGTGGACTCTATTTCTCGCGAGACGCAGGCCGAAGCTGGGGTCCCCTCGACTCTGGCCTGATTCAAGGATTGTTTCCCGCGCTCGCCGCTTCCGCAGACAAAACCTTCGTGTATGCAGGTTCAGAGACGGAAGGGGTCTTCCGGATCGATTGGAAGACAAGTGCCTCCACCACCGCGGGGCCGTGACGCGGCAACGAAGAATGAAATCGTCCGTGGAGCGAGGGGCGGCTAGCTGGGAGCGGCCAATGTTCCATATTGGGCCGCGACACAGTTCCAATCTTGCATTCGATTGAAATAAAGGTGTTTACAAATTAGAAAGTGGGGATTGGCTTGACAATATTCCCTAAACGGGACTAGAGTTCCGGTTACTGTACGTTGTAGAAGAATAACTAAGTGCTTTGTTTACGGCACGTTGGCCCTCGACTCGAATTGGCACAGCCCTTGCTCCTGTTTTGAGACGAGGTCATCACAATGGAACTTCATTCCGATCCGGAACCGACGCCCGTAACACCACCGGCCCTAAGTTTGCTTATCGTGGACGACGAGTCCGCGACGAGGGAATTGTGCAGGGACGTTGCGCTCGACGCGGGGTTACAGGTGCAGACTTCCGCGACGACGGAGAACGCTCTCGAAATCCTGGACCAGCTACCCGTAGACATCGTGGTGACCGATCTGAAAGTTCCGCAACTCGGCGGCATCGAGCTGCTGAAGCGGATTCGCGCGGACTATCCGCATATTACGGTAATGGTGCTGACGCAGTACGGAACGATCGAAACCGCGGTGGAGGCCACGCGTTTAGGCGCGGCGGACTACGTGACCAAGCCGTTTCACGTCGAAGAGTTCCGCACGAAACTGGAGCGCGTCTCCCACGGCATCGAGGTGGATCAGGAAAATCGCGTGTTGCGCGAGCAGTTGCGGAGCCGTCCAGGGTTCGGGGGCCTCATCGGCGTGGCCCCGAAGATGCAGCGCGTGTACCGGCTGATTGAAAAAGTCTCGCAACACACCTATCCGGTGCTGATCTTGGGAGAGAGCGGCACGGGGAAGGAACTCGTCGCGCGATCCATTCATTTTTCCGGCCCGCGGCGGAACAAGCCGTTTGTTCCGGTGGATTGCTCGGCGCTCGTGCCCACGTTGATTGAATCCGAATTGTTCGGATATGTGAAGGGCGCGTTCACGGGAGCGCAGCACTCGAAGCAGGGTTTGCTCGAGGCCGCGGGCGACGGCACGCTTTTCCTCGATGAGATTGGCGATCTCCCCGTGGACTTGCAGGCCAAGCTTCTGCGGGCCTTGCAGGAGCGCGAGATCAAGCCGGTGGGTTCGACGGAACGGGTGGGCGTGCGCGCGCGGGTCATCGCCGCCACCAATCGCGACCTGGAGGCCGCCATTCGTTCCGGGAACTTCCGCCAGGATCTCTATTTCCGGTTGAATGTGGTGCAGATCAAGATACCGCCTTTGCGCGAGCGCCGCAGCGATCTGCCGGTCCTCGTAAACTCATTCTTGGAAAAGTTCAGCGACCCGCATCGTCCGGTGCGCACGATTTCCGATGACGCCATGCGGCGTCTGATGGCCTACGACTGGCCGGGGAATGTGCGGGAACTGGAGAATGCCGTCGAGCGCGCTGTGGCCCTAGGGTCCGGGCCGATCTTGCACGTGGGCGACTTGCCTTCCAATCTGCAGAACGCGCAGTCCGAGCGGCCTCCCGAGCAGGACGAACTGGTTCCCCTGGAGGAACTGGAGCGCCGCGCGATTTTCCGCGCCTTGCGCGAGACCTCCGGCGACAAGCTGGCAGCGGCGCGGCTCCTGGGCATCGGCAAGACCACGCTCTATCGCAAGCTCAAGCAATACGAAGTCTCCTCGGCTGAGCCCGCCCATTCCGTTTAGCCGGCCGGCTCCATCGACGCGGCAGCCTCTCGCCACATCGGGAGAACGATCCCAAATTCCCGCCATGCGCCGGACCTCGCAATACCGTAATGGAATGAGATCAGCCGGCAATCGTTTCGGAGTGGGAAGAACAGCCGTCGAACGCGCGACGCGTTGACCTTCATATCCCTGATTCCAATAGCTTTGCGATAACCGCAACGTTGGCGCTCGCAGTGCACTTCACTTCTCCAGAGGTGCGCGATGGCCAACGGAAAAAAGAGGATTCCACTGCTCTGGCACCACGGCGTACGGCGCGCCGTCGAACTCGCGGTCTTCTTCGGAAGCGCCGCGCTGCTGAGCTACCTCGTGATCCAATTGCGCTGACGGAAATACTTGATGGCGGCGACAGACTGGATTCGATCGTGGAGGTTCGGCGCCCGTGAGCGCAGCCGTCGCGGACAAAGCCCGCCGGGCGCAATCGCCCGGGCTGCCGTCGAGGGAGAGTCTGTCGAGCGCTTGATCGAACTGGCTTCCAGCGCATTGCGACTCGCGGCCCGCGCCGATCGTTCCGGAGTTTGGCTGCTACCGGAGGGCGGCGGGCGTTGGGCCTGCGGCCTCGTTTCCGATCCCTCGGATTGGTCGTTCCCGCCGGAATGGAATCACCTCGATCTGTCCGCGCCTTCCTGGAAACTGCTGCTGAACCGGCGCAACGTCGTGCCCGCACGCCGCGGAAGCGGCGCCACGTTTCCGGATGCCGGCGCGCTTGCGGATATGGAGAGCGCGATGTGGATTCCGCTGCGTGTGGGCGACGCGGTGCTGGGCCTCGCGATGGTGGCCTATCGCGCTCCTCAGGAGCACGCGGACACGACATCTCTTCGCGCCATCAGCGATGAGCTGGTACTTGCAGTTACGCAGAAAAGGGAGTGGTGCCGCCGCGTACAGGTTCAGGAAGAGCTTGAGACGCGCACGCGTTTGTTGCGGTTTCTGCACACCGACGTCAGCGCCGAGGCGATGCTCGTGGAGATTGCGCGGGCCGCAGTTCTTTGCGCGCGCGCCGAGTTTGTGGCCGTGGCGCGGTGCGCTACCCCGCTCCAGCAATGCGAGGGCTGGGCGGGAGAGGGGAATTGGCGGCAGGCTCTGGAGATCGACGCAGTGGGACGCCTGTGGCACGCCGCGCTCACGGAGGCGAAAGTGGCGGAATCGGCGGTCACGTTCCTTCCGGACAGAAAAAGCGCCGGAGCTCCGCGGCAGGAAGCGGTGGACGAGGAACCCCCGGTTCGATTGGGGAGGGCAGTCGCTTTGCCGCTCGCGACGTTTGCAGGCCGGCCGCTGGGCGCGCTGCTGGCGGGTTTCTCGAGCATCGAGGAGACCGGCATCGCGAAACGCCTGGACTCGTATGTCGCGTTCGCGAGTCTGGCGCTCGAGCGCGAGGCGCGCAAGAGACACGAGGCTGAACTGGATCGCAGGCTCGAAGCGTTTCTGGATTCCACCATGGAGTGGTCTCTGATTGTGGAGGAAGGGGGATCGATTGCAGGTTCGAGCCGGGCTGCGCGCGTCGGAATGGGTTTGCACCACGACGCCCACCCACTCGTGCGCTTGGAAGATTTGTTTGTGCCCGGGGCCCGCCAGGCTCTTCAGGAGTGGCGGGAATCTCTGTGGACGCATCCGGCCTCCGGGCCCGCGCACCCGATTGAAGTGTTGCTGCGGGACGGCAGAGCCATGCGCATCAGCCCGAAGACGCAACTCAAGGTCGGCGCATCCTGCGGCGTCGCGTCAGTCCTCGAGCCAAGCCGCTGGCTGCTCACCCTCGAAAACTTGGATGTGGGCGGCGGGGGCGATGCCGAGCGCACGCGGCTGGAAATCGAGCTGCGAGGCCTTCTCGATTCGCTGGAGAGCGGCGTGCTCGTATTCGATGAAATGGGAAAAATTCGCGCCGTCAACGACCGCTTTGCGCAGGTCGCGGGTCTGGACGGGCGCCGCATGGCGGAGCTCGGCGATTTTGACGCGCTCGCGGAGGCCGTCTCCAGCCACGCGGCGCGCCGCGAGGAGTTTCTCGCGCGCTGGCGCGATCGCCGACGTGCGGACGAAGCCACCTGGGACGAACTCGAATTTGTGAAGCCCGCCCGCAAAATTGTGGAGCGCGTGATCCGGCCGCTGCGCGACGCACAGGGCCTGCCCCTCGGTTGGGTCGAGGTCTATCGCGACATCACCACGCAGCACTTGCTGCAATCGAAACTGATGCGCACGGAAAAAATGGCGTCGCTCGGCCAACTCGTTTCGGGGATCGCGCACGAACTCAACAATCCGCTCACCAGCATTCAAGGTTACGCGCAACTGCTGCTGAGCCGCAGGCCCGGTCCGGAGCGGGCGGCGGACGCCAAACGCATCGGCCAGGAAGCGGAGCGGGCGGCGAAGATCGTCAAGAATCTTTTGCTGTTTGCGCGCGAGGGCAAGCCCGAACGCCGCGCCCTGGACCTGAACGAGATCGTGGAGCGGACCCTCACGCTGCGCAGCTATGAATTGAAGCTGGAGAATATCCGAATCGAGGCGGAGCTCGAACCGTTGCTCCCGCCGGTACTCGCCGGTCCGGGGCAGATGTTGCAGGTGGTGCTCAATCTCGTCGTCAACGCCGAACAAGCCATCCAACAGGGGCGAGGGCGCGGCACGATTCGCATCAGCACGCGGCACGCCGCTTCGGGGCGGCTGGCCTTGGAAATTTCCGACGACGGGCCCGGCATACCGCCGGAGATCCTGTCGCGGATTTTCGATCCGTTTTTTACGACGAAGCCGGCGGGGATCGGAACGGGGCTGGGACTCTCGATTGCTTATGAATCGTGCAGGAACACGGCGGCGATATGGCCGTCGAGGCCAGCCTGGACGCGGCGCGACGTTTACGATCGAGCTGCCCGCGATGACCGTCGCGGATCTCGATGCGCTCGACGAGCTGCGCGAGCAGGCGGGCGTCACGCAAGTTCCGCCGGCCGTGCTGGCGGACCGCCGCGCAGCCCGGGCCGTGCCGGCTGCACCGGCGATGGAGCGCTTCACCAGCGCCGTCAGCCGCAAGCGGCTTCTGGTGGTGGAGGACGAACCGACCGTCGCGCAGCTGATTTCCGACGTGCTCACGGACGAAGGGCACCGCGTGGACAAACTGATCGACGGCCGCGAAGCGCTCGAGCGGCTGGGACGGCAAGAGTACGATCTGGTGATTTGCGATTTGAAAATGCCGAATCTGGACGGGCGAGCTTTCTATAAAGCGCTCACCGACGCGGGGAATCCGCTGCAGCACCGGATTATTTTTGTCACCGGCGATACCATGAGCCCGCACACGCTGGAATTCCTCGAATAGAGCGGCGTGCCCTATCTTGCAAAACCTTTCCTGGTGGAAGAGTTGAAACAGATCGTGCAGCAGGCGTTCGCGGGCGCATTGGCGCGGACGCCGGTAGCCGCATCCGGCGGAAGCCCGCCACCGGGCGGCATCGAGGAAACGATATGAGGGTCGGCAACAGCGCCGCTAATGGCGCCATAAACAGTGGATTGCGCGTAAACGCCCGCGCCTACCAACATGAACAATGCACATACGGCAAAAAGTTTCACTGCGAAGCTGCGGAAGCTGGATGACATCACACTACCTCCTAGGTTTGCGCTGCTGGACTCACCCCGAGTCAGGCGCTTATTGGAATCTACTGCACGGAGGGAAGAAACGTAAATTCCCGTTTGAGGACAATCCGGCATAATTCCTTATGGTTTCTCCATAGCCGAATCGGAGAAGCCTCCACCCCCCCCAAAAAAATTAAGACACCCGAAATGCTCGACCACCCGGATCGAGCCAAAACAACGGCAGTGGAATGGCAACGCCTGCATCTTTCGCGTTCAGTTCCACACCTCTCTAGGCGCGGTACTCTATCGCCACACCTTTCGGAAGTCAAGCGCTTCCAGTGGAAATTTCTGCTCCCCACCCCGTCTACGAACTTTGACGCTGGCAAGCCCCATAATGTTACCCAGCCTTTATTAATAATCCGTGAGAGGACACGCTCAATTTGATGAAACGTCGCCGTCACGCCTCGGAAATGGGATATTCAACCGCTTGTACTCCCAGATTCGGTGCGCTAGAGTAGCCTCCCTTATGTTGGAGAGAAACAATTGACTCCCGGCGGGAAAGAACATCTCAAAGTCCTCTTGCGCCAGCCGCACGGCAATCCAGAAGCGTGTCCGTGAAATGGGACGGCAGATTTCTCGCGATTTCAAAGGTCAGCGGATACATTTGATTGGGGTCCTGAAGGGCGCGTCCATATTCCTTTCGGACCTGATTCGCGCTGTGAACTTTGAAGTTTCGCTCGATTTCATGGCCGTATCCAGCTATGGGAAGGGCA
>CAWCYS010000015.1:0-53974 GCA_963799715.1 Terriglobia bacterium | reverse complement strand
CCAGACCGTATCGCTGAAGACGCGCATCGCGTTGCGCTCCCGCGCGGAACGCACGCAGATTCCGGCGGCGTTTCAGCTGGAGTGGTTCACCGCGAGCTTTCACCGCGAGCGGCCGCAGCGCCGGCCACGGTGAGCGCGAGCCCGGGCCAACTCGTCTGGGCCGTGCCGTGCGATTGCGCGGGCAACGACCGGACGGCTCGCGCGATTGCGCGAACCCGCCTTCCGAAGCGCTACGAGCATTGCGACTTCTCCAATTTCGATACCGACATCTACGACACCGAGCCCGGCGCGGAAGCTTGGAATCGCAGTCTGAAGCAGACTCGGATGGTGATGGAGGCGTTCGCGCGCGAATTTCCCGCCGGCTCCGAGAGCGGAATTCTCTTGATGGGCCCTTGCGGCGTGGGGAAGACGCACCTGGCCGTCGCGGCGCTGCGCACCCTGGTTCTGCGTGGCCATCAGGGACTTTTCTACGACTACCGGGAACTGCTGAAGGAGATTCAGGCCAGCTACAATCCGGTCAGCCAGGCGAGTGAGATGAGCGTGCTGGAGCCGGTCCTCGCCGCGGAAGTGCTATTGCTGGACGACATCGGCGCGAGCAAACCTTCACCGTGGGCGCTCGAAACGGTCGGCCACATTCTGAATACTCGCTATAACGAGCGGCGCGTGACGCTACTGACCACCAATTATCTCGACGCTCCCGGACCGGCCGCCGCGGCGGGAAGCAAATCAATTTCCGCCTCGCGTTCCTCCGCAAACTCCGGCGGCTCGTTCGGGTCCGCGCCTGCGCAACAAGAGGATTCGCTCACGGATCGTTTGAGCATGCGCATCCGATCGCGTCTCTACGAGATGTGCCGCACGATCGAAGTCGCCGCACCCGATTACCGCCGCGAGATCCGGCAAGCGGGCCGCGTGCGGTCGTAGCGCACTTCGCCGGCAATTGACGCCGAGGGTTGGATTGACATGATATGGGGCGGCGAGTATTATCCGTGGCATACAGCCCTTTTGGGGCTGGTGGCATCTCCTTCCTTGCAGTCGTTCCGCGGCTGGGAAGAACCTCCGTGGGTCGGGGCCCTCGGAGTAACGGGGTGGTTGCCGTTTGGAGGCTGGTAGGGATGTGTCCTGAAACCGAAAATCCGGTTACCGGAAGCGCCGATCCTTCTTCGGACGCGGAAACTTCGCACGAAGAGAAAATCGCGCAGTCGACTGAACCTACACCCGAGTCTGCACCTGAGACTCAGGCCGAAGCCACAGCTCCGGCCGTGACAACAATCCTTGATGCCGATTCGGCCGCCGCTCATCCGAACGGCGCGCAAGCCGCTATTCCGGCCTCTTCCGATGCGCCGGCCAATGCACCGGGCGAAGCATCCGCCGAACCGAGCGCCGATGCCGGTGAAGACGCGGCTGAATCGCTCGAGATGGATCAACTTCTCGATCAGTACGCCGCGCCGAGCCAAGCGCCGCACGAAGGCGAAATCGAATCCGGCCACGTCGTCGCGATCACCGAGCTTGGCGTGGTGGTGGATTTGGGCGGCAAGACGGAAGGCCTGATCCCCGCTATTGAGGTTGCGGAAGCAGAAGTCCCGATCTCGCTCGATCCCGGCCAACCCATTGAAGTGCTCCGAACCGGCGAGCGCAAGGACGGCTACGTCGTCCTCTCGCATCTCCGCGCCCGCCGCCGCCGCGCCTGGACCAACATCGAGAAGGCCTATCGCGAGAAGACAAACCTCCCCGGCCGCGTTGTGGACCACATCAAGGGTGGCCTGGTGGTGGAAATCGGCGTGCGAGCGTTTCTTCCCGCCTCACAGATGGATCTGCGGCCCGTGCAGAATCTCGATTCCTGGAAGGATCAGGAGATCGAGGTGCGCGTCGTCAAGCTGAACCGCAAGCGCGGAAATGTGGTGGTCAGCCGGCGGGCCGTTCTCGAAGTTAATTTGCAAGCGGAACGGCAGAAGCTGATGGATTCGCTCGCCGAAGGGCAAGTGCGCCACGGGATCGTGAAGAACGTCACCGGCTACGGCGCTTTTATCGACCTTGGCGGGTTGGACGGCCTGCTGCACGTTACGGACATGACTTGGGGCCGCGTGACCAGCCCATCGGAAATTGTGCGGCCGGGCGATGAAGTGGACGTGCAGGTTTTGAAGTTTGATCGCGCGAAGATGCGCGTGTCCCTCGGACTGAAACAGATGCAGGCGAATCCGTGGGCGAGTGTGGCCGAGCGGTTCACGGTCGGCTCGCGCATACCGGGCAAAGTTATCGGCTTGGTGGATTACGGCGCATTCGTGGAGATCGAGCCCGGCATCGAGGGGCTGGTGCACGTCAGCGAAATGACGTGGTCGAAGCGCAAGCAGCATCCCTCGAAGCTGCTGAAGCCGGGAGACGACGTTCGAAGTCGTGGTGCTCGGCGTGGACCCGGCCGAGCGGCGGATTTCGCTGGGGATGAAGCAGGCGCAGACGGATCCGTGGCTGACACTCGCGGAAAAATATCCAGTGGGAACCGTGGTCACCGGGCGGGTGCGCAACCTGACCGACTTTGGCGCGTTTGTGGAGATCGAGGAAGGGTTCGACGGCTTGGTGCACGTGAGCGATATTTCCTGGACGAGCCGGGTGAAGAATCCCTCCGAAGTATTGAAGAAGGGCGATTCGGTCCAGGCCAAAGTTTTGAAGATTGACGCCGCGGGCCGGCGCGTCTCGTTGGGCATCAAGCAGGTGAACGATATCTGGATGAACTGGTTCAACGCGCACAAAGTGGGCGAACTCGTCCACGGCCGCGTCTCGCGCCTGACGACGTTCGGGGCGTTCGTCGAACTGGCGGACGGAATCGAGGGGCTCTGCCATATCTCGGAAATTGAGGGCCGCCGCAAGCCGGATCAGCAGCAGAGCCAACCGCGCGGCGGGAAGTCCGGAGACTTGTTGCACGTCGGGCAGGATTACGATTTCAAAATCGTAAAAATGAGTGCGGATCAACACAAGATCGGGTTAAGCTACCGGGCCGCGCAGAAGCAAGCCGAGCGGCGCGAGGTGGAGGAGTATCGCTCGTCGAAATCCTCCGCGACGGCCACGATTGGTGACGCTATCATGGCCAAGCGCGAGATGTTATAGTCCTGCAGTCGCGCCCAGCCCCCGCGACGGCAAAAATAGATTCCCTGATTGTGCTTTTAGTGATAGGAAGAGCACCCGGTGGTGCGCCGGGGTGCCCCGTTGCTTGCTGTACCCGCGAGAAGTGCGGAGACGGCCATCGGAATTTCGGCGGAGCGAACTAAAATGAACGATTCCACATGGACCAAAGCCGATCTGGTCGAAGAGGTGGTAAAAAGCACGGGCCTCCCGCGCAATGAGTCGGAAGTTATCGTCGAGACTATTTTCCTGGGAATTATTGGCGCCTTGCAAAAGGGAGACAAGATCGAGATCCGCGGCTTTGGCAGCTTCCGCACGCGCAAGCGCCGGGGCCGCGTGGGGCGAAATCCGAAGACCGGCGCGAAGGTCGACGTGCCGGCGAAGAGCATTCCTTTCTTTAAGCCGAGCAAGGAACTGAAGGACTTCGTGAACACCGCAGGTTCTTCGGCCTCTTCGGCGGGCAAAGCCTCTTAGGATCGGCGGGAACGGCAATTTCGCTCCCGGCTCGGCGCTGCGCGAATCATGGACTATCTCTGGACTCCCTGGCGCTACCGCTACATCGCGCAAACCGGCAAGAACGATCGCTGCGTTTTCTGTGACGCCGCCGCCGGCGACGACGCCACCTTCCACGTTGTTTTCCGCGGGCAGAAAAACTACATCATCTTGAACCGTTTTCCGTACACCACCGGCCACGTCATGGTCGTGCCCTACGCGCATCTCGCGGAGTTGCGCGAGCTGGACGCCGAAACGCTCAACGAGATGATGGGCCTGGCCCAGCGTGTGCAAAGAGCGCTGGAATCGGTCTACCATCCGGAAGGCTACAACCTCGGCATGAATCTGGGCCGCTGCGCCGGAGCCGGGGTGCTGGGTCATATTCACATGCATGTGCTGCCGCGCTGGTCCGGCGACGCGAATTTCATGACCACCGTTTCCGAGACGCGTCTGGAGCCGGAAGATCTCTCCACGACGTACGAAAAGCTTCGCGGCGCGTTGCAAACCTGAGGCGCAGCCCCGCGCCGCCGCAAGGAAGCCGCTGTGAACCTCGAACTCACCGAAGAGCAAAGGTTGTTGCAGCGCACCGTCCGGGAATTTGCCGAAAGCGAAGTGCAACCGCTGGCGAAAGAGATCGACGAGACGGGGCGATTTCCGCTGGAAACGTTCCGCAAAGCGGCTGCGCTGGGGCTTGCGGGCGTGGCGTTTCCCGAATCGGCAGGCGGGGCGGGGTTCGATCATGTCGCCTATGCAATCGTCATCGAGGAAATTGCGCGGGTCTGCGCGTCCACGGCGGTCATTCTGTCCGTGCAGAATTCGCTCTTTTGCGATCCTGTGCATCGCTTCGGAGACGAAGCGCAGAAGAAGAAATTTCTCGAGCCGTTCCTGCGCGGAGAAAAAATCGGATGCTACGCGCTTACCGAACCGCAGGCCGGCTCGAACGCCGCGGCGCTGCACACTCGCGCCGAGCGAACGGGAGATGCCTACGTCCTAAACGGCGTCAAAGCGTGGATCACCAATGGTGGCGTCGCGGATGCCGCCATCGTCTACGTGAACACCGATCCACCCAGCGGCGAAAAGGGCATCAGCGCGCTGATTGTGGAGCGGGGAACGCCCGGCTTTCACATCGGCAAGGAGGAAAAGAAACTCGGCATCAGCGCGACGGCGTGCGTCGAGCTTTCTTTTTCCGATTGCGTCGTGCCGGCGGCAAATCGGCTGGGCCGTGAAGGCGAAGGCTACAAGATTGCGCTCTCGACGCTGGACTCCGGCCGCATTGGCATCGCCGCGCAGGCCACCGGCATAGCGCAGGGCGCTTTCGAGCAGGCGCTCGCGTACGCGCGGCAGCGGCACGCGTTCGGCCATCCCATCGCGGATTTTCAGGCAATTCAATTCATGCTTGCGGACATGGCCACGGAGATCGACGCCGCGCGGCTGTTGGTGCGCAAAGCCGCATGGAAGCAGGATTCCGGCGCGCGGTTTTCGATGGAGGCGTCCATCGCGAAACTTTTCGCTTCGGAGATGTCCACGCGCGCGACGCACAAAGCCATTCAAATTCACGGCGGCTATGGTTACAGCCGCGAGTACCCGGTCGAGCGAATGTACCGCGATGCGCGCATCACGGAGATTTACGAAGGCACGAGCGAAATTCAGCGCCTCGTGATTGCAGCCTGGGTTCTGAAATCCCTATAGAGATTCACCGAACATTTCCTGCGGCGCAGCTCGCGGCGGAATTATTCTCGTTGCCGGTTTCTACGGCTCGGCCCGCCGTTATAAGCTTGGCGGATGCTGGACCTCGATTGCGGCGCGAACTTCGACCCCGGGCGTGACGCCGAATTCTTCGCGGCGATTCCGTCGCGGGCCGCAGTGTTACGCATCGAGCCTCGAGCGGAGTTTCCCGGGGCCGAGCCGTTCCTTCTTCGCACTGCGGACTTGCGCAAACGCCTCGAGCGTCTCCTCGGTTCGCCTGATCCCACGTCGAAACGCTTGAATCTGCGCGAATTTGCGGGCGCGGTCCGCTATCGCCTCGCGGGTTCGCCATTCGAGCAGGGTTTCGTCTACTTGCAGCACGCGCGCGCTTCGTGGCCCGAGAAATATCGCGAGCGCATGAGGCTGCGGCCGCCGGCTGTCCTCAAAGTGAATCTGGCGAATGCCTATCCCCGTTGCTACCCGACGCGCCGTATCAGCGCTTCGGGCGCCTATTTCGGCCCCTTTGCTTCGCGGCGCGCAGCCGAGCATTTTGCGGGGCGTTTTCTCGATCTGTTCAAGATTCGCCGTTGCCAAATCAAGATCCGCCGCGATCCCGGCTTTCCCGGCTGCATCTATTCCGAAATGAAGATGTGCCTCGCACCTTGCTTCGCGGGATGCACGGCCGCGGAGTATGGCGCGGAGGTCGAGCGCGTTGTGGCATTTCTCAGGTCGCGCGGCGCTTCCAACGAAGCCGAGCTGCAAGCGGAACGTGAAGCCGCCAGCGAACAACTCGATTTCGAGCGTGCCGCGACGTTGCATCGCAGGCTCGAAAAAGTGGAGGACGTGCTGCGCGGCATGCCGGGCCTCTCGCGGCGCATCGAAGACCTTAACGCCGTCATCTTGCAAACGGCCGCCGAGCGGCAGTCGATTGCGGTGTTCGCCGTGCGCGGCGGAGTCATCTTCGAGCCGCTGATTCTGCGTTTTGGCGAACTGGCGCGGCCCGGCGAAACGGCGGACGCGCCGCGCTCGGTGGAGGAGATTCTACGGGATCACCTCGAAGCGGGGTCCACTCCGGCGCGCGAACGTAACTTGCGCGAGATCGAAGATCATTTGGGATTGCTGGCGCGCTGGTTCTACGGGAAGCCTCGCGCCGGAGAAATTCTTTTTCGCTCAGACCCGCGCGCGAACGCGCGCAAGCAGGCAAAAGAGGAATGGCCGTACCGCCGCATTCTGCGCGCGTGTTCCCGGCTGCTCGCTCCCCAGGCGAGCCCGCCCGAGCCCGGCGCATCCCCCGACCCGTAGCCGTGAATTGCTCTTAAGCGCGTATACTGCTTTTCGCCCCACGGGCTGGAGGATGCTTGGCCGGAGCAACGACAGAAGGGACACAGCGGTACGCGGCGCGGTTCGCAGGCCATGCCGCTTCCGGGCATTTTCGAGAGCGGCACGGGCTTTCACTTTCCTCGATTGGCATCGGCACCTATCTCGGCGAACCGGACGAGGCCACCGATCGCGCCTACACGAACGCGATCGTCGCCGCGGTCGAATCGGGCGCGAACGTCCTCGATACGGCGATCAATTATCGATTTCAGCGCAGCGAACGCTCGATCCGCACGGCGCTCGCGGAACTCGCCCGGCGCGGCTACGCGCGCGAGGAGTTGGTCGTCTGCACCAAGGGAGGCTTCCTCACGCCGGACGGTGGAATGCCCGCCGATCCCGCTGAATATTTCCAGGGGGAATACGTCGAGACCGGATTGATTTCCGCCACCGACGTTGCCGCGGGCTGCCATGCGCTGGCGCCAAAATTCATCGCCGATCAAATCGAGCGCAGCCGGCGCAATCTCGGCGTCGAAACGATCGACGTTTATTATTTGCATAATCCGGAAACGCAGCTCGGCGAATTTCCCCGCGAGGAGTTCGAGCGACGGATTCGCCTCGCGTTCGAGCTGCTGGAGGCTTCCGTCGCCGCCGGCAAAATTCACTTCTACGGACTCGCCACCTGGAATGGATTTCGCCAGCCCGAGAGTGCACGCGACTTCCTTTCGCTCGGCCAGATGGAAATTCTCGCCCGCGAACTCGCCGGGGACGCGCACCACTTCCGCTTTGTGCAATTGCCCTACAACCTCGGGATGACCGAGGCTCTCAGCCGCGCGAATCAGCAGCTCGATACCCGCACGCTCCCGATGATCGAGGCCGCGCATGCGCTGGACATCACGCTCATCGCGAGTGCTTCGCTTCTACAAGGAAAAGTGGCGCGCGACCTGCCGCCGTTCATCGCCAAGGCGCTGGGGCTCGAGAACGACGTGGAGCGCGCGCTGCAATTCGTCCGTTCGACTCCGGGCATCACGACGGCGCTGGTGGGCATGAGCCGCGCGGAGCATGCCCGCGCGAACCTGCGCTTGGCGGACATTCCGCCCGCATCAGAGGAAACCTTCTCCAAATTGTTTGAGCGCGGCGCGAGCTGACGGGCCCTACGGCGCCAGTTGCATCCGCGCGCGAACCCAGTCCGAAATCGTCTTTTCCACGACGCCGAGATGTCCCGCGAAGAAATGATCGCCGCCGGGCACGAAAATGAGTTGCGTCGCCTCGCGGGCATTCGCCGGAAGAACGGTAACCATCGCTTCCCATGTTTCCTTGGGGCCGTACTGGTCGCGGTCACCGCTCACCAGCAGCTTCGGTTTCGTGCACTCGGAAAGATACGAGAACGTCCACGTCGGCCACAGGCAAGCCGAGTCCAACCAGAGCCGTCACGCGTTCATCGGCGCATCCCACGCGCAACCCCACCCACGCGCCGAAGCTGAAACCCGCGGCAAGCAGCGGAGTGCCCGGAAAATTCGCCGCGAGGAAGTCCAGGGCCGCGCGCACGTCGTCTCGTTCGCCGAGTCCGCGATCGTAGGTTCCGGCGCTCAACCCCACGCCGCGAAAATTGAATCGCAAGACGGGAAGCCCCAGTGCGTGAAGCGCTTTCGCCGCCCGATACACGACCTTGTTCTGCATCGTGCCGCCGAAGAGCGGATGCGGGTGGCAAACCAGGGCCGCGAACTGCGGCTGTGCCCCGCCCGGCCGGCCGCGTTCGACATCCCAGAACAACGCTTCGAGCGGCCCGGCAGGGCCATCCACCGTCAAACTTCGATGCGTCTGCGTCGTCATCGTCTCTCCGCGGCGAAGGTGAACCGCCCCATCTTATGCGGAGCCAGCGAGCCGGTCAAAATTCGCAGAGGCGCGAGGTTTTCGTATTGCGCCGACACCCCGTTCAATGCTAGCTTGTGCTCGGACAGTCGTCACATGCGGTTTGGAAGTGCCGCGTGCGATTCCTGGAACGCCCTCTTCCGGGAGACTCATGGCAAACGGAATCGAGCGCCGGGCTTCCCGGCGATTTACGATGACCTTACCTTTGATGGTGCGCTCCGCGAACGAGGAAGGGGATGCGGAACGAAGCGGGAAGACTCGCGACGTCAGTTTTCGCGGCCTGTACTTCACCATCGACCGGCAATACGAATCGGGCGCGCCTCTGGAACTCGTCCTAACGCTTCCCAAGGAAATCACCATGGCCGGCGACGTGCACATTCGCTGCTTCGCCCAGGTCGTCCGCGTCGAGCCGCTGAACGGCCACTGTGGCGTGGCGGCCCGAATCGACCGCTACGAATTCCTTCCCGCTCCCGCCTGAAACGCAATTCTCCTGTGCATAATCCCGCGGCGAAAGCTCGCCTAGTGGAAACCGAATGATGACGACCTCGTCCGTAGCGAAACGAATCAGCCCCATGCTGGCGGTCGCCAACATGGAGGAAACCGTCGCGTTCTACCAAAACGTTCTCGGATTCGCGGTGCGCGTGAAGTCCCCGGGTTACACGATCGTTGAACGAGACGGCCAGACGATCCACCTTATGCTGGCGGCCTCGGAAGAGGTCATGAATTGTGTGCGGGGACATGCCGAGATCTATATCGAGGTTTCCGGCATCCATTCCCTGTGGGAGCACGTGAAAATGTTTAGGGATCGCTACCGCATTCGAGATCTGTTCGACACGGATTATGGAATGACGGAATTCCATATTGGGGATCCAAACGAGTGCCTGGTGTTCGTCGGAGAGCCGACGCCGAGATGAAGCCTAAGTCAGGATCTTCAACCTAGTCCGCTCCTTTCCGCTCGCCGCCCAATCCGCCGTTCCACAAATCGCGGTACAATAAACATTCCCATGCACGCGTGGAGGAACGATGTACCACTACGACGCCAAGATTGCCCTCGAAGAATTGAACGAAGAAGCGCTCCTGCCGCATCCCGTGCGCGTGCGCGACATGATGATTCGCACCCAGCTCAGCCCCGACGACGCGCTCAACGTCAACCGCGAGTTTCAAAGCTACCTCTCCCACTTCGGCGAGACGCAGCAGATCGCGCGCGCCATCCTTGAGAAACTCGCCGCGGGCGTGCCCAAGCGCTCCTGACGATCGCGTTCGTCCGGAACCCGAAGATGCCCCGCGAGACGCTCCTCATCGACGCCGACGACACCCTCTGGGAAAACAACGTCCTTTTCGAGAAAACCATCGAATCATTTCTCGGGCTGGTCGAGCCGCTCGGCTATTCGCGCGTGTACGCGCGCCGCATTCTGAACGAGACGGAGCGGCGCAACATTCGCCAGCACGGCTACGGCGTTCGCAGCTTCGGGCGCTCGTTGGAAGAGACGTATCTGAAGCTGGCGGGCAATCTCGCCCGGCGGCCGGTCCTCGACGAAATTCATCGAGGCGTGCAGGAGATCGAGCAGACGCCGCCGCACGTTCTGGACGGCGTTCCCGATACACTGGCCTATTTGGCCGAGCGGCACCGGTTGATCCTCTTCACGAAAGGCGAACCGGCCGAGCAGGCCGCCAAGGTCGAGCGTTCCGGTTTGCAGACGCACTTCGAGGCGATCGAAATCGTGGCGGAGAAAGATGTCTCCACGTATCTGGGTCTGGTGAACAAGCACCACGTGGTGAAATCGCGCGGCTGGATGGTGGGGAATAGCCCGCGCAGCGACATCAATCCCGCGCTGGAAGCCGGGCTCAATGCCGTTTTTATTCCGCATCCCAACACCTGGGAATTGGAGCACGAGGAAGTGCAATGCGGCGCGGGACGGCTGGTGATCGTCGGACAATTTGGCGATCTGCGCGTCCATTTCTGAAAGGTCCTGGCGAGCGATGATCGATTGGCGAAAAGAGTGGTTTGAAATCGAAGACGCGGTGTATCTGAACGCCGCAGGGCAAGCTCCTCTGCCGCGCGTGGCCGTTCGCGCAGCGCAGCAGACCCTCGAATGGAAGAAATTTCCGCACCACATTCCCGAGTCCGAATATTTTGAATTGCCCGGCCGCGTGCGCGGCTTACTCGCGAAACTTATCGGCGTCCAACCGGATGAAATCGCGCTCACCACGGGCGCGAGCGGCGGGATGCAGGTCGTCGCCAACCGGATCGAATTGCGTGCCGGCGACGAGATCCTCATCGCGCGAGGCGAATTCCCGGCGCATTTCGCGACGTGGCTGCCGATGCAATCCGCCGCCGGCGTCATCGTGAAAGTTGTTTCAGCGCGCGGCAGGTTCCTCGCGGCGGACGATTTTCTCGAGCAGATTACGCCGCGCACGCGCCTCATTTCCACGAGCCTCGTGCGCTTCAATGACGCCGTTCGCATCGATGCGCGCCGCGTCGCGGATGCGGTGCATTCGGTCGGCGGCTTTCTGCTGCTCGACGTTTCGCAGTGCGCCGGCGCCATGCCGATGACGGCCGAGGCGCTCGGATGCGATTTTCTGGTGGCCGCAGGCTACAAGTGGTTGCTGTCGCCCTACGGTACGGGTTTTTTTTGGGCGAGTCGCAGCGCGAGCGAGAAGTTACGCGAAGGGCCGGTGTACTGGCAATCGCTTGAGGACGCGGGAAAATTTCATGTTCTTGCATCGAGCGGTCACGGACGCTCAAAAAGCGCGATGCGCTGGGATTCGCCGGAGACGGCTAACTTTTTTAATCTTGCCGCGATGGAAGCTTCGCTGGACTTCATCCATCGCGCAGGCGTCGAGACGGTCTGGCAACACAATCGAGCCCTCATCGAGGAAATGATTCGCCGTTTGCCGCTCGATCGCTGTGTTCTTGGGAGTCCCGCCGAAGCCGATGCGCGCGGCCCGTTTGTCTGCGTGCAATCCCGCAAGGCGGACGGAGGGCCCGCGTTGTGCGAGAAGCTTCAGGAGGCCAAGATCATCATCAGCCTGCGCGATGAGGCGCTGCGCATCTCGCCGCATCTCTACAATTCCGAGCGCGACATCGATCGTCTGCTGACCGTTCTGACTGTCTAACGGCTCATTGAAAACTGCTGGCAAGTGTCATTCCGAGTCCGCCGCGGCGGACGAGGAATCTCTCTTCGTTGCACGACTTGGGGAACAGAGAGTTTCCTCGTCACTCCGTTCCTCGGAATGACCATCTGGTCGTCGACAAGCTCCGAAATAAAGTTGGTTTTGAAACTAGCGTTCCGGCGCGACGGCGCGGAATGGAATGCGCACGATGGCCACCAGGTCGACCGGCATACCTTGGCGTTGTCCGGGGCGGAATTTCCACGCGGCCAGGGCCTGCATCGCGTCGTTGTCGAGTTCCGGATCGACGCCGCGCACGAGTTGAATACTGTCCACCGTACCGTCCTTGCGAATCACGGCGTAGAGAATGACGTCGCCTTCGACTTTTTGATTGCGAAGGTCGGGAGGATAGCGCG
Source organism: Terriglobia bacterium (assembly GCA_963799715.1). Lineage (GTDB taxonomy): Bacteria > Acidobacteriota > Terriglobia > Acidiferrales > UBA7541 > DASPOJ01. The sequence goes on along the minus strand of CAWCYS010000015.1, from coordinate 41,969 downwards.
GGTCCACTTTGCGCAGCGGTTCGGGGCCCACCAGACCGGCCGACTGCGGACCGCTGCGCGGTCCGTCGCCATCGGGGTTCATCTCCGCGAAGCTGAGAATCCAGCTGCCCGAAGCGCTCGTCAGATTCGGCATGTTGACGTGTAGCGTGTAGATCTGCCCCGGTCCGAGCAAGATTTCAGGCCGCGCGTCCGGGCCGAGCGCCGCGAAATTCGAGGGCGTCGGCGTGGCCGCGGGATCGACGGGCGGCGAAGAACGCAAGGAGTGCGCGGATGCCGGCGGCGCGCCCACTCCGTGGCCCGAGCCATTGCCGAGGCCGGAAACGGGCGCGTGCGAGTTCGGCTCTCCGCCGCTAATCGAAAGTCCCGGCACGCCGCTGCCCGTGCCGCCGCCCTGTCCTCCGGCTGTTCCGGAGGCACCGTCCGGCGCGCCGCCGGGCGTGCCCGGTTGCGTGCCTTCGGGGGAAATGGAAACGCGCGCAGTCAGATTTCCTTTCGGCACCACGGGCGGAGGCGCCGGCGGTCCCGGCGTCGCCGAGATTGCAATCACATGGCCGGGATCGCCGCCGATATTTCCCGCGACGTCCGGCGCAGGCGCGTCCGCCTCCGCGTGGCGGACCTGCGCATGTCCAGCGCTCATCCGGCGAATCGTCAAGGCCGGCTTTGGCGCGTCAGCGGGGGATTCGCCGATGTTGACTGGCCCGGCCTGAAGTTGCGGATTCGCGAGATCGGGCGGCGCGTCGGCCTGCGTGTCGTGGGGCTGGCTCGCTTCGGGATGCATGCGCGCGAACGCTTGTTGCGAAATATTCAATTGCGGCCGGGCAGGCGAGCCGTCCGACCACTCCACAATATTCGGCAGGGCGGGGAGAATCTTCGGCGCCACATTCGGCGCGTCGGGTTGAATCAAGAGCTGGCGCGGATGCGTGGGATGGAGCGGCGCGCTCAGAATCGTCTGCCGGGGATGGTAGGCGTCCGCGCCCTCGCGCGGCAGAGGCTGCTGCGAATCGGCGACGGAGTTAAGCTCTTTCTTTGGGGCGTCGAGTGTGATCTGCGGCAGATCTTGATCGGGCGGGTACCAGGTGAGTTGCGCCTCCACGGTAATTGGGCGGGGCGAGACGATGTCCCAGCGCGGATGCAGCATGACGAGCCCGATTTGCAAGGCCAGCGCAACCGCGACGGCGCGCGTCGGCCACCGCGAGGCCACCCAGCAATCGCGAAAGTATTCTCCGCCCTGAAACTCCTTGGGCGGAATTGGCCCACGCAGGAGAGCGAGCAGGCTGTCCCGGAAATTTGCGCCCGAACGCGTCCAGGCCACGTCCAGCCGCACTCCCGCCTCCGCCGGAGAGTTCTCCGGGCGGCGCAGCCAACCCTGTACACCCGCGGCCGGGTCTTTTGCCTCTAAATCTGGCATAGCCTGGTGATTATACCCTCTTGGGTGTTCAGCCCCTTGTAATCTGATGCAGGCGAGTCGAGAGAAAAGTTGCCGCGAGGCCGTTTAATTTGTAACGATGGTACGCCCCTATCGCACCGGATGAACCTTTGAGCGAACCAAACCCAGCAGCGTACCCCCGAACGTCGTCGCCGCGCTTGAGGCGGGGCACCCCAAAGTGGGCCAAGTTGTTGCTGGCAGCGCTGATTTTTATCGTCGCGTTTGGGGAATTCGCGCCATACCTCTGGAATCTGGATCGCTATCGCAATGAAATTGCTTCCTTCCTGAGCGAGCAGGCGGGCCGGCCCGTGCAATTGGGCAAGCTGCGCGCGCAGTTTCTGCCGCGTCTGGGATTTGTCGTGGAAACGGCGAAGATCGGCAATCCGCCGGGATTCCCGCGGGGAGATCTCGCCTCGGCCAGCGAAATCCGCGCGACGATCGCGTTCTGGCCGCTTTTGCGCCGCCGCATCGAACTCAATTCACTAGAGCTGGTGCGTCCGAAAATCAGCTTGCTGCGCAACGCGCCAGGGCAATCCAATTATCTTCTCGCCTCCGCGACCGGAGGCACGCCCGTTTCAGAGGCCGGTTTTGCCGACGCTTCTTCAGGCGTCACGCTTTCCGACTTTTCTTTTGCGTTCACCGCGATCAAGAATATCCGGCTTACGGACGCGGAAATTCAGTTCGGCAAAGTCGGATCCGGCGGCGCGATGGCGCTCGACCTCGACGCCAGACACTTGAATGGGAATTTGAGCAGCGTGGCGCTCTCACCGATTGATTTGCGTCGCTGGCGCGGAGAAGCAAATCTCCAGGGGCTCACGGCGGCGCTCGCGGGCTGGCCGCAACCGATTACATTCCTCGGCGGCACGTTGAAATTGGACGAGGGCCATGCGATGGCGGATTTTTCCGCCGACCTCGGAGCAGCCGGGGATCTCTATGGAACGGTGGGCATCGACGACGTTGCGAATCCGATCGTCCAATTTGAGCTCCACTCAAACCAACTCACGCTAGACGCCATTCCAAGCACCGCGATGCCCGGCCCGGCTTCACGCGCTGCCGATCCGCCCGGCGATCCGCCGCCGGCGAGCCAGCTCGTCGCGCAAGGCAGACTCACCGCAAAGCGCGTGCTTTGGCAAACCTATACGGCCGGTCCACTCGCCGCCGAGATGCGCCTCTTCAACGACCGCGCGGAGGTGTGGCCGTTCACACTCGGCGTGTACGGCGGCGTGGTGCAGGCGACGGCGCGGCTCGATCGCGTCGCGCAGCCGGAGCGCTTTTCCGCCAACATTCAGGCGCGCACCATCGATCTCGGCCGCCTGCTCGACGATTCGCCTTCGCTCAAAGGAAAGATTTACGGCGTCTCGGAATTCGATGTGCAGATGTTTGGCTCGCTCGAGGCGCCGTGGAGGAAATCGCTCACTGGCACCGGGATGTTTTCGGTGCGCGACGGCCACTTGCCCAGCGTAAATCTGCGCGTAGCGCCGGGGGCCGCGGCGGACTCGAATTCACTCCCGTCGCAAACGCCGTTCCAGAAAATTTCAGGCGACTTCGCGATTGCGGACGAGCGATTCGCGAGCCATCGCATTCACATCGACGCTCCCTCGGGCATTGTGGACCTGCAAGGGACCCTCGGTTTCGGCGGCGCGATTAGTTACGTGGGCCAGCTTTCGTTCCCGAGCGGCGCCGCGCCTTCCACATCCGCTGCGACGGACGGCATCGCCGGTTTTCTCGGCGAAATCCTGAGAAACGCGGCAGGGAAATTGGCCGTTCCGTTTGCACTCAAAGGAACGCTCGCGCAACCCCAAGTGTTGCCCGCTCAGGCCGCAAGCGCGAGACGATAAAAACTGAGGGACGCGTCGCCTTGCTCGACCAGCCGAACGCGCTCAAGATCGCCGAAGCGCTCGGCCAGCGGGCGGCGGGTGGCGTGCTCGGCGATGACGCAGCCGCGCGGGGCAAGCACATTTGCCGCGCCGAGAAATTCGAGCGTCCCGTTGTAGACCTCGCTCTGATCGTACGGCGGATCGAGGTAGACCAGATCCACGTGGACGCGGCGCGATTCGAGCCGTTCCAGCGCGCGGGCTGCATCGCTGGAAATAATCTCCACTCCGGTGGCGATGCCCAGAGACTTCAGATTCTTGCGGATCAGCAGCACCGCGGCCGCGTGAAGCTCCACGAAGATGGCCTGCCCCGCGCCGCGGCTCAGCGCCTCGATGCCGACCGCGCCGGTGCCGGCGAAAAGATCGAGGAAAACCGAATCCTTCACCATCGGCCCAAGAATATTGAACAAAGTTTCGCGCAGGCGGTCACTTGTTGGACGCATCTTCAATCCTTTAAGCGCCGAAAGTTTGCGGCCGCCGAATTGTCCCGCCACGACGCGCATGACCTTTAGCCTACCGCCGCGAGTTGGTAGCGGCGCTGCCAATCGGGAGTCAATGAATCGAGCAGATTCCGGCGCGCCGTTTCCGCCGCGGGATTTTCCGTCAGCGCAAAGGCTTCCGCGCGCGCGAGATTCAGCAATTCGACGTCACGAATAGGATTCGCAATGTGAAAGCCCAGATCGCCGTGCTGCCGCGTGCCAAAGAATTCTCCCGGCCCGCGCAACTTCAAATCTGTCTCGGCAATCGCAAAACCGTCGGTCGTGGCCACCATCGTCTCGAGGCGGACGCGCGCATCGTCGGTAACTTTGCGCGGCGCGACCAGGATGCACGTGCTTTTGCCGCCACCGCGGCCGATGCGCCCGCGCAACTGGTGGAGCTGCGCGAGGCCGAAGCGATCGGCGTGCTCGATGACCATCACCGTGGCGTTGGGCACATCCACGCCGACTTCGATCACCGTGGTCGCAACGAGAATCTCCAACGCGCCGCGGCGGAAATCCTCCATCACGGATTCTTTTTCCTCACTGCGCATACGTCCGTGCAACAGGCCGACGTGCAGCTTCGGGAAAATGCGGCTTCGCAAGCGCTCGCACTCGACAATCGCGGCCTTGAGCGAGCGAGCCGACTCGGCGGATTTGGATTGCTCGATGACGGGGTAGACCACATACGCTTGCCGGCCGCGGGCCACTTCGGCGCGGACGAACTCCCACACGCCTTGGAGATGGTCGTCGCCAGTCAAGCGCGTTTCGACGGGCGTGCGGCCGGGGGGCATCTCATCGATCACGGAGATGTCCAGATCGCCGAAGAGGGTGAGCGAGAGCGTGCGCGGAATCGGCGTCGCGGTCATGACGAGCACGTCAGGCGTCGCGCCTTTCTCGATCAGGCGCTTGCGTTGCAGGACGCCGAAGCGATGCTGCTCATCCACGATGACGAGGCCCAGCCGCGCAAACGCGATAGGGTCTTCGATGAGCGCGTGTGTGCCGACGACGAGTTGCGCTTCGCCGCTCACGACGCGCGCGACGGCGTCGCGCTTTTCGGCGGTCTTCATCCCACTCAGCAGCAATTCGACGCGATAACCGGAGTGCTCGAAGACGCGCCGCGCGGCGAGGAAGTGCTGCACGGCGAGAATTTCCGTCGGCGCCATCAGAGCCACCTGGAAACCGTTTTCGATGACGATGGTGGCGGCTTCGAGCGCGACGATTGTCTTTCCGCAGCCGACGTTGCCCTGCAAAAGGCGATTCATGGGAATGGGCCGCTCGAGATCGGCGGCGATTTCACCGAGAGCGCGCTTTTGTGCGCCGGTGGGCTTGAACGGCAGGATGCGCTTGAGGGCTTCGCGAATCTGCGGCTCGCGGACGCGAAACGCGATTCCTTCTTGCTGCTGCCCGCGTTGCCGCCGGAGCGCGACGCTCAGTTGATAGAAGAAGAATTCCTCGAAAATGAGCCGCTGATGCGCGGGGGAACGGAAGGCGTTGAGCGCATCCACGGACTCCGTTTGCGCCGGAAAGTGAACGAAGCGAATCGCGTCTTCGCGCGAGGGAAAGCGATAGCGCGCGAGGAGTTCGGGCGGCAGAAAATCGGGCAGCGCGCCGGAGAGATTCGAGAGCGCGGAATAGATGATGCCGCGCAGCGTGCGCGAACTCATCTTGGCGATGGATTCGTAAATCGGCACGATGCGGCCGACTTCGGTCGAGTCCGCGGAATCGGAGCTGAGCACCTCGAACTCCGGATTGACCATCTCCACGCGACCGGGATGATATTTGTCAAGCTCGGCGCGGCCATGCAGGACGAGGCGTTGTCCGGACTTGAAGCGATCGGCGAGGTAGCCGCCGTGAAAAAATTTACAGGCGAGCGAACCGCTCGCGTCGCGCACGAGCAGATGATAGATCGCGTCGGCGCGCCGCCGCCGAAAGTTCGGCGAGGGGCGGCCGTAGACGACCGGCGCGCCGTCCAGAACGACGGCCTGCAGCGTGTAGATTCCACCGGGGCGAATGTCGCGAATCTGCGCGAAATGAATGCGGTCTTCATAGCGGAATGGCAGATAGCCGAGCAAATCCTCAATGGTGCGGATGCCGCGTTCGGCGAGCAGAAGCGCTCGTTGCGGGCCAACGCCTTTGAGATACTGAACGCCCGTCGAGGGAGCAAACGGCATGCGTTCTTTATATCATCGCAGCCTATCTCCGGGCAGGCTGTGGACCGTCCACTAGCGCGGGGCAGAAGCCCTAACCTCGCTTGCCAAGGGGCGGGGCGTCTCGCTAGAGTGGGCGAGCATCAAAATTTGGGAACGGGGAGAGTTGGCGTTGGAGCGACTGAGCGCGAGCGACAAGAAGACGCTGCTGATCTGGATTCTTTGCGCGCTCCTCGGCGGCGGAGTGGCCTGCAAATATTTCTTCCGCGCGTTTCCGGAAGCCTCCATTGATTTTCGCGTGTCTCGCCACGCGGCTGTGGGCCTGGCGCGGCAATTCGCGGCGAGCCAGGGCGCGGACCTCGCCCATCACCGGGCGAGCATCGTCTTCGATGTGGACGACACGGCGAAGACGTACCTCGAACGCGAGCTGGGCCTCCAACAAGCGAATCAACTGATGTCGTCGCAGGTGCACACGTGGTATTGGAGCGCGCGATTTTTCCAGCCGCTGCAACAGGAAGAGTTCGACGTGAAGCTCGATCCGGCGGGAGAGATCGTCGGCTACGACCACATCGTCGCTGATGAGGCGCCCGGCGCCCGACTCGATCAGGCCGCGGCGCGCGCCAAAGCGGAATCCTTTCTTCACGATACGCTGCATAAGGATCTCTCCGACTACGATTATTTGCCCGAGGAGGCGAATCCCACTCAGCACCCGAATCGCACCGAGTGGAATTTCACTTGGGAGCGGCGCGGATTCCGCGCCAAGGACGCGCCGTACCGGGTCCAGGTGTCCGTGGATGGCGATTGGATCGGACAGTACAAGGAATTCCTAAAAGTTCCCGACGCGTGGCAGCGCGATTTCGCGCACCTGCGCTCGAAGAACGATTTCCTCGAAACACTCGCTTTGATTCCGTATGGCTTGCTCCTCGGCGCGTGCCTCTGGGTGATCATCATGCTTGGGCGCGAGGGCCGGCTAAGGTGGAAGGGCGGCCTGATTGTCGGCGGCGTTCTGGCGGAACTTTGGTTCCTGGCCACGTTGAACGACTGGCCTTCGACGCTGGCCGGCTACTCCACCACCTCTTCCTACTCAAGCTTCGTGCTGATGCAGATTGCGACGGCTTTGGCCGGCGCGGTGGCGCTGGCGATGATGGTGGTGGTGGCGATCGTTCCCGGCGAGCCACTGTACCGCGCGGACCAGCCGGAGCGCGTGCGTTTGAGATATTTCTGCCGGCTGCCGGGAATGCGGACGAGGGAATTCTTCCGTTCGTGCGCGATTGGCGTGTGCATGGCGGTAATGCACATCGGGTACGTGGTCGTGTTTTACATCGTGGCGGGGAAGTTCGGCGCGTGGGCGCCGCAGGACATCCAGTACGACAATCTGGTGAGCACCGTGGCGCCGTGGATTTTTCCCTTGACGATCGGCCTGTACGCGGCGGCGAGCGAGGAGTTTCTCTTCCGATTGTTCGCGATTCATTTTGTGCAGCGGGTGACGAAGTCGCGATTCCTGGCGGTGGTGCTTCCGGCGTTTGCGTGGAGCTTTCTGCACTCGAACTATCCGCAGGAGCCGCCGTACATTCGCGGGATTGAAATCGGCGTCATGGGAATCGTCGCGGGACTGGTGATGTTGCGATGGGGAATTCTCACGACGCTCGTGTGGCACTACACGCTGGACGCGGGACTCATCAGCATGTTGCTGCTGCGATCGTCGAGTTTGTATTTTCGCGTTTCCGGGGCGATCGTGGGCGCGGGCGCGCTGATTCCCTTGGTGTTTGCGGGCATGATGTATCTGGCGCGCGGCGGCTTTGAACCTGCCGCCGCGATGCTGAATGGCGCGGCGACGGAAGACGAATCGCCAGCCGCCGACGGAGCGGAGACTCCCGAGTCAGCGGCGCCCGCGGAATTGGCGGAGGAAACAGCGACGGCTCCGGTTACCGGCCGGCGCTACGACGCTCTGACGGCGCGGAAATTGGCCATCCTCGCGGTGTGCGCGCTCGTGGGAATCGGGCTCATTTGGCGCGTCAAAACGCACGAGATCGGCGATTTCGTGCGTTTCTCGATCGACGCGCGGGAGGCGCAGTCGCGTGCGGATCAAGTGATGCGCGAGTGGAAGCTCGACCCGGCCGGCTACCGCCACGCCGCGACGACAACCTTTTCCTTCGATTCTTCGGCGAACGAATATTTGCGCCGGGCGGTGGGAGTTGACGGCACAAACAAAATTTACAAAGAGCAGGTGCCGCTGGCGTACTGGGCCGTCCGCTACTTCCGCGATTCGCAGAAGGAAGAGTATCTGGTGGTGTTGTTGACGGACGGCAGGTTGCACTCGGTTCATCACACGCTCGACGACGATGCTCCGGGCGCCACTTTGAGCAAGGAAGAAGCGCAAGCGCGAGCGGAGAGCTATTTGCGCGACGCGAAACATCTCGACCTCGCGCGATGGAAAGTTGTCGAAGCGACATCCGAGAAGCAGGTGCACCGGACGGATCATCATTTCGTGTGGGAGCAGATCGCGCCTCTGGCTACGGCGCCCGGCGCGAGCGCGCCTGCGCACGTGCGCGTGATGTTGGAGGTGCAAGGCGACGAACTTTCCGGCTACCGGATTTTTGTGCATGTGCCGGAAGACTGGGAACGCAAAGAGAGCGAAAGCACGCTGGCAGGGACCGTCCAAGGCGTCGGATTCATCGCGCTTCTCGCGGGACTCGCCGTGACGGTGCTCGTCATTTTCTTTCGCAACCTGAAGCACCCGGAGATGTCCGCGCAAACCTGGCGGCGCATGGCGAAGTGGACCGTGTGGGTGCTGGCGGCCGCGGCGCTGAGATTCGTAAACGCGTCGCCGCAATACTGGTCGCTCTACGACACGAAGCTCCCGCTGAAGATTTATCTGGGCACAGTGGGCATCGGGCTCGCGCTCGGGAGCGTTCTGCTCTACACGGTGACTTTTTTCTTGTTTGGCCTGGCCTGGTTTTTCCTCTCTCGCGCGTTCGGAAAGGACCGGCTCCCGCAGTGGACCGGAATGCCCGCCGCTTATTACCGCGACGCGTTTTGCATCGCGCTGTGCGGGGCGGCGGCGTGGATCGGGCTTCAGCGTCTGCAATTCCTGGTTTGGCGTACGCCGCCGTTGCAACATTCGGTGGCGGCCGCGGTGCCGAGCATCCTCGATGCGCGATGGCCGGGGGTTTCCGCCATTGCCAGCGCCGTGATTCTCACGTTTCTGCTGACCGCGCTGCTTTGCCTCGTGGCCGGATTTTTCGCGGACTGCGTGCGCAGCGGGTGGCTCCGCGCCGCGCTGATGATCGGCTTTGCGGTGCTTGCGGCGGAGGACTATGCGAGCGCGGGATCGTTTGCCCGGGGCGCGGGGTTCACGCTTTTGACGCTTGTGGTGATCGCGCTGGGTGTGACGCAACTGGCGCGCTTCAATCTCATGGGATATTTTCTGCTGATTTTGTTGCTGGCGCTGGCGCAAGGCGGCTCGCAGTTATTGCAGCAGCCGAACTCATTTTTCCACTCGAACGGTTACACCGTCGTCGCGTTTGCGGTGATCTTGCTGGCGTGGCCGCTCATCGCCTGGCGGCGAGCCGCCGGACAGACTGCCAGATGAGCGAAGAACCAGAGCAGGCTCCGGCCCGCGTCTCTCCTGCGCGGCAATGGGGCGAATATCTGCTGGCCATTCTCGCGGGCAATATTCTCTATCTTCTGATCGAGCCTCGATTACCGAATGCGTTGCACCATCATCTGTTCCGCGTGGATGCGGGCGTGCTGATTGATTTCGTTTTGTGCGCAGCGATCTACGGCGCCATCCGGCTGGTGCGAATCGCTTAGCAGTTTATTGAAAAAGTGTTTGAGTCTGTCATTCCGAGGAGTCCGCCGCGGCGGACGACGAGGAATCTGCTGTTTTCTCTAGCATTTAGCGAAATGCAGATTCCTCGCTGCGCTCGGAATGACAACCCGAGCGGGTTTTTCAACAAGTTCTTAGAGTTATTCGGCGCGGCGTGGCAGGCGCGCCCGGCTGAGAAAATAAATCAAGACGCCCGCAAGAATCGCGATTCCCGCGACCGTCAGCTCGTTGGTGGAGCCGATCTTTTCCCCGCGATTGCGCACGCCCGCCGCGACGAGCAACGCGAGCGGCGGAAGACCAATCAGAATTGTTCCCAGCACGCCGCCGGGCACGCGGGACGGCCGTGGCAGATTCGGTTCGCGAATGCGCAGCGCCACCAACGCCCAAAACTCCAAGAGAATGCTCAGCCCGGTGAGCAGCACATCGAGGAGCACGAGTTTCTCGAAACCCAGCGGCACGAACGCCGCCCAGCACACGGCGCAGGCCACAATCGCCACCCACGGAGCTTTCGTCCGCGAATGCCGCAACATAAACACGCGAGGCAGGTAGCCGTCTTCGGCAAGAACGACCGGCAAGCGCGTGAACGACATCATCAACGCGCCGAACGTCCCGAACGCGCCGATCACGCCCGCGGCGGCAATCGCGATCGCGAGGCCTTCGCCGCCCAATAATTTGCCGACGTCCACCCAACCCCCGGTGGTCCAGAGATTGGGATCGAGGCCCGTGTGCGCGACGGCGGCGACGGGCGCGAGGTAACTCACCGTGACGAGCGCCACCGCGCCGATCATCGCCAGCGGATAATTCCGGCGCGGCCGATCCACTTCGCCCGCTACCGTGGAGAGATTGTCCCAGCCCATGTAATTCCACATGGCAATCAGCAGGCCGCCCATTAAGTCCGCATGCCGCAATGGCGCGGGAGCCGAGGCGAAACCGTGCGGCCGCAAAATCGCGACGACGATGATTCCAACAAACGGCAAAAGCAGAACGACATTCAGCCAGATTGAGCCTTCGCCGACCGCGCCCGCACCTAGGATGTTCCACGCCGTGCACGCGACAATCATTCCAATTTCCACTGCGATGCCCGGCCTGCCAGTGGCGATCCGCGGCGCAAATCGCGAAAGATACTGAACGAACAGCACTGGGTAGAGCGCCATTTCCAGGAGGCTGCCCAGCAGCGTGAGCCAGGCTTCCTGATATCCCCAGAACGGCCCCATGCCACGCCGCACCCAAACGTAAAAGCCGCCTTCCTCGGGCAAAGCAGTGGCAAGTTCACTCACCATCCAAGCGGTCGGAATGCTCCAGAGCAGCGGCGTGAGAACGAGGATCAGCAAGGAACCGGCGTAGCCGGTTTTTTGGACAACGTCTTCGAGGCCGTAGGGACCGCCCGCCACCATGAAGTACGTGGCCGTGATCATGCCGACGAGCGTGAGCTTCCGCACGGAGGCGGGCCGCATCCGCTTCGCTGTATGTTCGCTTCGTGGGTGGCTCACGCGATGTTTTCTCGCTTCACTCTGGGGCAGCTTTATACCGCAGCTTCGCTGGGCGCGGCGCGATTTTTCAAGGCCATTGGAACAATTCCGAAGGGTGAGGCGTTGTTCCATGGAGAGAGGGTCCTGCTCACGCTCCGCCAGTCCGCGCGTCTAAATCAACGTAGACGCGCACGCCGGCATCCAACTACATTAGGGCCAGCACGCCCGGCGGGTGGGATGACGGCGCGACGCGAATGCCGGCGGGTCTTGCGCTCCGGCGATCGTCCCGGGAAAAGAGAGAGCGAGCAGGATGACGGTCGAAGGAATGACCTTCGAGTTGCCACGCGGCCCCGAGGATGCGGGCGGAAGCACGGCAGCGGACGTGCGCGCCGCTTGTCAAGCGCTCGAGCAAGCGGACGAACGAGCCGTCATCGAACGCGCGCAAACGGGCGACCGGCTGGCGTTTGAAGAGTTGGTGCGGCGCTACGACCGCGACGTTTTGCGCCTCGCACTGAACGTTCTGCGCAGGGCCGAGGACGCGCGCGACGTTTACCAAGAAGCCTTCCTGAAAATTTACAAGAATCTTCCGCGCTTCCGGTTCGAGTGCAGCTTCTACACCTGGCTCTACCGCATCGTCACCAATCTGTGCCTCGATCATTTGCGGCGGCGGCACGCGCGTCCCGAGGATCAAGCTCCCGAACACGCCGAGCAAGCCCGCGAAGATGCCGCGCCGGATTTCTTTGACCGGCAGGCCGCCTCGCACGCGGGGAGCGATCCGGAACGGCACCTGCTGAATCAAGAGCTGGCGGGAAAACTTGATGCAGCGCTCGCGCGGCTTTCGCCGCGAGAGCGCACGGTCTTCGCGATGAAGCATTACCAGGGTTTGAAACTGCGCGCCATCGGCGACGCGCTGGGCACGACCGAGGAGACGGTGAAGAATTCGCTGTTCCGCGCGACGCGCAAATTGCGCGCGCAGTTGGAAGGATTGCTGTGAGCGAGCACGAAAGACAAAGCGTGCCGTCCGCCTGCCCGGAGATGGAGCAGAAGCTGCTGCTCTATGTGTGCTGCGAATTGGGCGCGGACGAGCGCGCGAGCGTTGCAGCGCACGTGAATGGGACGCCGGGGCAAGCAGGGTGTCCAGGTTGCGCCGCGGCGCTCGAGCGTGAAACCAGCTTGCAACGGGCCATCGAGTCGCTTGGGGCGCCCGCGGATTCACTGGATCGCTCCGAATTGTTGTTGGCGCAGAGCCGCAGCGAGCTTGCGGAAGCGCTGGACGATGCGGAAGCTCGCCGCGGACACGGATTCGCAGGCGGGTGGCGCGAGTTTGCCGGCCGGATTTGGAACTTCGGCCGCTTGTGGACGCTGCATCCGGCTGCGAGCGCCGCGCTGCTGCTTCTGCTCGGATTTGGCCTCGGAGTGGGCGCGCCACTTGTCTACCAGGAAATTGCGATGCGCGAGCCGCTCAAGCCCGCGATGGTGGTGGACGCGGCGCCGCGGCTCACCGACCAGGAATTGCAAAACGTGGGTTCGGTCGGATTGAAATGGGAACCGGTTCAAGGAGCGCCCGATGCCACGGATGCAGCAGGATCGACGGGCGTGAACGGATCTTCGGAGCCGCGCGTCGAACTGCAACTTTTTTCGCAGCGCCCCGTCAGCATCGAGGGCAGCGCCGGCGATGCCGAGGTCCAGCGCGTTCTGACATACATGGTGGCCAACAGCCGGCGTTTCGATCCGGGTGTGCTGCTCGATTCGCTCGATCTTCTGCGGCCCAGCGCCGGAGACCCGAACGTGCGCCGCGCGTTATGCGCCGCCGCGCGGCAAAACGAAAATCCCGGCGTCCGGCTGAAAGCCCTGGAATCCCTGCGCGGCTACGAGCGCGACGCGCTGGTGCGCCAAACACTGCTCGCGGCGTTGCGCAAGGATGCGAACTGCGGCGTGCGCGTGGAAGCGTTGAACACGCTGGTTGACGTGCTGAACGCTCAGGCCGATTCCGCAGCGGACAGTTCCGACGTGGAGATCGTAAACGCTTTGCAAGAAAGCAGGGACAGCGATCCGAACCAATACGTGCGCATGGTGAGCGCGACGGCGCTCCGCCAAGTCGCGCCTGAGCCGGCGCACTGAAGTTTCCTGAGAAAATGCGTCGACCAATGCATTCGCGCGTATTTGCTTTTTGCAAAGGCGGCGTCGCGATCTTGCTCGTTTGCATCTGCGTGCTGCCCGCGGCAGCGCGCAGGCATCGCGGCACAGGCCAGCCCGGCAACGTCGCCCGCGTCACCACGGAAAAATCCGGCAACGTGCCGACGCGTTCCGGTCTTCGCCTGCGCGCCTCTTCCGATCTCGCCAATTTTCATGTTTTCACCGACTCGACGAACGAAGTCCGCTACCGCATTCGCATCGCGGTGAACGCGCGCGAGGCCGACGCGGCTGAGGTGGCGAAGCGTTATCTCGTGACGGCTCGCGCCACCGAATCCGGCGTGCAAATTCTGAGCCAGTTGAATCCTCGCGACGCCCACGCCGACGTGCGCGTGGATTGCGAACTCCACGTGCCGCGAAACTACAGCCTCGATCTTTCCACTGGTGCCGGCAATATCGATACGCAGGACATCTCCGGGAAACTCGTGCTCGTCACCGGCGGCGGAAACATCACGGTGGGCCAAGTCGGAGATCTGAGCCGCGAAGGCGGCGACTTCTCCGCTCGCCTGGAAACGCAAGGCGGGCACATCGTGGTGGGCGACGTTGCCGGCGATCTTCACGCGAGCACGGCAGGCGGCCACATCACCGCCGGCGACATCGGCGGCGACGCGGAATTGCACACCGGCGGCGGACATATTCGCGTCGGCTCGATTGGCGGCGACGCGCAACTGGAAACCGGCGGCGGCAACATTTTGATCGGGGTCGCCGGCGGAGACGTATCTGCTTCGACCGGGGGCGGGCAAATCAGCTTCGGCGAGGTGAGCGGCTCTTTGCATGCGCACACGAGCGGCGGCGCAATCCGCATCGCGCGATCGACCGGCCCGACTCAAGTTGAATCGAGCCGCGGCAGCATCGTGCTCACCGATGTGAAGTGCCCGCTGCGCGCTTCAACGTCCTTCGGCACTATCACCGCGTGGTTCTCTGGCGACGAATCAGGTTCGGACGAAGAAGATGGCGCAGCGGCGCAACGGTCCGTCCGCCGCGGCGTAGCGCCTTCGGAGCTGAATTCCATGCAAGGCGATATCGTCGTCTATTTACCGCGAGGACTCGGGATCTCAATTGATGCGATCGTTGCGCAGGGCGGATCGAGCCACATCGTCGCGGACCCGGACATTCCCATCAAGATCAGCTATCCCGAAGCGGTCGGTGCGGGTCCGGTGCGGGCCGAATGCGAATTGAATGGCGGAGGGGAAGTGCTGCACCTGCGCGCTCTCTCCGGCAACATCGTCCTGAAAATGAGCGACGCGCAATCCGCGTTTCGTGTGGCCGCGCAGGAGATGAATGAACTGCGCGAACAGATCGATGCGCAAACAAGAATGTTGGCGCAGGGCGACAGCGAACTTCCGATGGACGGTCCCGCTCCGCCGGAAGCTTCGCAGCCTCCCGAGCCGCCCGCACCCCCTGCATCGGCGGAGCAAGCGGAAAGCCGGTTCGATCAGTTTGAGGACCGGCTGGAAGAAATGTTTTGGGGCGGAGTCGAAGTAGCCCCCGACGAACAACAGAAAAAACTCGTGCGGAAAGTGGAAGCCGTCTATCCGGACGTTGCACGGCAAGCGGGCGTCGAAGGCACGGTGGTGCTGAACCTGGTGATCGGCAAGGACGGCGCGGTGCAGGGGGTGAAGCTGCTATCGGGCGATCCCGTGCTGGCGCAGGCCGCCATGGATGCCGTGGAGCATTGGCGCTACGCGCCGACGATTGTGGACGGGCGTCCCGTCAATGTGCTGACGAGCGTCTCGATCGAATTTCATCTGCAGTAGATCCAGGGGCCAAATTTCTCCCAGGGGTGCGAGGATGCGCAAACTTCAGCTCGGAATGATTATTGCGGCGGCGGCCGTCGTGTGGGCGCTGCCGGCTCGCGCGTCGAGCGAAACGTTCGACAAAACGTACCCGCTCGCTTCCGGAGGCACATTTGCTCTGCAGAACGTGAACGGCACAGTCGAAATTTCCGGCTGGGATCGCAACGAAGTGCAGGTTCGCGCGGTGAAGACGGCCACGCATGGAACGGAAGACCTCGCGAAGGTGACGATCGAAGTGGACGCGGACGCAAATCACGTGGCCGTGAGGACGATCTATCCGGAAGAAAAAGGCGTCGAAGTGTCGGTGGCATACACGGTGCACGTGCCGCATCGCGTTTTGCTCGGCGGGATCACCACCGTAAACGGCGGGATCCAAGTGATGGGAGTCGACTCCTCCGGCGAATTGCGTTCCGTGAATGGCAACGTGGTCGTGTGCGACAGCGCGGGCTCGCTCTCCGCGCACACCACCAACGGCGACATTCACATGGAGCTCAAGCGATTGGGCGAAACCCCGGTCGCCGCGGAGACCGTGAACGGTTCGATCGTCGTCGCGCTGGCTTCCGGGGCGAACGCCGCGCTCGATGTGCGCACGATGAACGGCGATTTCCAGTCGGACTTTCCGGTTTCGTCGCTCAGCGCTTCGGGCGCACGTGAATTCCACGGGCAATTGGGCAGCGGCGGCAACGCAATCCGCTTGCGCACCGTGAACGGTTCGGTGCGAATCATCGAATTCAAGCCGACGGTGTAACGATCCGCGCGGCGCGGCTGCTCACTGTGACGCGCGCGAAGCGTCGAACCAGTTGAGAGGAGAAACACGATGAAGAAATCCAGGATGTGGATGTTGCCGGGCGTGGCCATCGCCGCGCTGCTCGCGGCCTATCTGCCGCTCCGGCTGGGCGCGCAACAGCCGCCGGAGCCGCCGGCCCCGCCCGCTCCACCGGAAGCAAATGTCATGGTTGAACCGATTCCGGGTATGCCGGACATGATCGATCTCGACACGCAACTCATGCAAGTGGATGTGGGTTCGGGTTGGCTCGGCGTGACGATTGATGAAGTCAGCGAAGATAAGGCCAAGGAGTTGAAGCTGCCCGCGGTGCGCGGCGTCCTCCTGACGGAAGTGGAAGACAACTCACCGGCGGCGAAGGCCGGGTTAAAAACGGGCGACGTGATCACCGAATACGACGGCGAGCGCGTCGAGGGGACCGCCGCGTTTCGCCGTATGGTGCGCGAGACTCCGCCGGGCCGGACCGTGCAACTCACCTACTGGCGCGACGCGCGATCGCAGAGCGCTTCGGTGGAACTTGAAAGCCGGCAAAATGAGATGCAGGTCAACATGCAGCACATGATGCCGCACCAATTCGTCTACGATTTTCATGGCATGCCGGATATGCCGAACATGCCCGATATGCCGATGATGTTCGGGCGCGCGCCGCGGCTCGGAATTGAAGCGATGGATCTCTCGGAGCAACTCGGCCAATATTTCGGCGCGCCGGACGGCCAAGGCGTGTTGGTGAGCGCCGTGCTCGCAGATACACCCGCGGCCAAAGGGGGACTCAAGGCGGGCGACGTTATCACGAAACTCGACGGTGACGCCGTGCACAACGCCGGCGAGCTTCGCGCGAAACTCCAGGAAAAACACGCAGAAAAAACCGTTACGCTCACGCTGTTGCGCAAAGGCGCGGAGATGACGCTCACTGTCGAGCCGGAACAGCCAACTCCGCCGAAACCTACCGTGACGACCAGCCGTCATATGAGCATCTAGTTTTTCCACCTCAGTAATGCAACGCATCGCGGGCCGCTCGGACAGCATAACCGAGCGGCCCGTAACTTTTGCGCCCGGAGTGGCGAGTGTCGTAGAGTTTGATGGATACCCTCCCCCCCCGGTGTTTTTACGTAAGTGTTGGATCCAAAGGAGCTGCAGCCCAAGAATGCGTAAGTGTTGATTACACAGGACTTGAAACTGGGTGTTTTCAGTGAGATGCGAAATTTTGGAGAAGGGCTTGTAAGTGTGGATTTTAAAGGACTTAGCGGCGCAGTTAAGTCGTTTGCTGTGTATGGGTTCCGCGCCTCGCAGAGGAAACATGCAATTTTGAGGATCTTCAGCGGAGCGCGACTGGACCGAACGGGGCGCGAAGATCTGTTGCGAGTCCACGCTCTACGCTAGCATAGGAGTTGGCAATTGTAAATAGTTATTTGTATGTTAACTATTCGAATAGGATGCCATGGGTGGGCGCTAACCAACATCGATTCAGGAAGATCCGATGCTGCGTATTCGAAGGGACGGGCACCCGCAATTTCAAAAGCGCTCAAAGCCCGATCCACCCGCCGGTAATGAAGCTTTCCTTAGAAGGCGCTGGGCAGCTCAACGTCGAGGTACTTACGATTCCCGCTGCACCAGACAACGTACAAGCGCGGACTGCTGAACGTAGGAGCGACATTCACTTCGGATGACAGTTGTTTTGCGCCGAGCGCACCGCAGAAGGCTTCGAAATCAGCTCGCAGATCCGCTCTGTCGCCGAAAGAGTGAACGAGCATCACGGCCGCTTGAGCATGGAAATCGCGAGCCGTTAGCAGGGCCGAAGCGGCCCGATGGAGAAGCTGGTAGCGGATAAGATCATCGAAATGCGAGACGTGGAGCAGAGAGTGCAGCTGTTCAAGCCGTTTGCGTTGACCTTCCGATGCTTCCGCCCGCTTGTCCCTCAGCAGCGGACCGAAGTCCTCGTTCACTTTTGCTTCAACCGCGATGGCACACAGGCCCTTGTCGTTGCGTGCGAGGGCCATGACATCGGTGTGCGACGCAGTTTCACCGCCTTCAAGGCGCACCTCCCATTCCGGAATCGCGGCAAGAAGACTGAGCCCCTGCAGCGCTTCGTCATTCGATGAGGCAAGCGCTGTGGCAATCTCCTTGGGGAGGTCGTTCCCAGCATCCTCCTAAGCCGCGGCAGCCGTCATGGCCGATGCCCCTTTCTTCCAGTGCAGTTCAGGTTTGGCCAGTAGTGACTGCCAGTCGCTGCCGGTTTTGGTGGGAATGAAGATGCGTTTCAAGGGGCGCCTCTCTTCTGGGATTGGGCGTGTGACTCGGATGTCCGTTCGCTCTCGGCGGTTGATGGCCACAATTGAGGGGAGGATACCACTGTCGCAGTATGGTGCAACGCAAAGAGGCGAGGTGCGCCCAAGGGGATGATCTTACGTTGCCCAGTTCTTTTTGACGCTAGTCTCATCAGCGAACGTGGCCGCAAATTGGTCATTGACTATGGCGCGTTTCAAGACTGTGCGCAGTAAGTCCTCCGCCAAGATGTAAAGGGCCATATCCTCTGGACTCAACTTTCCTAAGCCTCGCCCGTGAGCAAGAGACGAGCGTCGATCATAAAATCGAGAGGCTTCTTGCTGGGTGAATTTTGCTAGCCCTACGGCAAGCCCCAGATTCGATGTTCGTGTGACGAACTGCGAGGTAGATTTTCCTCTGTCGGTATGTATCAGTGCTTCAAGCGAAGTGGCCAGCATGGCCCAACGGACATCCGCAAAATAGGTTCGAGCGGCGTATTCGTAGTACCAGAGGGCGCGGTTGAGCCTTTCGGGAAGCGTAAGAGGGAGCCTCATTACCAATCTCTGAAGTTCAATGCAGTCGTCCTGAGTTAGCCAGTCCCGATCGCGTTCCGCCACCCAGGCGCCTCTATATGAGCCACCGAGAGGTATAAGCTCATTGAGATTACCTTTCTCGTCCAAGGAAATCTTGACGTGATATTGGAGGGGAAATGATGTCGGGTACACCAGCCGGGAGAGTGCAACGCAAGTTTCCAGGCGTCTGTCTGGCTTCCAGTCCCACAGGTATTCGTAGTCAGTCGTGCTCCGGACAAAGCTGTAAAGCTGTGGGGACTGTCTAGCAGGCTTTGGCATTCCAAAGGTCCGAGGATCACAACTGTCCATAATATGAACGGCCAGCTCGCTGTCAATCTCGACGATTTCGACGTCTCGGTCGAGTTGAAAGCGTTCAACTGGTGGATGCTTTTCTACGAGGTCCCAATTGGAGATCACGGCGGCCTGAACGGCCTGCCTAGTCTGCAAGATGATTTCCTGTAGAAGCATGCAAGCCGAATCGTACCGTAAAATCCAAGGTCGGGGGGCGAGCAGAGAGAAGTCAAAGCGGCGTCGAGCCGCCGCACTCCACACGGGCCGGGGCGCGCTACTCGCGCTCGACGACTACTTTCGACGAAGGGACTTCAAGCCGCATCAGGCGGTGGTTCGAGTCGCAGAAGAGATGGATTTCGATGTCGGGAGTGGTGACGATGAGTTCAGTGAGCGGGCCATTGGTGGCTTGCGACTGCACGCTGACCGTGCCGGGGGTCATGTCTTGCGGGATGACCACGTGGAAATCTTGTTTGCCGGCGGCGGCCCAATCGTAGACGCGCGCCAGCACCGCGTATTGATAGTAGAGATTGTTGTCCAGCACGACGACGTGCGGATCGCCGAATTGAAAATCCCTCAGGAACGGGTCGGCCGTGCCGACGGTGAGCGAGCACTTGGCCGTGCCGCTTACAAAACTTACGGAGCCGTTTGCGGCCTTTGGGGCTTGCGACGACCACTGGTATTTGAGAAGCGCGCCGTCCGACGCCAGATGCAATTCGCCGTTAACTTTCATCTCGCCCGCGTTGGGAACCTTTAAGTCTGTCGAACCGCGAGCGACCCAAGCGTCGCCGTCGGGCTTGATTTCAAAGTCTTCGCTGCCCACCTCCGTGCCGGCGAGCGTTATGCGGAAGCGCCCTTTATCGTTGGAGAATACCGAGCCGTTCTTTCTTGGCTGCGATTGATCGGCGCGGACTCCAGCCTGCGTGAAAAAGAGAGCCGCGAAGACGACAAGCACCGCAGAAATCGCGCGGCGGCGGTTCATGCGATCACGCTCCCGGTCATCGGATTCGATTCCGGCGAACCTGCGCGATCGAAGATGCGCAGTTTCAAGATGCGCTCGACGGCTTCGCGCGAATCCGGGCCGGACTCGATGCGATGGTCCGCTTGCTGGTAGAAGGGGAGGCGGTCTTCGTAAAGTTTGCGGAAGCTGGCTTCGTCGCGAAAGAGCGGGCGATCGGCCATCATGACGCAGCGTTGCAGGAGTTGGTCCACGGGGCAATCGAGCCAGAGCATGGTGCCGCCGGCTTCGCGCAGGGCCGCGACGTTGCGCGGTTGCACGAACGTTCCGCCGCCGAGAGCCAGCACCAGCGGAAGATTTCGTTCCGTCGCCCAACCCAGCGCGCGGAGCAGGCATTCGTGTTCCAGATCGCGAAAGGCTGGTTCGCCGCGGCGCGAAAAAATATCCGAGACCGGCAGGCCCGCGTACTCTTCAATTTGCTGATCGAGGTCGAGGAAGTGCCAGGCGAGCTGCGCGGCGAGGAGCCGGCCAACCGTAGTCTTGCCGGAGCCCATGAAGCCGACCAGACAGGCGAGTTTGCGCCGGGGTTCAGAGCCGGACGGCATGGGCACAGGATTGTGAGATTCGTACAAGCGATCCGGAGCGCTCAATCACGCTTTAGGATCTTAATTGTACCACTAAAGGATGAGAGCTCGACTTTGGCGTTGCCCTCGTTGACGGAACCGAACAGGGCGTTGGAGTATCTCGGCGGCCGCGTATTGCCGTGCAGATCCGGTTTCACCGGCGCTTCATTAAACACCTTGCCGTACAGCGAATTCGCGGTGACATCAAACGAATCGTTCGGCGAGAAGCGCACTTCGATTGTGCCGCTGTAGTTCTTCAAAATGTAAATCCCGCGGCGGAGGAAATTGCCGTCGAAGAGAATATTCCCAGACGAGGTTTGCACCCGGACGCTGTCCATCGCGGGCTGAATCAATTGGAAATTGCCGCTGATGGAAGTGGCGTCGAGCGTGCCCGCGCAGCGCGTGCAAACGAGAGACCCGTCGATGCTCTTGATGACGACGTAGCCTTCGACGTCGGAAAGCTGGAGATTGGCGCCGACGGTGTCGAAGGTCATGTTGCCGTGCACGCTGTCCACGGTCACGTCGCCCGAATCGGTGCGGACCTGAAGTTCACTTTCCTCGGGAACGGAAACGACGTAATCGGCTTTCAATTCGTCCGCGGAAGGATTATCGCCCGTGACCTGCGTTTCGGCTTCGATGCGATCGCCGGCCTGCTCGGCGGCCACCTGAAGCTTGCCGCTGGCGTAGTCGATGGAAATCATCACTTCGGGTTTATTCCAAGCCTTCACCTGGATATTGCCGCTCGGATTGCGCACGGTAATCACCGGCCTGCCCGACACGGGAAAATGCTTCTCAAAATGACGTGCTTGCGCGGAAGCCGCCATCAGGAGCAAAGCTCCCATCGTGGCCACCGCCACCCCGGTAATGCGAGAAGTTACATTCATGACGCTCACCGCCCCCCTAATGTGCCCCGATCCATCGCGACGGCCAGAAGCTGAGCTTTCTGCTGATACGCATCATTAAGATACTCGCGGGCCAAGTCGTTTTCCGGTTGCTCGCGGACACTTTTTTCACACATGGAAATCGCATTGTCAACTACCGCAAGATCGCGCTTGAAGACGGCCTGCACGCTGGGATCGATTTGCTGCAAAGATTCGATATTGATCTCGGACGCGTTGAGCGAGGCCTCTTCCACGTTTTCTTCCGGCTGCGCGGGCTGAACGGCGGGCTGCTGCTGCGCCGAGATGCCGGTGACTGAACCACCGGTTCGCATCCCCGCCCACCCGGCCGCCAGAAGGAGAAGTCCCAAGATTGATCCTGCAAACGCAGGGCGCTGGAAGAAACTCCACACCGCGACGCGCCGCCGCGCTGGTTCCAATTGCGGCTCGCGAATCAGCCCTTCGGCCTCGAGTTGCAGACGGACGCGTGCCCAGACGCGCGCAGGTGGTTCTTCTTCCGCGGGAAGTTCGAGAGAGCCGAGGCGAATCGCTTCCAAGTCAGCGGCAAGGGAGCGGCACTCTGGACAATGCTTGAGGTGCTCCGTTACGGCCGGGGATGCCGGGCCATCCGGTTCCTGTGTCAGGACATGTTCCAATTCGTGGCACTGCATCTTCGCCATCCTAGACAACTTAGACTTGCGTCGAACTCCAGCTATCCTAATCCGATTCTAAATTCACCCGGGGCGCGGGCCGCCGGAAAATTTTCAATCCGTGCCTGCGGTTTCACCCTTCGCGGCCTGCCGCTGCTGGCGCGCTTCGTCGCGAAGCGTTTCCTGGAGCAACTCGCGCAATCTCATCCGCGCCTTGTGCAACTGCGACTTCGAGTTTCCTATCGAACAGGTCATGATCTGCGCGATCTCGTTGTGCTCATACCCTTGAATATCGTGCAGCACGAAGACCGATTTATAGCCCGGCGGCAACTGCTCGATCGCGCGCTGCAAATTCACCCGGTCTACCGAACCGGTCAACAGCAGGTCGGGTCCGCCGATATCCTTCTTCGGCCCGCTGGACTCCTCGTCGGATTCGATTTGTTCGTCCAACGAGGTTTCGGGCAGTGTCTTCTTGCGCAGTTTCATCAGCACGACGTTGACCGCCAAACGGTGCAACCAGGTGCTGAACGCCGACTCACCCCGGAACGTCCCGATCTTCCGGAACAACTGCAAGAACGCTTCTTGAGCAAGATCCTCGGCTTCGGCCGTGTTTCCTACCATGCGCAAGCACAAGGCGTAAACCCGGCGGCTATGCAATTGGTAGATGCGCTCGAACGCCGTGGGGTCGCCCAGTTGGGCTTGCCGTATGGCATCCGACTCCGACATCTCGCCGGTTTCATTTCGCCTCGTGCGGGACACTCTAACGTCAGGACGCTACCCTACTTTTGGGATGCGTCCCTGGCTCCTTGAGTTGTACTTTCCCTCTGCCTGGGCGCCGGGCGGCCACGTTGTTGACACCCCCTGTTTTCCAGGAGTACGGACAAAGCCGGTCGCTCAGATTGAGGCCCGCCTATTGTCTTCGGAAACGTCATGCACGTCTAGGTGCGTCGCGTCTTGGATGCCGGCAGAGGCGCAGGCGCGTGGCACGATGCAGATTGCGGAAGGGTTTGGAAAGGGCCAGGTCAGATCGCCAAGCGGCGCCTAGCAGCGAAGGGCCGTGAGGGAGGGGATCCGCTTCACGAGTTTTTCCCGAAACAGCGCCAATTCCTTACCGGGGAGGGCGCAAAAAAAAGATTTCAGGACGACCACAGTCTCCTGCATGCAAGTATTCAGATCGTAGTCCAGGACTTCCAGCAAGCGACAGGTCTCCTCGATTGGTTTTTCGTCGCTGCCGGCAAGTTCGCCGGCGATTTCGAGGGATTGCCGCCGGACTTCGGTGAGGGCGTCGCCCAACGCTGAAAGCTTGTGAAAAAAACGGGAGCGAGCTTTGAATAGATTCCTGCCCAATAGATTGTCGAGCCGCGCGACTTGTTGGACCGCCGCGCCCCGGAAGTTGGCAGGGTCCAAGGGGTGAACGTTGGGAAGTGTTCCGAAGTGGCGTCCGTGCTCTTCCATTGCGAGGAGCGCGCCTTGCAAGCGTTCCGCGAGGCGATCAAACAACTGGGCAAAAGTGAGAGCGCACTGGCGAGCGGTTTCGTAACGCTTTTCCGCGCACAAAACGAAAGCTTGATTCAGGGTGACACTTTGGATGAGGTAAGAATCCTCAAGCTCACCCAGCGCAGCTCCGTAAAGGCGGCTTGGCTCACTGGGAAGGCTGGCAAGCCAATCGTCTTTGACCGTGTGGGTCCTGTTGCTCCGCCCGCTCTCACCGGAATCGGCCACGCCCCACCCCCCGAGGGTGCGTATGATAACACAACGCCAGAACGTCAAGGGTGGGGTTGCACGCAGGAGGGCCGGTAGCTATACTCCCGCACGAACCTGCCTTCTCTGCCTACCGGCAGGCAGGCGGCAGGCAGGTCCTGTGAAAGGATCGCGTCTTTGCCCTTCGAGCCACTCGATCAGTACCTGCAGCGTCAGAAAAAGCTCGCCGAAATCCAGACCCTTGGTTTTGAGCCTTATCCGCACCGGTTTGACCCGACCGCGACCGTTGCGGACATCGTCTCCCGATACGCCGGCAGCACCGCCGAGGAGTTGGAGGCGCAAAAGCCGGCAGTTCGCGTAGCCGGGCGAATCATGACGCTTCGGCTGATGGGAAAGGCCGGCTTCGCGCACATTGCCGGCGCGGGCGCCCGGATGCAGGTGTACGTGAAGTTGGACGCGGTCGGTCCTCAGGCGTTCCACTTGTTTCAGCTGTTGGATTTGGGCGATTCGATCGGGGTCGCGGGCCACGTCTTCCGAACGAAGACCGGAGAACTCACCGTCTGGGTGGAGAGTCTTACGCTACTGGCCAAGGCCCTGCTGCCCTTGCCGGACAAATGGCATGGACTGGCCGACGTCGAGTTGCGCTACCGCCAACGCTACCTCGATCTGATCGTCAACGAAGAGGCCCGGAACGTTTTTCTGCGCCGCGCGGAAATCGTGCGGGAGTTGCGAAGCTTTTTCGATGCGCGCGGCTACATCGAAGTCGAAACTCCGATGATGCAGCCGATTGCCGGAGGCGCGACGGCGCGGCCGTTCGTCACGCACCACAACACGCTCGACTTGAATCTGTATCTCCGCATCGCGCCGGAACTCTATTTGAAACGGCTGATTGTCGGCGGCCTGGACCGGGTCTACGAGATCAATCGCAATTTTCGCAATGAAGGCATCTCGACGCAACATAACCCCGAGTTCACCATGCTCGAGTTTTATCAAGCCTACAGCGACTATCGCGATTTGATGGCGCTGACCGAAGAGTTGATCGCCACGCTGGCCCGCAAGGTGTGCGGCAGCACCGTGATCCGTTATGGCGAGCAGGAACTGGACCTGGGCCGTTGGCAGCGGCTGACGATGCGCGAAGCCATTGTGAAATTCTGGCCGAAGGAAGCGGCTCCGCAATCCAGCGTTGAGGAGTTGGCGCGACCGGGGGGGCCGCGCGAAGCCGCGCAACGCTACAATGCCTGGGCCGCGGGAAAGGGCTCCGGGGCGATCCTGGGAATCGAAAAACTGAGCGATGGAGAGATTACGGGATCGCTTTTTGAGACCATCGCCGAGCATCAATTGATTCAGCCGACGATTCTCTACGACTTCCCGACCGACATCTCCCCGCTCTCGAAATGCAAACCGGACGATCCCGCGACGGTTGAGCGATTTGAGATTTTCATCGCCGGAATGGAGTTCGGCAACGCCTTTTCCGAATTGAACGATCCGATCGAGCAGGAGAAGCGCTTCTTGCAGCAGGTCCAGCTAGGCGGCGAGGAAGCGCCCAAAGAAGTGGACCTCGATTACGTGCGCGCGCTGGCGCACGGCATGCCGCCGACAGCGGGCGAAGGCATCGGCATTGACCGGCTCACGATGCTGCTCACCAATTCACACTCCATCCGAGACGTCATCCTCTTCCCATTGCTTCGCCCGGAGGCTCGGCGCGAACCCGCCGCCGAAGCAGCGGACGCCGCGAACCCCGGCGCGCCCAAATGAGATTTGAATGGCTGGTTGCGCGCCGCCACCTTCGTTCGCCGCACCGGCCGGCGGTATTGCGGTTGGTGAGCTGGCTCGCGACGCTCGGTGTGGCGGCGGGCGTCGGCACGCTGGTTATCGCGCTGTCGATGAATACGGGTTTCCGTCATACGCTCCAGGACCGCTTGCTTGGCGTTACGGCTCACGTGAATCTATCGCGGCCGGGCGCCGAAGGGATCCCCGACTACCAGGCTTTAGCGCAAAAGCTGGGACGCACTCCCGACGTGCGCTCCGTGGCGCCGGCCATCTATCTTACGGTTCTGCTTTCGTCGGGCTCGCGCGCGCGCGGAGTGGTAGTCAAGGGTGTGGATCCCGCGATCGAGAGGTCGTCGGACGAGGCGCTCCAACGCGTGGTGACCGGGACCGCCGATTTCACCCCCGATGCGGATGGATTTGATTCGGTGCTAATCGGCCGGACCTTGTCGGAAGACCTGAACATCAAAGTGGGCGATTACGTGACGCTGACGAGTCCCGAGGGGCGGCTAACGCCATTCGGCCTGATGCCCCGTTCCCGTAGATTTCGGGTCTCGGGGATTTTCGATTCGGGGTTCTACGATTACGACGCGAATTGGTGCTTTCTGACCTTGGGCGCGGCACAAGGCCTGGCTGGCGTTGGCGACGTTGTGAGCGTACTGGAGTTTCGCCTCAACGATGTGGACCGCGCCGGTGAAGTGGCCTCTGAAATCCAGTCGGAGGCCGGCCCCGGATTCTCGACTAATACATGGCAGGACGAGAATCGTGCGTTGTTCCGTGCGCTGCATTTGGAAAAGTTGGTTACCGCGCTGTTCATCGGACTGATTACGTTCGTCGCGGGCCTGAATATTCTTGTCGTGCTGGCGATGACGGTGAGCGACCGCGCCCGCGACATTGCAGTCTTGATGGCCATGGGCGCACGCCGCAATCAAGTGCGCGACATTTTTGTTTTGCAGGGACTCGCGATCGGAACGATCGGCACCCTCGTGGGTCTCGCGGCGGGGTACCTCACCGCATGGGCGGCCGGAACCTACCGGTTGATTCCGCTCGACCCGCAAGTGTATTCGATTCCCTACGTTCCGTTCCAACCGAACGCATTTGACGCGATCTGGATTGGAGGAGCGGCGCTCCTGATCAGTCTGGCCTCTACGGCCATCCCGGCGCGTGCTGCGGCACGACTACTTCCGGTCGAAATTTTTCGGTACGAATGAAAGGCGAAAGGGCCATGTTTGGCGCGTAGCTTGCAACTGTATCTGTGCGGGCGGGAGACTTCTGAAAATGGGGAGACTCCGGCTAAATGGGGTATCCTGGCTATGCTGCAATTGCTTTCGAATCAATGGATTATCTGCCTGGGATGGGCCGTTTCATACTGGGCCTTCCGGTGCTTGGCAAATGAGTGGGCATTAAAGAGAAAACGTTATGCCCGCTGTCCGGAAACGCCAAGTTTTGGCAATTTCCAGACTCCAACAGCGCGGCGCTGGTGTGCATCAAATGTAACTAGACACGGAGCGTGGAATCGGGCGGAGTAGCTCCCGAGCCGGAACACGAATGACGCAGACGTTCACAACAGCGGCGAAGGGCGCGGCGCAAGCGCACAGGGAATTGCGTCGCGAAGCAACGGAAGCGCCCGCTGCCCGGAACGGCTGCGTGCTCGAAACCCGCGGTTTGAAAAAGTATTACGGGCTGGACAACCAGGTGGTCGCGGTGCTCGACGGCGTAGATTTTTCGATCGCCACAGGGGAGATGGTGGCGATTCTCGGCCCGTCAGGAGCGGGGAAAAGCACTTTCTTGCATCTGCTGGCCGCGCTAGACACGCCAACAAGCGGTACAGTATACTTCGAATCGAAAGCACTCGAATCGTTTCGCGAAGCAGAGCTGGCGGAGTATCGCAACAACGCAGTCGGCTTCGTCTGGCAGCGGCATCACCTGTTGGCTGATTTCTCGGCCGCGGAAAACGTCGCTATGCCACTGTTGATAAGGGGGCGGGCTTATGGGGATGCCATCACCACAGCCCGGCAGTGGCTCGAAGAAGTCGGACTGGCGGAGCGGGCGAATCAGCGCGCCGGGGAGCTTTCCGGCGGCGAGCAGCAACGAGTGGCAATCGCCCGAGCGCTCGCGCACGGCCCGGCCGTCTTACTCGCAGATGAGCCGACCGGGAACTTGGACGAGCGGAATGCCACCGGGGTTTTTGAATTGATGCAGCGATTGCACCGGATGCATCGTCTTACCTCCATCCTGGCAACGCACAATTTAACGCTGGCCCGGCGCGCGGATCGCGTGCTCGGGTTGGAGCACGGAGTGCTGCGCCCGGTTTCTGAAACCGCTAACGACCCTGGGAAAGTTGGCTGAGGGGAGAAACGAGCGAACCGTGTTCGAACGCTACACAGAAAAAGCAAGACGAGTGATCTTCTTCGCGCGGTACGAGGCGAGCCAGTACGGCAGCCCGTACATCGAGACCGAGCATCTGTTGCTCGGCCTGATGCGCGAAGACAAGGCGCTGGCCAATCGGTTTTTGCGCACGCACGGCTCGATTGAGTCCATCCGGAAGGAGATCGAATCGCGGATCACCATCCGCGAGCGTATCTCCACGTCTGTGGAAGTCCCGCTGAGCCAGGAATCCAAGCGCATCCTGAACTATGCAACCGAAGAGGCCGAGCGGCTCGGGCACAAGCACGTCGGCACCGAACATCTGCTCCTCGGAATCCTGCGGGAAGAGAAGTGCTTCGGCGCGGAGATTTTGCAGGAGCGCGGACTGAGGCTTTCGGCGCTGCGGGAAGAATTGGCGCGATCGGCCGGCGAAAAGGTTCCGGTGAACCGCCCCAAGGAAACATCCCTGTTGGCCGAATTCAGCCGCGATCTCACGCAAGCCGCGCTCGAAGGGCAGTTGGACCCGCTGGTGGGCCGCGAGCGGGAAGTGGAGCGCGTCATCCAAATTCTTTGCCGCCGCACCAAGAACAATCCGGTTCTGATCGGAGAGCCGGGCGTTGGAAAGACGGCCATTGTCGAAGGCCTGGCCCAACGCATCTCCGACGGCGACGTGCCGCCATTCCTGGCCGACAAGCGAATTCTTTCATTGGATCTTTCGCTCATCGTGGCCGGCACGAAATATCGCGGCCAGTTTGAAGAGCGGTTGAAGACGATCATGAAGGAATTGATGGAGAATCAAAACTCCATCCTGTTCATCGACGAGCTGCACACATTGGTCGGCGCCGGTTCGGCCGAGGGTTCGCTGGACGCCGCGAATATTCTGAAGCCCGCGCTTTCGCGCGGCGAAATTCAATGCATCGGCGCGACCACGCCGGGCGAGTACCGCAAATCCGTGGAGAAAGACCGCTCGCTCGAGCGGCGCTTCCAATCCGTTAAAGTCGCGGCCCCCAACGAGGAGGAAGCAATTCGTGTCCTCCAAGGTGTGCGGGAGCGCTATGAGAAATTCCACGCGGTGGCTTACACGGACGAGGCCATCCAGTATGCCGTCTATCTTTCGAGCCGGTACATTCCGGACCGCTTCCTGCCGGATAAGGCAGTGGACCTGATCGATGAAGCCGGCGCGCGCGTGAAGCTGCGCCAGGCGACCTTGCCCGATGAAGTTGCCGAAGTGCAGAAGCGTGTGAAGTTCATTACGCACCGGATGGAAACGGCGATCGCGAACCACGAGTTCGAAAAGGCACGTTTCTACTCCGAAGAAGAGCGCAAGGAGAAAGAGAATCTGCGCCAGGTTCGCGAAAAACTGAAGCTCGACGATTCCACGACCGGCGTGGTGACGCGCGAAGACATTGAAGAAGTCGTTGCGCGCTGGACCGGAATCGCCGTCACCTCGATCAAGGAAGACGAACAACAAAAACTGCTGCGCATCGAACCGGAGTTGCACAAGCGGATCATCAGCCAGGCTAAAGCCATCACCGCGCTGGCACGCGCGATTCGCCGGAGCCGCGCCGGTTTGAAGGCGCCCGGGCGTCCCGTCGGCTGCTTCCTGTTCCTGGGGCCGACCGGCGTCGGCAAGACGGAAGTGGCGCGGCGGCTGTCGGAATTCCTGTTCGGCAGCGAGAAATCGCTGATCCGGTTCGACATGTCGGAATACATGGAAAAGCATTCCGTGTCGAAACTGATCGGCGCGCCTCCGGGCTATGTGGGCTACGAAGAGGGCGGACAATTGACCGAGCGCGTGCGGCGCACGCCGTACTCCGTGATCCTGCTCGATGAAATCGAGAAGGCGCATCCCGACGTGTACAACATCCTGCTGCAGGTGTTTGAAGACGGCCAGTTGACCGACGGCCTTGGGAACACGGTCGATTTCCGCAACACCATCTTGATCATGACGTCGAACCTCGGCGCCCGCCACCTGCAGAAACGCCAAACGCTGGGCTTTCAATCCGGGGCCGACGAAGCCGGCGCCAAGACGATGGAGGACATGGTCCTCGGCGAGGTCAAGCGGGTTTTTAATCCGGAGTTTTTGAACCGCCTCGATGAAATCATTCTGTTCAACCCGCTGGCCGATGAAGATTTGTTGCGCATCATTGATTTGCTGGCGGGCCAGATCAACGACACACTGATTCATCGCCAAGTGCAAATTGTCCTGACGCCGGAAGCGCGCCAATGGATCCTCGAGAAGACTTGCGGGGATCGCAACTACGGCGCGCGTCCGCTGCGCAGGGCGCTGCAAAAGTACGTCGAAGACCCGTTGTCGGAAACCTTGATTCAGGGGGGCCTGCAACGCCCGGCGACATTGGAAGTTTTTGTCTCGGGCGAAAGTCTCGGTTTCCGTCCCGTGGTGGAAGCAACCCCGGTTACCCACTAACGAATCCAACGCGCACAGGCCGGGCCTCCGGGGGCCGGCAGGGAGCGGACCATCTTGCTTTGGGGGGACGCGGCCGTGAGGAGTCGCGCGGCCGCAAGCAAACATTTGTGCCTTCGGATTCTGGCCTGGGCAGTCCTGGTGTATCTGGTGGGAATCGGAAGCGCCACAGCGCGTTCCGCGTCCCTTCAAGATGCGCAAGGTACACCAAATCCGTATTACGTGGAACGCATCGACTTCGAGGGTAACCGTCGAATTCGCAGCGAAACGCTCCGCGCGAGGATCTTCACGCGCGAGGGCGACCCCTACAAGCCGGAAGGCCTCGAGCGCGACTTTCGAGCGTTATGGAATACCAACTATTTCGAAGACATTCGCCTGGAAGTGCAGGACAGCCCCGATCACCCCAACGGCAAGATCATTGTATTCTATCTATCCGAGCGGCCGATCATCCGGCGGATCGAATATAAAGGTCTGAAGTCGGTCAACGAATCCGATGTCCTGGATGCCTTCAAGGATCAGAAGGTCGGGCTTTCGGTGGAGGCGCAATTTGATCCCACGAAAATCAAGAAGGCCCAAGTCGTAATTGAAGAACTGCTCGCGGCCCACGGCCATCAGTTCGCGACGGTGAAGCCGACCTACGAAAAGATCGCCGCGTCAAACGCGGTCAAACTCGTCTTTGTTGTGGACGAGGGGCCCAAAGTAAAAATCGGCAAGATTATCATTACGGGTAACCACGCATTTTCCACGGACAAAATTATCCGAGCCATGAAGAAGTCGCGGCCATACGGGATTCCGCTTTATTTTACGTTCATCCCGGTGATGTCGAGGACCTACGACAAGGACAAACTCGACGAGGACCTCGAGGTGGGGATCCGCGACCTCTACCAGGATAACGGCTACTATAAGGTGGTGATCCCGGATCCGATCGTGCAAACCGTCGAGATCAATCGCGGCGGAATTCCGGGGCCTTTGCCCTTGCCGGTGATAGGAAGAGAACACGGCAAGGCCACCAACATTACCATTAAGATCGAGGAGGGCGACCGGTATCGAATGGGCAAGCTGGTGGTTCGCAGTTCGGACCCGGATAAAGGGCTGTCATTTAAGCGGACGTTCCTCGAGAGCATTTTCCCCCTGCACAAGGGAGATGTCTTCAGCGTCGGCAAGGTGCGAACGGCCGTGGAGAATTACACCAAATTCTACGGACAATATGGGTTCATCAATTTCACCGCCATTCCGGAGTCGGACGTCAATGAAGCGGCGAAGACCATCGATTTGACGCTCGATTTTGACGAAGGCAAACAGTTTACCGTCCGCCGAATCGAGTTTTCCGGCAACACCACCACCCGGGACAAGGTGATCCGGCGCGAGCTGTTGCTCAACGAAGGCGATCTTTACAATAACCGCCTCTGGGAGATCAGCCTTCTACGGTTGAACCAGCTGAACTATTTCGATCCGATCAAGCCGGAGAACGCCGAGGTGAAGCAAAACGTCAAGAACAGCACGGTGGACATCACTCTGAAGGTCAAGGAGAAGGGCAAACAGTCCATCAGCTTGACGGGCGGTGTCAGCGGGATCTCGGGGAGTTTTCTGGGTCTGACCTACCAGACGAATAATTTCCTGGGGCTCGGTGAAACACTGACCTTTACGGCTCAGGTCGGAACCATTCAGACAAATTTTCAATTCGGATTCACCGAACCTTATTTTCTGGATCGGCCAATCCAAACCGGCTTCACAATTTTCGATAGCCGCTTCAATTTCGATCAATCTCGCGAGACCTCGCTGCTGCTCGGCCAACAAGTGGAATTGAGTCCGAACATCGCGCAAAACTACAACCAGAACAGCGCGGGGATCACGGTGTTTGCCAGCTACCCCATCAAGAGATTCTCTTTCACTCGCCTCGGATTGACTTACGGCTTCACGGACACCAGCATCCAATCCTTCAGCACGGCCTCGACGGTCTTGTTTGACGCGCTGCAATTCCAGCAGTTAGCCGGGCCCTCTGCGCTGGCAGGGATTCATTCCAGCCGCATCTCTCCGTCGCTGAGCTATAACACCGTGGACAATCCCGAAAACCCCACGCATGGGAGGAGCTACGGTTTCCAGGCTAGTTTCGAAGGAGGTCCGCTGGGTGGAAACGTGAAGGCGTTCAGCACCACGGTCACCGCCTCCTACTTCCGCCCCAACTACCACAAGCGCAACGTGATCGCGATGCGCGTTCTCGGGTCGTTCACGACCGGATATGGAGGACTCGAAGTGCCCCCGTATGACCGGTTCTACCTCGGCGGCGAAGATACGCTCCGCGGCTTCGATGTGCGCACCGTCTCGCCGGTCGCTTTCATTCCTGTGCTGTCCACCACTACGGTTACATACACCGATCCGCGGGTCCTCAGCTCCACAGGATCACCGCTGCAGGTGACCTCTCCTCCGATCCCGTATTTGGCCTACCAAATTGCGTTCCCGGGCGGGGACACGGAAGCTTTGGGGAACTTTGAGTATAGAATCCCCATCATCGGCCGCTATTTAGGGCTGTCACTTTTTACGGATCTCGGGGCATCCGGGGCGTTGCTCACAAACCAATTGGCGCTAAGTACCGCCGGTATACAAAACATTCAAAGCAACTTCACCCAAGGCGCCGCGACAATTGGGCAATTGCAGAACACTAGTCTTACGCAACTCCAGAATTTATCGCCCCTGACTTTGAGCAGGACTCTTGGCATCGAGTCGGGGACAAATTTCAAGCTCCGAGCATCCTCGGGAATTGAGATCGTGGCGAATCTGCCGATTGTAAACGCGCCCGTCCGGTTGTACTGGTCGTATAACTGGCACAGGGAAGCAGTGTCCATTACCGCGCCGGAAACCCTGTTTAGCGTGGGACCGCTGGCCAATATTTATGCGAGTCTGCCAAACTCTGTTTTTCAAAGCCAGTTTATTTGCAACACCTGCGCTTTGACGTCGTTGGGAGCGAATCGGCAGTTGACGGAGTTTTATGATCCCCTAAATGTGGTGCGGCTGACGGTCAGCCGAACGTTTTGACGCAATGCAATCGCCGGCTGTCAGCGGCGAATGGAACGCAGGGGTGAGGGGCTAGTGCTCGAACCTGGAGGAGTGGGAATGAAGTCGCGGAATTTCTGGTTTGCACTCGCGCTGATGTGCACGGCGATCGCGCTGGGTTGCAGTAGTCCTACGGCCGTCTCGGTCACTCTCAATCAGGCTACTGCCACGGTAATTGTTACGAACGCGGTACAGTTCACCGCCACCGTTACGGGCAGCACGAATACCGCTGTGAATTGGTCGGTGAACGGCACGGCCGGCGGAAGTTCGGCGACGGGGACGATCAACACGAACGGCCTCTACACCGCCCCGGCGATCGTGCCCAGCTCGATTACGGTCACCGTGACGGCCACCTCGCAGGCGAACTCGGGAGCCTCCGCAAGCGCCACGGTCACAATTATTTCCGGACTTTCGGTTACGATCAGCCCGCTCAGCATTACGCTCGGAACCAACGAGAATTCCCCTTTCACTGCCCTGGTCACGGGCACGACGGTTTCCGGTTGCGCCGCGCTCAATTTGACGATAGCGCAATGCGGTTCTGTGACTTGGGAAGTTTGCTCGGCCTACACCGCCGCGAACGGAACCACCGCCGCGTCGTGCACCACTCCTTCTCCCAATGACCTTGGCTCGATTCTGCCGACAACCGGTCTTTACACCGCCCCGGGCGTGGTTCCCACAACCTCCATCATCGTGGTGGCGACTTCCGTCGCGGACAAGAATGTTTCAGCGACCGCCGGCGTCGAGGTGATAAGCGCAGTAGATCCCACGGTGAGTGCAGTAACCCCGACCACGGCGCCGCAGGGTGGTTTATTCCAGGACATTTATTTGTCCGGCACACATTTTATTTCCACGACAACCGTGTTTATCAATGGTGTCCCGGTCTCCACGCCCTGCGCGGAGGGGAGCAGCAACACGTCGACGGGTTGCTTTGCTTTTCCTAATCTCGCCGTGGCTGATCTTGGTAGCAGTGCCACCGGCTCCATTGAAGCCTCGAGTCTGCGGGTTCGGCTGCCCGATTACCTGCTTTCGAGCCAGCCCATTGCGCCAGCCACGACGTATACATTGTCGGTTTCGGTCGAGCGGCAGGGCGGCGTGCCGCAGACGTGCCCGACCATTTCGCAATGCCAGGTCGTGGTCACCCCGGTGCGGCCCGCCATCGCCGGTCCGACGCCGGACAGCACTCCGCAAGGAGGCACCTCGGCGTTGAATTTCAATATCAATGGCGGCTACTTCGGCACAGCGGAGAATCCCACGGTCACGACTCTCTACAATAACCAGCCGCGAGGCGCCACGATTACGAGCAGCACCAGGCAGTTGAGCGTGACGATCGGCGGCGCCCTGAACGGCTCGGATTTTTCAACGCCGGGGCTTTATCCCGTGACGCTGCGAAGCACGACGCAGCCGCAGTTGGTCACTTCCACGAATTTGGCGGTGCGACCGGCCTATGGCCCTCCGGCCACGTCCCAATCCACCATCGCGGCGTCGGCCCCGCTCACCGTCGGCTCGCAGCCATCGGCCGTCGCGATCAATCAGGCTACGGGAATCGCAGTCGTGGCGAATCAAGCCTCCAACGATGTGACGCTGATTGACATGACCCAAACGCCGCCGAAGGTAGTCGTTGCATCGATTTGCACCGAAACCGTCGGGGATACAGGGCCGTGTGGGGCGGCGGACGCCGCTAGTCTCAAGACGGGACCCACGAGCGTCGCGGTGGATGACCTCCTGAACGAGGCACTCGTCGCCAACAACGCATCAGGCACTGTCTCGGTCATCGATTTGAATCTGGACAAAGTCAGCGCCATCATTCCGTCCATTACCAATCAGGGCGTCGCGCTTAACCCGTCATCAGTTGGTGTCAACTCCGCGACGGGCGAGGGGATTATCGTTTATCAATCCACAAACGTGGCGGCGATTTTGTGTCTCACGCAATCGGCCTGCCCGGGTGTCTCGGCGCCGTTGCCCGCCATAACGGGTATCGTGACCGCCAGCACCGGGCCGAATGCGCAGGTTGCCGTGGAGCCGCGCAGCAATTGGGCCGTGATCACTCCGGGGGGGCTGGGCACCCTGACGATTGCAGATTTGGGCCAGGAAACGCAGGACATCATTACCGGGGTTTCCCGAACGTCCGGCACGGGAACCGACACGGTAACGATCACGACCTCCGCCGGAGGGACGACGAATCCAGGTTTGCCGAGCACGCCGACGGCATTGCAAGTGAATCAGCCGGTGCTGATCACCGGCGTCCCGGATCCGACGCTCAACGGCGGTGTTTTCACTGTCGCATCCATCATTTCCGCGAATTCCTATACGATTGTTCAGACCGGCGCGACGCTTCCACCGGATGAGACCTGCAAGCTCAATGGGTCCAATTTGCTTGCCTGTACGGCCTCCAACGCCACCACCACCGCCACCACGACAAGTTACGACAACTATTCAGCACCGATCGCCACCATGAGTTTCCCGGAGACGGTAACGGGCGTTGCGATCAACACCGAAACGCAGGTGGCCCTGTTGACCGATCCGCAGAGCACGAGCGCTGCCGTGTACGTCGTCAGTTTGATTGACCAGACCTCCAAGTCGATCGGCAGCCAGGAGTTGGGCAATTCATCCATCGCGGTTAACCCGCTGACGAACATGGCCCTGCTAGTGAACCCCGTCCAAAATGCCGCAGTACTCATCGATCCGACCGTGCCATCGCAAATTCAGACGCCCAGCGCGCTTCAAACAGGAATGAAACCGGTAGCAGTGGACATTGATCCGGCGACGAACGAGGCGATCATCATCAATCAAACGGACGGCACGGCGACGGTGTTCTCGCTGGGCGCGGTGCGGCCGCTGCAAATTACCGAACTCAACCCGCACTCTTATTCCCTAAGCGCCAGCCTGACGGCGCCCGCTGTCGCGACCGATCAGACCCTGACGATCGTGGGCCAGGGTTTCAAACCGAGTTCGGTCGCACGGATGGACGGAATCCCACTGCAAACGCTGTCCGTTTCCGCCAATGGCCGTGAGATGACGGCAAAGATCCCGGCTTCCATGATTTCAACGCCGCACATTCTCGCGGTAGACGTCTTCGATCAAACCTCCATCCCCAGCGTCTCGAATGCGGAAGATTTCACGGTCATCGAGAGCGTGGACGTCACCGGGCCGAACTGTACTCAGCCCGCGCCCGCCGGCGTAGCGTTTGATCCGCAAAATAACTTGGTGGTGGCGTCGCTGAGCGGTTGCAATACAGTGGCAATCGTGAATCTCTCGACGGGCACGGGTCAAACCGTCGCCGTGGGTTCCTTCCCGGTGGGTGTCGCCGTCATGTCCAACGTTCACCTTGCCGCCGTCGCGAACGAGGGAAGCAGCAACGTATCCATCATTGACGAGTTGGCGGGCGCCGTGACGCAAACGGAGTCCACTTCGGCGGGACCCATCGGCGTCGCCGTCGACCAGAACACGCAAGAGGTGGTCGTGGCTTGCAGTCAGGCCAACACGATTAATGTTTTCAATGCGATCTCGCCGGGAACTGCTCAGAGTTATGGGGTCGACCAGTTCCCTGTTTCCGCGGCGTTCGACCCTCTCGATAATCTCATCGCGTCGGCCAACGCGGAAGGAAATGACGTTTCGATTGTGGATCTGACAAATTCGGTCACGGAGACGATTGGCGGGATGGAAGGGCCGACCGACATCGTCTACGATCCTTCTGAGGACGAATTTCTCGTGAGTTCAAGCCTGAGCAATCAATTTTACGCGATTGGCGCCTTCACGCAGCAGGCCACGCCGGTGAAGGTTGGAATCAATCCGACGGCGATCGCCTACAATTCTTTGAGCAGCACGTTGGTGACGGCCAACACGACGAGCGGCACAATGACGGTAGTGGACTTTCTCGATCGTAGGATCCGGGGAGTCATTGACCTAAACACCTACGGTCCGAAGTTCATTTCCCCCAGGGCTTCGCAGGTGCTGATTCCCACTTTCTCCGTGGATACGCATCCGCTGGCGAATCTGGCCGTCGTGGCCGATACGAACAATAACCGGTTGCTGATCGTTCCGCTGCCGCGCTAAGGTCCCTGGCGCAACGGCGCTGAACTGCGGCCGGAGAGTTTGCAATTTAGATTGACGCCTGTAAAATCAGGCACCTATAATGCGAGATTTGTATAGCCCACAATTAGCCGATAAGGAGTGAGGATGAACGCAAATTGTATGCGCAAATGCCTGCTGACCGCCGCGGCGACCCTTTTGGTGCCGACGGCCATGATGTGGGCTCAAAGTAGCAGTCCCGCCGCAGCGCCCACGAAGATCGCGACGATCAACATTCGTAATGCGATTGTCGGAACTGCGGAGGGAAAAGAAGCTTCTGCGGAATTGCAATCGCAGTTCGCTCCCAAGCAGACCGAAATGCAAAACATGCAGAAGCAGATCGAAGATATTCAGAATCGGCTCAACAACGGGGCCCGCACGCTGAGCGACGAAGAAAAGGCCAGACTGCAACGCCAAGGCGACCTGCTGGGCCGCGAACTTCAGCGGCGCCAGGACGATATCAACGAGGAACTCCAGGCGGCCCAGGGTGATATTTTGGACCGGATCGGCCGCAAGATGCTCGATGTCGTGGACCGCTATGCGCGCGAAAACGGATTCGCCGTCGTGCTGGATACTTCTCAGAGCAGTCTGGTCGTTTACGGCGCGGACCAGGTGGACATCACCAACCAGATCGTGCAGTTGTACGATCAGGCGTACCCCGTGAAGCCGCCGTCCACGTCCACGCCGCCGCGCCCGGCTCCGCAGACTCCTCCCAAGAATCCGGGGCAATAGTTAACGGAATCGCACGGGGGCCGGCACAGCGCAGATCGGTTTTGGATTGGTGCGTGACGAAGTCAGTAGGAAGTCACCCCGTCCCTGCGGCGCCGGCCCTTTGTGATTCTGGCTCTCGTTTTTCGCAGGGCGCGCAGGAGACTCGGCGCCGCCGCTCGGGGCTGCGCGCTAGGCAGAATCATGGTTCGCAGCTAGAATAGCTTCGCCTGCCAGGGTGAGCGTCCGGCAAGGAATCCATTCGTGGAGCCGATACTTTCAGTCGAAAACCTCTGGAAGATTTATCGCAGCGGCAAACTTGAAGTGGCCGCGCTCCGGGGACTCAATTTCGATATCCTGCCCGGCGAATTCGTGGCCGTGATGGGGCCGTCGGGGTGCGGAAAGTCGACGCTGCTGTACATCATGGGGGGATTGGCGCAGGCCTCCAAGGGACGAGTCTTCATCGACGGAAACGATCTCGTCACTATGGGCGATGCGGAGCGCACGAAACTCCGCCGTCACAAGATTGGTTTCGTTTTTCAGCGCTTTAACCTGCTTCCGACGCTGGACGCCTATGGAAACATCGCGATCGCCCAGCACATTCACGGCAACGGTTTCGATCCCCATCGCTTCGAGGTCGTCACTAACATGCTAGGCTTGAGCGGACGACTGCGTCACCGGCCTTCCGAATTGTCCGGCGGCGAGCAACAACGCGTCGCCATCGCGCGCGCCATCATCAACGAGCCGAAGCTAATTCTCGCCGATGAACCCACGGGAAATCTCGACAGCAAGAATTCGGAGACGGTTTTGGCCATGCTTCGCCAGCTCAATAAAGATTTGGGACAAACGATCATCATGATCACACACAACCCGGAAGCTGCTGCGTATGCCGATCGCGTCATCCACATGCGGGACGGAGCCATCGTGGACGGCGCGCTCTCCGAGTGAAATCTTGCGCGGGCTTTGGCGCATTTTCGTTCGCACGGTCTTTTGGTCCTACGAGCGCGGGACTTGGCCTTACGACATTGCGGTCGTCGCCATCGTGGTGTTTGTGCTCTTTTCGCCGCGCTCCTGGTTCCACGATCAGCCTACCGTTGGGCCGCCGCCTGCCCCTTCTTCCCTGGTGCTGATGAAAGGCCCGGGTCCGTCGGATCCCACAGAGACGTTTCGCGTTGATGCGCGTTTGTTGGCGTCCCCGATCCGCACCCCCGCCCTCGAACACGACCTGCACGACGCCCTGCGGAAGAATCTAGATTCGCTAAAGCACGGCGGCTTCCAGATTCTTCGCATCGAGCCGATACGCGGTGACAACGGGACGGTGGCGTTCTACGACGTCACGATTAAGCCTTAGGGACGGTTCCCTTTCCGCACGGTGTAACGTCTTCTTTCTCCAGCACATCTAATACGGTGTGGTAGGATGCCCCCCTCGTGCTTCCACGCGTCCAGGAGAGAAATTTTTGCTGAGAGCTTGGCCAAAGCGAATGCTAACGCTCGCCGTCCTGGCGATTTCGGCGGTTTCCCCGGCGGCGCTTTCTATCCAGGCCAGCCAGCAGAACCCGTGGACAGTGGACGCCGTCCTGCGTCAACTCGACGCAGAGGCCAAGAACTTTCGTAGCTTGAGCGCGGACATCGAATACACCAAAGTGACGGTCGTCGTGGACGACCATTCGACCGAGAACGGGCAGATCTTTGTCCGGCACGATGACAAGATGCGCATCGAATTCACGCAGCCGGACCCGCGCACGATTCTGCGCGACGGTGCGAATCTCTACTTGTTCAACCCAAAAATCAATCGCGTCGAGGAGTACGATCTCGGCAAAAACAAAGCCATGGTGGACCAATTTCTGTTGCTTGGTTTTGGCACCCCGGGATCCACACTTAAGAAGAACTACGCCATCACGCTTCAGGACGAAGAATCGCTCGACAATCGCAAAGTGATCGTCTTGGAGCTCACCCCGAAGGATGACCGGGTGCAGAAGCAGGTCTCCAAGATTCAAATCTGGTTGGACGAGTCCACCTGGCTTCCGGCTCAGCAGAAATTTCTCGAAGCCGGCTCTGGCGATTACTTGAATATCCGTTACACCAAGGTGGTAAGCAACGTGCGGCTCCCCGATGAACGCTTCAAACCCAACTGGCCCAAAGGTGTGACCCGGATCAAGCCGCAAGACTGAGGTTTTCCGCACGCGGGCTGGCGGCGCGCGTGCTCCCCGCTTCCCCCCGTCACTCGCGTTCCTGCGCCGGTCGCCTGCTAGTCTTGCCGCCGCGTTCCCGCTCCAGCAGCGCTTCCTTGCGGTCCAGCCCCCAGCGGTAGCCGCCCAGCCCGCCGTCCTGGCGTATCACGCGATGGCAAGGCACGACAATCGAAACGGGATTGGTGGCGCAGGCTCGCGCCACTGCGCGCATCCCGCGTTCGAGACCCAACGAACGGGCGATCTGACCGTAGGTTCGCGTGGTTCCGTAGGGAATTCTTCGCAATGCCTCCCAGACTCGGCGCTGAAACGCGGTCGCCAGCACATCCGTCGGCAAATCGAGCTTGGTATCGCGGCCGGCCAGATGGCGCACCACCGCGCTCACCCATTCAAGAGATTCTCAAGCACTGACAATTATTGCGGGATTTTACGCCGCGTCAATCGTTCGAGTAGAAAATGCCCTTCGGGGAGCCTCGGCATCGCTCATCCTTGCACCGAAAGGCGTGAGCCACAGTCAGTTCCGAGGCGGGCGACTTCTTCCTTGTGTTCTTCGTAGGCCCGTCGCAGGCGGTCGAGTTCCGCGAGCGAGTCCGCGTGGTAGCATTTGGCGATCAGCGGCCGCGTAGCCCTCGCACGAGCCGCTCCGCAGCCGCGCGGCTTTTCAGGACCCTTTTGGCCGGCGCCCCGTACGCTTCGGGATTGCTCCGGCGGGCCAGTTTCGTCTTGGCGATCCGGGCGACGAACGGATGCGACTCGACGCCGCCGCTTTACGCGCCCGTGTCCTGCGCGGCGATAAGCGTCGTGCCTGAACCGCTGAACGGATCGAGAACGCGGGCGATTCCCGCCGACCGCGTGAAGTCGGCCACGGCCGACTCTACCCATTGTGCGGAGAACCCGGCGCGATAGCGAAACCAGCGGTGTACCGGCAGGCGGGTGTTGTCGAGAAACGTGCCGCTGGTGCGGTCGGAAATGGCCGATTCGCCGTCCGCGAAGAAGCTCAATTGTTGAAGTTGTGTGGACACCTTGGCTCATTGCCGCGCGAAGTCCGCGGCGGTCCCACCGCGCCGCAGTTTCGATTCCCTCTAGCATGATAGCGGCCATCCAATGGCGATGGAAGAGGGCGGCGAGCAGCCCTCCCGCTTCTGTGAACGACCTCAGGATGTTGATCGCCCGACACCAATCGCCCCCACTAAGCAACGGTATAATACCTGCAACCGCGCCCCGCGGTGGCCAAGAATTCCCGAACCCCGCGG
Source organism: Terriglobia bacterium (assembly GCA_963799715.1). GTDB lineage: Bacteria > Acidobacteriota > Terriglobia > Acidiferrales > UBA7541 > DASPOJ01. The sequence goes on along the minus strand of CAWCYS010000015.1, from coordinate 212 downwards.
CTGTGACACCGGGCGTTTAGGGTGACCCGGCCCGCGATCATTTTGCGTGACAAGTCAGATATTTTGGACTCCTTTTCGATGCTGTTCCCGCAACGGTCCTCCGATCCTGCCTGATCCATAATCCTCTAGTCTCTTTTCGCGATGTTTCCGCTCACTTTCGGGCGTCAGCTTGACGGCTTTCTCTTGCGATTCAGCCGCCTTTCTCGAAATGG
>CAWCYS010000014.1:0-39142 GCA_963799715.1 Terriglobia bacterium | reverse complement strand
TTCTCCTCTTTGCTGCTCGTGCATGTGTCATCCCTGCTCTTCGCAAGCGTAATCCTCTGTCTACTTACTACATCCATAAATTATGTGCTCATTCTATTCCGTGAGCGGTGGCCACACAAGTACCCACAATCAAATTGAGGCCCCTCCCACCGCGTCGGGTCGCCGCGCGACCGCGGTGCTTGTGCTAAGGTATTCACTCCGGCGAAACAATCGCTCTGTGCTGTCCCGAGTTATGACCGCGACACCTGCCAATCCCAGCGCTGAACCTGCGCCCCCGACGATCGAGGAGATCTTCGGCCCGGGCGGCTTGCTCGATAAATGCATGGGCCCGGGCTACGAGCACCGGCCCTCGCAAATGCAGATGGCGATGCTGGTGGACGAGGCATTTCGCGGCAAGCGCCACGCCATCGTCGAGGCCGGCACCGGCACGGGCAAGACGCTGGCGTATCTCCTTCCCGCAATCCGCAGCGGGCGCCGCGTCGTGGTTTCCACGGCCACGAAATCCCTGCAAGAACAACTGTTCAACAAAGACGTGCCCTTCCTGATGAAGCATTTCGCGCCGGAATTGAAAGTCGCGGTGATGAAGGGGCGCGGCAATTTTCTCTGCCGGGAGAAAGTCCACGAGCTGGACGGCCAGCCGATCCTCAAGGGGTTCGATGAAGTGGATTGGTTCACGCAAATCAAAGCGTGGGAGAAAGTGACACAGACCGGCGATCGCGCCGAATTGACGTTCCTCCCCGATGACGCGGAGCTGTGGCGCAAGCTCGATGGGCGCCGCGAGGCGTGCACCGGCCGGAAGTGCCCGGAGTTCAATCGCTGCTTCATCACACAGATGCACCAGCAGGCGGCAGACGCGGACCTGATCATCGTCAACCACCATCTTTTCTTCGCCGATCTCGCACTGCGCCAGGATGATTTCGGCAGCATCCTGCCCGAATACGCGGCGGTGATTTTCGACGAAGCGCACGAAATCGAAGACGTTGCCAGCGATTATTTCGGCAAGCAGATCTCGAACTATCGCTTCGAGGAACTCGCCCGAGATGCCGAGCAAGCGTTGCGTCTGGCGCGGGCGGGTGCGGCCAGCTTGCGGCGTATCGCGCGCGTTCGCGAACGCTCGCGCAGCTTTTTTGAATTGTTCCCCGCCCGCGAAGGGCGATTCGCATTCGATCAGCCACAGCGCGCCGGATTTCTTGAGCAGAGCCGCGAGTCGTACGACGAACTGATCGCCGCTGTGAAGTCGCTCGAATCGGAAATCGCCGCCATGCGCGAGAAGCCCGAGCCGCTGCTGCAAGTCGCGCGGCGCGCCGCCGAACTGCGCGACGAACTCGCGTTCCTTCTGGAGTCGGCGGAGCGCAATTACGTCTATTGGTACGAGCGCCGCAACAAGGGCGTGTTCCTCGCGGCCACGCCGATTGACGTCAGCCAGATTCTGCGCGAGCACTTGTTTGAAAATTTCGACACCATCGTTCTCACCTCGGCCACGCTCGCCGTCGGTGGAAATTTTGATTTTCTGAAGCAGCGGCTGGGCGTCCCGGCTGGCGCGGAAGAAAAGGTGCTGTCGTCTGAATTTGATTTCCGGACCCAGTCTTTGTTCTATGTGCCGTCTTCGCTGCCGGACGTGCGCGATGCCGCGTTCCTCGATCGCGCGACGCAGGAGATCGTGCGCATTCTCGAAGCTACCGAGGGCCGCGCGTTTTGCCTCTTCACCAGCTACAGCCAGATGAACGAGATTTTCTCGCGCGTGGGCGGGCGCGTGAAATTTCCGCTGCTCGTACAAGGCTCGGCGCCGCGCTCTGCGCTACTGGAGCGCTTCCGCATGACTCCCGGCGCCGTGCTTTTCGCCACTGCAAGTTTCTGGCAGGGCGTGGATGTGCCGGGCGACCAGCTTTCCTGCGTGATCGTGGACCGATTGCCGTTTGCCGTGCCCTCCGATCCCATCGTCGCCGCGCGGGTGCGTGCGCTCCAGGAGGACGGCCGCAATCCCTTCGCGGAATACCAGGTCCCGGAGGCCGTGCTGATGCTGAAACAGGGTTTCGGCCGCCTGATTCGCTCGCGCACCGACCGCGGCGTGCTCGCCATCCTCGATAACCGCATCCACCGAATGCAGTATGGTAGAATTTTCCTGGAATCACTGCCCGAGTACGCCACCACCCGGGATATCGCGGAAGTAGAACGGTTCATGCGGCAGCCGCTCTGACGCGCCCGAGAACGACAAGCCGAAGGGACGCACATGTTTCAAGTCAGCGTTGAGGAAACTTTTTCGGCCGGCCACGCCCTGCGCGGTTACAAGGGCAAGTGCGAGAATCCGCACGGCCACAATTACAAAGTGCGCGTCCTGCTCGAAGGGACGAAGCTGGATTCCATCGGGCTGCTCTACGACTTTTCTCACGTGAAACAAGTGCTGAGAGACGTCATTGTCGGCGTGGACCACAAATTTCTGAACGATCAGCCGCCGTTTGACGCGATCAATCCCTCGGCAGAGAACATTGCGAAATATTTTTTCGATGAAGCCGCGAAAAAGTTGCACGGCGGCGCGGCGGGCGCGCGCATTGCGAGCATCACCGTTTGGGAAACGGACACAACGTCGGCCACGTATTGGCCGTAGTTGCGGGCCGGAGCGGCAAAAATGAATCGCGCATTTCTGATTGTTCTGATTCCGGCGGCGCTGGTGGGAGTCGGATACTTTTTTGTTTTCCGGCACGCGGGATTGCCTTTCCGGCCGATTCCCCTGGTGATGGCGGCCGTAGGGTTTGCGATTGCGGTGGGCCTGGTGCATCGATACACGCGCCGCAGGCGCCGGGCGCGGAGCAGTTGAACATGTTGGTCACGGAAATTTTTCGCTCGATTCAGGGAGAGAGCACCCACGCCGGGCTGCCTTGCATTTTTGTGCGGTTGACGGGTTGCAATTTGCGCTGCGTCTGGTGCGACACGGCCTACGCCTTTTACGGCGGCACGCGCTTGACCGTGGATGAGGTGCTCGGCCGCGTGGAGGAGCTTTCCTGGCCCGCCGAAGGCGCCGCTGGCGTGGGCAAACGGATCTTCCTGGTCGAACTTTCCGGCGGGGAGCCGCTGCTCCAGCCGGATGCGCGCCTGCTGATGGAAAGGCTGCTGGCCGATGGATATTCGGTGCTGGTGGAGACTAGCGGCGAGCGTCCGCTTGCCACGTTGCCTCGCGACGTGATGAAAATTGTGGATGTGAAGTGCCCCGATTCTGGCGAGGCCGGCACATTCCGGATGGAGAATCTCGACGAACTGGACCAGAAGGATGAGATCAAGTTCGTTCTCGCGAGCCGCCGCGATTACGAGTTTGCCCGCGATTTTACTCGCGAACATGACCTGAGCCAGCGCGTGCGCCAAGTTCTATTTTCGCCGGTGCATGCCGACCCCGCCGGCGCGTGGCCTGGGCTCGAAGCGCGGCGGGTCGCCGAGTGGATTTTGGCGGACGGTTTGCCGGTGCGGCTGGGATTGCAGTTGCATAAATTTATTTGGGATGCGTCGGCGCGCGGGGTCTGATGGCCGCCCGCGCGGCGCCCGCAGTTCGCAGCTAACGATTCAGGGACAGAAGGTGAACGTTCTTCCCAAAGCGGTGGTTCTGGTGAGCGGGGGCATGGACTCCTGCGTTGTTGCGGCGATGGCGCGCGAATCGTATCGTCCCGCATTTCTGCACGCGAGCTACGGGCAGCGGACCGAATCGCGCGAGCGGCAATCGTTCGACGCCATTTCGGATTTCTACCGAGTGACGGAGCGCCTGGCCGTGAACCTGACGCATTTTGCGCAGATCGGCGGCTCCGCGCTGACGGACGCGCGGCTGGCGGTGCCCGAGGGCGAGCCCGGCTCTCCCGTTTCGTCCACCGGCATTCCGATTACGTACGTGCCTTTCCGGAACGCGCACTTCCTTTCCGTTGCGGTAAGTTGGGCGGAAGTGATTGGAGCTTCCGCGATATTTATCGGAGCGGTCGCGGAAGACAGCTCCGGTTATCCTGATTGCCGGTCCGAGTACTACCGCGTGTTCGAGGAGTTGGCCCGGGTGGGTACGCGGCCGGAGACGCGGATCCGGATCGAGACGCCGGTCATCGGCATGAAGAAAAGTGAAATCGTGCGGCGTGGGATCGAACTCGGTGCGCCCCTTGAATTGACGTGGTCTTGTTATCAAAGTGAAGACGCAGCTTGTGGCGTGTGCGATAGTTGTCGGCTCAGGCTGCGTGCGTTTGAAGAAGCGGGAGCGGCCGACCCAATTCCATATAAGGTGAGAATTGCGCGATAATCAAACCAAGATTTGGGCGACCGGGAGTCGCCGCCTGGCAGCGGCTGAGTGAGGAGGAAGTCTCATGCACAGAAAGCGAACCAAGATTCTATGGATGGCGATCGCGCTGGTGCTGGCGATCGGGCCCTTGGCCACGTTGCTGGGCTCGAGCGCCGCGGCACAGGGGGGCAACCACTTGACGGGCACGGTGTATGACGCCGATGGAAAACCTTTTGCCAATGTGACCCTAGTCTTCAAAAATGAAACTAATCATCACGTCTTCACGGTCACCACCGATGCCAAGGGACGCTACACCACGCCCGATATGGACAGCGGAACATGGGATATTGACGTTAAGGATCAAAGCGGAACCGTGGTTTTCGAGACAGGAGTGAAAGTCAGCGGCGGCCAGGAGTTTACCCAGGACATTAAGGTCGTAATCTCCCAGCAGCAGAAACAGCAACAAGCCGATGCGAAGAAATTCGCGGGGATGAAACTCAATTTCGATGCCGGCGTGGCGGCCTACACCCAGGCGCTAGCCATCCAAAAACAGTTGGCGCAAGCCCCTGCGGACCAGAAGGACGCGCTGCAGGCGCAACTGAAGCAATTTGCGGACACCGCTGTTAATTCATTTCAAGCGGCGGTCGCGGTTTTGAGTGAGACGGATACGAACCGCCACGTCGTTCTCTCCCACCTCGCGCAAGCGTACGAGCTGGATGGCAATGTCGACCAGGCGATTGCGGCTTACCAGCAAGCGATTGCCTCGTTTCCGCCACCGATCGGGCCGGATCACGATCTGGCCAATGCCTACGACAATCTCGGGAACGACCTGGCCAAAGTGGGAAAGATGGACGATGCTCTGGCAGCGTACCAGAAGGCCGTGGATGCGGATCCGCCCGATGCGGCATCGGCGTGGCGGAACGCGGGGATCTCGCTGTACAACTCAGGCAAGATGGCGGACGCCATTGTTCCTTTCCAGAAGGCCGTAGCTATCGAACCGAAGAACGCGCAGACTTGGTACTTGCTCGGTACTTGTCTGATGAACACCATGGGCTCCAAGACGGAAGGAGATAAGGTCATTCCCATTATCGCGCCGGGCACGGTCGAGGCTTTTGAAAAGGCCGTGGATCTCGATCCGAACGGTCAATGGGGAGCGCTGGCCAAGCAGGCGCTGGATGCGTTGCAGGCGATGGGCGCCGGCATCGACACGAAGTACAGAGCGCCCAAGGGGAGGAGCTGAGGTCGTAGCCGTCCCTTTTTTTCCGGCTGGGAACTGGGCGAGCCCCGCGAGTCATTCGCGCGGCTCGCCCTTTGTTTTTTTGCAGCGCTCTGGTACCCGGCTACGCCACGCGAGTAACGGACACACCGACGGAGTTTGCTTCTTGCGCAACCAGGCGCAATCAGGGCAGAGTATCGCCCGATGTCCTGGTCTCTTTCCAATCCCCTGTGGCGCTCGCTTCTCCCCCTCGCCACCCTCGCGGTGGCAGCGGTTCTTTGCTGGGAGGGGGGCAAGCACGCGCTGGCGGCGCACTGGGGTGAATCGCCGCAGGCCTCGGACTGGCTGCGAGCAGCCAACCTCGAGCCGACGAACGCGGAGCGTTGGCAAAAGCTGGGCCGGTACCGCCAACTCGATTTCGAGAACACGGACTTGAACCTGGCGCTTACGTACTACCGGCACGCCGCCGCGCTCGATCCGCGCTCACCGTACATCCTGATCGATCTGGCCGGCACGTACGACATGGCGGGAGACACGGCTCAAGCCGAAGCCACGTATCAGGCCGCCGAGCGCGCTCACCCGATTTCCGGCGAGGTAGCCTGGCGGTACGGGAATTTTCTGCTCAGCCAAGGCCGAGTGGATGAAGCTTTTGCGGAGATCCATCGCGCGCTGCTCGTTCAGCCGGCGCTGGTGAACCTGGCGATCTCGCGCTGCTGGCACAGCTCCACCGACATTCATCTCCTGTTGGACAGTGTGCTTCCAAACACCGATGACGCGGACTGGCAGGCGCTCGCTTATCTCGTGCCCGCGAGAGAGGCCGACGCTTCTCTCGTGGTGTGGGCGGCGCTCAAGAACAGAGGGAATCCGATCGATCTTTCGCAGTCCTTTCCGCTCCTCGATCTCCTGATTCAGCAGAATCGTGTCGATGACGCTTGGCGCGTCTGGCAGGACGCCCTGAAGGCCAGCGGCACGCCGGCTGGGGCGGCGAGCGATTCGCTGGTGACCGACGGCGGCTTTGAAACGGACTTCACCAACGGCGGATTCGGTTGGCGTTACACCCCGCAGCCCGGCGTGATCGTGGCCATCGACACCAGCCGGCCCCATACGGGCGTGCGTTCGGTGGCGATCGATTTCGATGGAACGGCCAACGTGGATTTCGACGGCCTGTGGGAGTACGTGCCCGTTCACCCGAACACCCACTACCATTTTTCCGGGTTCATCCAGATGGATGAGATCACCTCGGACAGCGGCCCGCGCTTTGAGATTCTCGATCCGGCGCCGGGCGGCCAATCCTGGACGACGGAAAGCTTGACGGGCACGCAGCCGTGGACTCCCGAGGATCTGGATCTTCAAACCGGTCCGCAGACCCACATTCTCACGGTGCGGGTGATCCGGCCGGCCAGAGCCGATTTCGGGGGCAAGATCGACGGCACGGCCTGGGTGGATGATCTTTCGCTAGTGCCGACGGCGCCCGGCGCCGGAGACAAACGATGAGACTGGTTCGCGCCGGGATTTATTTCTTGATCGCCTTCGCCGTGCTGGCGCACGGAGCGGTAGAACCATGGTCCGAGGCCGTCCTGGAAATCGGGGCGGGCCTCCTGCTGCTCTTGTGGTGCGCGGCCGTGCTGCAAGAGGAGAACCCGGAGATCCGCTGGAACCCCCTGCTCTGGGCGCTCGGCGGATTTTGGGTGGTGACAGCGGTGCAGAGCCTTGCACATTTGACTGCCTATCCTTTCGGCACCCACATCGAATGGCTCAAAGCCTCAGCGCTGGTATTGCTCGCATTTCTGGCCGTGCAGGCATTCCAGACGGCCGAGGATTGGCGGAGTTTTGTGTGGTTTCTTTTGTTTTTCGGATTCGCCGTGGCCCTCTTCGCGATCGTGCAGCACTACACGTTCAACGGAAAATTGTACTGGGTGCGCGAATTGCGGTTCGGTGGCGTCCCCTTCGGCCCTTACGTGGACCGCGATCACTTTGCCGGATTGATGGAGTTGATCGCCCCGGGCGGACTTTCGCTGATGATCCTGCGGGGGGAACGCCGAGAACTCTGGCCGATGCTGACCATGTTCACGCTGCTGCCGATCGGGGCGTTGTTCCTTTCGGCTTCGCGTGGGGGAATCATCAGTTTTCTGTGCGAAGTGGGACTGTTGCTGGTGCTGGCTTTTTACGAGCGCATGGAAGCGAGAACGCTTCTGGCGGGCGCGGTGGTGCTCCTGCTGGTGGCGGGCGTGGTGGGTTGGATCGGAATCGGGCGGGCGCTGGAGCGCTTTCAGCAATATCGTGGTCTGGAAGTGAGCGAGGGGCGGCGCTTGGAAATGACGCACGACTCCTGGAAAATATTTATGGATCATCCGGTCCTGGGGACGGGATTCGGAACCTTGCAAGAGGTCTTTCCGAAGTACGAGACACTGTACGACGGCCGCGTCGTCAATCACGCGCACGACGATTACGTGGAGCTGCTGGCGGAAGCGGGCATCGTCGGCGGACTGCTGGCGCTCGCGTTTCTGGCAGTGCTGGTTTCGCGCGGGTGGAAAGCGATGAAAGCGAGCCGCGGCTCCCTGGAGTTGGCGTTGCACATCGGGGCGCTGGTGGCATGTTTCGGGATGCTGGTTCATAGCCTCGTGGATTTCAATCTTCATATTCCCGCCAATGCGTTGGTGTTTCTGCTGCAAGCCGTGCTGGCCACTTCGATCTTCGCGCCGGGTTACTTGAGGAGCGCGCGCGAGTAGCCAGCGACGCGGTGCGAAAAACACTGCACGCGAAAACCTTGCCCTGACAGCGCCTTCGTTCTCATCGAGGGCCGCCTGCCCATGGAATAGGTTGCCATCTAAGATTTCTATTTACGATAGCTAACGACTTGAATTACTATTCGCCCGGCGTTGACTCAACGACACGGGACGCTGGCGGACTTTTCCCCCAAGACGGGGCTTGCTAGCGCTGTGCCGCACAAGTCGACGATTCAAGAAGTTGCCAAAGGCCCATTTCCCGGTTTCTACTCGAGACTAAAACGAAAGGAAGGTCCGTATGCGCCTAATGAAGTTCGCTTCGTTGCGAATTGGACAAGTAATCCTCTCGGCCCTCGTAGCGCTGGGTTGCATGGCCACGGCGGCCAAAGCCCAGACGGTATACAACAATGGAACCGGCACCAATCACGGGTACTACTATTCGTTGTATACCAGCAGCGGGTCAGCAACGATGACATTTCCAAGTGCAGGAACATACCCCGGCAATTACGCAATCAGCTGGTCTAACGTTGGTGACATGGTGGGCGGTAAAGGCTGGAGCACGGGCAGTGCTCAGACCATCGGCTACAACGTTGGCTACGCCAGCGGCTATAACAACATTTCCATCTATGGATGGCTGACAAACCCGCTCGTCGAGTACTACATCAATGAGCTTGGTTCGCTCTATACGGGGAATGCCACGTATAAGGGCAGTGTTTCCAGCGACGGGCACAACTACAACACGTATGAGCATCTGCAGGTCAACCAACCTTCCATTGAAGGCACCGCAACTTTCGAGCAGTATTTAGATGCCTGGGGCGGGTCGTCGACCGGATCGAACCACACAGTGACCACCAGCAACCATTTTAACCACTGGCGCAATCTCGGGATGACGGTGGGTAATTTCAACTATCAGATTCTCGGGACAGAGGCATATAACGGCGCAAGTGGGTCGGTTAACGCAACGGTGTGGTAACCAATTCCCTGCAACCATCTGATATCGCTGGGGCCGGTTGGTCTCAAAACCACCGGCCCAGCGGTATCTACTTCAAAGAAAACGATTGGTAAGTCGAAGTTAAGGACGTAAGTGGGGACCGCCTTCGTGGGCCAGCGGATTTTGAGCGTATCTGAATCTCTCCGATCCAGACGGATGTGATTCCTTGATTTGAGTCAACGGGCAAGAGACATTTCATATTTCAATGAGAAAAGAATTCACACTAGCGGCCATCACGGTCGTTGCCGGCTTAACGGCAATATTGGCTGTTGTCGGAAGTTCTTCGGGAACAGCGCCTGAAAACTTTGTGTTGGTCAACGGCGGGACTTTTAAAAACACAAAGTCCAACTACTACGGAAAAGGTGTAACCCTATCGAGCTTTTATATCGGCAAATTTGAAATCACTCAAAAAGAGTGGGTCGAGGTCATGGGGAGTAATCCCTCGAAATTCCGAGGCGACAATTTGCCGGTGGAAATGGTGAACTGGTATGACGCCGTTGAGTATTGCAATAAGCGGAGTATAAGAGAGGGTCTAAAACCGTACTACAAAATAGACAAGAATCAGAAAGACCCGAATAACGAGCCGGACCCGCGAATTGGTGAACTCGATACCATAAAATGGACCGTGACGATCAATCCAGGGGCGGATGGTTACCGACTGCCGACGGAAGCAGAGTGGGAATATGCTGCCGGCGGAGGTCAGATGAGCAACAGTTACACATACAGCGGAAGCGATGATGTGGACTCGGTGGCATGGTATTGGAAGAACGCTGGGGATACAGCCTTAACAGGATTTTGGAACTGGCCCGCTATTCAACAAAACCATGATCAAACGAAACCCGTTGGCGGCAAGAAACCCAACGAGCTAGGGCTTTACGATATGTCGGGCAATGTGAGGGAATGGTGCTGGGACTGGTACGGAGATTTGGAGACGAATGTAACCGACCCGAAGGGAAGTCAAAGCGGCTATGACCGGGTTTGGAAGGGCGGCGGTTGGATAGGCGCCGAGTTCTGTACGGAGTCGGCTTACCGGGGCCACTTGGCAGCCAATGGCACCGGCCCGGATCAGGGTTTTCGTGTGTGTCGCAGCAAGTAAACCGGAACAAGACAAACCAAGCATTCAAGAGAGATGCTCTAGGGTTCGCGTGGTTCGGGGTGGCTTTATGCTCGGTCGGGGAGTGCTTCTAATCGCCGCTCTCGCCGCGTGTGGCTCGCAGGCTCGCGCCCTGCCGGTCCATGTGGCTCTGGACTGGCCCGCCGGCAAACCCGCACCCGCGCTGGCGCGCGCCCACATTAAGGCGTTTCGGTTGGCGGGCGGCACAGAAAGTGCCGCGCCGATCGAAGCCGAGGCCGGGCCGGATGGCGTGGTCCTGGATCTTGGCGACGGTGTCTGGCAAGTGCAAGCTTCCACCCCCGGATACTGGAGCCAGGAAGCTGAGGTCACGCTCGGTCCACACACGCCTCCCCCCGCTAGCGTGAGGTTTGCGCTCTGGCCAGCGGCAATTCTGCACGGCGAGATCTTGCCGGCGGAAGGCGAACCCCTACCACAAGAACTCGAGATTCGGCTGACCGCCACTCCGGCCTCCGCCGGCGACCTAACCGTCGCGCAGGCGCCTGGCCCGCGGCCGGGGCCAAGCCCGTCAGGCGCGGAACTGCACTGCCGGATCGACGGAGAAATATGGAGTTGCGCGGGGCCAGCCGGACTGTTTGACGTGCGGTTGGAAGCTTCGGGATACGCTCCGCGCTACGAGTGGGGAGTGAGTCTGAAGGCTGCGGAGAGCACTGATCTGGGACGAACCGAGCTTCGCCGAGCGGCGTCGGTCTTTGGGCGCGCAGTTCGTAAGGACGGCTCGGATCCCCCAGGTCCCTGCTGGGCGAGTCTGCAACCGGACTTGCAATGGCGCGGCGGGCCGGGGTCCGCGTCAGAAAGCGCGCCGGCAGGCGAGAAGACCTTCTCCGTGCTCCTCAATCTACGTGGCTACTTTCAGGTCGTCGGCGTGCTGCCGGGCAGGCACGTGCTGGATGTCGAGTGCCAGGCCGCGGGCGTCTTCCGGGAGCTGCGCGTGCAAGCGGACGCGGAAACGCGAGTCGATCCTCCGTTAGTGCTTGAAGATCTGACGCTCAACGTCGCCATTACACCAAAGGCCGATCCCGAGGGTCGGCCGTGGCAACTCACCGTGGATGCGACGGCCCCGCCCATGCGACGCATCGCGGACAACGTCACGATCCCAGACGATGGACGCTGGGTGCGGCGCGGACTCATGGCCGGCCACTATCGTATCGCCGTCAGCAGCTCCGACGGCACGCCGTGGCTGCAACAGGATTTCGATCTGGGCGCCGGCAGCGGGCCACTGTCGCTCCGCTTGGCGTCTGTGAGGGTGGCGGGCCGGGTGCTGCTGAACGCGCAGCCTGTGCGCGCCCGGCTCGTCTTCTCCGACGAGGCGGGCGGCGAACCGGTGACTCTCAACAGCGACGACCAGGGTGATTTCCAGGGGCTGCTGCCAATTGCGGCCGATGCCCAGGAAACCACTTGGATTGTGGATGCGCACGTCGCGCAACCGCACACCAACCGCCGCCTGGTGGACGTGGAGGTGCCGTCGTTGCCTGGCGGGGCAAGCGCCTGGCTGGAACTGGTATTGCCGATGCTCGCCGTGCGCGGAACCGTGGTCTCAGAGGATGGCCAACCACAACACGGCACCCAAGTTACCATCGAAAACTCCAGCGGCACACAAACGACCACTGCCACTGACGACGCAGGCAGCTTCGAGATGCCCGATCTGTCCCCTGGGAAGTACACGGCAGTGGCCGATTCGTCCGATGCCGTCTCAGATCGTATGCCCTTCGAGGTGACAGAGGGCTCCGAGAGCGATTTGAAGCTCATTCTGCACCCCTTCATGCACATCCCTTTCTACGTGGTCTCCAGCCAGGGGCCCATATCGGACGCAGCGGTGCAAGTCTGGATCGCCCCGGGCGTGCCGCGGGCCTACGGGCACACCGATCAAGACGGTCGCTTCGAGGCGAGCCTGCCCCCTGGGACCACGGAAGTGGGGCTGACGGTCGGAGCGACGGACTATGCCCTCAAGCTGACCCGGATGCCCGTCTCCACTGCAAGCGATCCATCGCAGAATACCAATACCATCAACCTGGACACGTCCGGCGGCACGCTGGTGATCAATTTCCAGCAGCCCGATGGCACTCTCGACAGATCCGCGACGCTGTATCTTGTGCACAATGGAGCCATCGTGGACGCCCGCACGCTCGCTGGCTGGGGCACCGACCAGGCCGGCACCAGCGGCGACGGTCCAGCGGTGGTCGATGCGATCGAGCCGGGAGATTACGCGCTTTGTGTCGTGGCGGACCCGGTAGGGCTGGCGGCACTCTGGCAGGGTGCGGTGCCGTCGGACACCTGCAGCAAGGGCTCGGTCGAGAAGGGCCGGACACTCACCTTATCGCCAAAACTACCAAAGCAGAACTAGGCTCCTGGCATTCGCCAAGACTCTGTCCGGGCGGGTGGGGCGGCCGGCGTCATCAAGTCGTTTAAGGTACACGAGGATCAAGCAGTGAGGAAGGTTGCCGAGCGGGCCGATCTGCTGCCAGATATTGAAATCATGCCAGTAGAAGGTGGTGAGGCCAAAGGCAAGGGCGGCCAATCCAAATACGTGACGTCCGAGATAGATTTTTCTCATCGTTTCCTCGGTGCGGGATTTCCTGCGCTCGCTTCAAAACCCGAATGGGCCAGGGCCTTAGATGCCTAAATCCAGGGATTCCGCGGGAAGCCTAGCACGCATCATTACTTGAAAAAGGGGGGAGGGCACAGCCCAAGAGTTGAAAGGCTGCACCAAGTGCTGTTTGGTAATGGGGCGGCCGGGCGTCGGCGCGCGCGAACTCCGGAGAAGTTCAAGAACCGCGCCCTTAAGTCCAAAGGGTGCGGCACCCAGCAGTGTTTTTTGGCGGGTGGGGCTGCGTCGCGTCCTGTTCTTTGTTTCGCAGTTCGCACGTGCGAATGATGCCACTGGTGGCCTTCACGGTGGAATAACGTGCGGTTGCTGTGAAGGGCTGCGCGAAGCGCAGCCCGGGGTGGCCGCTTTCACGTCAAAGGCTAACCCACACGACTGGAAAGGAACTATGCGGCCGGTTTGCGACACAGGACTTGGTATTGGGTTCCGAGAGGCAGCCGCGAGAGGGTGTTTTCAAGCGCGCGCAAGAGTTTGAGGAAACGGGGGAAGATGAAGAGGAAATCGGTGCGAAGAATCTCGAAGCCCGCGCTGCGGAGCAGGCGGCGAGACTCGGGCGGCGTGAGGGTCACCGCATCCTTGTCGAACGAGCAATTCGACATGACATAGCGCGTTCCCGGATTCCAGGGATTGTTTTCCCATAGCGCGAAGAGCCCGCCAGGGCGGAGCGACCGGTGGATCAACGCGAGGCTGTCAAGGCGCTCTTCGAGTGGAATGTGGTGAAAGACGCCATTGCAATAGGCGAGGTCGAGCGAACCGGAGGGTTGGAAATCGTCGACGAGTTGGAACTCGCTTGCGGGGGAGCTGTAAGTTTTCCGGGCGAGCTCGATGAGGCGGCCGGAGGTGTCGATGGCGATGCAGTGCTCGAGATGCAGCTCGCCAAGAAGGATGGGCGTAGTGGACCCGGGTCCGCAACCGAAGTCGAGCGCGGAACGCGGGGATTCACCGCAGCGCGTCAAGCAGCCAGCGAGCCAGCGAACGCGGCCTTCGGCGAAGTACTTGCGATCTTCTCCACTGACGGAAAGAGCTTCCGCGCACGCCGCATCGTACGTTTCCGCATAGGGATCGAATGCGCTGGGCTGATTCACTTGCGGGCCATCCCCAGAACACTGAGGAAGAAACTCGAGAGCACGGTCTCAAAACCGAGCGCGAGCAGGACGGTGCCTGGGATCACGATGCGGAGCGTGACTTGGGGATCGAGCGGGCCAAGGTGGTGCCTTCCCCAAGAGCCGAGGACAAACATCCAGGCGGCGAGTCCCGCGGCTACGAGAAGAACGCCGAAGATGAGGCCGACCTCAAGGGTGATGTAGCGGAACAAGCGATTCAGACGCTGATCTTCAGGGGCTAATCCTTCCGTGATGGCGAAGACCTTGGTGAAGACCGCGAAATTGACGGACTGAAAGCCGAGAAGAATCAATACGGCCGAAAACAGCAGGGTATGCACGTCGAAGGTAACGCCGTGAATCGTGCGCGGGCCGGGCAGCAACGCGATTCCGGCAATCGTGCCCAGAATCATCAGAGCGAATCCGGGATAGAGAAAAAGCCAGCGCGGGCTGTAGAGCAGTAAGAAGCGCAAGTGGCGCCAGCCGTCGCGCCAAGTGCGCAGATGGGGCGGCGCGCCACGGGCGTCCGGGCGGAGGGTGGTGGGAATTTCGGCGATGCGCAGATGAAAGAGCGTGGCCTTGACGATCATTTCGCTGGCGAATTCCATTCCCGTGGTGCGCAGGCCGAGTTGGAGCACGGCGTCGCGCCGGAAGCCGCGGAGGCCGCAATGGAAATCACTGCACGGGCTCTTGAAGAATAGGCGTCCGATGGCGGTGAGGACAGGATTGCCGAGATAGCGATGAAGCGGCGGCATGGCACCGGGTTCGATGCCGCCGGCGAAACGATTGCCTATGACGAGATCGAAGCCCTCCCGGAGTTTGGCGACGAACTCCGGGACTTGCGAGAAATCGTAGCTCTGGTCGGCGTCGCCCATGACGATGAGTGTTCCACGCGCCGCGAGGATTCCGCCCAGGAGCGCGCTGCCGTAGCCCTTGCGTTCGACGGGAACGACTCGAGCACCGAGGCCGCGCGCAATTTCGGCCGAACAGTCCGTGCTGCCGTTATCGGCGACGACGACTTCACCGCGCAGGCCCGAACGCGCCAACGTTTCCAGTGCTTGCGTCACGCACGGGCCGATTGTCTTTGCCTCATTGAGGCAGGGCATGACGACCGTGACTTCAATTTCGGACGCGGTCGGCGAGGCGTCTGTGGCACGCGGTGCTTCAAGCATGGGCGCTTTCAGAGTCGCGGCGGGAATGCCCGAGGCGGGCAGCCGTGGCGGGGAGCAAGAAATGCCGCGCCGAAGATGCCGGGGAGTTCGCCGGCCGAAGAGTTCGCCTCACGGAGACACCGTGGTTTGGCCGTCGGGATGGATTGAAGGATCGTTCACGCGTGCAGTCCGGAATTTTGCGAACCCGCGAATTATTATTCACCCCGCTCGACATTTCAACCTGCAGCCGATTGCAGGTGTTCCATTGGAGACAGGAAAAAACCAAAATGCCCCGGAGTGGAACACTCTTAAGCATTGCAATACATAGGCTCAAATGCTCGCTTGACTCTCTTTGACCCACTGTATAATGGCCGTGCGTGGGGGAGAACATTATCCGATGCTTTCCAAAAGCAAGGGTGTACCAAACCGGATTGCGCGCCGGTTAGGCGGAGCTATACTCATTTTAGGGCTCGCCAGCACAGCGAGCTTCTCGCAACAGCCAACAAGCCCGGCCTCGCAGTCCTCGCCCGCAACGGCGCCTGCCGCGGCGAGTCCGGCCACAACGCCAGCCGTCCCGGCAATCCAGCATGCGCCAGAACTGTCGACCGCTCAAGAAGAGAACGCGAAACTGCTGGCGCTCGCCGAAGCCAACCGAGCCAAGCCGGAGGACTACGTCATCGGCAGCTCCGACGTCCTTGCGATCGACGTGTTCGAAGTCCCCGATTTTTCCCGCGAAGTGCAAGTGAATATGTCCGGATACATTTCGCTGCCGCTGCTGCCGGCGAAAATAAAAGCGGCCGGACTGACCGCATTTCAGTTGCAGGACAAGTTAGCGGAACTGTTGCAGGTGAACGGACTAGTGAGCAATCCGCAGGTGACTGTGGTCGTAAAGGAACAGCACAGCCAGCCGATCACCATCGTGGGAGCAGTGAGAAACCCGATGGTGTATCAGGCGGTGAGGCAAACGACTTTGCTCGAAGCCCTGACCGCGGCGGGAGGAATCGCGGACGATGCGGGCGGAGTCGTGTTGGTGACCCGAAATGGGACAGAAGCCGCTCCGATCGATGACAGCGCCAATGCCAATAATGGCGGAGGAGCGGCAGATATTGTCCCGCCGACGACGCTGACAATTAATCTGGACGACTTAATCAATTCCGGAGACCCGCGGTTCAACATCGGATTGCAAGGCGGAGATGTGGTGAGCGTGCCCCACGCCGGAATCATCTATGTGATGGGAGCCGTGCAACATCCGGGAGGGTTCGTCATCACGAACGACCATCAACAGGTGACGATACTGAAGGCGGTCACCCTGGCCGGGGGATTGACTTCGACGGCGAAGAGCGGACAGGCCGTCATTTTGCGGAACAACAAAGAAACCGGGAAGCGCGATCAAGTGCCGCTGGATTTGCCCAAGATACTCAAATTGAAGAGTGAAGATGTCGCATTGTTGCCGGACGACATTCTGTTCGTGCCGGATAGCTCGGGCAAGCGCGCGTTCAACAAGACGGGCAACATCCTTCTCACGCTGGGTTCCGGAGTGGCTTTGGTGCGCCTCGGGGGACTTTGAGGAGATCGGAATCAGATCCGCGATACGTGATCCGAATGCGAATGGAAATGGAGCGTCCTTATCACAATGGATGAAAGCAATCAGTTAGCACCGCGGGAACGAACGAATGGCGGGGCGATTGAACCGGTCCAGGCGCGGGCGCCGTTTCTGGCGCTCGACATGCTGCCGCGCGAACCGCGCCTCATCGATTACCTGATCATCGTCAAGAAGCACCAGTGGCTGATCATCTCCTTCCTGCTGGCAGTCGTGACCATCGTGACGATCACGACCTTCCGCATGCAGCCCGTTTACGAAGCGACGGCGCGGATCGAAATCGATCGCGAGAACAGCAACTTGACGAACATCACGGGCAACGACGCCGACGAGATCGTCGAGGACATGGACAACTACATCGAGACGCAGTCCAAGATCCTGATGAGCGAGACGCTGGCGCTGCAGACGATCCGCAGCCTGGGCCTGCAGAATGACCCGCGCTATGGCGGGCGGCCGGACAAGCCGATCGTGCTGAACACCGGGAGTGGGCAACGATCGCGCAGACGCGCCCGGCGATTCTCGGGGCGTTTCTTGGGGATCTGACGGTGCAGCGCGTTCCGAACAGCCAATTGCTGGACGTGACGTTCTCGGCGAACGATCCGCAACTTGCGGCGCGCGTGGTGAACGCGCACATCAACAATTACATCGAAGCGAATTTCCGCAGCAAGTTCGAGGCGGCAACGCAGGCATCGAACTGGCTCGCGGGACAACTCGATGAGATGAAGGTGAAAGGTGGAAGATTCGGAAGACGCGCGGCTCGCCTACGAGCGCCAGAACCAGATCTGGACCGTGGACCAGAACCAGGACATGAGCACGGAGAAAGTGAGCGACATCGAAAAGGAAGCTGATGGACGCTCAGGCGGACCGGATCAGCAAGGAAGCCGTCTATCAATTGGCGCAATCGGGCAATTACGAAGCCATTCCGGCCATACGCGACAGCACTGTCATTCAAGACATCGTAAAGCAGGAGAGCGCGCTGAACGCGCAGTATGCGGATGCCCTGGCGCAGTACGGGCCGAAATTTCCCAAGGTGGATCGGCTGCAGGCGCAAATTAAGCAGATGGACGACATGATCGCGCACGAGAAGCAGAACATCGTGAATCAGGTGGAGGCCGAATATCGCGGATCGCACCAGCGCGAGATGCTCTTGCAGCAGGCGCTCGATGAACAGAAGGCCGAAGCGAATCAGACCGCCGAGAAGCTGGTGCAGTACAACATTCTGAAGCGTGAAGCGGAAGCGAACAAGCAGCTGTACGACGACATGCTGCAGAAACTGAAGGAGGCGGGCATCCAGGCCGGTTTGCGGTCGTCCAACATCCGAGTGGTCGACCCGGCGCTGGTTCCGAGCGGCGCTTCGCGACCGCAAAAGGCGCGCAACATCATGCTGGGCTTCCTGGTCGGGCTCGTCGGAGGCATTGGTTTGGCGCTGCTTGCGGGAGTATCTGGACAATACGATCAAGACGCCGGACGACATCGAATCGCTGGCGCGGCTGCCATCGCTGGCGGTGGTGCCGGCATTCGCCACAGGCGACGGCCGCCGGAACAGCCGCTTCTCGAAGATACTGAAGTCAGCGGTGGCGAGCGGCAAGGAAGGCCGCGTGGAACTTGTGTCGCATCACATGCCGCAGTCGCAGATGTCCGAGGCGTTTCGCGCCTTGCGGACCTCGCTGCTGCTCTCCCAGGCGGATCATCCGCCGCAAGTGATCCTGATGACCAGCGCGCTGCCGCGCGAAGGCAAGACGACGGCCGCCGTCAATCTCGCCGTGACCCTGGCGCAACTGGGAGACAAGACGCTGCTGGTGGATGCGGATCTTCGCAAGCCCGGCATCAACCGGGCGCTGAGCCTGGTGGACGGCAAACACGCCGGTCTGAGTTCCTATCTTGCGGGCGTCTCATCGCTCGACTTGATTACCGTGCCGCACCCGGCGATTACAAATCTTGCATGCGATTCCGACCGGCCCGATTCCGCCGAACCCTGCGGATTTGCTCTCTTCGCGCCGCTTGAACGAACTGATTGTGGAACTGCGCAAGCGGTACAAATTTGTGGTGATCGATTCGCCGCCGATCATGGCCGCCACCGACGCGGTGATTCTCTCCGTGCAGGTGGACGGCGTGCTGATCGTGGTACGCAGCAACGAAACGCCGAAGGAAGCATTCACGCGGACGCGCGATCTCCTGACTTCGCGTGAAATCGCACATTCTGGGCGTGGTGCTGAACGCGGTGGATGCGAACGCTCCGGACTACTACTACTCGTACCGCTACTATCCGTATTCGTATGGCGGCTATGGGAAGGAAAGCGGCCGCGGATCATCGCCGCGAGCAGCCGGCCGCCAGCGTGGCCAGCTCCTGAAATGCCGCGGCATGCTGAGGAGGGAAATGGAGGAATCGTGCGCAGTCTGATCACAGGAGGAGCCGGATTCATCGGCTCACACCTGGCCGAGGTTCTGCTCGAACGCGGGGACGAAGTCCTGCTCATGGACAACCTCTCGACCGGGAGCATGGAGAACATCCGGCACTTGAAGAGTTATGACCGGATGCACTATTTCCTGGACACACTCGAAAATCGCCACCTGCTCGCGGAACTGGTGGACGAAGCGGACGTGATTTTTCATCTCGCGGCGGCCGTGGGCGTGCGGCTGATCGTCGAAAGCCCGGTCCGAACCATCGAAACCAACGTCAACGGCACGCAGCTTGTGCTACAGGCCGCGAGCAAGAAGAAGAAACTGGTTTTTTGCGCGTCCACGTCGGAAGTCTACGGCAAGAACTCGCAAGTGCCGTTTCACGAAGACGCCGATCTCGTGCTCGGCGCGACCACAAAAGCGCGCTGGAGCTACGCCGCGTCCAAGGCCCTGGACGAATTTCTGGCGCTCTCCTACTGGAAGGAAAAGGGACTGCCCGTGATCGTCGGGACGATTGTTCAACACGGTCGGACCGCGGCAGACGGGACGCTACGGAATGGTGATGCCGAATTTCGTCGGACAGGCCATCGAGGGGGCGCCCATCACGGTCTTCGGCATCGGGCGAACAAACGAGGTGCTTTCTGCGACGTGCGCGATGCCATCGAGTCGATTCTCAAGCTGGTCGAGACCGAGGCCGCGATCGGCGAAGTTGTGAACATCGGCAGCGACCACGAAATTTCGATGAACGGACTTGCGGAGCTCGTGAAGGAGCGCACCAAGAGCGCGTCGGCCATTGTGCACATTCCGTACGATCAGGCGTACGAACCGGGATTTGAAGACATGTTTCGCCGGGTGCCGAGTCTGGTGAAGCTGGAGCGATTGACCGGGTCGCGGCCCCAGACACCTCGTTGCCGGAGATTGTGGATCGCGTTGCGGCGCACATGGGGAAAAAACGCGAACTGGTCGGAACGCACCGCGAGTTGGCCACCGGCGCGAGTCTGAGATTAGGTGCAATTGGGTTGCGAGGAGATTGTCTGAAGGCTTCCGCGGGCCAGGGGCCTCTTGCGGAGAGGAGCTGTACCGGCTTTCGCGGAGACTGCATGGTTCACTTCCCGCCACGTGCAACACCGGCGCCTAACGGAAATCAAGCATCCGGATGTGCGAGAAACGCGATCTTTGTGCGCGTGGACTGAGGGGACGCGCTTGGAAACCCTGGAACGGGCGAAGCGTGGCCGGGCGCGGCGCGAGGGGCTTCACGGAATGGAGTCGGAACAAATCACGACACCCGGCACTCGCCGCTTTTCAAAACAGGAGAAGTGGCTCCTGTTCTTGTTCTTGCTCAGTCTGCCCCTGGTGAATCCGTGGGTGCGCGGCGACGGAGTCGGGTACTACGCCTACATTCGCTCGGCCCTAATCGATCACGACATTCGATTTGAAAACGATTGGTTGGCCGGGAATCCCTCTTTTCTTGCCTCGCGCGTCGATGCGAGCGGCCATCTTCTGCCCAACCAGTACACGCCGACCGGGCACGTGGGAAATCACTTTGCGGTCGGGCCATCCATGCTTTGGGCGCCGGTGATGGTCGCCGTGCATGTGGCGGTGCTGGGGCTGGATCGCCTGGGCGCGCATATTGCCGCGGACGGGTCATTCGCGGCCGTACCTCATCGCGATGGGAATCACGACGGCGGTGTACGGTTTCCTGGGCCTGTGGTTATCGTATCTGATGGCTCGCAAGTATATGGGCGCGCCGTGGGCGCTGACGGCGACATTTGGAATTTGGTGGGCCAGCTCGCTGCCCGTCTACATGTATTTCAATCCCTCCTGGTCTCACGCGCACTCGGCGTTCGGCGTGGCTCTCTTTCTTGTGGTATTGGGACAAGACGCGTTTCAAGCGCTCGCTCGCGCAGTGGGTGCTGCTGGGGTTGATTGCCGGGCTCATGGCGGACATCTATTATCCGAATGCGATTCTCCTTGTGGTGCTCGGACGTGGAGGCAGTGGCGGCGTGAGCGGGAGCGCGCGACACTGAAGAGCCGCAGCATCGCGCTCCGGCGGCGCTCCTGCCAAGCTGGATCCTTTTCGGCATCGCGTTTCTTGCGGCGCTTGCTGCCGACATTTGTGACGCGCAAAATTCTTTACGGAACGCTTTACGGCTTCAGGTTACCCGCCGATCGCTTCCTGGAACTGGAGCTCCCCGGCGTTCGCGCAGAGTTCTTTTTTCTTCTGACCACGGTTTGTTCAGTTGGACGCCGATTCTGCTGCTGGCGGTGATCGGTCTGGTATTTCTCTGGAAGCGCGACCGGCTGCTGAGCGGAGCTTTGATTCTCGTTTTTCTCGCCTATCTCTACTTCATCGCCAGCTACCCGGACTGGGACGGCACTATCCTCGTTCGGCAATCGCTTCTTTGTTTCGCTCACGCCGTTGTTCGTGCTGGGGCTGGCGGCGCTGTTGGCGGCGCTGGGCGACTGGATGAAATCGCAGCGGCGCGCGCTAGTGCGGCTGGGGCTACAACGATTGGATTACTGGTAATTTGGAATGTCGGCTTCATGTTTCAATGGGGGACGCATTTGATTCCGGCACGCGGCCCGATCTCCTGGTCGGAGATGACGCAGAATCAATTCGTCGTCGTGCCGCGCGAAAATCAGGCGCGGCCTGGAGGCGTATTTCTTTCGGCGGCACTCGATGATGGAACAGATCGAAGAGCAAGACGATCAGCAGCAGCAGAACTCCGGGAGCAATTGAAGAAGCGATGAGCGTCTCCGAAGCACAACTTGCACAGCAGGCCACCGCGCCGTCGTTGGTGCGCATTGCGCCGCCCAAGGGATGGTTCGCGATCGATCTGCGCGAAGCGTGGAACTACCGCGAGCTGCTTTATTTTTTCGTGTGGCGCGACATCAAGGTCCGCTACAAACAGACGTTCATCGGCGCATCCTGGGCGGTGTTGCAGCCGCTTCTCACGATGGCGGTTTTTTGCCTGTTCTTCGGAAAGCTCGCCCATTTCGATTCGCACGGCCTGCCGTATCCGATCTTCTACTATGCCGCGCTGCTGCCGTGGACGTATTTCTCGACGGCGCTGCAGAACGCCTCGAGCGTCGTCGTCGATCAACAGCAGGTGATCACCAAGGTTTATTTCCCGCGCGTGGTCCTGCCGTTTTCCGCCGTCATTTCCCCGCTGGTCGATTTCGGGATCGCGCTGGCGATGATCGTGGTGATGCTGGGCTACTACCGCATGGTTCCGACGCTGGCGATGCTCTGGCTGCCGGTGTTTCTGCTCCTCGCGATCTTGACGGCGCTGGGCGTGGGGCTTTGGCTTTCCGCGCTGAACGCGCTCTATCGCGACGTTCGCTACGTCGTTCCCTTCCTGGTGCAATTCTGGCTGTTCGCTTCTCCGGTGGCCTACTCCAGCTCGATCGTGCCGGCGCGCTGGCGCTGGCTGTACGGGTTGAATCCGATGGCGGGAGTGATCGAGGGATTTCGCTGGTCGCTTTCCGGACACGGGCAGCCGCCCGGCGCGATGATGGTGGCGTCTGCCGCGGCCGTGCTGGTGGTCGTGTTCGGCGGGCTGGTTTACTACCACGCGATGGAGGGCACCATCGCCGATGTGGTGTAAACGATGAGCCAAACGGCCATACACGTGGAAGGCATCAGCAAGCTGTACCGGCTCGGCGAGCGCCAGCGGTACACGGGCTTGCGCCATCTCCTGGAGGATGCCGTGCGCGCGCCGCTGCGCTGGCTGCGTCCCCGGGCAAGGCGGGGAGCACGAAGAAGGGCGCGCAGGAGATTTGGGCGCTGCAGGACGTTTCCTTCGATGTGCAGCCCGGCGAAGTGGTCGGGCTGATCGGGCGCAATGGCGCCGGCAAATCCACGCTGCTGAAAATACTTTCGCGCGTGGCCAAACCCACCAGAGGCTATGCCGAAATTTACGGCCGCGTGGGAAGTTTGCTGGAAGTGGGCACGGGATTTCACCAGGAACTCACCGGCCGCGAAAATGTGTACTTGAACGGCGCGGTGCTGGGAATGGGCAAGAAGGAAATCGCGCGGAAGTTCGACGAGATTGTGGCGTTCGCCGAGGTGGAAAATTTCATTGATACGCCGCTGAAGCACTACAGCACCGGGATGATGATGCGGCTGGCGTTCGCCGTGGCCGCGCACATCGAGCCGGAGATTCTGCTGGTGGATGAGGTGCTGGCGGTGGGCGACACGCAGTTTCCAGAAGAAATGCCTGGGAAAGATGAGCGACGTCGCACAATCACGGCCGCACGATCATTTTCGTCTCGCACAATGCCGCCGCGATCACACGGCTTTGCGCGCGCTGCATCCTGTTGGATGGCGGAAAAGTGCTGCAGGACGGGCCCACCTTCGAGGTGATGAACGATATCTTCTGTCGGGCTTTCGACCTCCGCGGCGCGCGAGTGGACTCTGGCCGAAGCCCCGGGCGACAACGTCGTCCGTCTGCGCGCTGTGCGTGCGCGAACGACGGAAGGAGAAGCGGCGGAGGCGTTCGACATTCGGCGTCCTATTGCTCTCGACGTTGTGTTCGACGTGCTGAAGGGCGGAGTCGTGTTGACACCAAATCTTCACGTCTTCAACGAAGAAGGTGTCAATGTGTTTGTCTCCCATTGGACCAAGACCCAGCATGGCGTGGGCGCCCGCGTCCGGCGGGCCGTTACATCAGCACGGCTTGGATCCCCGGGAATTTTCTGGCAGAGGGGACGTTTATCATCGGCGCCGCGATCACCACCCTCTCGCCCGTAAATGTGCGCCTCTACGAGCGCGAGGCGATTGCATTTCAGGTGATCGATTCGACGGACGGAAATTCCGCGCGCGGCGACTACGCGGGCCATCTGCCCGGTGTCGTCCGTCCAGTGCTAGCGTGGGAGACCAGTTACGTCGCGAATGTGGAGAGCCAGCAACCTGTGGAGCCCGTCTGGATTGGTGGAAAGGATCGTCCATGACTTCCACGTCCCCGGTTCAGGTGTGCGCCTGCTGTGGTGGCAATGATTTCACGCAGCAAAAGATCTTGTGGCCGGCTTTAGTCCAAGAATGGGGACTGTCGCCGTATGAGAACGAGTACATTGACCGCCAGCAGGGACTGAACTGTCGAAGATGCGGCTCGTGCCTGAGGAGTGCGGCGCTGGCACTCGCGATTTGCAGGTGCTTCGGCCATCCCGGCACATTTCACCAATTTGTCCGCAAACGCGAGTATCGGCATCTGCGCGTTCTTGAAGTGAACGAGGCCGGTCAATTGACGCAATTCTTGCGCGAGATGCCACTTCACACACTGGCGAAATATCCAGAGGTCGACATGACGCGGATGCCCTACCGCGACGGCTCGTATGATTTAGTGGTGCATTCCGACACTTTGGAGCACGTCCCGCAGCCGACCGCCGCGCTCTCGGAATGCTATCGCGTCCTCTCGCCCGGCGGATACTGCGCGTTCACCGTCCCCGTGGTCGTGGATCGCATGACGCGGAGCCGAGCCGGCCTGCCCCCGAGTTACCACGGGAGTTCCGCCGAGCGCGCGCGCGACTTCATGGTTCAGACCGAGTATGGTTGCGATGCGTGGAAGCACGTCATGGCCGCAGGTTTCAAAGAGTGCAGAGTGATTACGCCGGAGTTCCCGTCCGCACTCGCATTTGTGGGAGTTCGTTGGGACTGAGGTATCTGTTCAGGGACATGGCATTGAACGTGAGTCAGATCGAGCCGGTGGTGCTTCCGAATGACGGCGAGCGCATGCTGCCGGAATTCGCGGATACCTACACCTTTTGGGAGCATGTTTACCGGTATGCATTCGCTTCACGCTTCGTGAGGGAGAAACGCGTGCTGGATATCGCGTGTGGGGAAGGCTATGGCGCGGCGGCCCTTCAAAAGGCGGGAGCTCTAGCAGTCACAGGTGTGGAACGTCTCCGAGGCGGCCTGCCTTCACGCTCACTGCAAATATGGAATTGCTGTTAGACCGGGCACGGCCGAACAAATCCCGCTCAGCGACGGCTCCGCTGATGTGGTTGTTTCCTTCGAGACCATTGAGCACGTTCCCAACCCGGGTCGCTTTCTCGACGAGTGCGCCAGAGTTCTGGCGCCGGGCGGCATGCTGATTATTTCTACGCCCAACAAGAGCATTTACGGGCGACTCGCACAGAATCCATTCCACTGCTCCGAGATGACCGTGGATGAATTTACGGCCGCCATGCGATCGCGGTTCGACGATTGCCAATTCTATTCGCAACGGCCGGCCTCTGCCTCTTGGTCG
Organism: Terriglobia bacterium; assembly: GCA_963799715.1. Lineage (GTDB taxonomy): Bacteria > Acidobacteriota > Terriglobia > Acidiferrales > UBA7541 > DASPOJ01. The sequence continues at coordinate 13,730 of CAWCYS010000014.1, read as the reverse complement.
TTCGTCTGGTCGTTCACCATGGGGAACACTCGCTGGAATCGGATCCGAGGGCTCAGCCGGCTGAGTCGAGCAGTGCAAACGCTGCTTACGCCCCGGGCAATCAGGCCGCCAACGAAAGAGCAACGGGAATCCGCGTCGGAAATGATTCTGGATGTCGCAAGAACGCCGCGGCGCTTTCTGAATCCGTATTTGCTCCGGCCCTGGCAGGACTCTGGTCCGCAACTGTTTATGTACTTGGTCGCGACGGCGATTCGACGGGGACGGTAAACGATGGTGCCTCGAAGCAACGTGGTTGAGGCATCGGCGACCGGTGAGGATCGGGACGTGCCGCCGCGCGTTCGGGAGGATCGGCGCGGGGGGCAGTCCATGGCGAAAGGTGAATCGCCGGTAGCGCCGGGGAGCGCGCAGCCGAAGCGCCTGGTGGCGATTGTGACGCCGCTGCACCGGTTACCGCTCGCGGAAGATGAGCAAGTCTCGATGCGCCATTTGCGGGAATACCTCGGCCAGTTCGACCGGTTTCTGGTGGGGCCTGAAGGGCTGCTTCGAAGCGTGTCCGAAGGGGGCGAGTATTCCGATTTCGCGTTGCGTCCCTTTCCGGAAAGATTCTTCGAGAGCGTTCAAGGCTACAGCCGCCTGCTGGTGACGCAGGAATTTTACCGGGCGTTTGCGGCGTACGAGTACATCTTGATCTATCAATTGGACTGCCTGGTATTCTCAAAAGATTTAGAGGAGTGGTGTCATCAGGAATGGGATTACGTGGGAGCGCCTTTGTTCAAAGATTATGGCGACGACCCGGCGGCGGGGCCGTGGGTGGTGGGGAACGGCGGGCTGTCGCTGCGCAGAGTGGCCAGCGCGCTTGGGGTGTTGACCTCCGTGCGGCTCTTGGACGATCCGAAGGAGCGGGGACCAAAGACGGAGCGCTTTCGCTCCGCGCCGTTACTGAGGCGAGTGCTCGTGGCGTTAAGAACATTTCTTTTTCAACGGGGATTCCACAACACGGCGGGCTGGTACCTTGGAGAGCTGGAGAAGCACCCAGACATCTATTTCCAGGAGGATCTCTTCTGGGCGTTTCGGGCGCGGAGACTCGCGCCGGAATTCAACATTGCCTCGCCGGAACAGGCCCTGGGCTTCTCCTTTGAAATGGCGCCACGCTACTGCTACCAAGCGAATGCGAGTCGGCTGCCGTTCGGGTGCCACGCGTGGGCAAAATACGATCGCGAGTTTTGGGAGCCATATCTCTTGAAGCGAGTACGACCGGACAAGTAGAAGCGGTTGACCGACTTTTGCGCATGAAGACGATTCTCATCACGGGTTCGAGCGGGCTGATCGGCTCGCAGGCCGTCGAGTATTTCGACCGGCAGGGGCACAGCATCGTCGGCGTGGACAACAACATGCGCGGTGAATTTTTCGGCGCGGCCGGGGACACGACCTGGAACCTGGAACGGTTGCGCGGCGCGACGCGGCATTTCACGCCGCACGCGCTCGATATTCGCGACCGCGAAGGCGTGTTCGATCTGTTTCGCCGCAATCGCTTCGATTTGATCATTCATTGCGCGGCGCAGCCTTCGCACGACCGCGCGCGCGACATCGCGCTGCTCGATTTCGAGGTGAACGCGCTCGGGACAGTTCATCTGCTCGAAGCCGCGCGGCACCACTGCCGCGACGCGGTGTTCATTTTCATGAGCACCAACAAAGTGTACGGCGACGCGCCGAACGAAAAGCCGCTGCGCGAGCTGGACACGCGCTACGACTACGCCGACGCCGCCGACTTTGAGGGCATCGACGAGACTTGCCGCATTGACCGCACGCTGCATTCGCTCTTCGGCGCGTCCAAGACGGCTGCGGACATCTACGCGCAGGAGTACGGCCGCTACTTCGGCATGAACGTGGGAATTTTTCGCGGCGGATGCCTCACCGGGCCGTCGCACTCCGGCGTCGAGCTGCATGGCTTCCTTTCGTACCTGGTGAAAGTCGCGGTGACCGGCCAGCCGTACACGGTGTTCGGCTACAAGGGCAAGCAGGTGCGCGACAACATTCACAGTCACGACGTGGTGCGCGCGTTCGAGGAGTTCGCGCGCAACCCGCGCCCCGGCGAGGTCTATAACCTCGGCGGCGGCCGCGCCAACAGCATTTCCGTGATTGAAGCGATTGCGCGAATCGAGGAATTGACGGGCCGCAAGATTCGCTGGACCTACGAAGACCAGGCGCGCACCGGCGACCACATCTGCTACATCTCGAATCTCGCTAAACTGCGCAGCCACTATCCGGACTGGTCAGTCACGCGCAACCTCGATTCAATCATTGAAGAAATTGTCGCTTCCGAATTGAGCCACTTGAAGAGCGCAGGGGCGGTGGGAACGGGCCCGCGATGATTACCTTTTTTACGACGCCGAAACCGTTTCGCGGCTTGCTGGCCGTGACGCAGGGGAACGCGCTCCAGAGCTGGAAGCTGCTGCATCCTGATGCGGAAGTGATCGTCTTCGGCGAGGAAGCGGGCGCGGCCGATGCCTGCCGCGAGTTGGGACTCCGCCACGAGCCCGGGATTCAACGGAACGAACACGGCACGCCGTATCTGAATGCGCTGTTCGAGCGCGCTCAGGATCTCGCCCGGCACGACCTGATCTGCTATCGCGAACTGCGACATTGTCCTGACGGGCGATTTTGCGCGAGCCGTTATCCGCGGCGCTCGAGCATTCGAGAAGTTCCTAATGGTGGGCCGGCGGTGGGATCTGGATGTCACGGAGCCGTTGGACTTCTCTCAGCCTGTTTGGGAGCAGGAGATTGTCGAGCGGACCAAGCAAGCGGGTTTTCAGCGGCTTTATTACAACATCGATTACTTTGCGTTTCGCCGCCATCTGTATCGGGATTTTCCCGAATTGGTGATCGGCAGGAATTGGTGGGACCAGTGGCTGGTCTGGCGAGCTTGGGCGCTGGGCGCTCCCGTTGTGGATGCGTCGGGGGTCGTGTGCGCAGTACACCAGAATCACGACTACGCCTACCACCCGCAGGGCGTGTACGGCGTCTGGTATGGACAAGGCTCGCTTCGAAACATGCAGGCCGCGGGCGGCCGGTGGCGGCTTCACACTATTGAAGATGCCAACTACTTGCTCACTCCGCAGGGGATTGACCGGAACCGCTTCTACTGGATGGCGCCGGCGAAAAGGGTGGTGCGCGAGCACATCGCTTCCATTCGGCGGTTCTTCAGGCTTCGTTTTTGGTTCCCGCTGCTCGATGCGACGCGGCACGCGCGACACGCGATGGGACTAAAAAATAAGGCCCTCCCGGTTTCGAGCCTGGAGAACAGCGAGGAGCGCCTGCATCCGTACGATCGAAGCTGGAGCCCTGCCGTTAAGTGGGATCGGGATGTGCATGAGTAGCGGGCAGAAGCGGCATGGGAACCGAATCCGTTTTCAAGCGCGCATTGCCGCCAGAAGACGCGAGTGAACTGCCGTGGATAAGATCACCGTCTACATTCCTGCGTATAACTCGGCGGAGTTTCTCGCTCGGGCCATCGAAGGCGTTCTTGCGCAGACGCTGCCTGCCGACGAAATTCTCGTGATCGATGACGGCTCGCTCGATGCGACAGCGGAAATCGCCTCGCGCTATCCGGCTGTGACGCTGGTGCAACATCAAATCAATCGCGGCCTCGGCGCCGCGCGGAATACGGCGTTCCAGACGGCGCGCAACGAACTTGTCGCCTCGCTCGACGCCGACTGCGTGCCCGATCCGGACTGGCTCGCGGGCCTGGCGCGCCACTTTGCAGATCCGAAAATCGCGGGGGTCGGCGGCCGCCTGATCGAAGGCAACCAGCGAACGGTGGCCGACCGCTGGCGCCGCGCGCACATGCCGCAGGAGTGGGGCGAGCAGCCGCTGCGCAATCCGCCATTTCTTTACGGCTGCAACAATATGTTTCGCCGGTCCGCCGTGCTGGAAGCGGGCAGCTATGACGAACTTATGCGCACGAACGGCGAGGACACCGATCTCTCGAAGCGCTTGCGGGAAAAAGGCTGGAATCTTTATTACGACCCGCAAGCGCAAGTGGTTCATTTGCGGCATGACACGATGCGCTCGATCTTGGATGCCTATTGGAGATGGTGGAAGTTCGGCATCCGTGCTTACGCCAACGGCGTGCGGCTGCGATCCGTTCTCGGCACGGCCTTATTCATCCATTTTGGATATACGTTTCTGCGATTGGTGCGGAGCGACTGGAAGGCCCGGCGCTTCAGCCTGCTGGGACTCGATCTGATCGCGTTGTTCTATCTCCCGTACCGGGATTTCCGGTTGTGGCTCGCGGCGCCGCCCAAGCTGGCGTCGCGGCACGTCTCCTCGGAGGCCTGACATTTTGAAGATTCTGATCACCGGCGGCTGCGGGTTCCTGGGCTCCCAACTCGCGCTGCACCTGCGCGAGCAGGGACACGGCGTGGTGGCCATGGACAATCTGGTGCGCCGCGGCAGCGAGACGAACATCGCGCGATTGCTGGAGCGCGGCGTCGAGTTCGTTCATGGCGACGTCCGCTGCTCGGAGGATTTTTCGAACTTGCCAGCCGGGATTGATTTCGTTTGCGACGCCAGCGCGCAGCCGTCGGTCGTCACCGGCTACACGAATCCGATGTTCGACCTGACCAACAACACCCTCGGCGTGATCCACGTGCTCGAATTTGCGCGCGAGCGTCGTTGCCCGCTGATTTTCTTCAGCACGAATCGCATCTATGGCGCCGATCGCATCAACGCGTTGCCGCGGCGCGAAGGCGCGACGCGATTCGAGTGGGACAGTGCTGCCTGGCGAAATCTTCCGGCGGAAGGCCGGCCGACGGGCTTCGACCCGAAATACGGCGTGTCGGAAGAGTTTAGCCTCGACGGCGCGGGCCGCAGCATCTACGGCGTCAGCAAATTAATGGCGGACGTTGCGTGCCAGGAATACGCGGACGCCTTCGGCATCCCCGTGATCGTCAACCGCCTCGGGGTGATTTCGGGCGCGGGTCAATTCGGCAAAATCGATCAGGGATGGGTGGTGTGGTGGGCCGTGGCGTGTTGGTTTGGCCTGCCGCTGAAATATATCGGATGGCGCGGCAAGCAGGTGCGGGACATCTTGTTTATTGATGATGTGTGCCGCCTGGTGGACGTGGAAATGAGCCAGATCGGCCGCTTGCGCAACGAGGTTTTCAACGTCGGTGGCGGAGGCGCGAATTCACTCTCGCTCGTCGAGGCCACGCAGTTTTTCGAGAAGCGGCTGGGCCGCTCGGTGCCGATCGCGCACGAGGGAAATCCCCGCAAGGCCGATACCGTCATCTACATCACGGACAACCGGAAAGCGGAACAAGTTCTGGGTTGGCAGCCGCGAACGGGGATCGCCGAAGGCCTCGATTCCATTCTCGGCTGGATCGCGGAGAACGAAGCGGAGTTGCGCGCACGCTACGGCTCATAGCGCTAAGGCGGCCAGCGCGTTCGCAGCACCGGCGAATCTTGATTCGTGGCGCAAACACTTCGGGACTTCTGAAGCTTCAGGCACTACGGACTGGTCAATGGGCAGGGGGAAGCACTTGGGCTCACTGGGAATTTTGATGCTTCGCCGGGAAAGCGATGGGCCGTGGCTCGGTTGGCCATACGAGTCGGTCCTGAAGAACGCCGGCGTGGAGCTCTACCACATTCCCGAAGACACCCCGCTGGACGCGGATATTTTTCGATTGCTGGCGTTCTGCCCGGAACGGCCCTCGCTGATTTTTCGTCCGGAATGCACGCACTTTCCACGTCCCGCGGGGTTGACGGAGGTGGACATCCCCACCGCGATCGAGGAAGTGGACGTGTACGCCTACACGCACCGGCGCATCGGCTGGTCCATGCTGTTCGACTACCCGGTAATTTATCACCCTGGCTTTGCGAAGGTTTTCGAGGCTGCCGGACATCCGCGTCCGATCGAATTGCCGCAGGCGCTGAAGCGCGAGCTCTATCCCCGCCAGGAGCGGGCACGCGAATTCGAGGTTGGCTGGGTCGGCAAGGTGGATGGAGCGATCTACCGCGCGCGACGGCCCGTGCTGACGGAACTCGCGCAGCACTTCAAAATGAACGATTGGCAGCGCCACTACAGCCAGGACGAGATGGCCGAGATTTACCTTCGCTCGAAGATTGTCGTCAACGTCTCGCGCGACGATTATCCGCAGGACGCGAACCGGCGCGTCTTTGAAGCCCTGGGCGCGGGAGCCTTGCTGGTCACGCGGATGCCGACCGAGCTTACGGATATCGGCCTCGAAGAAGGAGTGCATTTCGCGGGCTATCGCGAAGCTGCGGAGCTGGTACCACTCGTCCAAAAATATTTGGACGATGATGCGTTGCGCTGCCGCGTCGCACAGGCGGGGCGCGCGGAAGTGCTGCGCAATCACACGTACGAAAATCGCGTGGAAACACTCTTGCGCGTCCTGCGGGAGGATGCCGGGCGACTTTGGGCGCCGGCGCGTTCATGGCCCGCGCATCGCGTGGATCTCGCGTATTTGGACTATTACGCGGGCAACGGCCCGCTCGCGCTCGCGAAGAGAGAGTGGCCGCGCGTGGCGCGCAGCAGCGCCGGAGGCGCCGTGCGCGGCGCGGTGTTGATCGCCGGGGCCTGGTCCCGGAGATGGCGATAAGCGATAAGGAGCACCTGCGAGCAGGAACGATCATGCGGCCCACGGTCAGCATCCTCATAGATACGTTCAACCACGAGCGCTACATCGAGCAGGCGATCGTGAGCGTGCTCGAACAGAGCGCGCTCGATCCCGCCGATGAGATTCTCGTGGTGGACGACGGCTCGACGGACCGCACGCCCGAAATCGTGCAGCGGTTTGCGCCGCGCGTGCGCCTGCTGCGCAAGGCGAACGGCGGCCAGGCCTCCGCGTTCAACGCCGGAATCCCCGAATTGCGCGGAGAGATCGTCGCCTTTCTCGATGGCGACGATTGGTGGACGCGGGACAAACTGGCGATCGTCGTGGACACGTTCGCGAAGAATCCCGAGGTGGGCATGGTCGGGCACGGCTGCCAGATCACGGATCAAGCGGGGATGCTCACGCGCGTCGTGCAGCCCGATCGTTTCTATCATCTTCGTTTGCGAGATGTGGAATCGGCGCGAACCTTCGGCCGGCTCAAGGGATTTTTCGGGACCAGCCGCGTGGCCTACCGCCGCTCGGTGCTCGATCGCATCTTGCCTGTTCCCGAAGATCTGGTGTTCGAGGCGGATGAGTATCTTTGGAGCATCGGTGCCGCGCTGACGGATATCATCGCGCTCGACCAATCGTTATTTTATTACCGCATGCACGACGCCAACATGTACATGGACTCGCGGGATTCCGACGCGGCTGCGGAGCGGCGTTACCACGTGATGGCTTGCCTCGGGCGCGAAGTGCCGCCGCGGCTGGCGGCTCTCGGAATTCCCGGAGAGATTGCGGACGCGGCGCTTCTTTCGATGAACCTCGAAATCGAGATGTTGCGGCTTCGCGTGAAAGGCGGGTGGTCGTGGGAGATGTTTCGCGCGGAGCGCGCCACGGCGCGCTACTCGTACGCGTCTTCGAGCTTGGGCTATCGCGCGTTCAAGACATTCTCCTTGGCGCTGTCACTCGTTCTTCCGCCGAAAACGTATTGCCGACTGAAACGCTGGTACGGCGCGCGCGGGCTGCGGCGCTACCGCGCCATGCTCGGTGAGGAGGCACCGCGGTCATGACCCGGATGTCGGTGTCCGTCCTGGCCGTGAGCGGCCGCCCCGGAGCATCAACGCGTTCATGATGGTGCCGAGCATGCCGATGTTGTCCGCCTCGGCGCGGCTGATTTCCCACCCCTCAGCCATCCGGCCGCGGAAGTAGTTTCCGCCCCCGACCACCACCGCCACCTGAACGCCCAGGTCGTGCACGGAGAGAACTTCCTCGGCGACGCGGGACAGACTGGTCGGGTCTACCCCCGAGCTACCCTGTTCCGGCGAGTGCCTCGCCGCTCAGCTTGACGACAACCCTGCGATAGCGAGGCACGGTGAAGGAGACCCCCATCCTGGCCGCCCGAGTGGCAACCCCGCCCACGCTACCGTATGTCCATATGCCCTTCATCTGCATATCGTAACCGCGCCGCGGGACCAGGCCGTCCTAGCCGCGCTGACGTCGGGGGAACATGATCCCGGATCCGGGTAAAAACGGTTTCGCTGGTTACCGGCGGCAAACCGCGGGATCGGCCGCGAGGTCTGCCGCGAGCTCGCCGGGCGCGGTCATATCGTCGTGCTGACCGCCGCCCGCTCGGCTGGCGCGGCGCAGGCCGGCCTGGCCGCCCGTCCGCGAACACTGCGGCTGTTCGCGTACGCCGCGTCGAGCCGAACCAGCCGCGCGGAACTACGCTCCGCCCGGCACGGCACGATCTAGGTCAAATTCAAGATCAATATCCCGAACGGGCTGCGCTGCCTGCACTCAGGACCGGTTCCTGCGGACCCCGGGCGGGACGAATCCCGGCCGACGTGCGGTACGGCTGCTATCCGGGGTGATCCGTGGTTTCGCCGTGGGCGGTAGTCTCAGCCAAGCGCTTGCGGCAGGCCCTCGATCTCGGCCTCGGCGGCCGCGCGATCCGCCCAGGCTTCGCCCTGTACCAGCCGCCGGGTACAAGCGCCTTGTAGACCTCGAAGAAGTGCTGGATATCGAGCCGCTCGAACTCCGGCACGTGATGGATGTCCCGCAGGTGTTCCATCCGGGGGTCCGTGGCCGGCACGCACAGCACCTTGTCGTCGAGGCCGTTTTCGTCCCGCATCCGGAACATCCCGATGACCCGGCAGGTGATCAGGCACCCCGGGAAGGTGGGCTCGTCGAGCAGTACGAGCGCGTCCAGGGGGTCGCCGTCGTCGGCCAGGGTGTCCTCGATGAACCCGTAGTCCGACGGGTACCTGGTAGAGGTGAACAGCATGCGGTCCAGCCGTATCCGCCCGGTGGCGTGGTCCATCTCGTACTTGTTGCGCTGTCCCTTGGGGATCTCGATCAAAACTCGACGTCGACTGGTTCGCTCCAGACCGGTCAGGGTGATTAACTCCATTGTTCCCGCAATTCGCGGCCGACATTCGCTTGAGGTGGTAGATCATGGTGCGCCGCACCCGGGCAGCGGCCGTGCTGACGCTCGCCATGATCAACGTGTTCACGCTCGCGGCGGGTATCACCGTGGCCCGCATGCTTCCGCCGCGGCTCGCGGCCCTGCGGGTCCCGACTGTCGCGGCGGGCCGGGTGGACGGCCCGGGCGCCGTGCTGGCCCCGGGGACCGCTGGCGGCTCGCTGCCGACCGCGAGCGGCCTGCGATCGGCCCTCGCAGGCCCGCTGTCCGTGGCCGCGCTCGGCCCCCAGGTGGCGGCGATGGTGGCCGACCCGGCCACCGGCAGGGTGCTGCTGTCACAGGATGGGGCCCGGCTCTTCCCACGCCCGCCTCGACCACCAAGCTCGTCACCTCCGTCGCGGCGCTGGCTGCGCTCGGCCGCGGACGCCACGTTCACGACGCGCTCGTGCACGGTGCGACAACGGACCGCATCATCGAAGTCGGCGGCGGTGATCCACCTCGCGGTGAACCAGTTCCCGGCCCAGGACTACCCGCAGCCAGCCACGCTGGCCAGCCTCGCGGCCGCGACGGCGCGGGCGCTGAAATCGCAGGGCCGCACGACGTGAGCGTCGGCTACGACCGTCACTCATACCGGCCGAGCTCTGGCGCCCGGCTGGCCGAGACTACATCACCACGGGCAACGTCACCCCGATCGTCTCCCTGGAGGTCGGATCAGGGCCGGCTGACCGGGCCGGCACCCTGGAGGACTCCGACGACCCCTACAACCTGCGTCCGCGCACCACCGACCCGGCGGGCATGGCGGCCGCCTCGTTCGCCGCCCTGCTGACCGCGACGGCATCCACGTCACCGGGTCCCCGGTGGCGCAGGCCGCTCCCGCGCACGCCGCGGAGATCGCCAGCGTGTCCTCGCCGCCGCTGTCGGCCATCGTGGATCAGATGCTCGAGGAGAGCAACAACGTGATCGCGGAGAACCTCGCGCGCCAGGTCGCGCTCGCGACCGGCCAGCCCGCCTCCTTGAGTGGGGCGCCGCGGCGGTGGCCGCCGAACTGCGGCGGCTCGGCGTCAGCACCGGCCTGTACCCGGTGGACGGCAGCGGCCTTTCCCCGCGGGACGCGATCGCGCCGGCCACGCTGGTCAAGGTGGTCGAGCTCGCCACCGCCGACGCCCGGGTGCGCCCGTTGCTGCCGGGCTGCCGGTAGCCGGTTTCTCCGGCACGCTGTCGGCCGGGCAGAGCGTGTTCAGCGGGATCGGCGGCGCGGCCCTCGGCTCGGTCCGGGCCAAGACCGGCAACCTCGGCACGGTGACGGCCCTGGCCGGACTGGTCACCGACAAGAACGGGACGACGCTCGTGTTCGCCTTCATGGCCGACCAGATCCCGGCCGTGGGGATGCTGCGGACGGCGGCGGTTGCCATCGACGAGGCCGCCGCCGCCCTGGCCAACCGCCGGCCGCCGGTGACGGGCCCGGGTGATCAGCACTGTCGGCAGCACGTACCGTTGGACTGTGAGCAGCACGCAGATGATTGACTGGGACGTTGCCATTTCCACCGGAACCCGGTGGGCCAGGCCTGGGCCGCAGGTAAGCCTGGCCGAGGCGCGGCGGACGGTCTCAGAGCTACGCGACCTCGCCGGCGCCGCTGTTCAGCAGCCGGTCTACGAGGTCACCGGAATGTCGGCCGCCAGCGATCGCTACTCGCTGGGCCGGATCGCGGTGGTGGACCGGCCGGGGTGGATCAGGGCGAACGTGGATGGCTTCCGCGTCGTTCTCGAGCCGCTGGTCGAGCAACTCGAGAGAACGCGCGCCCGGCGGATCGGCCCGAATCCCCGGCCGGGGTCGGTCATGACCGCGGTGGGGTCGCGGGTCACCGGCATCCAGGCCGGGCTCCGTCCTGGCCTACCTGTCCTCCCGGGTGCTCGGCCAGTATGAGCTGTTCCTGCCGCCGGAGACCTCCGCGGTCGACGGTGAACAGCCGGGCAGGCTCACCCTGGTGGCCCCCAACATCGTCATGGTCGAGCGCGAGCTCGGCGTTGACCCGCACGACTTCCGGCGCTGGGTGTGCCTGCACGAGGAGACCCACCGGCTGCAGTTCACCGCGGTGACCTGGCTGCGCGACTACGTGCAGGGCCAGATGACCGAGTTCCTGCTGGCCTCCGAGCTTGACCCGGCGGCGATCTTGCAGCGGCTCAGGTCGGCGGCCGACGCGATGGCGGGCGCGGTACGCGGCGGCGACGGCGGCAGCCTGATCGACGCTGTAGCCACCCCGCGGCAGCGCGAGATCATGGACCGGCTGACCGCGGTGATGACGCTGGTGGAGGGGCACGGCGACTACGTCATGGAACGCGGTCGGGCCGCAGGTGGTGCCCTCGGTCGAGCAGATCAGGGAACGGTTCAACTCCAGGCGCGGATCGAGCGGCCGGATCGAGCAGACGATCCGCCGCATTCTCGGCATCGACCTCAAGATGAAGCAGTACGCGGAGGGCTCCAGGTTCGTCCGCACGGTCGTGGACGAGGTCGGCACGGCCGCCTTCAACAAGGTCTGGACGTCACCGGAGACCCTGCCGACCAGGAGGAATTCGCCCGCCCCAGGGGTGGGTGGAGCGCGTCGCGTCCGTCTCCTAGCCAGCATGGGTCCGGGCGTCGCCGGTCGCCGAAGGTCCGCAACGCGGTGCGATCCTGCCTGTCCGACCTGGCCGCGGGTGACCTGGTGCTCGTCGCCTCTTCCGGCGGCGCCGACTCGCTCGCGCTCGCCGCGGCGGCGGCGTTCGTGGCACCGCGGCTAGGCCTGCGGCCGGCGGCGTGACCGTCGACCACGGGCTGCAGCCGGGTTCCGGCGAGCGCGCCGCGAGCGTGGCGGCGCTGCTGAGCAAGCTCGGCCTCGACCCGGTCCGCAGCGCCGCGGTCACGGTGGCGCCGTCCCTCGCGGCCGGCCCGGAGGCCGCGGCCCGGGTGGCCAGGTACGGCGCGCTCGACGAGGCGGCCATCTCCTGCGGTGCCGCCGCAATCCTGCTCGGTCACACCCTCGACGACCAGGCGGAAACCGTCCTGCTCCCGGCGCTCGCCCGCGGGTCCGGCGGCAGATCGCTGGCCGGGATGGCCGCCCGGCGCGGCCCTTACCGCCGGCCGTTGCTTGGCGTGCGCCGCGCGACCACCAGCGCCGCGTGCGCCGAACTGGGCCTCGAACCCTGGCAGGACCCGCACAACCGCGACTTCCGCTTCGCCCGGGCCCGGGTCCGCCACCAGGCGCTGCCCGCGCTCGAGGCGGCCCTCGGGCCGGGCGTGGCCGAGGCCCTGGCCCGACCGCGAGCCAGTTGCGCACCGACGCCGAATGCCTCGACTACCTCGCGTTCGCCGAAAGCGCAGCTCTGCGGCTACGGCTCGAACCCGGCCGGGCTCGACGATCGGCTGGCTGCGGGCGCTGCCCGCCGCGATCAGGGCGCGGGTGCTGCGCGACGCCGGCGATCATGGCCCTGCTGCTGGCGCGGGGTCCGACCGCCGGGCAGTGCCGCACGGGTTCGACGCTCTGGTCACCGGCTGGCGCGGGCAGCGATGGGTTGACCTGCCCGGCGGCGGCGCCAGTGCGCTGCCAGGCTGGCAAGTGTGGTTCACCGGCAGTGCACCAGGCGGCAGCGCACCAGGCGGCAGTGCACCAGGCGGCAGTGCACCAGGCGGCAGGGCACCAGGCGGCAGGGCACCAGGCGGCAGGGCACCAGGGCGCAGGGCACCAGGCGCAGGGCACCAGGCGATTGAAGAGGGTTCGTAAGGGGTTGGGAAGTCCGTTGGACGAAACACGGTCGACCTGAAGCAGGTGCTGATCACCGCCGAACAGCTCCAGGCGCGCATCGGCGAGCTCGCGGCGCAAGATCCACGCCGACTACGCCTGGCGCGACCTGCTGCTCATCGGCGTGCTCAAGGGCGTCGTCCACGGTGATGGCCGACTTGGCCGGCGCGATGCACCTGCCGGTGCAGATGGACTGGATGGCGATCTCGTCCTACGGCTCGGGCACCAAATCCTCGGCTGTTGCATCCTCAAGGACCTCGATACCGACATCACCGGCCGTCACGTGCTCATCGTCGAGGACATCGTGGACTCCGGGCTCACCTTGTCCTGGCTGGCGGGCAACCTGCGCTCGCGCTCGCCCGCGTCTTTGGCGGTCTGCGCCATGCTCCGCAAGCCGGGGTCGGCCGAAATGCAGGTCAACGTCGCCTACACAGGATTGGACATCGGCGATGAGTTCGTAGTCGGCTATACGGCCTTGACGACGCTCAGCGGTATCGCAACCGGCCATTTCATCGGACGCGCTGGCCCCAGCGGTGTACGGGGGCAGTTAGGGTGCACCAGACAGGGGGAACAATCTGCCACGGAAGCGTTGACTTTCCAGGGTGTTGCGCCACGCGGTGCATCGTGGTTGCTTTACGCCCTGGCGGCTGCTGTTGGAGTACAGGCCGCGAAGATCGAATATGGCCATCCCGCCGGAGCTCAGATGGTACTGTGAAGCTGGTCAGGAGGAACGGTCCCGGGCCGACGGGGCCGCTCATCGATGGAGCTAAGGCGCTTTTTCCGGGCCCCGCCGCCGCCAATCGCCGTGGCGGTGCTGTTGCTGCTTTTCGTGCTCGACTACGCGAATTCCGGCAGCTCTTATCAGCAGGTTGACACCTCCACGATCGTCAATGACATCAATGCGGGCCAAGTCAA
>CAWCYS010000013.1:0-43069 GCA_963799715.1 Terriglobia bacterium | reverse complement strand
CACGGCGCCCGCTGCGATTTGCGCGCGAAGATAATTCGCGGTGGCGCGCGCGATGCGTTCGAGCAACGCGCGCAACAACGCAGGCTCGCGCCAGAGCATCGTTTTCGCTTTGGGGAAACCGTCGCTGCTCCGGCCTTCGATCAAATAGCAGGCGAGCGTCCACGGGGCCGCGGCGAAGCCGATAACCGGAACGTCCGGGCCAAGCTCGCGCGCGAGGCGGCGAATCGCGTCGCAGGTAAAGCGCGTCTCGACTTCAGGATCAAAGTCCGCGAGCGAATCCACTTGCGCCTGCGTGCGAATCGTCTCGCGAATCACGGGCCCGCCGTCGCCGACCTCGATCCGCAGCCCCATCGCTTCGGCGACGATCAGAATGTCCGAGAAGACGATGACGGCGTCCACGCCAAGGGCGCGAAACGGCTGAAGCGAAACCTCCGCGGCGAGTTCCGGCGATTTGCACGTCTCGAGGAAGGTGTGCCGCTCGCGCAGGGCGCGATACTCGGGCAGGTAGCGCCCGGCCTGACGCATCATCCACACGGGGACGCGCTCCGTTGGCTCGGAACGACATGCCCGGAGGAACAAGGCTCTGCGGCCGGCGAAATTGCTCGTGTGGCTCATGCAAGAAGATTAGAGCGACATCATAACAAATGTATTCCCGTGGCGCATCCGAACCGGGCAGCGTGCAGTGCGTTAGTTTCCGGTAATCCGACTTACTAGGAGTTTGCCTGCTGCTGGGGCTGATTGCCGGCGATAAGGCGATCCACCAATAATCACATAAACCCACGTTATAATTGTAGATCGAGAACTTGCAGCGGAGTGATTATGGCAAAACGTCGAGCACTCAACACCCACAACACGGTGATTGACGCGGAATCTCCCTGGAGAGTGACACAGAGAGGTTGGGATTGTTCGTACAGCTACAAGACGTCTGTATCTGAATGGCAGTCTCTGCTGGCGCAAGCGAGGAATGGCGACCGAGAAGCAGAATGGGAAGTAGCGGATCGGTATTCGGACGGATGCAAGGACAATCGAGGAAAGGTAACTGTGAGGCGGTCCGCCGCGAAAGCTGCTCAGTGGTTTCGGCGAGCCGCTGAGCACGGCAGTGGCCCTGCGCAAAACAATTTGGGAATCCTACTGTCCAATGGACATGGGGTCAGAAAAAACGTCGAGGAAGCGCTCTTGTGGCTGAGAAAAGCATTCCGCGCCGGAAACACGTGCGCAGCCCAAAATATCGCAATAACAGATCGAGAAAACGGCGACCTAAAGGCAGCTTTCAAATGGTTCAGGAGAGCTGCTGGAGCGGGTGACGGTGACGCACTGATTCAGCTTGGGATTCACTACTACTGGGGGAAGGGGGTCAGGAGGAATCCACGAGCGGCCGTTCGTTGTTTCCGCGCCGCAACAAAAGTGAAGAATATTTCTGGGGTGGGAAGAGATGACGCCTTTTTCTTTCTCGGAATCGCCTACCTTGAAGGTCGCGGCGTGCAGGCCTCAATACCGAACGCCAAGAGATTCTTCAAACAAGCAAACATTGACAGCGATCATGCGGCAGCCGACCAGCTGCTGAGCAAGCTGCGGGCCTAGCATGTTTTGTGGCTATTCTTCAATCGGTGAAATCAGGCGATTACACTTTGAACCGGCTCGTGAGTGTAATCGCGATTTATCGAAAGCGGCCCGGAATGGTCGGTATAGACTCTATCGCGATGGAAGCGCCGACGCGACTTGACGAGGTCAATGGATCAGCGCCTGATTAACGTGCTTATCGGAAACTGACTCACTACCGCCATGCGGTGTATGTGCTTGCGGGACTGAAGTTTCGCTATAATGGGCCGGTCGTACTTGCGCTCCCTCCGGCTTTGCCCACGCGGGCGGAGACTAGCTCCGCTCTCATAGTGTTCGGAAGGATGAGATCGCGAGGCGGCGGCCCCCACATGGCGAACTACTTCGTTCCCGCGACATCGATCGTCTACGCCATCAGTCTGGCGCTGTACGTCTGGTATCTCTACGCCCCGAGAATCGCCGTGGGCTATGGCGCGACGCTGTGTCTCGCGGCGGGCCTGGCGCTGCATTATCTCGCCCTGCTGCAGCGATCGCGGATGATTCATGCGGTGCCCTACGACGACCTCGCCGGATCGCTATCTCTTTTTGCCTGGCTGCTGGCCGCCACGTACTTGGCCCTGGAGCTTTGGCATCGCCAGCGCACGGTGGGCGCGTTCGTGCTGCCGGTTGTGTTGGCGGTTTTCTTGATTGCGCACCGCGCGGCGGGCAGCCCGGTGACGCCCGCGCCGGCGAAGGGCCCGATTTTCGCATTTCACGTGACGCTGAATATCCTTGCCTACGCCGCGTTCGCGCTGTCGTTTGTGACGAGCTTGATCTATCTCATGCAGAATCGCCTGCTGCGTGGCCGCAAGCTCGGTGCAATCGGCTGGCGATTCCCCGCGCTCGACGTGCTGGAGCGCGTGAGCCGCAGCAGTGTGGGCGTCGGATTGGTGTCGCTGGCGATCGGCGTGTGCCTGGGGTTCGTCTGGGCGCACCGGCTTTTCGGGGGGTATTGGCACGGCGATTGGAAGGTGTTTGTGACGCTGGTCATCCTGGCCGCGTATTTGGCGTACTGGGTGTTGTCGCGAACGGGAACGTGGCGCGGGGCGCGGGCTTCGCGGCTTTGCGTCGCCAATTTTCTGCTCGTCATTTTCAGCTATAGCATCGTGAACCTCTATCTCTCGCGCTTTCACCGGTTCTTCTGACGATGGAACTCGTGCTCATCGGATTGAATCACCGGACGGCTACGGTCGAGTTGCGCGAACGCGTGGCCTTTAGCGCGGAGCAGGCCCGCACGGCGGCGAGCCAGTTGCGCGAACGCGGCATCCTGGAAGAGACGCTGGTGCTTTCCACCTGCAATCGCAGCGAGCTGTACGGCGTGCCTCCGGAAGAAGCCGCGAACAGCGTGGCCGACCTCGAAGGATTCCTCGCATCGTTCCACAAACTGCCGCTGCATGAGTTGAATCAGAATTTGTACCGTCACCGGGATCGCGAAGTCGTGCGGCATTTGTATCGCGTCGCCGGCGGACTCGATTCTATGTTGTTGGGCGAGGCGGAAATTCTCGGGCAGGTGCGCGAAGCCTATCGGGCGGCGCTCGATTGCGGCGCGACAGGGCCGGTGCTGAACCGCGTGTTCCAGGGCGCGCTCGAAGTGGGCAAACGTGTGCGCGCCGAGACGGACATCGGGACGCGGCCGATGTCGGTGGCGTTTGCCGGAGTAAAGCTAGCGGAACGCATCTTCGGCAGCTTGAAGGATCACCGAGCCCTGATTCTCGGCGCGGGCGAAGTGAGCGAGCAGGTGGTGGACCATCTAGGCGACCGCGGAATCGCGGCGCTGCGCATGGCGAATCGCACGCCCGAGCGGGCGAAAGAGCTGGCGCGGCGCGTTGGCGCGGAAGTCGTCGCCTGGGAGCACCTGGACCGGGCGCTCGATTGGCCGGACATGATCGTCACTTCCGTGGCGAGCCCGGAGGCTGTGCTGACTCGCGCGATGCTGGCGCAGGCGATGGAAGCGCGCGGGAATCGAGCGCTATTCGTCATCGATCTGGGAGTGCCGCGGAACGTCGAGGCCGGGGCTTCAGAGCTTTACAACCTCTACCTCTACAATATTGACGACCTGCGGGAAATCGTCGAGCAAAACAAGAAAGCGCGCCAGGCGGAGGTTCCACGCGCCGAGGCCATCATTGAGGAACACGTTGAGAAGTTTTTCGTTTGGCGCGCGGGCGTGGACACGAATGAAGTTCTCAAGTCTCTTCGCGAGCGCCTGACCGAGGAGCGGGAAATATTTCTTCGCGAGCGGCTGGCGGCGACGCCGCATCTGGGCGAGGCTGAGCGCGCGCAGATGTCGGCTTTGCTGGACGATTTCTTGAACCGCGTGCTGTTGGATCCGGCGGAACGCCTCCGTGGCGAGCGCGAGCTGCGGCGAAAACTTCAGAACCTCGAAGCGTTGCGCGATCTCTTCCGCTTGGACCAGAGGAAACCGTGAAGCGGCTCGCCATCGGTTCGCGCGGCAGCGCGCTCGCGCTGTGGCAGGCCGAGCACGTGCGAAAACTTCTGGAAGAGCGCGCCGGGATTTCCGCTGAAGTCATCGTGATCAAGACTTCCGGAGACAAGATCGACCATCTGCCGTTCGGCCAGGTGGGCGTGAAAGGCATGTTCGTCAAGGAACTGGAAGATGCGCTCTTTGATGGCCGCGTGGATATGGCCGTGCACAGCCTGAAAGATTTGCCGAGTGAAATACCCGATACGCTGATCCTGGCCGCAATTTGCGAGCGCGAAGACGTGCGCGACGCGCTGATCACGCGCTCCGGGCAGACGCTGGACGAACTTCCGCAGGGCGCGCGCATCGGCACGAGCAGCGTACGCCGCCAAAGCCAGTTGCGCCATTATCGTCCGGATTTGCAGGTGTGCGAGATGCGCGGCAATGTGGATACGCGGCTCGCGAAGCTCGCGCGCGGAGACTGCGACGCGATCGTCCTCGCCAAAGCGGGTTTGGACAGACTGGGCATGAGCCATCGCATCACCCAGGTGCTCTCCGCGGAGATCAGCCTTCCGGCTGCGGGACAAGGCGCACTCGCGATCGAAACGCGCAAGGAAGATGGCGAATTGCAGCGGCATCTCGCCGCCCTCGATCATGAGATCACGCGCCGCTGTATCGGGCAGGAGCGCGCGTTGATCGCGGCGCTGAATGGCGGTTGTCACGTCCCCATCGGCGCATGGGCGCGAATCGAAAACGAAATGTTGAAGCTCGACGCTGCCGTGCTTTCGCCCGACGGCAGTGAGTGCTTGCGGGAAAACGCGTCGGGCAAAGGCGACGACGTGCAAGCGCTCGGGCTGCAGGTTGCGGACCTGCTGGTGCGGGCGGGTGCCGGGCGCATCCTGCGCGAATTTGAGGACCATGCGATGGAAAAGCCGAAACCGCATGCGGGGCCATGAATCAGTTGCTACAGGGAAAGCGGATCATCGTCACGCGCGCGCGGGAACAGGCGCACGATGTGATCGAGCGGTTTGGAGCGCTCGGGGCCGAGGTGCTGCTGCTGCCGGCGGTGAGTTTTTCGCCGGCTGAAAGATCGGAGCCGCTCGATCGCGCCCTCGCCGCGCGGCGGGATTTTGATTGGGTGCTCTTCACCAGCGCGAACGCGGTGCGATTTTTTGCGCTGCGGTGTCGCGAACTTGGATGCGAATTGGCGGCGGTAGCGCGCCCGTTGTACGCCGCGGTGGGACCGGCGACAGCGACGGCCGCAGCGGCTGAAGGCATTCGCGTTGAATTCGTCGCGCGCGAATATAGCGGCGCGGCCTTGGCGCAGGAGATGGGCGAGGAAATCGCCGGTCGCCGCGTCCTTCTGCCGCGAAGCCAGCGCGCCAGCTCCGAGTTGCCGGCGGCGCTCGCGGCGAAGGGTGCAATCGTGACGGAGGTCGTCGTCTATCAAACCGGTGGCATCGGCGAGCACGACGCCAACGTCGAGGAGCTGTTTCGCAGCGGGCGTGTGGATGTGGTGTCGATCTTCAGCCCGTCGGCACTGGAGAATCTTCGCGCCGAATTCGGGGCGGAGACGTTGCAGCGCGTGTCGGCGAACGCGGCGATAGCCGCCGTGGGCCCGGTGACCGCAGCGGCGATTCGCGATGCGGGCTTGCCGGTGGCGATTCAGGCGCGCGAGGCCACGGGCGCTTCACTGGTAGAGGCGGTGTGCGAGTACTACGCGGCGAATTCGTGTCCTAAAGCGAGGATTTCATGACGTTCCCGATTGAACGGCCCCGGCGGCTGCGTGCCAACGAAGCGATTCGCGGGCTGGTGCGCGAGACGCGGCTTTCCGCCTCGGGATTGATTTATCCGATGTTCGTTTGCCCCGGAAGCGGCGTACGGAATGAAGTGTCTTCGATGCCGGGCGTGTTTCAGCAGTCCGCGGACAAGCTGGTAGAGGAGTGCCGCGAAGTTGAAGCGCTCGGGATTCCGGCCGTGATTTTGTTCGGGATACCGGAGAAGAAGGACGAGAAGGGAAGCGAAGCCTATGCCGCGACCGGCGTGGTGCAGCGCGCGATAGAAGCGATCCGCAAGGCCAAATTGAAATTGCTGGTGATTACCGACGTCTGCTTGTGCGAATACACCAGTCACGGGCATTGCGGCATAGTCGAAAATGGCGAAGTGCAAAATGACGCCACGCTCGAGCTGCTGGCGGCCGAGGCGCTCTCTCACGCGCGCGCCGGAGCGGACATCGTCGCGCCTTCGGACATGATGGACGGGCGCGTCGCGGCGATTCGTCAGACGCTCGATCTTCACGGATTCGCGAACTTGCCGATACTTTCCTACGCCGCAAAATATTGTTCCGGGTTCTATGGCCCGTTTCGCGAGGCCGCGCAATCGGCGCCGCAATTCGGCGACCGTCGCAGCTACCAGATGGATCCCGCGAATGCGCGTGAAGCCCTGCGCGAAGTGGAACTGGACATCGCGGAAGGCGCGGACATGGTGATGGTAAAGCCCGCGCTGCCGTATCTCGACATCGTTCGGCAAGTGCGCGATCGCTTTCACGTGCCCGTCGGCGCCTACAACGTGAGCGGCGAATACGCGATGGTGAAGGCCGCGGCGCACAACGGCTGGATTGACGAGCAGCGCGTCGCGATGGAAATCCTGACGAGCATCACGCGTGCCGGCGCGAGTTTCATTTTGACGTACCACGCCAAGGACGCTGCGCGCTGGCTCAAGTCTTGAGAATGTGATGGCCACGGAAGGGAGAGTCTTGAGACCGATGGTGCGCACGCGCTCGCGCGAATTATTCCGCAAGGCGCAGGAAGTCCTCGTGGGCGGCGTGAACAGTCCTGTGCGCGCATTCAAAGCCGTCGGCGGCGATCCGGTGATCGTCGAGCGCGCGGCGGCGTCGCAATTGTGGGACGCCGACGGCAACCCTTACATCGATTATGTCTGTTCCTGGGGCGCGCTGATTCTCGGACACGCGGACCCGGACGTTGTGCGCGCGATTGCGGATCAAGCCTCCCGCGGCACAAGCTATGGAATGACGACCGATTTGGAAGTGGAACTCGCCACGCGCATTATTCGCGCGCTGCCTTCCGTCGAAAAAGTGCGGTTTGTCAGTTCGGGCACGGAAGCGACGATGAGCGCGATTCGCCTGGCGCGCGCCGCCACCGGGCGCGACTTCATTCTGAAATTCGAGGGCTGCTATCACGGTCACGCGGATAGTTTCCTCTCGCAGGCGGGCTCGGGACTCGCCACGCTCGGGATTGCCTCAAGCCCCGGCGTGCCGGAGTCGCTTGCCGCACTCACGCTGAACGCGCCCTACAACGACACCGGCGCGGTCGAAAAACTGTTCCACACCCATCGTGAAAAGATCGCCGGGGTGATCGTCGAGCCGATTGCGGCCAATATGGGAGTAGTCCCGCCCCAGCCGGGGTTTCTTGCGGCGCTACGCGAATTGACGCGTCGCGAAGGCGCATTGCTGATTTTCGACGAAGTGATTTCGGGATTTCGGCTGTGTTATGGCGGAGCCCAGACGCTCTTCGGAATCACGCCGGATCTCACAACTTTGGGAAAAATCATCGGTGGTGGCTTGCCGCTCGCGGCCTATGGCGGACGGCGCGATCTGATGCAGAGGCTCGCACCCGAGGGGCCGGTCTATCAGGCTGGGACGCTTTCGGGGAATCCGCTTGCGGTGCGCGCTGGGCTTGAGACGCTGCGCAAGCTGGAAGCCCCCGGCTTCTACGCAAAGCTGGACGCGCAAGCATCAAGGCTGGTGGAAGGATTGAAGCGCGCGATCGCAAACCGCAATGCGCCGGCGCAAGTCACGTCCGTAGGCTCGTTGCTCACGCTCTTTTTCAGCCGTGATTCGATCCGCGATTACGATGGCGCGAAGAAATCCGACACAAAGCGCTTCGGCGCGTTCTTCGGTGAGATGCTCGCACGCGGAATTCTCCTGCCGCCTTCGCAATTCGAGGCGCTATTTGTCTCCGCCGCTCACACGGACGAAGACATCGCGCGCACCGTCGCCGCCGCCCGCGAGAGCTTGCAGACCGCTGTATCCCACCCAACCTAGCAATCTGATTCACCGCACCGCCCTGAGGTAACTCATCGGAACTTAAGATAACCCTTTCGGTACAGGTAGCGGGGCGGCGGGCGCATGGGTGAATCTACCGCATAAAATGGCAGTATCGCTCTTGGAGCCGATTCCACCCGTATATGTCCTCCAACCCTGATCAGCCGCAGAATCCTCTGTTTTCGCAACGCTTCCAGGAGCGGGAACCCTCCCTATCCGCGCGCCCGGCGCTATTCTGGACCCTCGACTCCGGGCTTCGCGTCACTTCCGTTGACGGGACGGCGCTCTCACTTTTTAATGTGCGCGCGGAAGAGTTGCTCGGTCGCTCTCTCCCCGAAATTCTTCGATCCGGTTCGGCCGATTCGCCGTTTCTAATTGCCCACTACAACGCTCTCGAAGGGGCCCCGCAAGAATTTGAGGGCGGCTGGAATGGCCGGCGTTTTGAGGCTCACCTGGAACCGGTGCGAGCCGCCACGGGAGAAATTTCGGGCGTCATCGGAATGGCGCGCGAACGTTTGGCGCGCAGAGGATCGGGGCGAGAGGAAAGCAGGGTTGCGGCCGTCGGGCACGAGGCGAACTACCGGGCGTTGGTCGAGAGCAGCGCCGACCTGCTCGCCTTGGTGTCCCCGGAAGGATCTCTGCTCTATGCCAACACCGCCATTTCGCGGCTGCTTGGCTATACGAACCAGGAATTGCGCGGAGCGCAAGCCTTTGACCTCATTCACCCCGAAGAACTCGAAGCCACGCGCGAGCTGTTCGCCGAGTTGCTGAAAAAGCCCGGATCGAAATCCTTGTTCCATGTTCGAGTCCGTGGCAGGGATGATGCCTGGCATGACATAGAAGGCTCCGTGACGAACTTCCTGCACGACCCCGCCGTGCAAGCCATTGTCGCGACGGCGACGGAGATCACGGATCGGAAGCGCGCCGAAATAGAGCGGCAAGTAATCTCCGAGATGATCGACGCGCTGAACGTCACGTCCAACCTCAACGAATTGTTTATTCGGATTCACAGTGCGCTGAAGAAGGTTTTGTACGCGGAGAACTGCTTCGTCGCGTTGTGCGACAAAGAGACGGAAACCTTCCGTTTCCCTTTTTTTGTCGATCGCTTCGATGCTGTGCCCGCGCCGCAAAAAGTGGGGCGAAGCTGCACAGCCTATGTGTTTCACAACGGCTGGCCGATGCTGATCACGCAAAGAGTCTTCGACGAAATGGTCAAGCGCGGCGACGTTCGAACTTGTCGGCACGCCTTCCCCTACCTGGCTCGGTGTGCCGCTGCGCACGCCTTCGGCGACGCTCGGCGTGCTTGTCGTGCAGCACTACGAAGATCCGACGATCTACACCGAGCGGGACCTGGATTTCCTTTCTTCCGTCGGCGGGCACATCGCGCTGGCCATCGAACGCAAAGAGGCCGACGACGCGCTGCGCAGGCAGCAGGAGGAAAATGAAACCATTTTCCATTCGGCTCCCATCCGGATTCAGTACAAGGATTGCAAGAACCGCATCATGCGGGCCAACCACGCGGCTGCCCAGGCGCTGGGAATGGAGGTCCATCAAGTCGAAGGGCGCGCCATGGAAGAGCTGCAACCGGAATACGCTCAGCAATATTATCAGGACGATCTGGAAGTGATTCAATCCCGTACGCCGAAGCTCGGCATTATCGAGAACTTCCGATCGACGACCGGCGAGTTGCGTCTCATGCGCACCGACAAGATTCCGTACATGGATACCGAGGGCCGCGTGATCGGGGTCTTGGCTTTTTCAAGCGACGTGACCGAGCGGCACAATACGAAGGAAGCGTTGCGACGGTCCGAAGCAAACTATCGCTCCTTGATTGATAATGCTCCCTACGGCATCTGCCGGGTTGACGCAAACAATAGGATTCTGGATGCAAATCCGGCGTTGGTGGACATGCTGGGCTACATGACGGAAAACGAACTGATCGGCGCGGATCTGACCGCGCAGATCTTTGCGAATCCCGAAGAGGGAAGAAAGGCGCTGCCCGAGGCGGGCGCGACCACCCACGTCACGGGCGGGGAATGCACCTGGCGGAAGAGGGATGGAACCTCCATCGTCGTGCACCTCTCGGTGCGCTTCGTGCGCGGTGCGGAATCGCGTAGCGACTACTACGAATTGGTGGCCGAGAACATCACCGAGCAACGCGCGCTCGAAACGCAGCTTCGCCAGGCTGTAAAGATGGAAGCGATCGGGAGATTGGCGGGTGGCGTCGCGCACGATTTCAACAATCTTTTGATGGTAATTAAGGGCCATGCGGAGCTATTGCTCGAGCGCGTGGGAACCGACGAATGGGCGCACCAGAAGGTCGAGCAGGTGCAGCGAGCCGCGGATCGCGCGGCTTCCTTGACGCGGCAATTGTTGGCATTCAGCCGCATGCAGCTCTTGCAGCCGAAGGTGATCGATCTGAATTTCGTCGTTGGCGAAATGGGCCGGCTTTTGCCGCGTTTGATCGGCGAAGATATCGATCTGACGATTCAATTGAGTGCGGATCTCGGGCGGGTGAAAGC
Source organism: Terriglobia bacterium (assembly GCA_963799715.1). Lineage (GTDB taxonomy): Bacteria > Acidobacteriota > Terriglobia > Acidiferrales > UBA7541 > DASPOJ01. Next base: position 32,469 of record CAWCYS010000013.1, on the reverse strand, counting down.
GGACCAGACGCAGATCGAACAAGTGATCATGAATCTCGCCGTCAATGCGCGCGACGCGATGCCCGACGGCGGGAAACTCCAGATCGAGACCTCCAACGTCGAACTCGACGAGGCCTACGCACGCCGCCATCCGCCGCTCACACCCGGAAGCTTCGTCCTGCTGGCCGTCACCGACAGCGGCATCGGCATGGATGCGGAGACGCAGGCGCATATTTTTGAACCGTTCTTCACCACCAAGGAAAAAGGGAAGGGCACCGGGCTGGGTCTCGCGACGGTGTACGGCGTCGTGAAACAGAGTGGCGGTTTCGTCTGGGTCTACAGCGAGAAGAACCGCGGCACGACGTTCAAGATTTATCTCCCGCGCATCGCGGAGCCGGTGGAAGCTTCCCGCGGCGCCGACGCCGGCGGGGAAACGCCGATGGGCCGCGAAACTATTTTGCTCGCGGAAGATGAAGACGCCGTGCGCGACATCGCGCGAGAGTTCTTGCAGCTTTCCGGTTACACCGTGCTGGAAGCGTCGGACGGCGCGAGCGCCTTGGCCCTCGCCGAAAAACACGACGGTCCGATTCAACTCCTGGTTACGGACATGATCATGCCCGGCATGTCTGGTCGCGAGCTCGCGCAACGGCTGGTCGAAAAACGCCCGGAACTCAAGATTGTGTTCATGTCCGGTTACACGGAATACACCACCTTCCGCCAGGGAACGATTCTGGAAAATGAGATTCTGCTTACGAAGCCGTTCACCCGCGTGACCCTGGCGCGAACCGTCCGCGACACGCTCACCGGCAACAAGCAGAAGAACTGATCGTGCGCCGCGTAATCGCCTTGACCCTGCCGGAATAGCCTGCTACTATTTTTTTCGTTATGATTCTCCGTGCGCACCGGCATTCGCATCATCACCATCATCACGACCACGAGCCGTGCCCGCGGAGGCCTGAGTAGCGAGGAATTCCAAACGCTCTTATTGGCCCGCTGGCGCGGCAAGCGCCGGCGGGTTTTTTATTTGCGCGGACATTTTTGGCTCGGACTGTAAGGACAGCCCGAACTAGACGGGTTGTAGGCACAACCCGCACTTGTGGGAGGCACGATGCAGCTGGCATTTGATAAATTGGGCGGGATTCTACCGGCCGTGATTCAAGACGCCACGAGCGGCGAAATTCTGATGGTCGGCTTCATGAATGCCGAGGCCTTCGCCGCGACGCGCGCGACGGGCGACGTAACGTTCTTCAGCCGTTCGCGCAACAAGCTCTGGCGCAAAGGCGAATCGAGCGGCCACGCGCTGCGTGTTCGCGAAATTCGCGTGGATTGCGATGACGATGCCGTGCTCGTGCGCGTGGACGCCATGGGGCCGGGCGTGTGCCACGAGGGCTACCAAAGCTGTTTTTTCCGTCGCCTGGAAGACGACGGGTCGGTCGTGGTCATCGCGGAACGCAGGTTCGATCCGGACGCCGTGTACGGAAAAGGGAGCGCGCAATGAGTTTGCTGAAGCTCGGGATTCCCAAAGGCAGCCTGCAAGACGCCACGGTTCAACTGTTCGCGCGCGCGGGGTGGAGAATCTCCATGAATGCGCGCAGCTATTTCCCCGCGATCGACGATTCGGAAATTAATTGCATGCTCGTCCGCGCGCAGGAAATGGCGCGCTACGTCGAGTCCGGCGCCCTCGACGCCGGCATCACCGGCCGCGATTGGGTGCTCGAAACCGGCGCAAGCGTCGAAGAAATCCTGGTGCTGCCGTACGCCAAACAGAGCCTCGCGCCAGTGCGTTGGGTACTCGCGGTCCCGGAAGAGGCGCCGGTGAAATCGGTGCGGGATCTCGAAGGGAAAGTGATTGCGACGGAGGTGGTCAACCTCACGCGCCAGTATCTCGAGCGCAACGGCGTCCGCGCGCGCGTGGAATTTTCCTGGGGCGCGACGGAAGTAAAAGTGCCCCAGCTTGCGGACGCCATCGTGGAAGTCACGGAAACGGGCTCCTCTTTGCGCGCCAACCGGTTGCGCATCGTTGAGACGGTTCTTGAATCGCGCACCGTGCTCATCGGCAATCGCGCGGCTGTTGCCGATCCCTGGAAGCGCGAGAAGCTTTCCAACGTCGCGCTTCTCCTTCAGGGTGCCATTGCCGCATACAGCAAAGTGGGACTGATCCTGAACGTTCGCCGGGATCAATTGCCGGCGCTGGTGAAAGTGCTTCCGGCGTTGAAGACGCCCACGGTTTCTCCCTTGAGCGATCCTGACTGGGTGGCGGTGAATACGATCGTGGATGAGGACGTGGTTCGGACGCTCATCCCGCGCCTCAAGGCCGCGGGCGCGCAGGGAATCGTCGAATATCCCCTGAATAAGATCGTGTTGTGATGCGCATCATTTCACTTACGAAATCCACCGCTCGGCGCTACCTCGATCGTCGCCGCGCCGCGGACCCATCGGCCGAGCGCGCCACCGCTCGCATCGTTGCCGATGTGCGCCGCCGCGGCGACCGCGCGCTCTTTGCGTGGACGAAGCGTCTCGACGGCGCGAAGTTGACGCCGCGCACGCTTTGGATGTCGCGCAGGGAAATGGCCGCGGCGCGCAAAGAAGTGTCTCGCGATTTCTTGACCGCCATCGAGCATGCGGCCCGCAATATTCGCCGCGTTGCAGAGCGGCAATTACCCCGCTCGTGGAGTTTCGCCGTCGAACCGGGCGTGCGCGTCGGGCAGCTGTATTCGCCGCTCGAAACGATCGGCTGCTACATTCCCGGCGGCCGGCACTCGCTCGTCTCGACACTCCTGATGACGGCGGTGCCCGCGCAAGTCGCGGGCGTCGCGCGGATCATCGCCGTATGTCCGCGGCCCAACGCAGCGCTGCTTGCGGCTGCTGATTTTCTCGGGCTCGGCGAAATGGCGCATTGCGGTGGGGCGCAAGCGATCGCCGCGATGGCTTATGGCACGAGGTCGATCCCTCGCGTCGACAAAATATTCGGGCCGGGGAATCGCTTCGTCACGGCGGCGAAACAGCTCGTAAGCGCCGACTGCGCGATCGATTTGCCGGCGGGGCCGACGGAAGTCCTCGTCCTCGCCACGCGCGGCAATGCGCGATTTATTGCCGCCGACTTGATCGCGCAGGCGGAGCACGATCCTGACGCGCGCGCCGTGTTCGTTACCACCTCTCGTCCGCTCGCTCGCGCGGTGCAAATTGAAATTTCAAATCAATTGCGCGAATTGCCGAACTCGAACCCGGCGGCCCGAGCCATGGCGCGCAATGGCGGCATCCTCGTCGCCAAGAGCGTGGCATCGGCGATCGATTTCGCGAACCGTTTTGCACCGGAGCATATCGGCGTCACCGGAGGCGAGCGAGCACTGCTCGATGGTCTGCGCGCGGCGGGCAGTATTTTCGTGGGGCCGTGGAGCGCGCAACCCATCGGCGACTACGCCAGCGGCAGCAATCATGTGCTGCCCACAGGCGGGTGGGCGCGCGTGCGCGGCGGCTTGACCGTGCTGGATTTCTTTCGCTCTTCAAGCATGCAGGAGATTTCCCGCCGGGGGTTCAAGAGTCTCGCCCCCGTCGTGCGCGCGCTGGCCGAAGCGGAAGGTTTGGTGGCGCACGCGCGAGCCGTGGAGGTGCGGCGATGAGGACGCGTCTGCCGCGCATTCCGCTGCGCCGCTCGGTCAAGAAACTTGAGCCTTACGCCGCTCCCGTAGAAGGCCGCGCCGGCAAATTGCGGCTGGATTTCAACGAGAACACCATCGGCTGCGCGCCATCCGTGCTGCGGGCGTTGCGCCGCCTGACGCGCGAGCAGATTGGAATCTATCCCGAATACGAGGCCGCGGTTGCGCGGCTCGCCCGGTTCTTCCGCGTGCGCACCTCCGAACTATTGCTGACGAATGGCGTGGACGACGCGCTCCACGTGATGATGGACACGTTTATGGAGCCCGGGGGTACGGTGTTGCTTGTCGAACCGACGTTCAACATGTATCGCTTTTACGCGCAACTCGCGGACGCGCGATTCCGCACCGTGCGCTACACGGAGGACATGGGGTTCCCGCTGAAAGCGGTGTTGCAAGAGCTGCGAAGAAAGCCGGGCGCATTTCTACTGGCCAATCCGAATAATCCGACGGCGACGCTCGTCACGCCGGCCGAGATTCGCGCGATTTTGCGGGCGGCGCCGCGCACTCTGGTGTTGGTGGACGAGGCGTACTTCGAATTTTGTGGCGTGACGGTGCTTCCGTGGATTCGCCGCTACCCGAATTTGATCGTCTCGCGCACCTTCTCGAAAGCGCCGGCGCTGGCAGGATTGCGCTTGGGCTGCTTGTTCGCGTGCCCGGAAATTATCGCAGCCTTGAAACGTGCGGACTCGCCCTATCCGGTGAACGTGGCGGCGCTGGTCGCGGCGGAAGCCGTAATTCACGATCAGCGAAGCGTTCGCGCCTACGCGCAGCTGATCCTGAAGAGCCGCGGCACGTTAGCGAAGGGCCTGACGGATTTGAACGTGAAGGTATTCCCAAGCTCCGCAAATTTCGTGCTGGCGGATTTTGGGCCCGGCGCAAAAAGTCTGCTGCGCAAACTCGAAGCGCAGGGAATTCTCCTGCGCGATCGCTCCGCGGAGTTCGGACGCGAAGGATATGTTCGCGTGACCGTGGGAACTCCTGCGCAGACGCGCCGTTTGCTGCGCGCCATCGAGGTGTCGCGGTGAAACTCGCGCCGGAGATGCTCATCTTCGATGTGGACGGCGTCCTTGTGGACGTGCGCGGCTCGTTCCACCGCTCCATACTGGACACCGTTCACTTTTTCACCGGGCGCCGCGTGACCTACGCGCAAATTCAGGAATGGAAGAGCCGCTCCGGCTACAATGACGATTGGCGGCTCTCGACCGATTGGATCGCGTCGCTCGGCGGCGAAACGTCGTATGCCGAAGTGAAGAAGCAATTCATGAAATTCTATTGGGGAGAGAACGGTCGGGGCGGCAACGTCGAGCGCGAAAAGTGGCTCGTTCCGGTGCGGCGCCTCGAACGGTGGGCGCGCCGCGTGCCGCTCGCTCTTTTCACGGGGCGCACGCGGACCGAGCTGAGTTATACGATTGACCGCATGAAAGTGGGCCGCTTCTTCGACAGCATCGTGACCATGGATGATCTGGAGAATCTGAAGCCGCATCCCGAGGGCCTCCAGCGTTTGCTGAACGGCCTCGCGCCGCGCAAAGCCCTCTATCTCGGCGACAATGTGGACGACGCGCTTTCCTCTCGGCGCGCCCGCGTTCCTTTTCTTGGCGTATTGCCCCGCGGCAGCGAAGCCCGGCGCCTGCGCGGCGCCACGCTGCGCAAGCTCGGCGCCATGCGCATTCTGGATAATGTGAACGAACTGGAGAAATACTGGCCATGAGACGCGCGACGCTTCGCCGCACCACCACCGAAACGGACATCCGCGTCCGCCTGAATCTCGACGGCCGCGGCGCGCGCGCATATCTCGACCGGAATTCGTTTTTTCGATCACATGCTCGAACTGGTCGCGCGTCACGGCGCAATGGACCTCGAACTGATCGCGCGCGGCGACCTCGACGTGGATCAGCACCACACCGTCGAAGACGCCGGAATCGCCCTGGGCGAAGCCGTGCTCAAAGCGCTGGGCTCCAAGCGCGGAATTTTCCGCGCCGGATATTTCCTGATGCCCATGGACGAGACACTGGCCTCGGCGGCGATCGACTTGAGCGGCCGGCCGCACTGTGTAGTGCGCTGCAAGTTCAGCGCCCGCCGTGTGGGCGATTTCCAAACCGAGCTTGTGGAGGATTTCTTCGGCGGCTTCGCGCAGGCCGCGAAGGCCAACGTGCACCTTCGCCTGATCTACGGGCGGTCGTCGCACCATCAGGTGGAGGCCGATATTCAAAGCATTCGCGCGCGCGTTGCGATTCGCGGTGTGCGCGCGATCGGCAACTCAAGCGAATTCTGCCTTCGACGAAAGGCTTGCTGTGAAAGTCGCGCTGGTCGAATACGGGGCGGGAAACTTGCCTTCGGTGGAGCGGGCGCTCGCTCGCTTGGGCGTCGAATCCGTCCGTGCGGCGAATCCTTCCGCATTGGCCGCGCGCGGACGCCGTCATTCTTCCCGGCGTCGGGCACTTCGGCGCGCTGATGCGCCAACTCGGCGCGCAAGGCATGATCGCGCCGCTTCGCAGAGCACATCGCGAGCGAAGCGGCCGTTCCTCGGAATTTGCCTCGGTCTGCAGGCGCTGTTTGCTTCGAGCGACGAATCGCCGGAAGACACGGGCCTCGCAATATTCTCAAGCACGAGTGGCCGCTTTGCCCGCTACGGCGAAACTGCCGCACATGGGATGGAATCAAGTGCAACGCGCCGGCGAGCTCGCGGCTTCTCGAACGTATTTCGCAGGATGAGTACTTCTACTTCGCGCACACGTACGCGGCGATGGATGCCGAGGGCGACCGTGGCGCCACCTGCGACCACGGACGCAATTTATCGCGCTGCTTGAGCGCGGCAATTTGTGCGGCGTGCAATTTCATCCGGAAAAATCCGGCAGCGCCGGCGCGAAGCTTCTTTCCAATTTTCTGCAACTCGCAGCGGGCGCGCCGCGATGACTCTGGCTCGGCGCATCATTCCGTGTCTCGACACCGACGGCAGCCGCGTGGTGAAAGGCATTCAATTCGTTCAGCTTCGCGATGCGGGCGATCCCGCGGAACTTGCCGCGCGCTACAACCGCGAAGGTGCGGATGAGCTGGTCGTGTTGGACATCGCCGCCTCGCGCGACCATCGCCCGACATTTCTTGAAACGATTCGACGCGTCGCCGCGGAACTCGCGATTCCGCTTACCGCGGGAGGCGGCGTTGCCACGCATTGACGACGGCCGCGCCATCCTCCGCGCCGGGCGCGGACAAAGTCACGGTCAACACCGCGGCGATTCGCCGGCCGGAATTGCTGACCGAGATGGCGGCGGAATTCGGCGCGCAAGCCGTCATCCTCGCGATTGACGCGCGCCGCACGGGAGATCATTGGGAGGCTTACGTGCGCGGCGGCCACGATCCGACCGGCATCGACGCGGTGGCGTGGGCGAAAGAAGGCGTTGCGCGCGGCGCGGGCGAAATCCTGCTGACTTCGATGGATCGCGACGGCACGCGCAGCGGCTTCGATTGCGAGCTGACGGCGGCCGTGTCCGATGTGGTTTCCGTTCCGGTGATCGCCTCCGGCGGCGCGGACACGCCCGATGATTTCCTCGAAGTCTTCGAGGAAGGCCATGCCGACGCGGCCCTCGCCGCTTCGATTTTCCACGACAATCTTGCAAGGGCTTCGCCATGCTGAAGCGGTATCTGGCCGAGCGCGGCGTACCCATGCGCGTGAGCGCCTGAGAGATGCTGGTCCCGTGCATCGATCTGCAGGATGGCCGCGCCGTGCAGCTCGTTCACGGACGGCGCTTGCGCCTGGCTGTGGATGATGTGCTGGGCCTCGTCGAAAAATTCAGCGTTTACCCGCGGCTGCACGTGATCGATCTGGACGCGGCGATGGGCAAGGGCACGAATGCGCGCCTGGTGCGCGAGGTCTGCCGCGCCGGGCGGCGCGCCGGGATGAAGGTGCGCGTGGGCGGCGGAATTCGCACTGTGGCCCGGGCGCGGCGCAGTCGCGGCGTTGGGGCGCGGAAAAGATTATTGTCGGCAGCGCGGCGTTTCGCGGCGGACGCGTGAATCACGCGTTTCTTCGGCGATTGCGCGCCGCCTGCGGCCGCCGCCGCATCATGCTCGCGCTCGACACCGAAGGCGGGAGAATCGTCGTTCGCGGCTGGCGCGAGCGGCTGCGCTTAAGTCCGCGCGATGTCCTGGAGGAACTCGAGCCTTACGCGTCCGAATTTCTTTGCACGTACGTGGATACGGAAGGCTCGATGAAGGGCACGAATCTCGCGTGGTTTCGCGAATTACGCCGCGCGACGCGTTTGCCGATCACGGCAGCAGGAGGCATTCGCAGCCACCGCGAAATTCGCGCGCTTGCACGCATCCGAATGGATGCCGCCGTCGGCATGGCGCTTTACCTGGGCAAACTTGTCCTAACCTATTTGCGAACGATGCGAATCCGGCCTCGAAGTTCTCGCCACCGGAGCAATTCCGCTTTATGGTCGCGCCGGAAGCGGCCAGAAACTCGCGCTGGGCAAATTGAATTCGATCGCGACTTCGGTGGTTTTCGTTCGCCGTGGGCCCGAGGTACACGACCGTGCATTCCAGCTCGGCCTGCGTGAACTTGTTGGTCAGAATGAGTTTTTGTCCCGGCCGGACGTTCGCACGAAAGCACGAGCAACCCGCCGTAAGCGCTCACGCCGAGCGTGTGCGCCTCCTCGTGAAAGGGATCCTTGCCGATCCGGTGGCCGTAGACGAACACCGGCACATCCAGCGTCCATCTGTCGGCTGCGCCGGCGTTCCCAGTTCTTCGCCATCGCTCGTGATTGCGGTTTTGTCTTGTCGCGGCGTGGCGCGCGTCCGCTCCGCGCGTTTGATGGCATCGAAAATCCGGCTCAATGTTCCTTTCCGAGTGGGTGGGCTTCCTGTTTTGTTCACGGACAAGATATCGCGAAGTGCGGCGGTCAGGCGGCGGCGGTTTTCAGAGCCAGCTACTCAAAAGGTTAACAGCCAAGCGGGGCGCTTTCGCGCCGAGAATGCGCCGTGAAGGAGCTAATCGGAGGTCGGAGGGCGCCGCGTGTGCCAGTCCGTAGTGCTGCTGAAAGAGGCGCGCGGCGGCGACGACTGCCGCGTCGTTTCGGACGCGCGCGAGAAACTGAATTCCCATCGGCATCCCCGCGGCGCTGAATCCGCACGGCACGCCGATCGCGGGCAAGCCGCAGAGATTGCCGATTCCGCCGAGCGGATCGGCGAAGCTCAAGTCGGTCTCTAGATTCGTGTCGAGCGTTGTCGCGGTCACGGGTTGTCCCGCGGCGGCGATGACGTCGAACGTATCGAACAGCGTGTCAATTTTCTCCTGGAGGACTTCACGCACGCGCAGCGCCTGCAAGATAATCCGCTGCCGAGATCTGCTTGTAGGCGTAACCGTTGATCTGTCCGAGCGGATCGGTGAGCTTTGCCACGTCGCCTGATTCGATGAGGTCTTGAAACGCCGATGCGCATTCCACCGCGATCATCATTCCGCCGGCGTCTTCCCACGGTCCGTCGGGCAATTGCGCGTCCTCGACCGTGCATCCGTGTTGCGCGAGCACTTGCAGCGCCGCGTCAAAAGCGGAGGCGATTTCAGGGGCGGGTTTCTTCCACGCGTTCGTGAGCCGGCCAATCTTGAGCGGCTGCGGCGGCGTTCCGGCGGCCGCGTCGAACTCGGCCTGGCCCGGCGGCAAGGAGCTGCGATCCTTCGCATCCGGCCCCGCGATCGCCTCGAGCACGAGTGCGGCATCTTCGGCGGTGCGCGCGAGCGGACCAATCTTGTCCATCGAATAAGCGAGTGCCATCGCGCCCCACCGGCTCACGCGGCCGAACGTCGGCCGCAGCCCCGTAATGCCGCAAAAAGAAGCGGGGCAGAGAATCGAGCCCCAAGTTTCGGTGCCGATCGCAAAAGGAGCGATGCCCGCCGCCACGATTGCTCCGGAACCGCTCGAGCTGCCGCAGGTCCAGCAGTTTGTATTCCACGGATTCTTTGCGGGCCCGGTCAACGAGGCGGATGCAAAGCGGTATCCCATTCCTCCCGCGAGTTCGATCATCGCGGCTTTGCCGATCAGAACGGCGCCCGCGCTGATCGAGTTTTTCGATGACGGTGGCGTCGTAGTCGAAGTGCTGATTCGCGAACGGCGCCGCGCCCCACGTCGTCGGATAGCCGCGCACGGCGAGCAGGTCCTTTCGCGGCGTATGGAATTCCGTGCAGCGGCCCGCGATAGTGGCCGTGCGCGATTTCACCATTCTGCCTTTTGCGCGGCAGACTCGCGCGCGGTCCGCAGTAAGAGTGGCATAGGCGTTGTAGCGCGGACCGAGCGACTCGCCGCGCTTCAGATAAAAATCCGCAAGCTCGACGGGAGAAATGGCGCGCGACTTGATGCGTGCCGCAAGCTCGGTCACCGGAAGAAAGAGAATGTCCTGGCTTAGCATGACTATTCCCCGCCTTTCTCGCCGGGCTTCGGAGTCCTGCGTAATTTCGTTTTAGGCTCCGGGTAGAGCCGCAGCACGGTGGCCGGCTGAATACCGTTTGCCAGCGCGTACTTCCGCAATTCGACGAGGGGCTCGACGCCTTCCTTGATGAGCCGCCGCAGATCCGTTTTCTGCGCATCGGTAAGTCGAGCGCCGTAGGCCGCGAGTGCGATATTCAGTCTTGGCGTCCGCTTCCGCCAGTCCCGCGGCGGAAAGTTTGTCGCGGCGGGAGGTTGTTGGGCAGGATGGCTCGCAGCGCTCGTTCCCGTGCCGGACGGCTCGCCGCAAACACTCCCAGCGGCGCAGCTGAAATTCCGGCGGCCGCCACGGCCGCGCGGCGCGCAAATTCGCGTCTCGAAATTCCGCGGGATTCTCGCGGCCCTCTCTCGGTTTTTCATCGGCTTTGCGTTTCATGGCAGCGTCACCTCCTGGAATTGCCTGGCTGATTTGTCGGCGCAGGCGCCGGGGGCGGTGGCGCGGTTCCGAGCGTCGTGCCCGGATAATAAAATGCAAGAATTTCGTCGTAGCTCTTGCCCGGACATTCCCATCACGTCGGCGCCTTTTTGGCAAAGTCCGATGCCGTGCCCCGAGCCGTAGCCGCGAAATACGAATTGGCCGTTTTGCAGCGAGACCTCGTAGAGATCGCTGCGAATTACATCTCCGAGCACGCGGTTTACCGCGAGTCGGAATTTCGAGGCGGAAATCAAGAGTCCCGTCGAGCCCGCAAGTTTCAGCAATTTCACCCGGCCCGATTTCCGGTGCGAGACAATCGTCAACGCAGTCCAATCCGCCGGCGCCTGGAACGCGGTGCGCGACCAGCGCATGCGCGATCTGATCGTGCGTCAGCGAAGTCGGTCCACTGCGTGCGCCCGTGCAGCACGCAGTACGGATCGGCGTGCTCCACGAGATACGGCGTGTTGTGGTCCGGCCAGTCCTGTCCGCCGGCCTCGGTCGTGCCGCCGCAATCGAAAAAGTAGTACGTCGCGGCGGGCGCGCCGGCGTACCAGAGCAATTGCCCGCGCGTGGCGTGCGCCGCCTCCGTGAACCGCGGGTCGATGCCTCCGAGCCGCAGCGTCTGGCAATGCGTCCCATCGCAAAAATCAAATCCTTCCGCGCGATGGCGTCCGCGAAATCGCATCGCATACGTGCGCACCGCGACCGCCATCGCTTTGAGCGCTTCACCGGACTTGGAAGTTGCTCGCCTCCGCCGAGAGCACGCGCGCGACGTACTCTTCTTCGGGAATGGCGAAAGTGAATTGCAGGCGCCCGCCCGCGGCGGTGGCGATCGCGCGCTCGTTCGATTCCGCGTAGCGGTGGCCGGGTGCGACGCAGTGCCCTGCGCCGGTCTCGGCGAATCCGTCCGCGCGAACTTCCGGCACAATTCTCCAAGCGCCCAGCAGCGTAACGGATCTGGCCGGCGTCGCGCTTCCCGCCGTGACCGTTGCGCCCGACCGCGCGCAACTCCACAGGTCCGGCCACGCGGCGTGGCGCGCACCCGGAGCAGGGAATCAAGCGCGCGGAAGCGTCGCGCGGAATGGCTTGAGCGCTGCAGGCGCCGTCACTGGCGTTCAGCCGAACGTGACGCGAAGCAGGAATGTCGTTCTCTGCGGCGCGGATTCAGCCGCCGTCGTCTGTGCCGGCGGAATGGAACGAGTCGAAGCTCGCTGTTTGCTGGCGTGCGGCGAGCGTCGTGAGACAGCTCGCCATAATACTTAGAAGCAGGACAGCCGCTGCGGGTTGCCGCTTCAAATTAGTGTTTGATCGCGAAAGGTGCTATGGCCTGGTACGCCGCCGCGATATCGTTTGTCGCTCCGAAAAAGTCCCAGTTTCCTTGATGATCCACTTCAAGGTGGAGTTCCGTGCCGGCCATCTTGGCACGTCTTGATCGATCCCTTCGGGAAGGTGACTCGGTCGCAGCGTCCGGTCGGGTCAAAAGTTTTCGTGCAGTAGTAGCTCACGGAGCCATCGCCGCCGATCGTCAGAGTTCCCTGGCAATAGGCCTGTTGTGCGCCGTCGCTCCCAATTGACGTGCCGGTGATTCACCAGGAAGCGCCTCGCGGCGCCCGGCGCCCCGCCGCCGGCTCCTCCGCCGGAGGCTTGTTCGATCGTTGCCTTGTCCTGCAAGCAGTTGCTGATTGCCCGGATAGAACGCCAGCATGTCGTTCACGATGCTGCCCGCGCCTTCCAGGTTCCGTTGTGAGTACAGAAGTTTTGATCTGCCCCATCTCGAAATTGATGATCTGGTTCTCGATGGCCGCGCCGTCCGGGCTCCCGCCTTGCCGCGCGAGGATCGCCCAGTAGAGTGCGCAATCGTTGTGCGGTTCGAGAATGCGATTCTGCGTCATCTCGGCGCGCGCGGTCTGCGCGGCGTTCAGCGGCCGGACTCGCCGCAGGCTGCGCTGGTTGCGCCGGCTGAGAACCGCCTGCCCGATGGTGCCGCCGGAGGAGGCGCGCTGGCGTCGGCGGCTGCGCGCCGACGCCTTTCTTGCCTGGAGGTGCCGAAGGCGGGGAGCCGCCATTGTGCCCGGGGCTGCCGGTGCGTGCGCGTTTCCACCCGCGGCCCTGGCGGAGGCGGAGTGAACGCGCCACCAATTCCTTGTCCGCCTCCACCTCGGCGGCGTCCGCCCCGGGGGACTTCCACCGCCTGCCCGCACCGGGCCACCTGCCGGAGCGGGAGCGTAATACGGAGCGTTGCCACCACCAGCCGCTCCCCCGCTGTCGCGTAGCGTGTCACGCGTGCTCCGCCGCCGCCACCGCCACCGCCCGCCGCTGTTTGCATTCTGATTGTGATGTGCGATCGCCGCTCGCCATCGCAACGATCATGACCAACAGCAGCACGGCTCCGCCCGCGACGATCAGAATATTTTTCTGCGTCCAAAACGATGGTTTTGCCGTCCCTTGGCCCATCGGCGGCACGGTCATCTGCGTTGCGCCACCCATGCTTCCTGGCAGCCATTCCGGGATTGCGCCCGGAGCGCCCTCTACCCAAGTCGCGCCGGACATCTCTTGCTGTCCCAGCGGCGGAGTGCCACCACGCATGCCTGGGTACGTTCCTCCTGGAGGAGTCCACGCACCTCCCGGCGGTGGCGTGCCGCCCGGCTGTCCCCATCCGGGAGGGAGTACGCGGAGGCGTCGAGCGCGGCGGGCCGCCTTGTCCCGGTGCGCCAGGTCCCCACGTGACCGGCTGTCCGCCCGGCGCGTAAATCGGATTTCCCGGCGCGTAACCGGGCAAGCCTTGCCGGATGCTCGAGCCCGCGCCAAACTCTTCCACGGTTTGAAAACGTTCCGCGGGATTCTTCGCCAGCGCCTTCATCACGCATTGCTCGTATCCCGGCGCGAATGTACGGATAATGTTGCGTGGGTGGCGGCGGCATCGCGTTCACGTGATCGGACATCACCTGGAAATCGCTGTCGCTCTCGAACGGCAGGTGGGCCGTCAGCATCTCGTAGAGCGTGGCTCCGAGGCTGTAGATGTCGGAGCGGATATCCACCGGCATATTGCGGATCTGCTCCGGCGACATATACGCCACGGTCCCCATGCGCGTGCCGGTGCGCGTGAGCCGCTGGCCGCCGAGCACTTTGGCGATGCCGAAGTCCATCACCTTCACGATGCCGCTGCGCGTCACCATGATGTTGCCCGGCTTGATGTCGCGGTGGATGATTCCCGCGCGGTGAGCGAAGCCGATTCCCAGCAGCGCCTGGCGGAAGTAGGGCACGGCCTCTTCGGCGGGGATCACGCCGCGGCGCCGAATCATCTGGTCGAAGGATTCTCCTTCGAGGTATTCCATGACGATGATGCACTTGCCGTCGATCTGCAGAAAGCTGTACAGCGTGGCGATATTCGTGTGGTTGAGACCGGCTTGCGCCTTAGCTTCGGCGCGGAACCGTTCCACCAACTGGGGATTGCCGACTAGCTCGGAGGAAAGAACTTTGATCGCGACCAGACGGTCCGAGCGTGACGTCCACACCCTTGTAGACGACGCCCATGCCGCCTTCGCCCACTTGCTCGAGAATTTTGTAATTTGCTATCTGTGTTCCGACCATCGTTTCGGTCCTGGCAGCCGATTATTCCGCAGAGGTCTTCTTCAGATCCTTCGTGGCCACGCGCAGCAACTGCACGGTTATATTGTCGTATCCTCCGCGCGATTTTGCCAACTCAATTAGTTCCTTGCACGCCTGCGTCAGCGGCATTCCGGTGACGGCCTTCTGCATCTCTTCATTGCTGACAAGACCGGAAAGGCCGTCCGTGCACAGCAGCAGCGTATCGCCCGGCTGTCAGCGGCATCGGATCGTTGGGGCAATCCGCGCGCACCTGCCCGCGCGAGCCGAGCGCCATCATGAGGACATTTCGTTGCGGATGAACTTTCGCTTCTTCGGGCGTGATCATGCCCGCTTCGAGCAATTTGTTGACGTAGGAATGATCGTGTGAAATCTGGGTGATCTCAGTTCCGCGAATGAGGTAAAGACGCGAATCCCCGACGTGCGCGTAAATCAGATTGTTGCCGAGGATTGCGGCCGCCGTGCAGGTCGTGCCCATCCCTTCGAGCCCGGGATTCTCGCGCGCTTTGCCGAGGATCTCCAGATGGGCCAGCCGAAACCCTTCGAGCAGGGCATCGACCGGATCCTGTTCGGGATCCTTCAGATACGCCGCCCGGACGGTCTCCACCGCAATGCGGCTCGCGTACTGGCCGCCTTCGTACCCGCCCATTCCGTCGGCGATTACCGCCAGCCGTCCCCGTTTCGAGTAGAGCTCCTCGTCCTCGGGTTCTGCGTAGCAGTAATAGTCTTCGTTATTCTCCCGCTCGCAGCCCACATCGGTCAGGTTCGCGAGATCCACTCCCGGCCGGATTTCCATGAGTCTCCGTGGCCGTCGCCTACAGGCACTTGAACTTCAGGGCGAGTTTGCCCAGGCGAATCGTGTCGTTGTCCTTG
This sequence comes from Terriglobia bacterium, assembly GCA_963799715.1. Taxonomy (GTDB): domain Bacteria; phylum Acidobacteriota; class Terriglobia; order Acidiferrales; family UBA7541; genus DASPOJ01. Next base: position 17,464 of record CAWCYS010000013.1, on the reverse strand, counting down.
ATCTCTTCGCGTGCGATCGACTCGGTCTTCTCGTTCACGAACGTGCCGTTGGTGGAATCCAGATCCGTCAGCACGAACTTGCCGTCTTTGTGCCGGAGGCTCGCATGCTTGGCCGAAACCGTTCCGTCGTCCAGCACGATTTCGCATTCCGGCGACGAGCCGAGCACGTTGTGACCTTCGCGAACGCGGAAGTCTTCGCCCATCTGGTTGCCATTCAGCGCCACAAACCAACCGATGACCGCGCCGGACGGTTTCTCGCCGATAACCACCGTTCTCCGTGCACCGCCTCCAGCTCCGGGCGACGGCATTCCCGCGCGCGGGGCAGCAGGCACCGGATCGGACTCGATCCGTGTCTTGCCCGGCGCCGGTGCGTCAAATCCGGTCTTTTGGCAGTACGGACAAATCTCCCACGAGTCTTCCATTTGGTGTCCGTTTGCACAAAACTTTGCCATGCTGTCCTCCCATCCTTAATTTCAGTTCGAGCGTTTAGCTGCTCAGATACGTGAATGCCGCCGTGCCTTTGCCGATATAAATCTTGTCTCCGTGGTGCAGCTGGACCTTACTCACCTTTGGCGAGTCCGGCGAATTCACGTAGACGCCGTTGGTTGAGCCGCGGTCGATCAGCATTACGCCTTCGTCCAGCGGCACAACCCAGGCGTGCTCCTTCGATACCGAGTCGTCCGTTAGCACGACCTGGCACTTGGCTGAATCCCGCCCGATCAATAAGCCGGCCTTGGTCACTTCAAAACGGCGGCCCGCTGCGGAGCCTGAAATGCACTGCAGGCTCCCGTAACTGCGCGGAGGCAACGCCCCCATGGGAGCAGCTCCCGGCATTCCCGCTGGAGGATAACCCGCCTGCATTTGCGGAGGCGGCGGCGCCCGCCGGCATCTGCATCGCCGTCGCGCCGGCCCCTGCGCCCGCCATCGCCGGCGCGGGCTTCTTCTTCATCAGCGCAATAATCGCCACGATGACGATGATCAGCACCGCCACCCCGCCCACGACGACGTACATCGTCGGGAACGTGGCAGTCGGCACGCAACCTCCGCCCGGGCTCGATTGCGTAATGTAATTCTGAACGAAGGGGAATGCGGGATTGAGCTCCTTAATGTTCTCGAATTCCTTCAGAGCCGTGCTGCACTTGCCCGCGTGGAAGTCGCTGAGAGCCTGAATGTATTGCTTTGAGAGATCGCTTTCCTGCGGCTTGATGTTCAATTCATTCAGGTACTGATTGGCGATGCTCATCGGAACAAGGAAATTAATGCCTGCGGCCGTCGCCGTAGGTACTCCGAACGTCGCGATGCCGATCACTTGCCCTTGCTCGTTGAACGCCGGACCGCCGCTGTTGCCGTTGGTGATATCGGCGTCGGTTTGCAGCGCCTGCCATCCACCTTCCATCGTTTTCCGCGCGCTGATATCGCCGGAAGTGAAAGTCGGTTCGACGCCGACCGGATTCGCCGTGCCCGCTTCATCGGCCACGGCCGGAAATCCAATCACGAATACCTTGTCGCCCACTTCCATCTTTGTATCGTCGCCGACCGGCACCGTGGGCAGGTTCGTCTGCTCGATTTTCAGCACCGCGACGTCCTTGCCGGGAGTGACGGTTCCTTCCTTGCGGAACGTCACAGACGACGCCCTTCGCCAGCGTGGGCAGGCCGGGAATTGCGATACCAATCTGCACACTGACGGCACGGGGCTGAACGGAAAGTTGCGCGTACTTCGCGTAATAGGCGGACATCGCCTGGGTATACAGTTTCTTCTCATCATCCGTGAGGACGATATCGTTCAGCGCTTTTTGCAGATTCGCAACGTCGGAATCGGTGAGCTGCTGCATCAACGTGTTGACGAAGAGTTCGTTCACTTCGTCCGTCTGCGCCACCACGTGCTCATTGGTCACGATGTAGCCGTCGGGTGTGATGATGAATCCCGAGCCGGTCGCTTTCACACCGAGTGGATTCTTCACCGCCGGGTCGGCCTGATCGGTGGGAACCAGGTATTGCAGCGGATTCTTCGCCATTTCCGTAATCATGGCGTTCAGGATGTCCGTCTGCGACCCCGAGATCGTTCCCGCCTTGATCTCCCGAGTGGCCACTGCCTCCAGGGCCTGCACGCTCGCCGGGGGCAAAGCCCACTGCGGAACGGTGGCGTTCGCCGTCCAGTCGGTCTCCACTTGAACGACGCCGGGCTTGTACATCTCCGCGATATCCTTGCCCGAGAGCGCCGCACTCTGCTGCGCGGAAACTTTCGGCGCCAACAGCAGCGCCAGCGCGGCCAGCATCATTCCCAGGCCGATTCCCACCGCCGCTAGACGCCGCATGATCCCGCCGCGATGAATCCCGCTTACCCGCGGGTTAGATGAGGTTGCCATATCCAAGGCTCCTTTCGATCCATGCAATTTCGCGCGTGCTAGGGGTGCAACGCGAAGAGATTTCGGTGCCGTAATTTCCTGTTACGAAGGAAATGGGCGCCCCAATTCCGCTGCTCGAGCGGAGGGACGCCAACCCAGTGCTTCGCGCGGGGCGTACGCGAGGCTTTGAAGCGTTAGTTCTGAATGTGTAGGAACAGCCCTCTGACTTCAACCCGAGCCACCCTAAATCCAGCGCCTCTCTCTGCGGCCACCGGATGCAAACCCTTGCGTGCTACCCACATGATTGCCCAAAACAAATCCGGGCCGCGCGGCGAAACCGTTCGGCGCACAACTGGCCTCGCCTGCCGAGGCACATGTGTGTGGGTATATAGCTTGTTCTCCGCACTCTGTCAACGGAATCCTCGCACCGCTCCGAGAGAGCGGAGTCGCGGCTCGGTTAGCCGGGGCGGATGGGGAATGGCCCGCTGAGAAAGCCTTAAATCGGAGATTCCGCCGCGGATGGAAGGGGGACTGCTTTCCAGCGGCACTTCATCTCGCCTTTCAAAGGCGAGTCCAACCTAACGTTCTTCCAGATGCAGGGTTCGGCGCCAATCGAGTTCGAGGCGCGCTGCGGACGCAACCCGGGCCTCGGGTGGCAACGGTTGTCCCCGGCTATCGATGCTCCGGGGACTTCGGCATCACTAGCTTGGATTCTTCCGTCTCGGATTCCCCGCTGCCTTCATCCGAGGCCGCCGCGCCTTTCTTGAGCAGGTCATACAGGTACGTGCGGCTGATTCCCAATATCTCGGCGGCGCGCACCTTGTTCCCCCCCACCTGAGCCAGCACGCGCTGGGCGTGGGCGCGTGCCGCCTGCTCCATGGTCATTTGCGCGTCGTCCTGCGCGAGCTCGGTGGATCGCAGGCTCTGAAGTCGCGGAGGCAGGTCGCGCACGTCGATTACGTCGCTGTCGGTCATCATGCAAGCATGTCCGATGACGTTCTCCAACTCCCGCACGTTGCCCGGCCAGGAGTACCGGGAGAGCAGCGTTTGCGCGCGCCGCGTCAGACCCGCCAGAGGCTTCTTGTATTGCGCGGCGAAGCTCTTCAGAAAGTGCCTCTGCAACATGGGAATATCCTCGCGGCGTTCCGCCAGCGACGGCACTTTTAACTCGATCATGCAAAGCCTGAAGTAGAGGTCCTCGCGAAACGCGCCCTCTCTGATCTTCTCCGGGATGTCCCGATTCGTGACCGCGATGACGCGAGCGTTTACCTTGCGAAGCACCGGAGAACCGACCCGCTGAATTTCTTGGTTCTGCAGAACGCGCAGAAGTTTCGCCTGCAGGGGCTGCGGCATCTCGCCGATCTCGTCCAGCATCACAGTTCCGCCGGTGGCGTATTCAAACGCCCCCACTTTGTCCTGATGCGCGCCTGTAAATGCGCCCTTCACGTGGCCGAAGAGCTCGCTCTCGGCCAACGTTTCCGTGATCGAAGAGCAGTTCAACGCGACAAAGTTCCCCTTCTGCGCTGGGCTCAGGCGGTGCAAGGCCCTCGCCACCAACTCTTTTCCCACTCCCGTCGGCCCCGTCACCAACACGGTCTGAAAATGCGGGGCGATTCGCCGGATCTGCGAAACGAGTTCCAACATGAGCGGACTGCGGCCCACGATTCCGTCAAACTCGAACGTCTCCAGGAGCTCGTTCTCCAGCTTCAAGCTGCGCTGCCGATGTTTCGAGTCCTCTTTGATCTGTCCGATTCTTTCCCGGAGACGGTCGGGGGAAAACGGCTTGGGAAAATAGTCCGCGGCGCCCTTTTGAATCGCTTCCACCGCCGATTCTGTCGAGTAATAGCCCGTCATCAGGATGACGTCGATGCCCGGATCAAATTCCAGGATCTGTTGAAGCACCTCCATCCCTTGCACCCCGGGCATCACCAGGTCGAGCAGAACGATCTGGGGGCGCACTCGGTGAACGATTTCAAGGCCGCTTTGCGCGTCGGTGGCCGAATGAATCTCCAGACCTTCGTTCGCCAAAATGAAGCGCACGAGTTTAATGTTTGCGGGATCGTCGTCGATGACTACGAGAATCATTTCTGGCTCATGCCTCTCATCTGCAATTGTCGCGCTTCTTTCCTCATCCTCGTCCAATTATCCCGCAACGCCGATGACCGTCTCCCCGACGTGCCGGGCGAGCTCGTCACGCGTAAAGGGTTTGCGAAGGATGGAGACCGCCGCTTCCTCCGCGCCGTGCTCCGCAATCACACCGTCGGTGTAGCCGGACATGTAGAGCGCCTTCATTTCCGGCCGTTCGGCCAACAACCTCTTGGCCAACTCCCAGCCGCTCATGCCGGGCATGACCACATCCGTCAAAAGCAGATCGATCGCGGTATCGGCGCGCTCGGCGATTTCGATTGCTTGCCGGCCATTCTCTGCCTCGAGCACCACAAAACCCATCTCTAAAAGCATTCTGCCGGTCAACTTGCGAAGGGCGCGTTCGTCTTCGACCAGCAAAACGGTCCGATGCTCCTCGCCGATTTTTCCGGCGGGCTCGGCTTCATTGACCAGTCCAACGGTTTCCGAGATTCGAGGAAGATAAATCGTAAAGGAAGTTCCTTTTCCGAGCTCGCTTTCCACCGAAATGTCGCCGCCCATTTGCCGGATCACGCCATACACCGTCGCGAGTCCGAGCCCCGTGCCTTGCGATTTGGTCGTAAAGAATGGCTCAAAGATGTGCGATTGCAACTCGGCGTCCATCCCGCACCCCGTATCTGTGACTTTCAGCATGACGTAGGGCCCGGGAATGATGCCGCGAGTCAGCGCCAGGTTCTCTCCTTCCAATTCCACATCCGCCGTCTCGATCGTAATGGTTCCGCCTTGCGGCATCGCCTCGCGCGCGTTGACGGCGAGATTCAATATCACGCGCTCGATTTGGCCGCGGTCTGCTTTCACCGCTCCGATTCGCCCGCCCGGAACGATGACCAGCTTGATGTCTTCGCCGATCAACCGCTCGAGCATTTTCGCGGCCTCGGCCACAATGGCCTGCACGTCCAAAACTTCCGGCTCAAAAACTTGCTTCCGGCTGAACGTCAGCAGTTGTTGCGTGAGTGAAGCCGCGCGCTTCCCCGCGTTCTGAATCTCGTCGATCGCCTCGCGGTAAGGATCCCCCTCGGGAACGTGTTTCTGCAGCTCTTCGGAATATCCCAGGATCACGCCCAGCAGATTGTTGAAGTCGTGCGCTACGCCGCCGGAAAGCCTGCCGATGGCCTCGAGCTTTTGAGAAAGGAGAAGTTTCTTCTGGAGATCTTTGCGTTCGGTCATGTCCCGATTCACGATCACCAGCTTCTCGATCTTCCCGCTGCGGTTTCTCACCACGCTGGCCGTGGATTCCAGCGTCACCCAATGCCCGTCTTTGTGCTTGATGCGATATTCGACGGTGCGCCCGACTCCCGAAAGCTTGGCCTCTTCCGCGGCGACGATCACTTTGGGCCGGTCGTCCGGGTGAATCTGCTCAATGCCTTTTGTCTGTTGTAATTCCTCCGCCGTGTATCCCAGCAGCTTCTGGTAGGAGGGACTGTTGTACAGACGATTCCCGTTCACATCCACGACCGCGATCAAGTCGGCGGCATTCTCGGTGATGAGCCGGAACAATTGCTCGCGTTCCGCATTCTCCTTCCGAACCCGGTAAAGTTGAACCTGCTGAAATACGACGTAGACATCGAACAACAGGACGATGCCCACCAGGGCGTGCAGAGCGACGCTCGTGTCAACCGAGTAGGTTCCCAGACCCAAAACAAATTCGGGCAGAACAAAGAAGACCAGCCCGCATGAAAGGAGGAGCGTAACTACAATCCCAGTAAAAGAAAGCCACCATTGACGGTGCTCGATACTGAGCCAGTTTTCGTGCCCACGAACCGAAGAATTGGTTCCTGCAAACGCGGAGAATTTCATTGCGGGTTCTCTCGGCCTGTACTTGGAATTCGGGACGCCGCTCCCTCAAGTTTGCACCAGTTTGCGGAAGCCCAAAATGGCCATTTGGCCGAGCTTGCCCTGGAAGTTATCGAGGAGAGAGGGCTTCTCTGGGGATTGGCGCGATCGGGCAGTGAGACTCTTCGGGGAGGGGAAAGTTGGCGAAGCTCGACCGAGTCGGCTTGGCCGGGCAGCGAAGCCCGAGGATCACAATTCTGTTATACGCCCGTAACGTCGGAATCGAGCGCCAGACCGAGGTCGAGCAATCGATCCACCTGCACCGCCATGTAGTGCGAGCACATGGCCATCTCAGTTTCGGCCCAGTTGGCTGCGGCGGGAACGATGCTGCCGAGCTTTTCGACGAACTGATAGTAGGCGCGGATGGTACGCAGTTTGCGGCTGTGCTTCGTTTTGTTCGAGATCGAGTCGTACACTTTGGCGATAGTCCGGAAATCGTGCGAACCGATTACAGACCCAGAGATGCCCGCGGCCGCTCGCGCCCGGGGCGAAACCGTTTCGGACAGGGTGGTCGCGATGCACGCCCGCCAGTAGTAGATTGCGAACTGGGCGAATGCGGCCATCGAGATCACGAATAGAATTGCAATGATCACGAGGCTTCCGCCTCCCTCAGCGGCACATCGATCGCAGAAGCTTGCAACTTCACTTGCTCTTGAACGTCTGTCGCGGTCCTTTCACCCTATGAAAACCGCCCTCCAGGTACTATGCCCCGACACTCACCGCCACGAGGTTTTCGACGCGGGCGGCCTTGCTGAATTTCGAATCCGGGTGGCTCCGAGTCCAGTCCACTGGTGGAAACGTGACGTGCCAGAATTCCGGCCGCGGCCCGGAGAACTGAACCCTCGCCGATACGCGCCGGCCGGCGAGCGTCTCGACTTGAACGACGGTGCAGGCTTCCCGCTGGCCGGTGTTCTCCAAAAGCAGGTTCAACTTCTGGCCCTTTTGAACTCGATTCTTTAGCTGCAGAATTGCGCCGTCGGCGTAAATCGCGGTCGTGGCGCCTTGTTCCTGGAACGGCTTGCCTTCGTTGAGTTCGCCCGTTACAACCAGCAAGACACGCGCCAGGATCCGCTGGCTTCTAGCCATTCCCGGCAGTTCAACTTGTCCAGCTTCGACCAACATGCTACACACTCCTGTAGAGTTCGTTCCGTCGCGACTTTGTTCCAACCTAAATGTTTTTCCACCTAAACCTGAACAGGTGGAAACGAATTCAATTGACCCCGAACTCGGCGAGACTCACCGCCGGGAGCGGGCGTCCAGCGTAGGCAAGTTTCTGGAGCAGGTCACCGGACTTCTCTGTTGAAAGTAATCCCTGCCTCGAGAGTTCGATCACCAGTTCCTTCAGGACCTGAAACTCCGCTCCCTCCGGGCATGTCGAGGGGTAGGTTTGATCGCAAATCCGGATCAACTCCACCTCGACGCCGGGCTCCCCGCTAAGTTCTCCGATCCATTGCTCGATAATCCTCAACTGCTCAGGTTCAGCGGAGACAAACTTCACGCCCATTCCCATGTCGATTAGCGAGTACACGACGACCGCTTGCGCTTCGAATGTGCTCTGGTCCTTAGTAAGTCGCAGTTTCAGCAGTGAACCCGCGGGGAAAGAGGTTGTGGCATTCACGTAACACCCGCCAAGGCTTAGATCGCTTGTGTGCCCGCTGACCCTTGCGTGTGTCTTGTTCTCTACAGCCTCGACCATCGCAATGAACGGGTATCGCGCGTGTTTGCGCCGTTCGTGCGGGTCGACGGGCGTTGTGCTCTTAGTTCTGTTCTTCATCTGCTCAGACATTTCAGTCTCTCTCGCGTCCCTTGGGTCTTCGTCCGGCTTCAAACTTCAACAAGTAGAGTGCACGCCTCATGCCGATTGGTTCGCGGACAACATCTGCAGAATCAATACGTTAGAACTGTTAGAACTAAACCCAAAAGCCGCTACTGTTCGCCTGGCAGACCAGTGTCCGCGAGGGCTACACTGCACCAACGAGGTCGAAATCGCTCCCACAAGGTTCCCCGGTCCTGCCAATCACTGAAATTTGAGGATCGAGATCGTGGGGCCGGAGGCGGTCAGGGGAGGGGGGGCCGCAAGGCCCTAAACGGCAGTTGTGTCCCAGAGCCATCGTCGGGAGTGGCCGAAAACCACCAGTGTCGCTCGAAAACCACCGAGCCTGGCAAAGTCGCGAAGGATTCCTCGCCGTGCCGGGGCTCACATCATATTGAAAGGGTAGAGTTTAGAGCCACTTTTCACTCAACTTTCATTTGGCAGCGCCCGTGCACCTGTAGCAGGCGCAGTCTGGAACAGGGATTAGGAATCATGGATCTCAGAAGGGGTCCAAACATGAAATACTTGAAAGTACTTGCGTTGCTCGGTTTCTGCTTGATGGTTACGCCGTACGCGCATGCCCAGCGCATTGTCGTCGGCCTCGGAGTCGGCCCGCAATATGTGGGTCCCGCCCCGGTCTGCCCGTACGGCTATTATGGGTATTACCCGTACGCTTGCGCGCCCAACGGTTACTACGGCCCGAGCTGGTTCTCCGGAGGGGTATTCATCGGAGCTGGCCCTTGGTATCACCACTTCTACGGTCGTCCGGGCTACAACGGCCGGCCCGGCTACCGTTACGGCGGCGGATATCGCGGACCAGCCTACGGCGGCCACGGCAACTTCGGTCGCGGTCCTGGCGCCTATCATGGTGGAAACAGCTTCCGCGGGGGCGGCAGTTTCCATGGTGGCGGTGGCAACTTCCGTAGTGGTGGCGGTTTCCACGGCGGCGGTGGGGGCGGACACGGCGGCAGACATTAGTCCAACAACGTACCAGGGAATGAAGGCAACGGCCGGCGGTGAATTCCGCCGGCCGTTGTATTTCTTTTGCGAAAAATTCTTGGCCTAAGCCGTTGCTGGAACCTTCAAAGGAAGAGACAAGCCTCGCGATCCCAACCCGCTGCGTGCGAGCGTTTTCTGCCGACCCTCTCACTCCGCATCATTGGATGGCGTTCTTGAAGCCAACCACGATGGCGCCCCAACTGACCGAGTTAGCCGCGGTTGCCGTCGCGGTGTAGGTGCCCGTGCTGGAGGCGTTCAGGCCCTCAATCAGGCTGGTCGCGTCTACCAGCGACTGCTTGTAACCGGTGCCCACCGTCAGGGGATAGCCGCCGTATCCGACCACGCCGAACATTCCCACGATCAGCTCGTAACTGGAAGTCGAAGTCCCCGGAGTCGTGCTGGTCATCGCGGCTCCGGTCCCCGCGGTGGCTTTGTAGGTCGCGACATCCAGTGGGGCGGAGGTATCGAGTCCCGAGTATTCCACCACGTCCACTAGAGAGATGGAGGTCGTCTTCGCAGAGTAGGTGGCGCTGAAGCCGCTCGGAGTGCCGGTAATATTCTTCGCGTACCAGGCCTGAACCCAGTTGTTCGAGCCGATATTCACCGCCGGACCGAGGGCCGTATAGGCGTTGCCTCCATTGTCGGAGACCGAGGCGGTAACCGCGGCGCCATCCCAATGCGAGAAGACCAGGATGAGATCACCATTGTGAGCGTTGGGGCTGAAATAGGAAGTTTGCTTGGTGCAAGCGCCGCAGTCTCCAGAATCCGCCTGGACGACGACTGCCGGGCTGCTCGAGACCGGATTGGTGACGGTCAAGCCAGTGGTACCGATGGTGGTGCCGGAGGTGGCTTGAATGTTGGTGGTGCCTGCAAGCAGAGGCGTGACGATGCCGATGCTGCTGACCGAAGCTACCGTGGGTGTAGTGGAAGTCCAGGTCACGGAGCTGGTGAGATTTTGTGTGGTGCTGTCGCTGTACGTGCCGGTCGCGGTGTACTGCACCGGGGTCGAGCCGGCGACCACGGAAGAGTTTGCCGGAGTGACGGCGATCGAAACGAGAATCGGCGGGTGTGACGGTGAGAACGGTCGAACCGCTGATCGAACCCGAGGTCGCCTGAATTGTGGACGTGCCGGTGCCGACAGCTGTGGCCACCCCGCCGCTTGTGATGGTGGCGACCGTCGTGGTGCCGGAGGACCAGGTTACGGAGCTGGTGATGTTCTGCGTGCTGTTATCACTGTAAGTGCCGGTGGCGGTGAAAGCCTGCGTTCTACCCTTGGCGATGGAAGGATTGGCCGGGGTCACGGCAATCGAGACGAGGGCGGTGGTCACGGTCAATCCAGTCGAGCCAGTGATCGAGCCGGAGGTGGCTTGAATCGTGGTGGTGCCTTTGGCGACGGGCGTGACGAGGCCGCCTGAAGTGATGGAAGCAACGGTCGTGGTCAAAGAAGACCAAGTGACGGAACTAGTGAGGTTCTGGGTGGTGCCGTCGGTATAGGTTCCGGTGGCGGTGTATTGCACCGGCGTCGCGCCGACGACCATAGAAGAATTCGCCGGGGTGACAGCGATGGAAACGAGCGTAGCCGGCGTGACGGTGAGAACCGTCGAGCCGCTGATGGAGCCCGAGGTCGCTTGAATCGTAGAGGTGCCGGTGCCCACCGCGGTGGCCACGCTTCCCGTGAGAGTTGCGACAGAAGTCGTGCCGGAACTCCACGTCGCCGAGCTGGTCAGATTCTGCGTGGTACCGTCACTGTAGGTGCCCGTCGCCACAAAGGTTTGCGTCAGGCCTTTAGCGATGGAAGGGTTCGCTGGCGCCACGGCAATCGAGACGAGCGTCGCTGCGCCTACCGTGTAGATCTGTTGCACCTCGGCGGCGGTGAGATGGCGATTGTAGATTTGCAGATCGCTGATCATGCCGGCGCAGAATTCCTTCGTACCGCCGCGAGCGAACAGGTACATCGGATTAGTGCCGAAATCGTTGGTGTTGGCGGCCGTGCTGTAGTTTTGCGTGGGAGTTTGCAAGACGCCATCGATATAGAGAGTCGTCTGAACATTTCCGGCCTGCGATTTGTCATAGATCGCGACGATGTGGTGCCAAGCGCCGGAGGTGGGCTGAGCGAAGCAGTTGATGCTGAATCCGACGTTTCCGTTGATGCCGTCCATGATGCCGCTGCAATCGGGGTCGTCCGGGAAAAAACCGAATCCCGTAGTGGTCAAATTGTAGTTGGTGCTGTTTTCAAAGAGCGTGTGCGTTCCGGACTTGGAATAGGTGCGATTGACCCAAGCGGCGACGGTGACAGACGGGGTCGCGCTGAAATTGATGGCAGGGATGGAGACGTATTGATTGGTGCCGTTGGCGGTGATGGCGCCGCCGACTTTGCCGGTGGTCCAAGTAATTCCGTTCACCAAGGTTGCGGTATAGCCGTTGCCGGAGGAATCGGCGGCGGTGGTGCCGGAGCCTTCGCTAAATTTCCAGTACCCCACCAACCCCGATGGTAATCCCGCCCCGGCCGAAGTGGTGACGGTCAAGCCGGTGGTGCCGACGATGGCGCCGGACGTGGCTTGAATGTTGGTGGTGCCCGCGAGCAGGGGCGTGACAAGTCCGCCGGTGCTGACCGATGCGACGGTTGCCGTAGTCGAAGCCCAGGTCACGGAGCTGGTGAGATTCTGCGTCGTGCTGTCGCTGTACGTGCCGGTCGCGGTGTATTGCACGGGGGTGGAGCCCGCGACCAGCGAAGAATTCGCAGGGGTCACGGCGATTGAAACCAGGACGGCCGGTGTGACGGTGAGAACCGTCGAGCCGCTGATGGAGCCCGAGGTCGCTTGAATCGTGGAGGTGCCGGTGCCCGCAGCGGTAGCGACGCCCGCGCTTGTGATGGTAGCGACAGTCGTGGTGCCGGAGGACCAGGTCACGCTGCTCGTCAAATTCTGCGTGCTGTTGTCGCTATAGGTGCCGGTGGCGGTGAACGACTGCGTTCTGCCCTTAGCGATGGAGGGATTAGCCGGCGTCACGGCAATCGAAACGAGCGCAGTGGTCACCGTCAATCCAGTCGATCCGGTGATCGAGCCGGACGTGGCTTGAATCGTGGTGCTGCCCTTGGCGACGGGAGTGACCAAGCCGCCCGAGGTGATGGAAGCAACCGTAGGGGTCAGAGAAGACCACGTTACGGAGCTGGTGAGGTTCTGGGTGGTGCCGTCGGTATAGGTTCCCGTTGCGGTGTATTGCACCGGCGTCGCGCCGACGACCATGGAAGAATTCGCGGGCGTGACGGTTGTCGGGTCGCTCCCGATCAGCATGGGAAGGCGAACCGCGGTCAGCGAATGAAGACGCAATCTCACACGTGGAGGCGGCGAGGGATGACGCTAGGCAGCCCTTTCTGGCCGACGCCCTAGACAGCGATGGAACTCTCCGAACTCTATAGCCCTGGTTCAACAATGGCCGACGTAAAGCCAGAGTTCCGAGGGATGCGCCGCAAGGAATGGCTGTGCCGAATGGTGACAGTGATGGCGTCAGCATGGAATGGCGTGTGGCCGATAGATTCACATATAAAGTTCGTCCGGACCCTCGACCCGGACTTCCAATGGGCACGCATTGGCCCAGCGCGCGAACGCAGCAAAGCCCCAACCAGCGACCGACCGACCTGAAGAGCGCCAAAAGCATAAGAGTTAACTCAGGGGAAAGATCTTGCTTCCATGCAAACAGAACTGCATGTAGGAATTCCCAACTCCCCCCGTCCTTCGAATATCCAAGAGCAGTTGCGTGTTGGCCTTCAAATAAATCTCCGGGAAGATCGTCACATCCGGGACTGAGAAAGATAAGCCGACCCCAACATTGTTGCCTGTGTTGGTGGGGAACAAGGTCTCAGCGGGTACCCAGTCGTTTGAATACGCTTTGCCGTACTGATCGCGCAGTATCACATCGCAGGTCCCAACGATGAAGTCCGCGACCCCATTGATCGATTGCGAGTAGAACGAGAGCATCCGAACGACGAAATCTGCGTCCGACTGAATATTCAACGGCTGGTAGGCGAAGACGGTCGGGGTGCCACCGCTCCCCAAGGGCACAATGAAGTTGTATCCGTAACGGAAATTCAGCTCGCTGAAGGTAGGCGGATATTGCGGGCCGAAAACGGTGCCCTCGGATAGAGCTTCGTTCCACGGAAGACGAGAACACCGCCGTCGATTCCTCCACCGCTCAAGTTCGTCACGGTTACCTGAATTGTGCCCTGTGCCGGGAAGGGGATCTGCGGATAGATGATGAAGAAGCTATTAGGATTTAAGAGCGAATCAACCGCCGCCAAAGGGCCACCCCCGACATATTTGCGGTCATCCAACCCCGTGATTGTCAATTGGTATGTGGTTCCCATGCCGCTTGCCGCGATGCTGCGTAAAGCGAATGGTGCATCGGAATCCAACTTCACGATGAAGTCAGCCGTTTTGTTGCCTGCCGATCCCGATGTTTCGCAATACGTAATCTGATGACGTTCTAGCATTCCCCTGCCCTTGTTTCCGTTTCGCGCTGAACTGGAGTTTCAGCGCATCTGGGAGTCGCCCCATAACCGCGTCGGATCACCCTGTCCTCGTCCAACCCCTCGTTTCGTTGCTCGCACCATCCCGCGTGCTCTCCGTTGCCATAGACGCATTTGATGCAGGCTCGGCAGTTCTCGGGACTGGTCAAAGCGAAGCGTGGTCCTTTCATTCGGAAGCCGCTCATGCTGCGTTCCCTTCAAACCAGGGCGATTGTTTCCCGGACGCGGATGACGGTGTTGTGGAGTTTGGTTTGCAGTCTTTCACTCTGGAATCTCTTGATCCCTTGAAAGTAAAGATGGAATGAAAAGCTAATTGTATTCGGACCAGCCGGCACGTTCTGACATTGGAAGTCCGCCCATAGCGCGGAGTTGGCCGGGCAATAGAGTTCCGGGTACCAGGCCGTTGCAACAGGCGAACCCGCTATCTCGGCAAAAGCACCAATGATTCCGGGGTTCGTCGCGTAGGTCTGCAACGCGATGGGAGTATTGTCGAGCGCGCGTCCGAATGAATCCCGTAACCGCATGTTGAAAAAGATTTCCTGTGCCGCTTCTCCCGATGGCAGATTGTCGATCTGAATTGCAATTCCTCGCATGAAGAAATCGGCGTCAGGGTCCATCTGGAGCGGGTTATTGAAGAATTCGAACTGCGTCGAATTGACCACCGTGATCGAGCCAAAGAAGGTGTCATAGCTAAAGACATACTCGAATGGCTCATCATGCCAGCCCTGTGGGGCTCTCGAGGTACATGGCGTAGTTTGGTCGGTACGGGCATCAGCTCTGCCCCTTGAAGCGTCTTACATCCTCTAAGGATCACGGCTACCTGAGTTGTGAACGCCTGCTGGGTATTGTCGAAGTCGAGAAAGAATCGGGAGCCAGCAGGCAAGACCAGTTCTGGGAAAATCGGCCCATGTACTTCGTTCAGAATCAGGTCTTCATCCAAAGGGTTTCCGAAGGAATCTTTGAAGCGAAAGGCTCCAACCGGCACGGTTGCAGTTCCACCGGACTGGTAGGCCGTCGGCTCCAACTGTCGAAGGACAAAATCAGCATCCCGATCGAGCGTGATGAACAGGTTTTGCGCGAGTTGATTCGCGGTCACCAGAACGTTCATGTTGTACTCGAACCAGACGTCGGAGTAGCCCGCTGGTGTTTCCTCTGGCATCGAGCTGTCTTGCTGCCAGCGTGACGCAAGCGGGTTCCCAGTGATGATCGCATTTGCCATGTGTTAGCTCAGTTCGCGCATGACTTCTCCAGCCGATACCGATACACCCCTTCGAAGATCAGTGTCACTACTTCATCGGTCGATGTGCCGGTGTAGAGGTTCGTCACATTGAGTAGATCGATGACGAAGTTGCTTCCTGCCGGACACAAGACCTCCGGTTTGATCGGTCCGAGCGGACCAGGCGTGAACACTCCCGACTGTGCGGCACTGCCGGTAAGACCGCCTGAATTTCCGCCTTGCAGATACCGGCCCGTGGGAAGTTTGATCTGAACCTCCACCAGTGGCGTACCACCAAATTGGAGATTGATCGTTTGAATTCTCCGCAGATAGAAATCCGCACCCTGCGCGCTACCGACCGACTGCTTTTGATTCGCGAGCAACCCGCCCGCGGCTGAAGGAACCAGAACCGAAAACACCAGCCAGGCCGGAATGTCCACCCATTCAGCACCCGAAACCACACCGCTGGAACATCGTTTGAAGTTCCGTAGTCTGTTCCGGCGTGAATGTCGAGCTGTAGATATCTTCCATTGTCAGAAACTCAAACCGTTCCGTTTGAAATGCGAGTAGAGGTAGACCCCAGCCGCCGCCAGGCCAACCGCGGAAACCATCCCCAACAGAATATCGCGCACGGGGAAGAACCGCCAGAGCATCCAGCCATCCCGAATTGCTTCTCGGATCGTGCTAATTCCGCATTGCCGGTCCACGGAGGAACGGTTTGCTTGGGCGGGTTTTGAAACGCGATCTTCGGTAACTTCCCTTGGGCCATCAGAGCATTCTGCAAGTTCACAATTCCTGGAGCTTCCCAAGCACGCCCGAGTATCCGGCGTTCGCGCACGCCACAAGCTGTTCGACGGTGACTTGCGATTGCAGCGCCCAACCCAAGATGAGATCCTTGCACACATTCCCGGTGGTCGGAATCGTGGTCGGCATCGCGGCCGGTGCGGGATTCGTCGGACTCGCCGGCGGGCGCTTGGTGCTCCTGTGCCCCTGGGTCACAAGCGACGGCATCGCGGGCGCCGGAGGAGCCGCATACGATGATTGGGTTGTCGGGGGAACGGCCTGCGGGACAGGAAGGACCACCAACTGCGCCGGATACGCGACGATCCCTGAATTATTCCCACCAATCGGTGTAGCTCCCTCGCTTCCACAGGCTGAAGGCGTCCCGCCGTATTCAGCAACCGGCCAGCCGTTCGTGTTGAGATCCAACCGGCACAGCAGAGCTTCAAACGCCGCCTTCGCACTCTCGCTCTGTGTGTTCATCTGCATCAATATCTGCTGGCCGCGCGTGATTCTGCGCGCCGAAACCGGCGTTGACCCGTTCGGAACCGTACACGCGTTGGACTGAGGGACGTACATTCTGGTCAAGCCTTGGGAGGGATCTTGTTCACAATCCCTTGATAGATCAGCTCATTCATCACGAACGCTTTGAACCATCCGACGAAGGCCGGGATGATGGTCGCGAGCGCGAGCCCGGTCACCGTAAATGTGCCGGTGCCGTCGTCAAACGCGAAGTGAATCCCGGTCGCAGCGAAGAGCGCCGCGAGGATCGATGCCAGCCGGTTGAGCGTTGTCGTCGATGGTGTGATGACCTTGAACCACGACGCCTGTTTCAACTTCTGAATCAGCCATACCGAAACGGCCGAAGTCGTCAGAACCGCCGTTGTGTCGGTCGCCATGATCGGCATGTTCTGTGCGATTGAACTCGCCGCCTGTAACAACATTGACCACCCCCTTTTTAATAAAAGAGCAGATTCGACGGCGGGTGATTCATGGACCGATAGTGATCGTCGCAGGATCTCCCCGCGCACCACAGCCCGCCCTCGAACACCGTAAAACACCCGGAGCGCGAACGCCGGAATGGTGAGCCGGCGTCCGAACCCCTAGCAGAGCGCGAACCAATAATCAAATAAAACCCGATTATTGAACGCTGCGATCGGTCAACCCGTCAAAGAACGGCACTAGGTACATTGCCGTGGCCGTCCCTGAAGGAGCCGTGATGGTTCCGCCAACTCCACCGCCCAGCACGGTATTCGCCGACAGAGTCGGAGGCGTGCCGAAGAAGTTGATGCAATCTGAACTGCTGAAGGGGAGCGATGTACTTGGAGTACTCGCCGTACCGCCGGGTCGCTTCGAGTGTGGCGAGCCCGTTCGTGAAACCCCCGACGCCGGTCTGAGTTGTAACGCCGGCCATACCTACACCGGCCGGGAACTCCCAGAGCTGTCCCTCCATGTAAATCTTGTCGTCGATGCGAACTTCGATTTCCGCATTGTCGTACAACAGATCGATGTCCGACTTCGCCATTTGACTGGAGAAGTAAAAACCGACCTGCATGATGACCAGACAACGCGGGGGAGGGAACTGGTTGCCGCGCTGCATGTTGGTGACCACTTTCGTCTTCGCGACGTTGCCGAAGTACGGATCACCCTGGCCGATGGGAGTTGCGAATGCCTGGTATTGCGCCGCCAAAATCGTTGAAGTTGGGGCGCGGACCGTGTCCCAGTATTGCCAGGACCGCGATCCACCCAGCCCGCCATGATCGAATTGATGTCTCGTGCTGCCATGTGTTTTCTTTCCTTTCCTTTCG
>CAWCYS010000012.1:0-66220 GCA_963799715.1 Terriglobia bacterium | reverse complement strand
ACCCCGCATTTGCCCCGATGCAACGCTCGCCGGGACTGTGTTATTGTCGTTAGTTCGAGCACGCTCTTTCATCCCGCGTAAGAGGAGTTGGTACCCATGAAGCCCTCGTACAACGGCAAGCCCGTGCCCGCCGATTGTGAAGCCATCGAGTATTCCGGCGGGACCTTCCGCGTCCCCGATCGCCCCATCCTTCCTTTCATCGAAGGCGACGGCACCGGCCGCGACATCTGGAAAGCCTCTGAGCGCGTCTTCGACGCCGCCGTCGAGAAAGCCTACGGCGGCAAACGCAAAATTGCCTGGTTCGAAGTCTTCGCCGGCGAGAAAGCCTTCAACACATTCAAAGAATGGCTGCCGCAGGACACCGTCGACGCCATTCGCGACTTCCGCGTCGCCATCAAGGGTCCGCTCACCACGCCCGTCGGCGGCGGCATCCGCTCGCTAAACGTCGCGTTGCGTCAGCTTCTCGATCTCTACGCGTGCGTCCGCCCGGTCCGCTATTTCACCGGCGTGCCTTCGCCCGTGCGCAATCCCGAGAAAATGAACGTCGTCATCTTCCGCGAGAATACCGAAGACGTTTACGCCGGAATCGAATGGAAATCCGGCACGCCCGAAGTGAAGAAGCTCATCGACTTCCTGAACAAGGAAATGCTCGACGGCGGTCCGAAAAAGATCCGCGAGGATTCCGGCATCGGCATCAAGCCGATGTCGCCGTTCGGTACGAAGCGCCTGGTGCGCCGCGCGATTCGCCACGCCATCGAGAACCAGCGCCGCATCGTCACGCTCGTTCACAAGGGCAACATCCAGAAATTCACCGAAGGCGCCTTCCGCGACTGGGGCTACGAACTCGCCAAGGAGGAATTCCGCGCGCAGATCATCACCGAGCGCGAGAGCTGGATGGTGGACAATAAAGATCGCAATCCAGCCCTCACCGTCGAGCAAAACGCCGCCATGATCGAGCCCGGCCTCGAGCAAGCCACCGACGCCTTCAAGCAGAAGCTTTATGCCGAGATTAAAGAGGTCCACGATTCCATCTACGCCACGCACGGCCAGGGCCACTGGAAACAAAAAATCATGATCAACGATCGCATCGCCGATTCCGTCTTCCAGCAAGTCCTCACGCGCGCCGATGAATATCAGGTCTTCGCCACGCCGAATCTCAATGGCGACTACCTTTCCGATGCCTGTGCTGCGCAGGTCGGCGGTCTCGGCATGGCCCCCGGCGCAAACATCGGCGACGGCTTCGGCGTCTTCGAAGCCACGCACGGTACCGCGCCCAAGTATGCCGATAAAGACGTCATCAACCCCGGCTCCGTGATGCTCTCGGGCGCGATGATGTTCGATTTCCTGGGCTGGAGCGAAGCCGCTCGCCTGATCGAAGACGGCATCGCGCGCACGATCTTGCAGAAGCGAGTAACCTACGATTTCGAACGCATGATGCACGGCGCAACCAAACTCCGCACCTCAGAGTTCGCCTCCGCCATCATCGAAAACATGCAACAAGGCCGCCGCAGGGTAGCCGCCACAAAGATTGAAGCGCGAGGCGCGGCGTGAATGTAGCGCCGCCCTTTAGGGCGGCATCTCCCGATCTTGGAAAACGAGGAGCAATCGCATGCGAAAGAAAGTCACAGTAGTAGGCGGCGGATTCGTCGGTTCCACCACCGCGCAGCGCATCGTCGATCTCGAACTCGCCGACGTCGTCCTCACCGACATTCTCGACGGCCCGCCCGCCGGCAAAGCCCTCGACATGATCGAGTCCACGCCCATCACGCGCTCGGATTCGCGCGCCATCGGTATCTCCACCGCGTCCGGCGATTATCGCGAAACGGCCAATAGCGACATCGTCGTCATCACCGCCGGCTTCCCGCGCAAGCCCGGCATGAGCCGCGACGACTTGCTCAAAGCCAATTACGACGTGATCAAGGGCGTCGTCGAACAAGTCGTCAAGTATTCGCCGAACGCGATCCTCATCATGGTGACCAATCCGCTCGACGCCATGGTGCAGGCCGCCTACAAAATCAGCGGCTTCTCGAAGAATCGCGTCATCGGCATGGCCGGCGTTCTCGATTCCGCGCGCATGAGCACGTTCGTCGCGCAGGAACTGAATGTCAGCGTCGAAAACGTGCACTCCTTCGTGCTCGGCGGCCACGGCGACGACATGGTGCCGCTGCCGCGCTACTCGACCGTCGCCGGAATTCCCCTCCCCGATCTGCTGCCGAAGGAAAGAATCGACGCCATCGTCGACCGCACGCGCAAAGGCGGCGCCGAAATCGTCAATCTGCTGAAGACCGGCTCGGCCTACTACGCGCCCTCGGCCGCAGTCGTCGAAATGGTCGAAGCCATCCTCAAGGACAAAAAGAAAATCCTGCCCTGCGCCGCCTATCTCGAAGGCGAATACGGCATCAAGGGCCTGTTCGTCGGCGTTCCTGTAAAACTCGGCGCGCGCGGCGTCGAGCAGATCATCGAAATCAAGCTCACGCCCGAAGAAAACGCCGCCCTTCAGAAATCCGCCGCCTCCGTGCGCGAACTCGTCGGAGTTCTCGGCGTCGGCTAACGCACTAGCTCGCCACTTCGCGCGCGCCGTTTCGCGAATACCCCGGACCTTCTAATCCACAGCCGTGCCCGGTGGTGGTGGGGCGGGCTTCGGAGTCGCTTTCGCCGTAGGCTTCGGCGCAGGTTTGGGAGCCGCCGCGGGCAGCACAAGTGTCGCCGTCTTGATGCTGTCTAATTTCGGATAATTCTTGTCGAGGTAGGCGCGGCCCTTGCTCGCAACAGCGTCCTGAGTCGGCCCGTTCCCGTCCGGCGCGCCTTCACCGTAGCCGGTGTAAAGCTGGTTCACAACGTCCATTCCCTCGGTCACTTGACCGAACGGCGCGAACCGCTCCGAGTCCAGCCGGGAATTGTCGGCGAGATTGATAAACACTTGTGTGCTTCGCGAATTCGGTGCGGATGTTTGCGCGTAGGTGATGTAGCCCGCGACATTCGATTGCTTGACCGGATCGTCGGCAATGTTCGCGTCTTCCCACACTCGATTTACCTCCGGATACGCGCTCAATCCGAACTGCACCATGAATCCCTGGATGGCGCGGAAGAAGCTGGCGTTGTCGTAGTAGTGGTGCCGCACCAAATTGTAGAAGCGATCCGCGCCGTTGGGCGCCCACGCCCGCGTGACGGTAACGACGAACGCGCCCTTCGTCGTGACGAACTTGACTTCATACGTGTCCGGCGCCTTGCGCGTCAGCAGCGACGGCGTGAGCAGCGCGCGATCGAACGCCGGAGCCGGAGCCGCATGCGTTGCCGGAGCGTGCGTCGGGTGCTGCGGCGTACCCGGCGTCTGCGCCAAAAGGAGCGCGCAGGAAACGGAAAGTGCGAGAACAAAACCGATGCTTGCGATCTTCTTCATGGATTCTCCTTTGCCAATGCGGTTCGCGGCGCGATTCTGAGCTCACGCGCTCGCGCCGGCCGCGATCTCCCGCGCCACGCCTTCGGCGTCCGCCAAAACGCGCAGCACATTTTCCCCCAAAATCCTCCGAATGTCGTCGTCCGAGTATCCTCTGCGCAGGAGCGCTTCCGTAATTCGCGGAAACATCGAGGCGTCGCGCATCCCCTCCGGCATGAACGCGCCGTCGAAATCCGATCCCAAGCCCACATGTTCCGCGTCGGCGAGCTGCACCGCGTGGTCCACGTGCTCGACGATTTTCTCCCAACTCACGCGGGGCAACTTCCCCTCGCGCATCATCTCCGCGCTCAAACGCTCGTCTTCCCGGAGCGTCCGCGCCTCATTCTCCACAAACGCTTCGTTGCGGGCGCGGCTGCGCGCCTCGAATTCCGCGAGCGCGGCGCGCATCGCCGCATGGTACTCCGCGCTCAGAAATCCAATGTGGAACACGATCTGCTGCAACCCGCCGCGCTTCGCTAGGGCGCGAATCATATCGTCGGTGAGGTTGCGCATGGCGGGGCAGATCGCGCGGCAACACGAATGCGAAGCCATCACGGGGGCACGGCTGGTCTCCAGCACGTCTGCAAATGTTTGATCGGAGACATGCGAAACATCCACCACCATTCCGAGACGATTCATCTCGCGCACCACTTCGCGGCCGAAATCGGTCAAGCCCTTGTTCCCGCCCGCGCTCACCAGCCCCCCGGAGGAACCCGCCCAGTCAATATCCGCGAAGTGCGTCAGGGTCATGTAGCGGACGCCCAGCGCGGCGAAGGTGCGCAGGATGGCGAGGTCGTTGTCCATCATGTGCCCGCCCTCGACGCAAAGCACGATGGCGATTTTGTCGGCGCGGTGCGCGGCGCGAATCTCTTCCGCCGTACGCGCGAGCACAAGATCGGCCGGATGAGATCGCCCCTGCTCCCGCAAGGCGTCGAGCAGATCGAGCGCGCGCTTCACGGCCAGCGCCCCGGTTACGTTCGCCGGAACCCACGCAGCGCAGAACAGCGCGCCGACGCCACCTTCCCGCAGCCGGGGGATATCCACGCTGCCTTCGGAATCGCGGCGCGCCATGTCGAACTTCTCGAAGAGCAGGCGCTGGGCAACGTCCACGTGCGTATCTACGACGAGGCAACGGGAATGGAGCTCGCGAGCGCGGACCGCAATCGAGTCGGTGGGATCGGCGGCGGTAGCAGGCGTGCCGCCGACTCCAGCCAGTGCGAGCAGCGGGAAGGACCACATCGCCTTATCCGAACAGCAGGCCGGTGACGGCGCGGCGAATCGCCTGGCGATTCACTTCGGCGATGGACTCGGTGAGAGGAATTCCCTTCGGACAGGTCTTCACGCAGTTTTGCGCATTCGCGCAATCGGCGACGCCGCCGGGCCCCATCACCGCTTCGAGCCGTTCGCGCGCGTGCATCTTGCCCGTGGGGTGCATGTTGAAGAACCGCACCTGGCTGATAATCGCGGCCCCGATAAAGTCGCTGCGCTCGTTCACCTGCGGGCAGACTTCCAGGCAATTGCCGCAGGTGATGCAGCGCGAGAGCGGGTAGGCTCTCTCCTGCTCGTCGGGCGACATGCGCGGGCCTTCGCCGATATCGTACGTGCCGTCGATGGGGATCCAAGCCTTCACGCGCTTGAGATTCTCGAAAATGATCGAGCGGTCCACCGCGAGATCGCGCACGACGGGAAACTTGCTCATCGGCTCGAGGCGCAGCGGTTGCTCGAAACTATCCACGAGCGCCGAACACGCCATGCGCGCGCGGCCGTTGATTACCATCGCGCAGGAGCCGCACACCTCTTCGAGGCAATTGGAATCGTAGCTGATGGGAGTGGTCCGCTTGCCGTCGCACGTCACCGGATTTTCGGCGATGTCGCGCAGGCAGATGATCACGTTCATGTGCGGCCGCCACGCCAGCTCAAACTCTTCCCAGAGCGGCTTCTCTTTCGGCGCTGCCTGCCGCTTGACGCGAACGATGATGGATTTTTTCTCCGCCATTTGTCCTCGGGCTACTTGGTTGCCGTGTAGCTTCGCTTGCGCAACGGAATCAGGCCGACGTCCACCGGCTCATAGTTCAATTCGATCTTGCCGTCGCGCCAGGAAGCGCGCGTGGTCTTGAGCCAATTCGGATCGTCGCGCTCGGGGAAATCCGGCTTGTAGTGCGCGCCGCGCGATTCATTGCGCGCCAGCGCGCCGAGCGTGATGACCCGCGCCAGCAACAACATGTTTTCCAATTCGCGCGCGAAATTCAAGGTTTGATTGGACCATTGCGTCCGGTCCGACAAATTCACTTTCTTAAAACGATCCTGCAATTCCTGAACCTTCGTCTCGGTGCGCTCCAGATTCTTGTTATAGCGCACGACCGTGACGTGCTCCGTCATCCAGTTGCCAAGTTCCTTCCATATCGCGAGAAGGTTTTCCGTTCCGTCCTGGCGCAGGAGCTGCGCGTTGCGCTCCTGCTGGCGCTTCACTTCCGCTTCCGGCACCGAGGAAGGCGTCGCGTCCGAGCCGTCCTGCAAACCCTGCGCGTATTTTACGGCGGCCTGCCCCGCGACGCGACCGCCCCAGATGCAGGAGAGGAGCGAATTGGCCCCGAGGCGATTCGCGCCGTGATACTGGTACTCGCATTCGCCCGCAGCGTAGATTCCCGCGACGTTCGTGGCCTGATTTTGATTGTCCACCCAGATGCCGCCCATGGTGTAGTGCATGCCGGGGAAAACCTTCATTGGCTGGACGCGCGGGTCCACGCCGAGGAATCTCTCATAGATTTCGAGAATGCCCTCGAGTTTGCGATCGAGAACTTCCTTCGGAATGTGCGTCAGATCGAGATAGACGGCTTGTTCGCCGCTGATTCCCTGCTTCAGCTCAAAGACGACTTTGTGGATGGCGCGCGTCGCGACGTCGCGCGGCACGAGGTTGCCGTACTTCGGGTACCACTCTTCCAGAAAATAGAAACGCTCGCTCGAAGGAATATCGAGCGGCGCCCGCGCATCGGCCGGATTCCTCGGCACCCAGACGCGGCCGCCCTCGCCGCGCGCGGATTCGCTCATGAGGCGGAGTTTGTCTTCGCCGGGAATCGCGGTGGGATGAACCTGAATAAATTCTCCGTTGGCGTAGTCCACACCCTGTTGAAAGAGAGCGGATTGCGCCGAGCCGGTGCAGACGACGGAATTCGTCGAGCGGCCGAAAATGGCGCCGATTCCACCGGTGCAGAAAATTGCCGCATCGGCAGGAAAGGCGCGCACCTCCATGGACTTCAAATCCATGGCGCAGATGCCGCGGCACACACGCGCTTCGTCGAGCACCGCCGAGAGAAACGTCCAACCTTCGTATTTCTTTACTTTGCCGTCCGCCTCGAAGCGGCGGACTTGTTCATCCAGCGCGTAGAGAATTTGCTGCCCGGTCGTAGCGCCGGCAAACGCCGTCCGGTGATAGAGCGTGCCGCCGAAACGCCGGTAGTCGAGCAAACCTTCTCCCGTGCGATTGAACATCACGCCCATGCGATCGAGCAGATCGATCAGGTGCGGCGCGTAATCGCACATGGCCTTGACGGGAGGCTGGTTGGCGAGGAAATCGCCGCCGTAAATCGTGTCGTCAAAATGGATCGCGGGGGAATCGCCTTCACCCTTGGTGTTTTTCGCGGCGTTGATTCCACCCTGCGCGCAAACGGAATGCGAACGCTTCACCGGAACGATCGAAAACAGATCCACCGCCACGCCCATTTCCGCAGCGCGTATCGCGGCCATCAAGCCCGCTAGCCCACCGCCCACAATGACGACTCGAGGATTTTTCATGGCCGGTAGAATTGGAACGGATGCCAGTCGTAACGAAAACTTACGGCGACTGCCAGGCCGACGATCGTGAAGACCAACGCGACACCGATTCCGAGATAGCCCGCAGCGCGCTGCGAACGCGCCGTTGCGGCCACTCCCCACTTGCACAGGAAATTCCAAACGCCCGAGCCCAGGTGCACCGACGCCGCCGTGACTCCCACGACGTAAATCCAGAAATAAAGCGGGTGCGTCAGGCTCTGCTGCACCCCGGCGAACGTGGAATTGCCGTGTGGCAGAAATCGCTCGGTGTACACGTGCCAACCGATAAAAATAAACGCGATCAGTCCGGTGTAACGCTGCACCACAAACATCCAGCTTCCCACCCAGACGTATTGCGAAGCGTTGCTCTGGCCGCGGAACCACACGTACAGGCCATAGAAGCCGTGATAGAGGATCGGCAGCCAGATGCCGAAAATCTCGGCGAAGATCAGCCACGGCGCGGATTCCAGGTCGCCGGCGGCCTGATTGAATCTGCCGGGACTGACGAGCGCGGAGCTATTGGTCCAAAAATGCTCCAGGAGGAAAAAACCAATCGGCATGATGCCTGTTAAGGAATGGAACTTGCGCAGGTAAAACTCTGTTTGACTGGAGGACGCCTCAGCCGAAGACATGAACGCTCGGACCCATCCTGTCGAGTGAAGATTCGCGCACGTACTGCGTCTCTAATTTCGATGCAGCGCGAAGAAAAAACAGTATAGGCACAACAGAAAAGCAATGCAAGGAGGGTAAAACTCCTAGCTGGATACTCACACTTTCGCAGCCATCTTATTTCGCAGTATTACCCGAGCGATTCGGACTTCCCCAAGCCAGGACGAAACGGCGTGAATGCCCAGAACACCCCCATGGTTGACAACACGTGGGTCATCCGGTAGTCTGCCGCAAATTCATTCTCCGTACGACGTGCGAATATTTGCGTGGCTTCATGTTTCTTTGTGGAGGATCCCGTCGATAAGCAACAATTCCTGTTTCTGAGGAGGGGCGCCCATGCTGAGCGACGCGGCAATTGCTGACCTTAGATCGAAGTTGCGCGGAGGACTGATCGAGCCGGGCGATCCGGCGTACGAGACCGCGCGGAAAGTCTATAACGGCATGATTGACCGCCGGCCACGCTTGATAGCGCGCTGCGCGGACGTGGCTGATGTCATGGCCACCGTCAAATTTGGCCACGAGCAGAACCTGTTGGTCGCCGTGCGCGGCGGTGGACACAACGCCGGCGGACTAGGAATTTGCGACGGCGGATTGGTGATCGATTTGTCCCCGATGAATTACGTCCGCGTGGACCCCAAGAAGAAGACCGTTTTAGTGGGGGCGGGCTCGCTGTGGCGTGATGTGGATCATGCGACGCACGCGTTTAGGATGGCCGTTCCAGCCGGCATTATTTCGACTACGGGCGTTGGCGGACTCACGCTCGGCGGCGGAGTCGGATACTTGTCGCGCCGGTACGGGCTGACGATCGACAATTTGCTGGCGGTGGACATGGTGCTGGCCGACGGGCGCTTGGTCACCGCGAGCGCGAAGGAAAATCCGGACTTGTTCTGGGCGGTGCGCGGTGGGGGCGGCAACTTCGGAATCGTCACGTCCTTCTTGTTCAAAGGAAGTCCCGTGTATACCGATTACGCGGGGCCGATGCTTTGGGAGATGAAAGACGCGGAGGAGATTCTTCGTTGGTATCGCGGCTTCATCGTCAAGGCCCCCATCGACGTCTATGGCTTCTTCGCATTTCTCACTGTGCCGCCGGGGCCTCCGTTTCCGGAGCACCTGCACAATAAGAAGATGTGCGGCATTGTGTGGTGCTACACCGGCCCGCTCAAGAATGCGGAAAAA
Organism: Terriglobia bacterium; assembly: GCA_963799715.1. Classification (GTDB taxonomy): domain Bacteria; phylum Acidobacteriota; class Terriglobia; order Acidiferrales; family UBA7541; genus DASPOJ01. The sequence goes on along the minus strand of CAWCYS010000012.1, from coordinate 57,129 downwards.
GTATTCAAGCCGATCCGCAAATTCAAGACTCCCGCGCTGGATTTTGTCGGGCCGATTCCGCATCCGGCGCTGCAGAGCATGTTCGACGCTCTCTACCCCACCGGGCTGCAGTGGTACTGGAAGGCTGATTTCCTGCGCACGATCAGCGATGAGTCCATCGCGGTGCATCTGAAATACGGCCCGGAATTGCCGACGATGTTTTCCACGATGCATTTATATCCGATTGACGGCGCAGCCGCCCGCGTGAAAAATGCGGCCACGCCATGGGCTTATCGCGACGCGAAATGGGCCGCCGTGATTGTCGGTGTCGATCCCGACCCGGCAAACAAGGAAAAAATCTCGAAGTGGGCGAAGGACTACTGGAACGCGCTGCATCCTTTCTCCGCGGGCGGCGCGTACATCAACTTTATGATGGAAGAGGGAGAGGATCGCATCCGGGCGACCTACGGGAAGAATTACGACCGGTTGGCAAAGATCAAGAAGCGGTACGATCCGGGGAACTTCTTCCGCGTGAATCAGAACATCAAGCCGGCGAAGTGAATCAAGCGCAGCAACTTTTGGATTTTTTGTGGTCTCCCAGATGTGAAGCTTGACCGAGATAAGACCCAGCAGGGGTGAGTGGCTGCCCTACCGTGGATCATTCGGCGCGCAGCGCTTCGCTCGGGTCCACCTTTGCGGCGCGGCGGCTTGGAATATAACTTGCCACAACCGCGGTGGCGATTAGGCCGGTCGAGACCGCCAGGTACGTCATGGGATCGCCCGGCTTGACCCCGAACAACAGTGACCTCATCAGGCTCATGGTGACGGCCGCGCTGGCGAGTCCGCAAACTACGCCGATGCCAACCAAAGCCAATCCGTGACGCACGAACATCCGCGTGACGTTGTCCCGTTGCGCGCCCAGGGCCATGCGGATGCCGATTTCGCGTGTTCGCTGCGAAACGGAATAGGCGATGACGCCGTAAAGGCCCACAACGCCGAGCAGAAGCGCCATGCCGCCCGCGATCGCCAGCATGATCAGGGTGAACGATGTTTGCGCCAATGAGGCGCGGTAGAAATAGTCCAGCGTATGGACGTGCGCGAGCGGGAGATTGGGATCGGCGGACCACACAGCCCGGCGAATGTCGTCCATCAAGCTGACCGTGTTCGTGCGCGGGCTGCGAACGAGGAAAACGATATCGCGGTTCACCATCACGGGATTGCTGTCGAGATTCTTGGACATCAGGGGCCAATAGACGGTCGGCGGCGCGTCTTTATTCACTCCATCGTGATAAACGTTTTGGACGACGCCGATTACTTCGCGCCAGTCGTCAATGCTGCTGACGCGAATTCTCTGACCGAGTGCACCCTTGGGACCGCTGCCTGGATCGGGCGAAATATCACGGGCAAGAGTTTCATCCACAATCGCAACAGGAAGCTGATTGTAGATATCGGTCCACGTGTAATCGCGGCCGGCGATCAGTGGCGTGCCGACAGTCGCGAGATATCCCGGTGAAATAAATTTGAATAGGCGCAGCGGCGGAAGCTTGCCTTGGGCGTAGGTGCGATTTTGCACGAAGACGGGATCGTAAGTTACGTGCTCATCCATCGGCGCTGAGGTGCCGAATGCTACCGAGGTGACGCCGGGAATCGCCTGGATCCGCTGCTGAATGTCCTGTTGCAGACGTACGACTTGCTCGGGTTTGGGCGCATCCCCCTGGAGAATGGAAAGCATGAAGGTCTGGAGGTGCGCGGCGTCGGTGAAACCGGGCTGCACGGTGGTCAGTGCCCGGAAGGTGCGAATCATTAGCCCGGAACAGATCAAAAGGACAAACGCGAGCGCGACCTGTCCGATCACGAGAAGGCTGCGGGCGCGGTGGCGCTGGCGGGTCTCGCTCACGGTGCGGCCGCTTTCGCGGAGGCCTGTCCCCAAGTGAGCGCCGGCATACTTAAAGATGGGGAGCGACGCCGCGATAACGCTGGCGAGCAGCGCGGCACCGCAGGCGAATAGCAGGACGTGCGAATCGATGCCAATTTCGTCTGCGCGAGGCAAGCCGGCGGGTGCCAGCGCGATCAGCGCGGGCAGCGTCAGGTAGGCGAGGCCCACGCCCAGGGCGCTTCCCAAAACCGCCAGGACGAAACTCTCGAAGAACAGCTCTGCGGCGATGCGGCCGCGGCTGGCGCCCAGTGCGGCGCGGACGCCGAGTTCGTGCTGGCGGCCCTCGGTGCGGACGAGAAGAAGATTGGCAACGTTCGCGCAGGCGATCAGGAGTACGAGACCGATGCCGCCCATCAGAACCCACAGCACGCCTCCCAGGTCGCCCACGACGGCATCTTTCAACGGCCGGACAACCGGAGCGATCCGCGCGTCCACGAACATGCTGACGCTATAACCTGGAGGCGGGGGAAAACTGCGAAGAACGACGGGGAACATGCTGGTCATGTCGGCCGTCGCTTCAGCGATGGTGACGCCGGGTTTCAGGCGGGCAATTGAGGAGTAATGAAATTGCCCGAGAAGAGTTTTTTCGCGGTCGAGTTGAATGGGAAGGAAAACCTGAGGCTCTTCCTGCTGGAGCAGGAAGCGGAACCTTTGCGGCAAGACGCCGACAATTTGCCTCGACTTCCCGTCCACCATAATCATCCGGCTCACCGCAGAGGGATCAGCGCCGAACTTGCGACGCCAGAATCCATAGCTAATGAGGACCACGTCCGGACTGCCGGGAACTCCGTCGGCGCGAGCGAAGAGCCGGCCGAGCGCCGGTTGCACGCCGAGGATCGGGAGAATGCCGTCCGTGAGGTCAACGGCCGGAACCTGCTCCGGCTGGTCGAGGCCCGTCAAGCTTACGGAATCGGCTTCGTAGAGGCCGCAGTCCTCGAGCGTGTGATTTTGTTCGCGGTAGATCAGATACGTCGAGGGCGACGCCTCGAGTTTCTTGAAGCCGATTCCGGGAGCGGTATGCTCGGCGGATACCAGCCGATCGGGTTGAGGGAACGGCAGAGGCTTAATCAGGACGCCTTCGATGACGCTGAATACAGCCGTATTCGCGCCGACGCCGATGGCGATCGTCAATAGGGCCACAACGGTGAACATCGGCGTGCGGCTCAGCCTGCGGATAACCTGCCGAATCTGATGGGCGCTTGATTGCATGAGTCGACCTCGTTGAAATGGGCTTCGTGCCCACGCGAACAGCGGTGGCGCGGCAGTCCCGCGTGCTACGTAGTAATACGCTTTAGATCCAAGAATGTTCCGTGATACCCCGGCCGTTACAACCGGGGAAAGTCTTAGAGCTGGTTCGAAACCTCAACGGGGATATTTTCTGGAGGGGCGACCGGATTCGCTATAATGGCACTGAACCCCTTCCCCCCGCGAGGAGAGAGGATGACGGAACGGTTGCTTGCTCCATTGGGACAGCTGGTAGAGCAGTTCACGAAGGACTCCGTTGCGCCGGACGACGATGCCCGGAAACAGTTGGGGGAGGAACTCGCAAAACTTTTCCGCGTGCAACCGGACGAGGTGGCGATTCTGGGGATTACCAGCGGCGGGAATTTCCTGCAGTTCATTTTGCCCAAGGAACTGAGAGCCATTGGAACGATCCCAATCAACAGCACCAGCGCGCTCGCCGCGCGGACGGCGCGCGAACGAAAAGCCGATGCCATGAATAATTTCAGCGTCGTGCGCCACGCGTCGGTCTTCGAGGGCGTGCCCCTGGGCCGCAGTCGGGGCGAGATGATTCAGAAAATCATGAGCGCTCCCATACTGGATGGGGATAAAGTCGTCGGCGTGGTGCAGATTTCGCGCAAAGGAACCTCGACGGCGGACGCGGGCCCTGATTTTACGCCGCACGATCTACGCCAGTTGATTGCGTTGAGTACGCCGCTCTCGCGATTTGTGCGAGCGTGCCAGGAATCCTGAGCCTATGACGCGCGATTTGCTTCGCAGGCCGATCCTGTGGGTGATTGTTTTTGCCCTGGCCGCCTCCCTGGGACTCACCGCGGTGCCGGCGGCGACGCCGCACCCCGCAACCGGCCCGGCCCTCGATTCTGTCCATATCACATTGCTCGGAACCACGGACCTGCACGGACACGTCGAACCGCTGGACTACTACACGAACAGACCTGCCCCGCTGGGCCTTGCGAAAATTGCCACGCTTGATCCGGCAGGCTCGCGCGGAGCAGCCGGACGCGTTGCTGCTCGATTCCGGCGACACCATTCAGGGCACGCCGCTCGCCTACTACTACGCCGAAAAAAACACGCACACGATCAACCCGATGATGCTGCTGATGAATTCGCTGCACTACGACGCGATGTGCGTCGGCAATCACGAATTCAATTTCGGACTCGACGTGCTTTGGAAGGCGAAGAGCGAGGCGCAGTTTCCGATTCTGGCGGCCAACGTGGTGCAAGGTTATCAGGGGGGCCCGCGATACTTTAAGCCCTACATCATCAAGAATGTGGACGGCGTGCGCGTAGCGATTGTGGGGTTTGTGACGCCGGGAATCCCGAGGTGGGAAATTCCCGCTCACTACACCGGATATACCTTTCAACCGATCGTGGAAACTGCCAAGCGCTTGATTCCGGTGGTGCGAAAGCAGGCGGATCTAGTCGTGGTGATTACCCACTCCGGCTTGGGTCCAAACCCCGTGCCCGGGCAGGAGGCGAGTTCCGACGAAGTCCCCGGAGAAAATGAGGCGTACGCTCTGGCGGAGCAAGTCCCGGGGATCGACGTGATTATGTTCGGGCACACGCATCGCGAAGTGAAAGAATTGATGGTGAACGGCGTGCTGCTCGTGCAGGCGAAGAACTGGGGCGGTTCACTGGCGCGCGTGGACTTGGAAATGACGCGCGACGCCAGCGGCGCGTGGCAGGTGCAGTCCAAACATTCGACGACAATTCCGGTGACAGATTCTGTGCCGCCCGATCCGGAGATTTTGCAGTTAGCCGCGCCGTACGAGGCCGCCACGCAGAAATATCTGGATACGCCGGTGGCGACGTCCGAACGCGAACTGAGCGGGGCTTACGAGCGATTCGTGGACGGCCCGCTGGTGACGCTCATCAATCGCGTGCAAATGGAATACGGGCACGCGGACGTTTCGCTGGCAACGATGTTCTATCCCGGCGCGCGCATCCCGGCGGGACAAGTGACGATTCGCCAAATCGCCGCGCTTTACGTTTACGAAAACTCGCTCTTCACCGTGGAGATGACGGGCGCGCAATTGCGGCAGGCGCTCGAACACGCCGCAACATTCTTCCAGCCGTGGCCGCTGCCCGCGGGCCAGCGGCTCAAGCTTCCCGATTACAGCGCGGATTCGGCCCTGGGCGTGGATTATAAGATTGATCTGACGAAGCCTGAGGGCCAACGGATTGTGGACCTTACTTACAAAGGGCGTCCGCTGGACGACGCGCAGACGCTGACCGTAGCCATCAACAATTACCGGTATACGGGCGGCGGACGGTACGAATACAAGGGCTTGCCGACTCCCTACCGCTCGCCCCAGGAAATCCGGGAGTTGATCATCGAATACGTCACGCGCACGGGAAAGATTCCCGCTGAGTCCGGCAACAACTGGGAAATTGTGCCCCAGGAAGCGGTGGAGGCATTGCGCGAGCTCTCGGACCAGACTCCCACCCATCCCACCAGCGGCGACGCTCGGCACTTGCTCCGCCGCGTCGCGCCCGCGGTCTTCGCCGCGCAAACTGCGAGCGTCGCCGTCGCGGCGCGTTGATTGCTTCGCACATCATCTCTGATGCCGCTTGGAAACGTATTGACAGCCCCGGATGAACTTGTTACTTTTCGCACGCTTGTTATTCGGACGAGTTTTGAGCTCGGTTGAGGAGGCACCGCTTCACCGGCACACTCCATGGCGTTCGTCGCTAAAAAAATCTTTCTGACCAAAGGTGTAGGCAAGCATCGCGAGCGGCTTTCCAGTTTTGAGCTGGCGCTGCGCAGCGCGGGTATTGCGGCGTGCAATATCGTCCGTGTCTCCTCGATTTTTCCTCCCAATTGCAAATTGATTTCGCGCAGTGAGGGACTGAAACACCTGAAGCCGGGCCAGGTGGCGTTCACGGTGATCAGCGAGAATTCCACGCGCGAGGCGCACCGCCTGATCGCCGCGGGAATCGGCCTGGCGCTGCCCGCGGACAAATCCATCTACGGCTACCTTTCGGAGCACCATTCCTTCGGCGAGACGGAAGAGGTGGCGGGCGAATACACCGAAGAACTTGCCGCGGAAATGTTAGCTACGACGCTGAATGTGGAGTTCGACCCCGACCTTTCCTGGGACGAGAAGAAAGAAGTGTACCGGATCTCGAACAAGATCGTCCGCACGCTGAACGTCACGCAATCCGCCGTGGGAGACAAGCGCGGGCTGTGGACGACAGTACTCGCTGCGGCCATCATGATCGGCGAAGACGACTAATTCTTTCCGCGGAGCGCGCATTCCTGTTCGAAGAACATGCAAATAAAGATCTTCATTTCGCAGCACTCTTTCATCGGTTGGATCCTGATTGGGCTGATCGCGGGCTGGCTCGCGGGGAAAATCTCGCGAGGCCGCGGGTTCGGCTGCCTCGCCAACGTGCTGCTTGGTCTGATCGGGGCGCTCCTGGGCGGCTGGATCTTCACGAAGCTGGGAATTTTCGGCGGCGGCTGGCTTTACAGTCTCGCAGCCGCCACGATCGGCGCGGTGCTGCTCGTACTGATTGCGCAACTCTTTGCGGGCGGGGAATAAGTTCGGACTGCATAGCTCCTGTAGACACCCTTCTCTTCCACTTATCCGCATACTTCTAATTGGAGGGCGTGGCCTCTTCTGGAAAAGATGGAGAGGCAAGAATGCCTCGCCTGCTTTGGCGCTGTTATTGTTCGACGGCGCGTTTGAGAGGGTGGCGCTGAGTACTGTGATAGTATGAAGTGTTTGGGGGAGTGAAATTAATTGAGCAAGTCTTCTTTATGGGCAATACCGCTGGGCGGGCTCGGCGAGTTCGGCATGAACATGCTGGCGCTGCGCGTCGCCGACGACATCATCCTGATTGACGCCGGCATGATGTTCCCCGAGGCGGAACTCCTCGGCGTGGACATCGTCATCCCCGACATCACGTACTTGAAGCAAAATCGCGACAAACTGCGCGCGATTCTGCTGACGCACGGCCACGAAGATCACATCGGAGCCCTTCCCTACATTCTGCGCGATTTGCGAGCGCCTGTTTACGGCACGCAATTTACGCTGGCGCTTGTGCGCAGACGGCTCAGTGAGTTCGGCTTGCTGGATCAAGCTAAACTGAACGAAGTCGCGGCGGGAGAAACCATCACCATCGGGCCGTTCGGCGTGGAGTTTATTCACGTCACGCACAGCACCATCGACTGCGTGGCCCTCGCGATTCGCACGCCGCTCGGCGTGGTGATCCACACGGGCGACTTCAAAATGGACTCAACGCCGATTGACGGGCACCCATTCGACTTCAACGCCCTCGCGCGCTACGGCAGCGAAGGCGTGCTCGCGCTGTTCAGCGACAGCACGAATGTCGAGCGGCCGGGCTACACGCCTTCCGAGCGCGCCGTTCGGGGGCGACTGGAAGAATTGTGCCGCTCGGCGCCGCGGCGGGTGCTGGTCTCCTGCTTCGCCAGTTCCATTCCGCGCATCCAGCAGGTAATCGAAATCGCCGCGGCCGCGGGACGCAAGATCGCGTTCGTCGGGCGCAGCATGGTGGACAACGTCGAGATCGCGCACGATCTCGGGCGGCTGAACATTCCCGACGGCCTGGTGGTGCGCGCGCAAGACGTTAAATCGTTTCCTCCCGAAAAGCTGGTGATTCTGGTGAGCGGCAGTCAGGCCGAGCCGATGTCTTCCCTCTCGCGCATCGCCGTGGACAGCCACAAATGGGTGAGCGTCGAAGAGCAAGACACGGTGATTCTCTCGGCGCGCATCATCCCCGGCAACGAGAAATCTATATTCCGCATGCTCGATCACATGTTCCGGAGGCGCGCCCTGGTCTATTACGACGGCGATGGAGGAGTGATTCACGTTTCCGGCCACGCGAGCCAGGAAGAGCAGAAGCTGCTGATCAACCTGGTGCGGCCGAAGTATTTCATCCCGATTCACGGCGAATACCGCCAACTTTTCCGGCACGCAGCGCTCGGGCACCGGGTGGGCGTAGTTTCAGGCGAGATATTTCTCCTTGAGGATGGACATCCGATCGAGTTCACTGCGACGGGCGCGTTCCGGCGCGAACCGGTGCCGGCCGGCCGCGTCTGCGTGGATTCCGGCTCGCTCGAAGAGATTGAGGAAGTGGTGATTCGCGACCGGCGTCATCTCGCCGAGGACGGCGTGGTGGTGCCCATCATCGCGATCGACAAACTTACCGGCCGGCTGGAATCCACGCCGGAAATGGTGACGCGCGGTCTGCTCCCCGCGGAAGATGGCCAGGAGTTGCTGGCGGGCGCGCGCGCCGTGATCATCAAGACCATCGAGCAATCCAACGCCGAAGAGAAAAGCGATTGGGGCGTCATCAAAGAGAAGATTCGCGTGGACCTCAAGCGCTACTTGAACAAGCAGACTTCCAAACGGCCGTTGATTCTGCCAGTGATTCTCGAGGTGTGACGCACCGCGAACGAAACGCTCCCGCGTATCCGATATTCTTTCCGAGACGGGCGTGACTTCTTCCCACCACAAGCTTCGTGACTACTCTCCAGAGGATTTCAGTTCGCTGTACGCGCTGGACCAGATCTGCTTTCCTCCCGGCATTGCCTATCCGGAGGAAATGTTGCGAATGTTTCTGGAGCAGCCGGGAGCGATCTGCCTGGTTTCTGAGAGTCGCGGCGCGCTCGCGGGATTTATCGTGGCGGAGAGCGACGGAATCACAGGGCATATCGTCACCCTGGATGTCGCTCCCGAACACCGCAGGCGCGGCATCGGTTCCACTTTGCTCGAGCTGGCGGAACGGAAGCTGGCCGCAAACGGCGTGCGCACGGTAGAAATCGAAACAGCAACCGAGAATGAAGCGGGCGTTGCGTTTTGGCAAGGTCACGGCTATCGTGAGTTCGGCGCGCTGCGTGGGTACTATCTGGACCGCCACGATGCCTACGCGATGCGGAAGCGGCTGGAGCCGTAGCCTCTCCCTCCCCCAGCCCGATCAGGAGCCTTCGAAGCTCCGAGTAATCAGCCGAACGAAGAAAGTTGAGTCAGACGCATGTCACTACTGCACGTAATCGTACTCGCCGTCGTGCAAGGCCTTGCGGAGCTGCTGCCCGTATCGAGTTCGGCGCACGTGATCGTGGCGGAGAAACTGATGGGCATGGATCCGGCCGCGCCCGAGATGACGCTGTTGCTCGTGATGCTCCATACGGGAACGATGTTGGCCGTGATCGCGTATTTTTGGTCGAGATGGCGCCGTGCATTCTTTCAGAGTACCGGCGAATTCCGGACGTTTGCGATCGCGCTCATCGTGGCCACAGTGCTGACGGGCATCGTGGGCGGCGGGATCACGGAAGGCATCGAGAAAGTCGCGTTCTGGAACCAGCCACACGCGTGGGTGGAGCAGCTTTTCGACCGGTTGGACTTGATCGCGATTGCCTTGGCCGCGGCGGGAATCCTTATCCTAGTCGCCGGGTTGCGCAATAGCCGCCTCATCGAACGGGAGAATCCCATCTCTGAAATGAGCCTCGGCCAAGCATCGCTGATGGGCGCCGTTCAAGGTTTATGTCTTCCTTTTCGCGGATTCTCCCGCTCCGGGGCCACGATCTCGACCGGTATGCTTTCCGGCGTGACGAAAATGCGCTCCGAAGATTTCAGCTTCGCGCTCGCCGTGATTCTTACGCCCGTCGTGATTGCGCGAGAAGGGTTGCGACTGGTGCAGATGCGCCACGCGGAGGCGGGGGCCAGCTTGAGCCACATTCTGCGGCCGGCGCTGATGCCGAGTTTACTGGGAGCCGTCTTCGCATTTCTTGCGGGCCTCCTGGCGCTGAAATGGTTGAGCCGCTGGCTGGAAGCCGGGCGCTGGCACTACTTCGGAATTTACTGCCTGGCGGCCGCCGCGGTAGTGGCCTACCTCCATCACGCCGGCTTTTGAGCCGCGATTGATTCCCGTTACAAAGAAACACCAACGCGGAAGTTCCGTCTTGTCAGCCGAATCGGCTTTGATATAGTCGGGGTGCCTTTGATGTTCCTCCAGATGGGCCCCGCGCGCCAGCGCCCGCGTGACCTATCGCCCGCAAAGCATCGCGGGTGGCTGCTTCCTTCCCCCTAACAGGAGACTTGTGTGCGTGTACTGACTCCAACGGAAAATCACCGTCTGAACGAGATGGTGGGTTTTCTCGGCATCACTATCGCGATCTTGATCGCGCTGGCGCTCGTTTCCTACAGCCCGCACGACGCGTCCTTCAACGTATCGGCGCAGCCCAGCGACGCGCGTGCGGCGAACAACTGGATTGGGCCAGTCGGCGCGTACGGCGCGGACTTGCTGTTTCAGAGCTTTGGGTGGGCGGCGTTTCTGCTGCCTTTTGGAATGTTCGTGTTGAGTCTGCGGTGGTTTCGCAGCCGCGCCTACGATTCCCCCATCGCCAAGCTCGTTGGCTATGCGATGCTCGTACTCTCGTTTCCGGCGCTCCTCACCCTCTGGCACTTTCCTGAAGTGCGCGGCGCCATTCCGCCGGGCGGCTTGCTGGGCCACTTGATTGCAGCGGGTATGACCGCGGCGCTGAATACCGTGGGCGCAAGTCTGGTGATTCTTGCCGTGTTCTTCTCTTCCCTCTTTCTCACCACGCAATTCTCCTTCACCGCGACGCACAAATGGCTGCGCGTGCCGATGGACAAGGTCGATCCGATCGGGCGCATTCGCGTCCGCTGGGAGAATTGGAAGGAAGCGCGCGAAGAGGCGCGGCGTCAGAAGCGGCTAGAAGAGATCAAGACCGTGGGACGCCAGCCGATCCCTTCGCAATTGGCGACAGCCAAGACTGCGCTTGCTTCGCCGAAGGATGCCGTCGATGTAGAGGAGCCCGCAGATGAAGACGACGGGCCGCGGCCGGGCCTTGTGCTGGTTCAGTCTCAGGACGGCCAGGTCTCGTCGTCGAAATCTTCGCGTGATCCCAAAATCGCACGTGGTGTCGCCGGTTTCCGGTTGCCGTCGCCGGGCCTGTTGCGGATGGCCGAGCGCAGCGAAAAGATCCAAGAAGATGAATTAAAAGAATGTGCGCGCGCGATCGAATCGAAGTTCAAGGAATTCGATGTGGGCGGGCACGTCACGCAGATCAATCCTGGTCCGGTGGTCACGACGTATGAGTTCAAGCCGGAAGCGGGGATCAAGTACAGCCGCATCACGAGCCTCGCCGACGATCTCTGCCTCGCGTTGCGCGCGGAATCTATTTTGATCGAGCGCATTCCGGGGAAATCCACGGTCGGCATCGAAGTGCCGAATCATAATCGTCAGACGATCATGTTGCGCGAATTGATCGAGGCGCCGGACTTTGTGAATTCACCGTCGAAACTGACTTTGACGATGGGGAAAGATCTAATCGGGCGGAATCGCGTGTCGGATTTGGCGCAGATGCCGCACTTGCTGATCGCGGGTTCCACCGGAACGGGCAAGAGCGTGTTTTTGAATTCGCTGATCATCTCGATGCTTTACAAAGCTACGCCGGACGAATTGAAACTGGTGATGGTGGATCCGAAACGCCTGGAGCTTGGACTGTACGAGGAGATTCCGCACTTGCTCGCGCCGGTGGTGACGGATCCGAAGGTGGCGTCAAACGTTTTGCGCAATGCCACGCGCGAAATGGAGAACCGCTTGAAATTGCTGGCGCAGCGCGGCGTGCGGAACATCGACCAGTACAACCGGACGTTCGCAAAGGGGCAATCGCTTTCGCTCTTTGAAGACAGCGACGAGATGGAACACAAGCCGCTCCCCTACATCGTCATCGTAATCGACGAATTGGCCGACCTGATGATGGTCGATACGAACAACGTCGAGCAATCCATCACGCGGCTCGCGCAAATGGCACGCGCCGTGGGTATTCATCTGATTCTTGCAACGCAGCGGCCGTCCGGTGGACGTCATCACCGGCTTGATCAAGGCGAATTTTCCAGCGCGCATTTCGTTTCGCGTGGCGAGCAAGGTGGATTCGCGCACGATTCTCGACGCGAATGGCTCGGAGTCGCTGCTCGGCAAAGGCGACATGCTGTATTTGCCGGCGGGCTCGGCGCGTCTACACAGGATTCACGGGCCGCTGGTGAGCGAGGAGGAGATCACCGCCGTTTGCGAATTCTGGCGCGCGCAGGCGAAGGCCGTTTACAACCAACAGTTGCTCGAACCGCCGCGGGAAGATGCGCAAACTTCGGAGGAGAAGGGCGATGCGGGCGGCAGTGGCGGCGCGGACGACGTGGATGACGCGCTCTACCAGGATGCGGTGCGCGTGGTGTGCGAGGCGGGGCGCGCTTCGACGTCAACTTTGCAGCGGCGATTGCGCATCGGATATGGGCGCGCGGCGCGGCTGATTGATCTCATGGAGAAAGACGGGATTGTTGGGCCGCCCGAGGGGACAAAGCCGCGCGAAGTGCTGAAGAAAAAAGAATGGATGCGCGAATTCGACGAATCCGTACATTAGATTTTAGCGGCGCGAAAATCGGATAAAGGTCAGACTGATTTGTCTTGTATTCCCACCAATTCGGGATGTTCGCGTAGGTAGGAAAAAGCCCACGCTTCAATAGCAAAATAGGGGTTGTTCCGACTATCTGCGGTTGAGGTATCCGAGAGAATGCCAAGCCTAATAAGATTCCGACCGACCGCCACAGTAGTCCAACCGAAGCAAAGAGTCCTCTTGTTGTTCAGTATAAAAGGTCTTAAAGCATCCCGCTCATCTGAGGTTAAACTGTCAACTTTCTTTTTGCGCTCCCGCAAATAGTATTGCTTCTCAATCGGAAAGGTAGCCAACCAAATGAACGAGCCTGCAAAAACAAGAAAGGCAACAAAACGGTACCTCTGAAACCCTTCTGTCATCCCGATCACGGCAATCCAAGACCGCGGTAAAAACAAAATCAGAGCGGCAAGCACAAGAAGCACAACCACTGGCCGGACTGACTCCCTAATCCACTTAATAATTTCAATGATTGCTTCTTTCACGGGCCAGAATTATAGCAGGCTTATAAGTCTTCCTCTGATTTGCTCGAAATATCGACGATTTCTTCCAGGCCCCAAACGTGGTCCACAATCGTCGCTTCCATCGCGGGAGTTGCGCGCAAAGGTTGGCGAATGCGGCCTCAATAGAGTAACGTTGAATGGGCTCGAATCTTAAACTGACCCACTACCAAAACCCACGCGTCTTGACTCAACGGTTCGATTGCCACATACTGAAAATATGCGAGAAGTCTACAAAGGATATAGAATCGAAGTTTTCGCACGGCCTCTCGGGGATAGCTCGTTCGACGCGTATGGATTTGCTAGAAACCCCGGCAAGGCATTTGCGGGGCTTCCACCCGAAGTGCTTCCGCCCTGGTTCTTCGTTGATACCCGAGGCTGGAAGCACGCCACTAAAGATACTGCACTCCGGGCTGGAATGGACTTCGTAAGAAGAGAAATAGACACGGCTCGGTAAGAAGTGGGGAGGCCCGGCGCCAGTCGGGGCACGAGCCGCCTGGCCGCAATAGACAGAGATTACCAAATCAAATTTGGACACTGCCGAAAATTGCGCGTCTTTTGACTCTCCCCCCACTTCACCAGTAAAATGCTGCGGTTGCCCCGGTGCCGGGGTAGCTCACCGGTAGAGCGCGGCCCTGAAAAGGCCGGCGTAGGCAGTTCAACTCTGCCCCCCGGCACCATCCATGCCGCCACATCCCAGCGGGTCCTATATTCCCATCGCGATGTAAGCCTTGCCCTCAGGCTCAAAAGGATTAAGGGAACCGGATTTCGTTTCTATGGATGTTTGGCAACTGATGTTCGGCATGGTCGCGAAGAATCCCGCATGGAGCGCGGCGACTCATTTTGCATCAGGCCGACGCCACATGATCGACCCACTCATTCGGCTTGTGTGAGCCCAGCTTGAGATGAATGGTCACCGGCTTTCCATCGGGCAGGTGCAGGTCGCAGTTGGCGGTGTCCGGTCTGAGCGGCGCAGCCAGCACGCCTGCGGACGCGGTGATTTCTTCGATGCCGTAGCGGGCGATCAAAGTGATGTCCTGCTTTCTGAACGAGGTCACCGTCAACTCGACGGTTCTGGTCTCCATGTTCCACGCCAATTTATCGATTCGCGCAAAGGTTCTGGCCAGCATTCCGTTGATCGAGCCCTTGACGAGCGTCTCCGGAAGAGCGGGGAGCACTTCGATCACGCCGGGGCGCGAGTACAGCAGCATCTCCATCATGATCGTGGGAATTCCGCCTTGCGCATCCGGCATGGGTACGGCGTAGGGGTCGTGCGAACACCGGAGCGTCGTGGCGACGTAGCCCTGCTCGATCAGTTGCCGCAATTCGGTGTCCACCATGTAGCAGTCTTTGAGCCGCGCACCAACCAAGGCGCGATGGCAACGGCCGTGAGCGGCCAGCCTTTCTGGCACGCGCCTCCGGTCGGCCATCATCGCGGCCTTTGCCAGTTGCGGCGTGCGATCGGGATCGATCTCGTCGCCTGGCCAGGCCCCGTACAGATGTGAGATATGCCGATGGCTGTAACGTTCCTGTAGCGTGGGCCAGGCCCATTCCTTCAATGTGCCGTCCGGTTCCATCAAGTACGGCGGCAACTTGGCCAGCATAGCCTTCCATTTCGGCGCGCTGTCGGCGTCGGTACCGAGGAGTTCGCACGCCTCGATCAGATTGGTCAGCACTTCCCGGCAAACCGCAATGTCCATGGAGGCATTGATCACCAACATGGCCGAAGGGCTGGTGTTCGCGGGATTGTTCTCCGGCGAGAAGGATGGGACGAAGATGTAATTCCCGTCTTTGTCGGTAACCGTCAGGAAATCCTCGTAAAACAGCGCCAACTCTTTCAATGCCGGCACAACGCGATTGCGGAGAAAATCCATATCCCCGGTGACCAGGTAGTGATCCCAGAACGGGCGGCAACACCAGCCGCCGGCGGAGAGCCAATAGGGATGCGGCCAAATCTCTCCTGTTGAAGCGGCGTAGGAGTAATGGAAATCCACACCGACTCCTTTGTCCGGCCAGAGGGAATAATGCGTGCCGCGCATCCCGAAAATGTTTTTCGCGTTAACCCGGAAGTCCGGGGCTAAGCTCTCCATCCAATTGAAGTAGGCATCCATGCCTTCCCGCAAATCGCCCTGAGGACCGGGCGAAATCTGCAGGTTAATGTTGGCGTTCGTCTCCGCCACCATGCTGGGATATTTGCCGCTGGTGAGGATGAACCAGTAACGTCCCATTTCGAAGATCTTCTCCAGCAACGCCGGCGAGTAGTCCCGCCGCGACCTCTGATCGGCCAGAAGTTCCTCGGTGGACAATCCATAGTCTGGAGGCGCCGCCGAAGTCCACGGTGACGCGGTTGAGCGCTTCCGACTGGACCTTGCGGTGTCGCTTGAGGATCGCGTCATAGTCCGGGCTCAACTGCTCGACAGCCTGGCGCAGAGCTTCGACCTTGTCCTCGCTGTAGTCGGCGAACCATTCGATGCGCGTGAGAAGCATCACGGACGACGCATTCTCGATGACCAGAGTGTCTCCATCCATCCGAGCCGAGCCGCCGTTGCGGACCACGCGCACCACCCCGGCGTAGCCGCTGTTATCCACGGAGGGATCCAAACGGCACTTGTAAATGAGCCGCTCTTCGTTGAAGTCTTGCTGAGTGTCGCTTTGCCCGCTATTCCCCCCGCCGGGCATTCCTCCCGGGGGACGCATTCCCCTCGTATACTTCTGCACTGCGATGCGGGCGTCCACCGGTTGCCCACCCGGGGCGGTAAGTAATTGGACCACGACGTTATCGGGCCGGGAAGTGAAGGTCTGACGAATCCAGTCGCCGCGCTCATCATTCCAATGCACCTTCACCTCACTGCTCTCGAAATCGACGGTGCGCAGATAATCCTTGACCGAAGCGGTTTTCGGAAAATCGAGACGCATCAAAAATGCCGGGACGGTGGGATGCGGCCAGGTATTCAGCTTGATGGGGCCCTTCTCCATTTCCTTGAACGCGAATTCAATTGCATCCTGGTATTTCCCGTCCAGCACCATTTGCCGCACTTGCGGAAATATGTCCGCGACCTTGGGCGCCTCAAAGGGCCTCTTCCACGGCATGAGCAGACTTTCGTGGTGGAAAAGGATCTGCTCCGAATAGGGATCGCACGTCACCTCGATATTCATGTGCCCATTGCCGGAGGTAAGCCCCTCGCTGACCGTCGTGCCCGGAATCGTGCTGCAAAAGCCCCGCCGCGGGACAATGCCGCGCCGGAGCCGCTCTTCGAGCAGCATCGGAGAGACATTCACGTCGGCCGACAAGTACGATGCGGCGAACGCGGGCATCTTTGGAGGAAACTGCTCGTCCTTGGCGCGGCGTAGATACTCGGGAGAACGAATCTCCTCTGGCGCCCTCGCTGTCTCTTGCGAAGTCTTGGTTGACTCGGTGGCACCGGTTTCGCTTGCCAGGAGCGTCTTGAGCAGTCCGGGAGAACTCGCAAGTCCAACGGCAAGCGGGCCCTTGGTCAAGAAATCTCTGCGTTTCATGTTTCCCTCTCTCCGTTCACTTTCCAACGAGACTTTCAGAATTCGCTCTCGGTGACTTCGTACTTAAGCAACGCATCATCCGCCTCGGGGCAATGCGGGGCGCGGGGTTGAGCATTGCGAACTGTTATTTGAACAACCTGGGCGCGAAGTCGTTCAGATCGCGCCGCCACGTGAGCCACTCGTGTGCAGTGCCGGGCGATGAGAAGTAGACGTACTTGATTCCGGCCTTGTCCAGCATGGCGCGGAATGCACCGATGGCGCCCGGGAACGGATTGGGCTCCTGTGTGCCCATGCCAATCCAGAGCAACTTCACTTTTTCGTTGAATGCCGCTCCGTCCTTGAAGATGCCATTAAAAGCTGTCGTTGGATCCAGCGCATCGGTGCTCAAGCCGTTCATCGTGCCGCTGAATCCGGCCAGGTAGGCGAAGGTGTCTAGGTGATCTGTCCCGAGATGAAGCGCCTGATTGGCTCCCATGGAGAGGCCGGCCATCGCCCGGTGCTCGCGATCCGGAATGGTCCGGAAGGTGGAGTCGATCATCGGGATGACCTCTTTGATCATCACGTCCTCAAAGACGCTGAAGTCTGCGGAGACCCCGCAGCGGGCGGCCCGAACGGTCCGGCCGGCACCGATGCGTAGCCGTTGTCCATAACGATGATCATGGGCACGGCCTTCTTCTCCGCGATCAGATTATCCAGAATCAGATTGGCGTGGCCCTGGAAGATCCATCCGGTCTCATCCTCTCCCATGCCGTGCTGGAGATAGAGCACCGGATAGCGCGCGCTAAGGTTTGTGTCGTAGTCCGGCGGGGTATACACGAAGCAGCGACGCCACTGTCCGGTGATCTTCGAGTGGTAAATGCGGATGCGGACATCGCCGTGTGGAACATCCTTTGCAAGGTAATAATCCACGCCGTCCTCGGGCACTTCGACGCCGCTGGCGTCCTTGCCGGTGCCGAAGAAAGCGTGGCTGCCCGGATCGTTCACCGAAACTCCATCGACAATAAGCGAGTAGTAGTGGAAGCCTTCAACCAGCGGCGGCGTGGTCACACTCCATACGCCGTCGCTGCCGCGCGTCATCGGGTACTCGCTTGCCGGAGATCTCCACCGCCACCGAGTTGGCATCCGGCGCTTTGAGCTGGAACGCCACACTATGGTCCGGAAGAACGCGAGGATATTGCGCGCCCATCACATTCGTCGTGGCGGGCCGAGCATCCTCGACCGCCGAGGCGCGGACGCCCTCCGGCGAGCGGCGCCA
Source organism: Terriglobia bacterium (assembly GCA_963799715.1). Classification (GTDB taxonomy): domain Bacteria; phylum Acidobacteriota; class Terriglobia; order Acidiferrales; family UBA7541; genus DASPOJ01. The sequence continues at coordinate 39,262 of CAWCYS010000012.1, read as the reverse complement.
TGCGAAGTAATCATCCAGACGTCTTCAGCCCCTCTTCGTTGGGAACGGGCCCGACGTGCGGCATACCGGCGAAGTACATCAGCTCTGGATCCTGATCGCTGAAGGCAGGCCAGCTTGGTTCGCCCTTGCCGTTCGGATCGCCGTACTTGGCGAAGTTAGTCCAGTAAGTGACCATGGCGTCGGAGATGACATGATCCGCCGCCGTAGGCTGTTCGTTCTGGAGATTGTTCAGATGGCCGAAGACGTACGCAACTTCCCGGCCGTGCGGCGCGCCGTAGACCGGCTTGGGGCGAACTCGGCCGGATAGTCCGGGTGCTGATCGAAGTAATAGTAGAAGACCTTGGACTTGCCCAGATTCGATTGCCATCCGCGCCCAAATCCAAGTGTGCCATCCGAACGCCGCATCCCGGGTCAGGTCGCGAGCCGTCTTGGGCACCGTAGGTCTCGCCGGCCGGATAGGATTTCAGCAGACTGTCGGCGAAGCCCGCGTAGCGCCTGTGCACGACGTCGATGTAGTCCCGCGGCGTCCGCGGTCGGTGAAAAGCTCGCGCCTTCATCCGAGTTGTATCCGATCAGAATTGGCGTGTCGTTGTACTGCTTCTTTTCGTAGAGCGTGTACTGGTCCGAGGGAATCACCCAGCCGTCGATGTTGGGCCAGGCCAGGCCACGCGTGGCGGCCAGCAGACTTTTCCGCCGGCATCTTGCGGAGCTCGGCGATCGACGTGGCTCCCGCGGTTCGGGCGAACTCCATGCCGTCCCGCTCGGCATCCGCGAGTAGCCGCATATTCTCGCCCGGCTGGCCCGCGCGGCGCGGCGGCCCGAAGGAGCCTCCGCTCTCCGAGATCGCGCCCTCAAAAAGGCCCTTGGCGAGCGGCGAAGCGCACAGCATGCTCACGGCGATGCCTCCGGCCGATTCGCCGAAGATCGTGACTTTGTTGGGATCGCCACCAAATGCAGCAATGTTCTTCTTGATCCACTGCAAGGCCGCGATCATGTCGAGCAGGCCGTAGTTGCCCGAGACATGCTCAGCCGACTCCGCGCTTAGCTCCGGGATGAGCCAGAAATCCGAGCGCCCCCACGCGGTACGCGATGCTGACCAGCACCACGCCCTTTTGCGCCAGAACCTCTCCGCTGTACGTGGGAATCGAGGTGGCGCCGGCGTTGAATCCGCCTCCGTAGATCCAAACCAGAACAGGGATCCGGTCCGACGCCGACTTTGCCGGCGTCCACACATTCAGATAAAGACAATCCTCGCTCATCGCCGGGGCCTGGCCTGCCCCCGAACCGCCGCCGAAATTGCCCTGCACGCATTCCGGCGCGAACTTGTCCGCACGGCGCACGCCTTGCCCACCGGGCCGCAGGCTGCGGTGCGCGCCAGCGCAGCTCGCCCACGGGCGGCGCCGCAAATGGAATGCCCCGGTAAACGGTGAGACTCTCCTCCTTTGCGCCCTGCAACCGGCCCTGCTCGACCTTCGCTGTGGTGTTTGCGCTCGCGCTCATCCACGGTACTGTTGTGATGGCGATCGCCAGCAAAACTGCTCTCATTGTCGATTTCCTTCCTTCCGTGAAAGCATCCTGTATCTCATCCGGCCGGATACCTTCCGGAGACTTCTTCATGGGCGCGGTGCAAACAAATGGCAGTCCCAGGCTCGCGCAACTGTTGAGCTCCGCAATCATTCGGTTCATGCCGCAGGACCACTCATTTAGGGGCGATTGCACACCCGCAGAAGCTAAACCAAAGTGTCTGCCGATTGCAATCGCGTCGCGATCATACTCTTCGCGGGGACTGTGGTGTGAAGTTGCCTGTGGCACGCAAGAATTTCATTTCGGGTCAATGCGCGCATGCATGTGGCGAGATTTTAACTGGTAAAGAAATCACCGGGCAGGTCAGGGCGGCCAAACTGACCTCGAATTCGATTGCCGGTCGTGGCGCAACAGCGCAATTCCCTTTCGCGGGACCATTCTCCACACGTTTCGGCTCGCTAATCCACTCAGCGGGATTCCTCGCCCGCTTCGCGGACTCGGAATGACTGCGTCTGCGGCGGCCTTGCCTGACTAAGGCTCAGTCGCTGAAAGCGCCGGCGAGAAGACAGATGAGGAAGATGATGATGGTCAGGCCGATGCCGCCCAAAATTGCGTAGGTCAGCATGTAGCTCGCGGAGTTCTTGGACTGTTGCACGGGAACGGCCGGCGCGTACTGCTGTTGCGGTGTAGCAAAACCTTGCGGGTAAGTTGGATGAGGCGTCCCCGGCCGTTGCATCTGCGGCATGTAAACCGATTGCGGCGGAGCAGGTTGCTGCGGCAACGTGCGCTGCGGCGGCTGGGATACGGCCAAAGACTGAACCGGCCGCTGAGCGGGCGGTTGTGGCACCGGTGGCGGAACATATTGCGGAACGGGCCGTGGCGGTGGCGGTGGTGGCGGGGCGACTACCCTCGGAGGCTGCGGCGGGGCGACCGGCGGCGGTGCTGGGCGCGGTGGTTGCGCGACGGGCACGGAAGGCGCAGCCGCGCGCGGATCGCCGATCGTGCCGCGTTTTTTTTCAATTGCTTCGTGCGCGTCCAGCGCCTTGCCGAACTCCTCGCAGTTTTGAAATCGCTCGCGCGGGTTTTTCGACAGCGAGTGCAGCACCGCTCCGACAATTTGCGCCGGAATGTGCGGATAAAATCGCGTGGGCGGCGGAGGCGGAGTCTTCACGTGATCGTTCATCACCTGGTAATCGCTATCCGACTCGAACGGCACGTGCCCGCTGACAAATTGGTACAGCGTGATCCCGAGGCTGTAAATATCCGAGCGCGCGTCCACAGGCTGGCTCTCCACTTGTTCCGGCGACATGTAGAGCACCGTCCCCATGCGCGTCCCGGCGCGCGTGACCTGCCGTGCGCCGGCGACTTTCGCGACGCCGAAATCCATGACCTTCACGTAGCCCGTCCGGCAGACGAAGATATTGCTCGGCTTGATGTCGCGATGAATCACGCCCATTCTGTGCGCGAAACCCAGGCCCATCAGCGCCTGCTTGAATAGCGGAATCGCTTCCTGCCAGGGTATCGGGCCGCGGCGCTCGATCATCTGCTCGAAGGTGACGCCCTCGAGATACTCCATCACGATCATCCAGCGCCCGCCGGCCTGCTCGAAAGAATGCAGTGTGGCGATATTGGTGTGATTGAGTCGCGCCTGCGCCTTGGCTTCGGTGCGGAAGCGCTCGAGCAGTTCGGGCTTGGCGGTGAGCTGGTCGGCCAGAATCTTGATCGCAACGAAGCGATCCAGGCCGGTATCCACGGCCTTATAGACGACACCCATCCCGCCGCGGCCAAGCTCCTCCAGAATCTTATAGTTGCCTATACGAGAGCCGATCATCGTTGCGGGCTGGGAAGGAAAATTCCCTCTCCTAGGGGGCTGTGGCGCATTCTAGCATGAAGTTCATCCGCGTTTGCCGCCCGCGGGAACCACCGTTTATGGAAGCAATACGGGCGAGGTCGGCTCACTGCCCGGAGGACAGCTGCCAGAGGCGAATCGTGCCGTCCTTGCTTGAGGAGGCGAGGACTCGGCCGTCGCGCGTGATGGAGAGACCGTTGACGGCGTCGGAATGGCCGCTGAGTGTGCGCAGAAGGTTGCCGCTTTGGATGTCCCAGATGCGAATCACATGCGAGGCATGGGCGGAAATTAAATATTTGCCGTCGGGCGTGAAGATGACATCGTTGATCGCGCTGTTATCGTCGCTGGTATAGGTGCGCAACGCCGACTGCGTGCCGCCCTCGACGCCCCACAGCATAATCACGCCTTTCGAATCGGCGCTCACGACGTATTTCCCGCCCGGGCTGAAACGCGAGGTCGCAACCGCACCCGAGAGCCCTTGCATGTCCTCAAATTTGGAGCCCGAGATGACGTTCCAAACCCGAACGAGGCCGTCATCGCCACCCGCAACGATGAGATCCCCATTCGGACTGAAATCGACGCGCGAAATGCTCTTTCCCGTCGCGTGCAAGCTCGCAGTGAATGCTTGTGTCTGGACGTTCCAGACGTCTACTTCCGTGGTGTCACCCGCGGCGGCGAGAAATCTTCCGTCTTTGCTATAAGCCACCGTCCACAATCCAAATTGCGTCGGCGCACTCAGCAACTGATCTCCCGAGGAAACATCCCAAACGTACAATTCGTTGTCGAGCGAGGCGCTGGCCAGGCGGCTGCCATCGGGATTGAATGCGACGCCGAATACCGGTTTCGAGTGCTTCGCCAGAGTTAGCTCGAGCCGGCCCGAGGACGCGGACCATAGCTTCACCGTGGAATCGTTATCGGCGGAGGCCAATGTCGAGCCGTCCGGGCTGAAAGCCACGTCATAGATGCTGCCGCTGCCGGGGCTGAGAACGTGCCACGGAACGAAGGCCGGCCCTAAGTCCGCAGTGGAACCTGACTCGGTACCAGTCCCGCCGGTATTGCCGGTACCCGTGCCACCGCCATTATCCGCCGTGGAGCCTGAACCGCCCTCCGTGGCGCTGCCGCCTTCTGAAGCGGATCCGCTTTCGGATGAAGAATTGCCGCTGGACGCGCTGTTCCCGGACGTGCCGCCCGAACTGCCGTAAGCTGATTGTCCGCCCGAACCGCCACCGCTGTTGTTGTTGCGGCTTGTGAACCAGCCCTTCTGGCTCCCCACGATCAGCAGCACCATCCCAAGCACGATGACGACGAGAGCCCCGCCGAGGATCGCGAGGAGCCATCCGGTCCGCGAGGGTGGCGGGGGCTGAATTCTCATCGGCGGCACCGGAGTCGTCGCGGCCGGAATCACCGGCGAAACGCGCATAGCCGGCGGCGGAACATGCGGCACAATCTGCGGAGCCGCAGGATACTGCGGCTGCGGCGCAACCTGCGGTGGCGGGGGAGCCTGCGGGGGTGCATAAACTGGCACGGAAGGCTGTGTGGTGGCGATACCGCCGGGTCTCTCGAGCGCCGCGCCGAATTCTTCGCAAGATTGAAACCGATCCTGCGGACTCTTGGCGAGAGCTTTCAAATCCGAGTTCACGATGCCGTCTGGAATGTAGGGGTAAAACTGCTTCGGCGATGGAGGCGGCGTGGTGATGTGGTCGCTCATGACCTTGAACTCGCTCTCGGCTTCAAAGGGCACGTGGCCGGAGAGGAGCTGGTAGAGCGTGACGCCGAGGCTGTAAATATCCGAACGCACGTCCACCGATAGATTTTGAATTTGCTCGGGAGACATGTAGGCGAGCGTGCCCATGCGCGTGCCGGTGCGCGTCATGCGCTGATTGCCCATGACCTTGGCGATGCCGAAATCCATGACTTTCACGATGCCGCCGCGCACAACCATGATGTTGCTGGGCTTGATGTCGCGATGAACTATGCCCGCGCGATGCGCGTAGCCGATTCCCAGCAGGCTCTGCTTGAAAAGCGGCACCGCCTCTTCCCAGGGAATCGGGCCGCGGCGCTCGATCATTTGCTCGAAGGTCTCTCCTTCGAGAAATTCCATGACGATGACGCAGGTCCGGCCGACTTGCTCGAAGGCGTGCAGCGTAGCGATGTTGGTGTGGTTGAGGCGCGCTTGCGCTTTCGCTTCGGTGTGGAAGCGCTCCATCAACTGCTGGTCCATGGCGAGATCTTCGGAAAGCACCTTGATGGCGACGTATCGCTCCAGGGAAACGTCCATTCCCTTGTACACGACGCCCATTCCGCCGCGGCCGATCTCTTCAAGGAATTTGTAGTGCCCGATTTGTGTGCCGATCATCGCTGGGCCTACCCCGCTGCTCGGTGGAATGGCTGACGCCCAGTGCGATTCTAGCACGAGCGCTGCCGCCGCGAGGGTTCGGCCCGTGCCGGATGCGCCGCGCGGTAACCGTTGCGTGGTTCGGAAAGCGTGCAGCGAAGGAAGCTGGATTCTGCGCCGGGGGCTTCAGTAGCATGGTGCCATGCGTTGGAAGAAACTGCCGGAGGCTACGCTCGATTCGGGCCTGCGCGCCAACGCTCCCGCATTCACGCTGCTTTCTCTGCTGGCCTCGGTGCCCTATCTCAATACGCTGCTGGAACGGCTTCGTGTACGACGACAATTTCCAGGTCGTCGGCAATCCCTACGTCCACAGCTTCCATCACCTGCGGGAAATCTTCACGACGACAGTGTGGTCATTCCAGGGCGCGCAGGGCGTGACCAATTACTACCGCCCGATGATGACCTTCAGCTACCTGATCTGCTACCAGTTGTTCGGGCCAGTCCCTTTCAGCTATCACCTGGTGAATATCGCCTGGAATGCGTGGGTGGTGTGCCTGGTGTTCTGGGTGGGGCAACGGCTGCTGCGCGACCGCTTCGCGGCGTTGGTGGCTGCGGGACTTTTTGCTCTGCATCCGATTCACACCGAATCCGTGGCATGGATCGCGGGTATCACCGATCTGCAACTCTCGGTATTTTATTTGCTGACGTTCTCGTTGTACTTGAGTCTCTCGGACAGTCCCGAAAAGACCGATCGCCGGCCCGAGCTTCCGCGGCGGCTGGCTATGGTGGGCGCGTATGTGCTCGCGCTGCTCTCCAAGGAGCAGGCGCTGACGCTCCCCGCGCTGCTCACGGTTTACGAGCACTTTTTTCGCGAGGATCGCAACGCCACTTCCGTTCGCGAGAAAGTCTCGCGCTATTCGCCGCTCTGGATGCTTGCCGGCCTCTACCTTTTCATCCGGTTGTTTTTCTTGGGCGGGATGGCGGCGGTGCTTTCCCGGCCCGGCCTCAGCGGCAAAGAGATCGTCCTTTCCGCAATCTCACTTGTAGGCCAATACTTGCGCAAGCTGAGCTGGCCTTCGCATCTATCGGCCTTCTATGTTTTTTACAAGACCAGCTATTTCTCCGATTCGCGCGTGCTGGTCGGACTCGGGGGACTTCTTCTCTGCGCGGCGGCGTTCCTGTGGTTGTGGAAGCATGCCCGCTCTGCGGCGTTTTCCTTCCTGTGGATGGGCGCGACCCTGGCTCCGGTTCTAAACGCGCGCTGGATGCCGGCCAGCGTATTCGCGGAACGCTATCTGTATCTTCCCTCCGCCGGCTTCTGCTGGCTCGTGGGCTGGAGCGTCTCGCGCATCCGAACCAACTCCCGAATGCCCGCGATCTTACGCGCGACTGCCGTGGCGGCGGTGGGAATCGCCGCTCTATCGGGCGGGATCGCGACGGTGCGGCGCAATCGCGATTGGCGAAGCGAGAAGACCTTGTTCCTCCAGACGCTGGCGACGAATTCCGATGCCAGCCTCATTCGCTCAAATCTCGGCTCCGTCTATTTCAACACCGGCGACCAAGCAAGTGCGGAGCGCGAATGGATCCAGGCCCTGGCCGCCGGCCCGCGCAGCGTTTTCACCCTGACCGATTTCGGACTACTGCGGGAAAAGCAAGGACGCTATGTTGAATCGCAACAATTTTTCGAGCGCGCGATTCGCATTCGCCCCGACGACATGGAAGCGCACATGCTCTACGCCCAAATGCTCGAATCCATCGGGCGCAACGCGGAAGCCGATTGGCAATACCGTCTCGCGGTGACGCTCAATCCTTACGGCTCCGAATCGCACACCTTCTACGGAGAGTTTCTGTATAAGCAAGAGCGTTGGGACGACGCCAAGAAGCAATTTGAGGCCGCCGTTCGCGACGATGCCGCGCCCGAGGCCTGCGATGGCTTGGGCGATATCTACTTGCACTGGAACCAGCCGGCCTCCGCCGAGAAATGGTTTCGGCTGGCGGTCAAATACAATCCTTTCGACAGTCACGCGCATTTCGCTCTCGGGGGAATCGAAGCGGCCGACGGGCGCACAAAGGAAGCGATGCGCGAATATGACGCCGGCCTCGAAACCGACCCCAGCAACGCGGACGGATTGAGCGCGCTGCACAAATTGCAGGGCGGAAAATAAACGAGCACGCTTCCACCGCCGCGCAGCCGCGCGCCAACTATGATGGCATCTCCACCTGAAGAAGAATGCGCTTCGCTGATCGCGTGCGAGCGCGTCTTGCTTCGATTCCTGTGCGCGCGCGACGCCCCCGGCCCATCAGTGACCGAAATCGTAAGAGTCCTCGAGGGCTACCGGTTTCGCGACGCGGAGAACGAAGTCATTCTTCGCGCTCTGCTGGAGTTCGGCGACCGGCGAGAGGAGGACGTAGAATCGCAGCTCGCATCGCATCTGACGCGGCTCGGATTTCCCGATCTCGACCTGGAGAATTTGTTCGTGAACCCTGCTCCCGCCGAGGTGGAAGTGCGCCTCGCGATGGATCGCATTTCCGCCGCTCGCCCTGCAAAAGCGTAGTTCCGCTCGTCCAAATCCATTAAACTTATGAAAACGATGATTGCGAGACACGACACGTGTGGTTAGACAAGCTTCGCCGCTGGGTTTTCGCGCCCGCGAGCTGGCTGGCCCTCGCGTACTGCGGCTACTGGATCGCGCTGGCGCTGGATCGGGCGGCCGTTCCTCTGCTCCTCGGGCCGCTGGCGGGCTCGCGCGTGCAGGCCTGGCGACTTAGGCCATTCAGCGTCATCATCGCGACGAGCGGGTACCGCACGATTCCGAGCGCGGCAATTTTCTCCACCCTGCCGCTCGCTTTGCTCCTGCTCTTGATCGCGGTGATGGCTCTGGCCGGGCGCCGCGTCCGGCCGCTCTTCGCGCGCGTCGCGCTGGAATTTGCCGCGCTCTGGGCGGCCCTTCTAATCCTGCTGGAGTGGACGCTCGTCGGTCGCACTTCTGCTCCTTTGATTCGGCGGTTCATTCCGCCGAGATTCGTCTGGGGCGTTTCGACGCTGCTTTGGTTTCTTCTCACCATCGGCCTCGGCCTCGCGTTGCTGGTCGCCGCGCGGGCCATCTCGGGACAATTGATCGAGGCGGCCCGGGCCACGTGGAAGCGAACGCCGCTTGCGATCGCGGTGCTGCTTATCTGGCTCTCCACAATCCTCGTGATGACCGGTGCGTTCAATGTATTCTCGGCCGTACATTTTCTGGGAATTCGCTCGCTTTACTGGCTGGCGCTGCCGGCAGGTGTGTGCCTGGCTCTGATTTTGGCTGGCCTGTCTTGGAAACGACCCGGCGACGCCATCGTCCCCGCACCATGGCCCACCGCGCAATCCATCACAAGCCTGGTAGCGGGTCTCATTCTGCTCGCGGCGCTGATTAATTCGCAATCGTTAAGGCGCTGGTACGCCGAAAGCACGATGTCCAGCCTGAGCTCGGCTCATTACGAAATTTATTCGCCCAGAGGGGCATTCACTCCCGCGCAGCTGAATGATTTTGTGACGGCGCGCGAAAACATATTCAACGAGATGACCGCCAAGCTGCATTCTCCTCCCGGAAAGACGCGGCTGCGAATGGTCTTGTATCCGAGTTTTCCATCCATCGCCGAGGCCACCGGCGCCATGCGCGCGCACACCGTTAGCGGAACGACGGTGCGCGCGGTGCTCGGCGGCTCCATCTCGCAGGTGGACCCCGCTGCCGATGCACAAGCGTTGTTGCACGCGCTGTGGGGCCAGCCATCGAGCGAACGCATGGGCAAGTGGACCGCACGCTGGCTTGCCGGAGAATGGGAAGGGGGCGACGTCTCTGACGCCGCGGCGATGCTCGATCGCAACACGGGTCATCGCACGCTCGCGCAACTGCTCGATCCCGGGCTCGACGGCGTCATTTCGCCGCTCATCCGCGAGCCAATGGGCGCGGCGTGGATTGCGTCCGTCGCGGACCAGGGGGGCGTCGAGAGCGTACGCAAGTTGTATCTCGTAAAATCGAGCAACCCAACCGCCGCGGAACTCGCCGCCGCATTGGGTATCGCGCCGCAAGAACTCGAACGGCGCTGGCAATTGTGGCTGTACGCGTACCAAGCCGCCATGCCTACTTCGTCCACGAATTCTCCAGGCAGCACGATGCAAATGTCCATGTCGATGCCGATGGACATGCCGATGCCCATGCCGAGGCCGCAGGAGAATCAGCCCTCGGCGCTTCCAGCCGATTTCTTTTTTCGCGGCGTCAGCTTCACTCACGCAGCCTGGAGCGGCAGCAGCGGCGGATACGCTTCCGACGAAGCTTCCGCGCAACTTCTCGAGATTCAGGCGCTTAGCGCCAACGCCATCGCCCTCGTGCCGTACGCCTACGCGCAGCCGGGCGGAAGCGGCATCGACTACGCCGATTCGGACGAGACCGACGACGAGCTCGGACAGGCGCTATGGGCCGCGCACGCCCTCGGCATGAAAGTGATGTTGAAGCCGCAGATCCGCATGGGCCAAGAGCGTTCCGCAAGCGAAATTCAGTTCGACGATCCGGCCGCGCGCGCGGTGTGGTTTCGTGCCTATCGGGAATTTCTGCTGCATTACGCGCTGTTGGCCGAACGCGATCATTGCGATCTGTTCGTGGTCGGCGCGGAATTGAGCGGCGTCAGCTCTGACACGGCCGCATGGCGTAGCCTCATCGCGGACATGCGCCGCGTGTACAGCGGGCCGATTACCTACGCGGCAAATTGGGGCGGCGAACTCGATTCCATCCGCTTCTGGGATGCGCTCGACTTCATCGGCGTGGATAACTATGCATCGCTCATTGATGCCGACACTGACTCCGCAGACGCCCCGCCCACGGCGAGCGCGCTTTTGCCCGGCGCGGACCACTTGGCAGACGCGATGGGCGTATTCTCCGCGCATTGGCACAAGCCGATACTTTTCACCGAGGTGGGCTTCCCCAGCGTGCGCGGCGGGGCGAGCGAACCATGGTCCGATGACGATTCTCGCGGCATGAGTGCCGAGGAACAGGCCGCCGCATACGAGGCGACGTTTCGCGCGTTTTCGGGACGTCCGTGGTTTCGCGGAATGTTTTGGTGGAATTGGCCCACCAGCGGCAGCGCCGCCGATTCCGCAAGCAGCACCTACACTCCTCTCGGCAAACCGGCCGAAGAGGTGCTGCGTCAGTGGTTCGTGCGCCTTGCCGCCAACGGTTCCGCGCCCGAACCTGCCGCGGCGCAGGAGTCCGCGCCATGACGGCCCGCACCCTGCGCTGGCTCTCGCTGGTTGACGTGCTCGGAATCCCGTTGTTGGTGCAATGGGCGGTGTGGCGCGAGGGCGGCGCGCCGCATTGGGTGTTCTACGCAATCCCTGTGTGGCTGGTGGGGAGTTTTCTGCTGCACCGCGACACGCCGAAGACGCTCGGGATGCGCGCCGATACGTTTGGCGCAGCAACGCGCGAAGCGGCGGTCGTGCAAGGCGCGCTGCTAGTAGTAATTCTGATCATCGGCCTGGCGCGGCGCGCCTCGCTCACTCTGCCGCCGCACTACCACCTGTTTCGATCGCTGATCGAGTATTTTGCGTTTTGCGTCGTACAGCAAGTGGCCATCAATTCCATGCTGATGAATCGCATGCTCGAACTTTTCGGCGTCGCGCCGGACGATCGCGGTCGCCCGCTCGCTGGCCGCGCATTCGCGGTGACGAACGAAAGTTGCATCGCCCCCGCGGCGGTTATTTCCGGCGTGATTTTCGGTTTGTTGCACTGGCCCAATCCGCTGCTTGTGCCGATTACCATCGCCGGAGGCATCGCGATGACTTGGCTTTTTGCGCGCCAGCGAAATATTCTGCCGCTCGCCGTCGGACACGCCGTGCTGGGGATGCTCGTCGCGTGGGCGTTCCCGCTGAGCTGGCATCACAACATGCGCGTGGGGCCGAGATTCTATAAGCCTTATAGATAGCGGCCTCGCAATCGCCAAAATCAGCGCGATTCCGTTACAATCGTGCCGGGAAACGAACACCATTTAGGAGGGGCCATGGCAGAACCATCCTATGAAGAATTAAAAGCGCGTGTGGCCGAGCTTGAAAGCAAGTCCACAGGGCGCCGCACCGGAGATTTGGAATTTCGCGTTGGCGAAAAAGGCGGCGTCAGTGTGTACGGGCTGGGACGATTCCCGGTCACACTCTATTACGAACAGTGGATTCGGCTGCTGGATGCCGCGCCGAGACTGAAAGAGTTTCTCGAAGAAAATAAGGGCGCGCTGAAGCTCAAACCGAAATAGGCTCCCCGCCTGCGGCACCCCACTATGCTCACGGCGAAGCCCCCAAGGAGTCATTCCGAGCCCGCCGCAGCGGGCGAGGAATCTCTCTGCCGCCTCCAATCGAAGCCGCAGAGGGATTCCTCGTCGCTCCGCTCCTCGGAATGACTCAATGGAGTAGCGTTACGGAACTCTTACAAATTCAAATCATCGTAATCGCGGGCCGATTTTCGCGCGGGATGCGTGCTAGCCGGTTGCGCAACGGGATTGCTCCAGCGCCCGGGAATCGCCAGGCCGCACGATGGGCAATGGCCATCGCGGAGGCGATTCTTCAGAACGTCGTGCCAGGAGCGGCGAATTAGAAGCTCACCGCACGTGGGGCAGAACGTGTTGCCGGCGTCGGTGACGATGTTACCCTCATACACGTAGTGCAGCCCCGCCTCCAGCGCAATCGCGCGGGCGCGATGCAACGTCTCCGGCGGCGTGCGCGGCTTGTCGCGCAATTTGAAATCGGGATGGAACGCCGTGAAGTGCAGCGGCACGTCCGGGCCAAGATGCTCGATAATCCATTCGGCCAGGCGGCGCGTCTCGCCGGGGTCGTCGTTGAGCGTGGGGATCATCAAGTTCGTGATCTCGAACCACACTTGCGTTTCATTCTTCAGCCACGCCAGCATGTCCAGCACGGGCTTAAGGTGCGTCAGCGTCGTCTTGCCGTAAAACTCCTCAGTGAACGCTTTCAGGTCCACGTTCGCCGCGTCCACGTGATCGTAAATGTCGTGGAACGCTTCGCGCGTCACATAGCCATTGGTGACCATCACGGTCGCGAGGCCCGCTTCGTGCGCGGCGTCGCAAATGTCCACGACGTACTCGCCCCAGATCGTAGGCTCGTTGTAAGTGAACGCGATGGACGGGCAGCCGTTGCGCAGCGCGAGCGTGACGACGTCCTCCGGCGGCACGAAATTCGAGCGCACCTGATCCGCTTTCGATTTCGAGATGTCCCAATTCTGGCAGAAGAAGCAGCCCATGTTGCAGCCGGCCGTGCCCATGGAAAAGACGCGCGTGCCGGGCAGAAAATGATTGAGCGGCTTTTTCTCGATGGGATCCACTTGCAACGCAGCGGGAGCCGCGTAGCCCAGCGAATAGAGCGCTCCGCCTTCATTCACGCGGATAAAGCAGAAGCCGCTCTGTCCCACGCCGATGTGGCAATGCCGCGGACAAAGATAGCAATGCACGCGTCCCCCGGACTCGGCCTCCCACCAACGGGCTTCGTGGAGCGATTCCGTTTTCTGAAAAATGCGGAGTTCTTGCATTTGGCGAGCAGCGCATGGCCGCTCGGTAGGCACCTTGTTACGTCCCCAGTATACCGCCACCCACAAGACAAAACGGCGCCAAGCGATAGCATCCGTCCAAATTGCAATAATCAAGGCATGAGGGAGAATGAAGTTCTCTAATTTGCGCGATGACAGTCGCCTTTGCCAATGCTCTGTTTCGTGACGGTCTCTTTGCCGTCGCTCCAAGATCTAACGGTTCGAGTGAATCCTCGATCCGCGGCTTCCTGGGATTCGATTCTCACCGGCAAGAGCTCACCGTCGACCCAACGGTACGTTCCGCTCTCGTACGCACAGCCCGCTGCTCCGCTATTCACGTATGTCTTGACGACCTTGTCGCTACAATCGACGCTCTTGAACGGCAGGCTGGAAAACTCGAGATACTCCTCAAATGCGCCGCGCTTGGGATTGAACCGGTAAAGGTGGTACCACGCGTCTCCATGCGCGCCGACGTTTGCTCGAACCAGTAAATCCTTGTAACCATCGCAGTCGACATCCTGGAGGGAAACCGCTTCTCCCCACGAAGCAGTGATCAGTGGCGGGTCCTCTCCTTCGAAGCCGATCGTTTGGATGTGTCGTCCTCCGCTTCGCACTTCGATGCGGTCAATCCCTTCGAACCCCTCCGCGAATACACCCTCTGTATTCTCGTAATGCACAAGAAATTCAAATGGAGGGAGAGAAGGATGGACAATTCCATCGATGCTGCTGGACTGCGCCGCGGCGATACACGCGAAGGCGAGAACCATGAACGAGGACGGCCTGAGTCGAGCCAACATGACGCCCTTGGTATCGAAACCTTTTAGTTCGTCTGCACTGCGGCTGGGGGCCTCACCTTCTCATTTCGGAGCTCACAGCTTGTCCGCGATCTCCAGCAGCTTATTGACGCTGTTCCAGTTTCGCCCAGTGCCGGACACCTTCAGGGTGCGCTCGATGGTGGCCCAGGTTATCTTCGGGCTTCCTATACCATCGGGATAATAGCCGTAGAGAGCAGGACCGTCAATGTACAATTCATCTGGAGCTATGCTCATCTTGAGGAGCTTGGCGCATGCTTCCGCGCCGGGCTCGGCCGCGAGGAAGGTGACGAGCAGCTTGCTTGGATCGAGGCCGCGGCGCTTCGCGAAGGGATTTTTGGCGATTGCCTCGCGCATTTCGGAAACGGTGCGGAGAATCACGTCCGGTCGAAAGCCGAACTCCTTCTCGATGGCGTCCTGAATTCGTTTCGTGAGCGCGGCGATGTTCTTCTCCTTCGTTCGGAAGACGACGTTGCCGCTTTGGATGTGGGTCTCGACGCGCTCGAACTTCAAGGATTCGTAGAGCGCCTTCAACGCGTCCATTTTGATTTTGTTATGCCCGCCGACGTTTACGCCGCGCAGCATGGAGATGATCACCGGCATCGCGGACTCCTATCGCAGTTCACGGACGATTCTCGTCCGCCCAGACGAGGAAACGTTCGAGGCGCTCGCGCTCGCGCCAAATCAAGCGAAAGAATTCGCCGGCGCGCAGCGCGTGCATGTCGCCGCCGAAAAAAGTCTCCATGCGCCAGCGAATGTACGGGCTGGCCCAGGGGCGAAGGCGGTAGCCGCGCGCGGCGACCCAGTAATATCGAAAGGCGTTGATCATTTTGGCGTCGAATGCTGTTCGGAGACAAATTCTACGCTGGTTCGCAGGGCGCGGCCAGCACGCCGGCGCGGCCTACTTCCCTGCCAGGCGATCCTTGAAGGACGCGACGTGCGCGACGTGGTGCCGCCCATGCCACGAGAGCATGCCGACGTGCATGTCAATCGTGACCGTGCCGATTTCCGGATGCTCGAATGTGCGCGCAAAATCCGCCGGCTTCAAGCTGTTGAGGATCACGACCATCCGTTGATGCACCGCGGTCAATAGCGCGAGCGAAATCTCCACGGGCGCGCTTTTCCCATCCGGCAGCGCCGACCACGGATCCTGATCGTAGGGCTTGATGGTGGGGTGTTGTTCCGTCAGGGCGAGCTTCAGGCGAATCAATCCGTTGATGTGCGCGTCTGCAAGATGGTGCACCACCTGGCGAACCGTCCAGCCGCTCTCGCGATAGGGCGAATCGAGCTGAGCGGGCGTCAGGCCGGCGAGTGCGACGCTCATCTGGCCGGGGATCTCCGCGATGCGCGCAATTTCCGCGCGGCGTTCGTCAGGCGTGAGTACGGCCTTCCGTTTGAGTTTGCCGATCGGATATTGCAAATCCATTGTGCGGTCTCCTTCAGGTGCCGGCGCGGCAGCGCCGAGCGGCGAATCCCTCAATTCCAGCCCTTGCGCTCGCGCAACGCGGTGACGTGCGCGACGTGATGCCGCCCATGCCACGAATAAATGCACAGGTTCTCATCGAGCGTGATGAGCCCTATCTCCGGATGCCGCAGCGTGAGCGCAAAATCCGCAGGCTTCATGTTTTGCAAGAGCACGACCCAGCGCTGGTGGAGCGCCGTAAGCAGGGAAAGCGAAATCTCGATGGGAAGCGCGCTGTCCGAGAGGCCGGCCCAAAGATCCTGCTCGTACGGCTTGATGGTGGGCTCCTTCTCGGTGAGCGCGAGCTTGAACCGCACGAACGAGTTCATGTGGCTATCGGCCACGTGGTGCACGAGTTGGCGCACGGTCCATCCGCCCTCGCGATAGGGCGTGTCGAGTTGCGCGGGCGTCAATCCGGCGACGGCGACGCTGAGCCGACCTGGAGTCTCGGCGATTTGTTCGATACGGACGCGGCGCTCCTCCGGAGTGAGTACGGGCTTTCGATCTGCCTTGCCAATCGGGTAACGCGGATCCACTGCTGCAGCTTCGTTTGCCACGATGCCCTCCTATAAGAGTAATTCCCTGCCGTCGAGTCCTGTGATCTGAAGCTCCGCGGCTGAAGCCGTGCCCTGACGCAGAAAAACTTACCGTACCGGGCGAACCCAGATGCGAGTCGTCGCGGGTTTGCCGAGATGCACGCGATTGCCGCCGACCTGCAGCGTCATCGTCTCGTCGTATTCGCGGCGCTGCAAACGCAGGCGCGCGCCGGGCCGCAACTTCAAACCATCGAGAAACTTCAAAAACTCTGGGTCCTTCTCGTATACGGACACGATTTCCACGCTGCTCGGAACGCTCGCCTCCGCGAGCGAGACGGCTCCCGCTCGGCGAAGGTCTTCGAGGCCCCCGGCCATGGGCACGCCATGCGGACATGAGCCCGCAGTTCCGAACCGCTCGAGCAGCAGCCGCTCGACTTCGGGCGAGATGCCGTGTTCGAGGCGCTCGGCCTCGACGTGCGCGCGGGTCCAATCGAGGCCGATCACTTCGGTCAGCAATTTTTCCGCGAGCTGATGGCGCAACGCCAGATGCGCGGCCTGCGCGCGGCCCTTCGCCCGTGAGCAACAATTCGCCCGTTGCGATCCACGCGAATCAGGCCGTCGCGCGTCATGCGCTTGAGCGCGGCCGTCACGGCGGGCGGCGTCACGCCGAGTTCATCGGCGAGGCGCGCGTTGATCGGGTCGTGCTGCTCGTGCGCCAAATCCCAGATGGCCTTGAGGTAATCCTCCCTGGAGACGCTGGTTTTTTCGTGCGACACTCAATCTACCTCGTTTCGCGTTCGGCGCGCTGGCTACGGTCGTTGGTGGCGCGGCTTTCGAGCTCGCTCTTCCGCCACGCTTTTCAGCTCTTCCGCAAAACTCGCGAGGCGCGATTCAATCTCATCGCAAATGGTGCGGTAAACGCTCAAGGTCGGAACCGAACGGATCGCCGACCTCCCAATCCTCGATGCGCGGGCCGCCCTGGAGTTGCGAGTTGCGCGCCGGAACGCCCGCTCATGTTAATGACGATGTCCGCTTCGCGCAATTTCTCTTTTGTGAGTTGCGTCGGAGAGTCAGACCATCGGCCGGGATCCCGCGCTCGAGGAGCACGGCGCGCGTCTCGCGCTGCACGCTGCCGAACGCGACCAGGCCCGCGCTCGAAGCGTCCATCAAATCCGGGTAGCGATGCCGCGCGATGGCCTCCGCCATCGGGCTCCGGCAGGAATTGCCGATGCACACGAATAGAACGCGCGCGGGCGTCGGCTCGGTCGTCCATCGGCGGCCATCAAGCGTGCGATTTCCTGGCGGTCGTCGGCGCTGCGCGTGGCCGCGCTTCGACCGCCGCCGCCTTCGCCATGAGCAAAAATAATTCATGCACCGTCGTGTCCGCCGTAAGCTCGGGATGAAACGTCGCAGCCAAAATATTTCCTTGCCGCACGAGCACGGGCTTTCCGCCGCAACTGGCCAAACCTCCACCGATGGCGCCAACGCTCTCGATAATCGGCGCGCGAATGAAGACCATCTCCATCGGCTCGTCCTTGAGCGAAGACACCTCGTGCCGCACTTCGCTCGCGATCTGCCGGCCGTAGGCGTTGCGCGAAACTTCCGCGTCCAGCAAGCCCAGCGAACGTTGCGCCGGATTGCGCACCTCGCGCGCGAGGAGAATCGTTCCCGCGCAAGTTCCGAAGATGGCCCCGCCGCGCCCGCGAAATTCGACCAATGCCGATTCCAGGCCCTCTTCCTCGAGGAATTTCAGCATCGTCGTGCTTTCGCCGCCGGGCAGGATGACTCCCGCAACGCCCGCGAGATCGGCCGGGCGGCGCACCCACACCGGCTCCGCGTGCAAGACGCTCGAGCATGCGTCCGTGCGCCTCGTAATCGCCTTGCACGGCGAGCACTCCGATTTTGATCTCCTGGCTCACTTTTCCTAAGTTCCCCCGGCCCGCACTCTCACCAGCCGCGAGTCTGCAGCAAATCCTTCTCTTCGATCTGGCGCACGTCGAGACCCTTCATCGCCTCGCCCAACTCCTCGGACGCTTCGAGCACGGCCTTCGCGTCCTGGTAATGCGTCGTCGCCTTCACGATGGCCTTCGCGCGTTTCTCCGGATCGGACGATTTGAAAATGCCCGAGCCGACGAACACGGCCTCCGCGCCCAGATGACGCACCAGTGCGGCGTCGGCCGGTGTGGCGATTCCGCCCGCCGAAAAATTCGGCACGGGCAGCTTGCCCGTTCGCGCCACCTCGCGCACGAGTTCGAGCGGCGCCGCGTGATCCTTCGATGCGCGCACCAATTCGTCTCCGCGCAGCGTCGTCAGACGGCGCATCTCCGAGACAATCGTGCGCATGTGGCGCACGGCCTCGACGATATTGCCCGAGCCGGCTTCGCCCTTGGTGCGAATCATGGCCGCGCCTTCCGCAATCCGACGCAACGCTTCGCCGAGATTCCGCGCGCCGCAGACGAACGGCACCTTGAAATCGTGCTTCCAAATGTGATTTTCCTCGTCGGCGGGCGTGAGCACTTCGCTCTCGTCGATGAAATCCACTTCCAGCGCTTCGAGCACGGACGCTTCGGCGAAATGTCCGATGCGCACTTTCGCCATGACGGGAATCGTCACGGCCTTCATGATTTCGCGAATAATGCGCGGCGCGGCCATGCGCGCCACGCCGCCTTCTTTGCGGATGTCCGCGGGGACGCGTTCGAGCGCCATCACCGCGCACGCGCCGGCCTTTTCCGCGAGCATCGCCTGCTCGGCGGTCGTCACGTCCATGATCACGCCGCCCTTCAGCATCTCCGCCAGGCCGACCTTTACGCGCCACAGATCGTTCGCATTGCCATTCTTCGATGCCATCGCTCTCTCCTTCACGAGTTGCCGATTCCCTATCATACCAGCGCCACGCGCGAGGTCTCGACCCGGCGCGCGCCGCCGCGACGTTTTCGCATCTCAGCGCGCAGAACTTCTCCGAGCGCCGTCATGCCCCGCGCAATGTCTTTTTCATCGACTCCAGTGAATCCCAGCCGCAGCGTATTCGGCCGGTGGCCCTGCGAATAAAAATAACGGCCCGGCGCGAAACTGACGCCGCGCTCGCGCGCGTGAATCAGCATCTCGCTCGCGTCGAATCCGGCGGGCAATTCGAGCCACACGCACATGCCGCCGCGCGGCCGAGTCCAGCGCGTTTCTTCCGGCATGTGCCGCTCGAGCGATTCTTCGAGCGCCTCGAGCCGTGAAAGATAGATGCGCCGCGTGCGCGTGAGATGTTTCAGCAGCAACCCGCGCCGCGTGAATTCCGCCAGCGCCGCCTGCGCCAATTGCCCGGTGTGCAGGTCCGTCGCCTGCTTGATCCAGCGCAGCCGCTCGATCACGTTGGCCGGCGCGACGATCCATCCCACGCGCAGCCCGGGAAACGCAAATTTCGAGAAGCTGTCAATCTGCACGACGACGTTTGTGCGGTCGAGCTGCTTGAGCGAAGGCATCTGCTCGCCGCGCAAGTGCAGCCGCGCGTAGATGTGGTCCTCCACGATCGGCACCTGATAGCGCGAAGCCAGCTCGAGCAATTTGCGCCGCGATTCCAGCGATAGCGTCGTCCCCGTCGGATTGTGAAAGTCCGGCGTGACGATCATCAGCTTCACGCGGTTCGCCGCCAGCGTGGCTTCCAGCGCGCCGACGTCAATTCCTTCCGCGCCCGGCGCCTCCCACTCCGTGCGCACGGCCACACCGAGGCAGCGCGTCCGCGCGCCCGTGCAGATCGTGATCGCGCCGGGATACGCCGGATTTTCCAGCACGACGGCGTCTCCGGGACGCAGAAACGCCTTCGCCATCAAGTCAAGCGACTGCTGGCAGCCATTCGTGATGAGCAGATTTTCTTCCTGGGCCGCGAGCACCTTCGCCGCGCAGAAATTCGAGCAGTTCATGCCGCAATCCCGGGTAACCGTCGGTCGATCCCAACTGGAAAATGCTCGGGCCTTCGCGCCGCAGCACCGCGTCCAGGCTCGCTCGCAACTCCTGCATGGGAAACAGCCGGGCATCCGGCCGCGCCAGCACGAACGAAATGCTGTCTTTCGGCGCGGGCTGCGCCAGGCGGTGCAAACCATCTTCTGCCGCGATCCTCCGCGAAAAGCGATTCCCATCGCACGCTTCCGCCATTGGCGGGAGCAGTCGGCGGCGGCGCGGAAAATTTCAGCGACTCGGAGCCCGCGCGGATATAGGTGCCGCGCCCGACGTGCCCCTGAATCAAACCTTCGGATTCAAGCTCCGCGTAGGCGTTCGCGACCGTTGTCCGATGAACGCCGAGATGCGTCGCAAGC
This sequence comes from Terriglobia bacterium, assembly GCA_963799715.1. Taxonomy (GTDB): domain Bacteria; phylum Acidobacteriota; class Terriglobia; order Acidiferrales; family UBA7541; genus DASPOJ01. Next base: position 18,884 of record CAWCYS010000012.1, on the reverse strand, counting down.
TCGCGGCTGGCGGGAATGCGGTCGCCCGGCCGCAGTTCGCCGGAATGAACCAGAGAGCGCAACTGGTCGCGCAATTGAACGTACAGCGGAACGTGGCTTTCAGGCTTGCAATTGCAGAGGAAACATTGTCTCCTCGCTAGAGCCAATATACTACGGCTGAGGCGCTGTAAAGAGCCATATTGTCTCTACCCTGAGAATCCAGAGGGCGGCAGATGAAACGCGAAGTCGAGCGGGCGGAGGCAAGCTTCGCCGCGCGCTGCAGGCACAGGTCGAATCTATCACGGCGAAGGCGATCTGACACGACAAACGGAGGCGTACCAAGCGAGAAGGCCGAAGGCCGGGGGCACCATCGGCGCCCCGCGCCGAGTTACTTGGTGCCGGTCTGTCCGAGCTTGCGCAGCCGTTCCTGCAATTTGCGGCGCAACAAAGAAGGCGTGTTGGGATTGAAGGCGACCAGATACCACAGCGGCTGGCTGCGGTCGCGCGAAAGCCAACTGAGCGTTGCCGGGTCAGCGTTCGGATGACGCGCGACGTTCTCGCGAATCGCCCCGTACGGGTGCTTGGCCAATCGTCCCAACGTCTTCGAGGAAACGCGCGGGTGCTCGCTGATCAGCCGCAGGAGGTAGAAATCCGTATCCGGCGCTTCCTTGAGCAAGCTTGTCCAGCAATTCAGGTTTCGAATCCGAACTCAGCACCAAACCGATCTTCTCGTCCCAAGACTCGTTGATCCGGTTCAATTCCTTGGTGCGCTCGTGGATCAAATCCTCGATCTGACGCCGCTCGTGCTGCAAACGGCCCGGGGCCAGAGTCGTATTCTCAAGCGAATCGAGGACGCGCAGCAGGTGCTGCCGCTCCCCGAAAATAATCTGTGTGGTACGCACGCCAACCCCCTTGGTCGGCGTTTGCACCAAATCCGAGCGTCTCATGATCTCCTCATTTCGCGAGCCCGAGGTCCGCAGCTGCCTGGCTTAGTTCCTCGTCTCTCAGCAATAGGTGCGCCGAGTCGAGCGGCGCCCTAGCTTCGATCTGGCGCTTCAGCCACCACCCCGCCAGATCGATCTTCTCTTCGCGCGACAATCGTCGGCGTCCGCGCTGGATCCGGTCGAGAGAGCCGCCACTGATTCCGACGACCGCCTCTTCGCCATCCACGCGAAAAAAGAAGAGTTCGGGACGATCTCCGGCAGCCAGGAAGCCTGACTTGACGAACTCTACGGAGTGGCTCTCCCCCTGCGCCCCTCCGACCTCGAACCGTTCATAGAGCGGTTCGTAATGCACAATAGATTATGTTCGGGTCTGGAATCTGAGTAAAGATTGCGCGCCTGGCGGCGTTCCATCCGTGCAATAGGAGACCGGCCCTCGGCCGCCATTCCCTGCCCTTGCCGTGGGCCTTGCGGCGGGGTACTTTGGCAGTTGCGCACTCTCCAGACCGTTGTGGGAGCGCGTCGCCGCTGAGGGGGAACACGCGATGTCAGCCTTTGACGATCACAAGGAAGAACTCGATCACTACGAGACTATGATGGGCCGCCATCGCGGGCGCCTGGCCGTCACGCTGGACCGCCTCACGAACGCCATGGTCCTCATCGGCCAGCACACCGTTTATTGCCACTCCTCGCGCTTGCCCAACCAGCCTGCGCTCGACGTTCAGATCGTCAACGGCGAACTGCGCAAGGCCAAGGAACTCATTCAAAGCGTGATGGAAGAGCTTCGCGCCGAGCGAGACGACCGGGACGCCGGCGGTGGCCACAACGGCAATCCAAAGAGGTAGCCCGTCAAACGCCCAGCAAGAAAGGATTCGCCTCGCGCTCCTCGCCGATCGTCGTGCAAGGCCCGTGCCCCGGACAACGCTCGCGGTGAACCGCCCGCACATGCGGAGGGGATCAAAAACCTGTCTTGGCGAGGAAGACCATGGCGTGGCCGTTCCCCGTGACGCCGGGGAGCATATTCGTGGCGGCGGAAATGAAAACGACGTAATGGCCGTCGCTGCTCATCGCGTTGGAGTTGCTGATGGCGTTGGCACTCCCAAGGGTGACGGCGTTCGCGAGGGTCGGAACTGAAACCCGAACCGTGCTTGACGTGCAGCCGCTCGCGACGCCAAAGCAGGTGTCGCGAATGAAGATGTCCTCCCCGCCGCAGGCCGGGAGCGTGTCGTCCGGAGTCAGGTTTGTTGAGATGGAGCCAAACGAGACAAACCTTCCGTCGGAAGATATGGAAACGTTCGTCAGGTTGCCCGGGCTGCCGCCGTCAAAGCAGTTGCCTATGGAACCGTCATTGCCGACCGAGATCAGGTTCGTGGAGGGTGTACAGCTTGGCGCAGCCCCGGTGCACGTGTCCCGAACGTAGACGTTTCCGCAGCCGTTGGCACTTGTGCAGGTACTCCCGGGAACCAAGTTCGTCGCACCGGAGCCGAAAGCAACCAGACGGCCATCGGCGGTGATCGCCGGGAACGACCCGAAAAATGCCGACTGGTTCGGCTGCCCTCCGCTCGTGGTCACGTCCGCTCTGATCGTGCTCGGGCCGCATCCCGAGGGCGCGCCGACGCAGGTGTCCCGCCAAAACCAGCCGGGCGTGACGGTCTCATTGGGGACCATGTTCGTGGCCCACGACAAAAAAGCTACGAAACGTCCCGTTGTGCTTATTGCCGGGAACTCGCTGGGCGAGTTTCCCGGAGAGCCGCTGCTCGTGGGTGACATGAGCGTCGTACTCGGAGCGCAGCCTGAGGCGGCCCCGTTGCAGGTGTCACGGAGGAACACGTCATCGTCGCCTGTGCTCCCGATCCCCACGCTCAGTGCATCTGATACGAAACTGACGAACCGTCCCTCGGGTGTCAGCTCTGGCACGGCCCCAATCGCGATCGTCCCTTGTGTGTTAACTGAGACGGGAATCGTGGAGGGAGTGCAGCCAGATGGTGCGGCAACACACGTGTCCCTGAGAAATACGCAAGCGTAACCGGCTTGTTGCCCGCAGACCCCGGAGTTGGGAAGTATGTTCGTCGCGCTCGAATCGAACGCTACATATCTACCATCCGCGCTGATAGCCGAATCGCGGCTGTTGGCGTTGACCGGCGAGCCATCGTAGGTCACTGTGATGCGAGTTGTGGCCGGCGCGCAGCCGGGCGGCGCGCCGATGCACGTGTCCCGCTCATAAATTTGCGCGTACTGATTGCTGCTCACTCCGGCGACCAGGTTCGTCGCGTCATCCTGAAACGCGACGTAGCGCCCGGTCGCACTGATCGAAGGCGACACGTAGCTGTCTCCGTTCGCCGGGGAACCGTCTGGGGCCGCAGTGATTAGCGCCACGGCTCCCGCCGTGGCCGCCGCCGGTGAGGCAATGGCAAAGGCCACCGCGCCCGACCTGTTCCCCGAGTCAACGACCGTAACCGCGGCCGCGCCCGGTGTGGCAATCAGAGCACTCGAAGCGGTGGCCGCAAGGTCCGTGACGTCGCCGAATTGCGTGGGCAGCGGACTACCATTCCACTCGACGACCGACGAGCTCGTAAAGCCCGTTCCGTCGACCAGCAGCATGAAAGAACCCTGGCCAGCAATGGCGTAGGGTAACTTCAAGGGGCTGTTGCCGGCATAGTAGGCGCCCACGCTCTTGATGGTGAGGGTTGGCGGGGGCGGAGGCGGCGGGCCACCGCCCGCCGCCGCTCCTCCGGCGCAGCCGCCCAAGGCAAGGCAGGCGAAAAACACTTCGAGCAAGCTCACAACGACATTCCTCCGTACCGCGCCTCTCATCGTGCGTCCTTCGTACCTTTCTTCGCGGCTTCTAGTTCGTGCCCCCTGTCAGCGCCGATCCAGATGGAACAGCTGTAAACGCCGGACCGCTGAAGAATTGATAGCCGCTGTAGATTGATTGAAAAGTATAGGAGGTCGAAAGCGGATAATTGGTTGCCGCCCCATTGATCGCGGACGTAATCGTGATCGTCGTCCCCGAAACCGTGGCGGACAGCAGCGAGCCTTGATAGCTCATCTGGCTGGCCAAATATGAGGCGATCTCCGAACCGGTCGTACTGCCGTCATATGTCGTGGTAAAGGTCATGCCCGCCACCGTGACGGAGACGCTGCCGAACTCCGCCACGGTTACGGGGCACCATCCCCATTGCGGGCAAAAATTGATGGTGGCCGATTGCGGCGATCCGTTGATGGTGACCGTCCCGCTTCCGGGACTCCCCACCGGGCTGCCGATAACAACCGTAAGCGTCTGACTCATCACGGTAATCGTGCCACTCAGATCCGTGGTGCCGGAATTCGGAGCGGCGGTGAAAGAAAACGAGCCTGAGCCTGTGCCGCTGGCGCCCGCGGTGATGGTGAGCCAGCTTGCGTTAGAAACCGCGGACCAGACGCAGCCCGCCCCGGCGTAGAGGGGAACTGTGTAGGTGCCCCCGGAAGGTTGAATAACGATCGTCGTTCCATCGGTCAGGGAGTAGGTGCATAGGCCCGCCTGGTTCACGGTGAAGGTCACCGCGGAGACGCCATTGCCCGCTTGCACCGTGCCCGAGCGCGGAATTGTGGATGGATTTGCGGCGACCGTGAACCCGACGTTGCCGCCCGATGTGCCGCTCGGCGTGGTTATGCTGATCCACGGGGTCTGGCTCACAGCCGACCACTGGCACCCCCCGCCCGTGCTGAGGCCGATTGTGCCGCTTCCGCCGTCGCCGGAAATGGAAAAGACTGCGGGCGAAGCGGAAAATCCGCAGCTTGCTTGCGTCTGCACGCTAAATGGGAAGGCCGCCAGCGCTTGCTCGAGGGCATTGCGTGCAAGATCGCTTCTCGTCGCTCCCAAGTGCGAGTCGGCGCCACCGATGGGGTATTGGACGGCGGAACTCGAAGGGTAGTTTTGGCTGGAGCTTGGGACGATTCCATCCTCGGGAGCAAGCCCGGCGACAAGATAGTTGTAGTCGAAGTCCGCAAGATTCATGTCCAGAATGATTCTTAGCAGGTAGTCGGCGATGTCGCACGCTGTCTGATCCCCCGTAAAAACACAAACAAGCTCCGCAATGCCGTACGATACATCCAGGCTGTCGTTGACGATTCCATAGATGCTCGCAACATTCCGTTCGCCGCATGCGTCCTCAGGGTTGCATCCGAGGAGATTGGCGGCGACCCTCACTTCGATCCAACGGCGATTCGTGTTTCCGATTACCGCGGCTTTCTTAAAATTCTCGGATTGACTATTCAGGTTGTTCAGGAACGCGCTGCCGGGGACGAGGTCCGTGAGCGCGCCAATGTTGATCAATTGTGCGGACATGCCTGAGTATTGAAGGTCAGTTAGAAAGCAAAGGATGTTATCGTACGCCGTTGTGCAGCCCACGTCGCCCCACACGTTAGCCATATCCCCGAGGAGGACATTCTGAAGCAAGCCTTGTGGGACCCCGGCGACAGGTGCGCCCTCGTGAGGCGTATCGAGGGTGACGACGCCGGCGACCGCAGGGCTGTTAATGCTTTGGTAGTGCTGGGCCGCGTAGCGCGAGATCAGACCACCCTGGCTGTGCCCAATCAGGAAATAATTGATTGCGTTGGTGGAGTTGATATCGTTGATCAACGCGTTTCCCTGGTTCGTCAGGTTGTCTAACGAATTCAGGCTGGGCACGAGCTCATTTCCGAAGCGAAAGTACTGATTCAGCCATGGCACCATGCGCCACCAAGTGCACCCGCTGCTGAGGGTTCCGTGCTGAAAGACGACATTCTGGGCGCCGCCCTGGTTGGATAAGTTAGGCGGACAGTTGGACGACGAGGACGCGGTCATAGCGGCCGGGGTCGAAGCAGTGGGAGGGGGCGGGTTGATGGCCGTGCTTCCGTTGTTCGCCCTTGCCGCATCGTTGGTCGCGTTGTCGCTCCAATGGAGATTCGAAAACTGCAGTGTGTGCGTCGCGCTAAAGTTTGGCCAGGCAAGGGAAGTGACAACCTGAGTTGCGACCCATACGTTACCGGATGGCGCATACGTCCATTGCGCAGTGTCGGATGTTTGGCTATTTGTGACAGGTCCCAACAGGAGAGCATCGGAACCACTGTAGCTGAGTTGGGAGTTCGTTGTCTGCGCCCGCTGTTGAATGTTCGAAACCACCAGTTGCGAGAGGATGGAGGAGCCGGGATTGCTGCCGAGCAAACTCAAGGGATTGAATGCAGGGACGTTGCCGACGGGCGGGACGTAGGGAATCGGCGCGCCGTTCTGGTCGAACACGGTGATGTTTCCGCCCGAGAGGCGAATGACGCTGACTCCGCCAGCATCGCTCGGGACGGGCCCCGTGGGCCAGAGATTGACGACAATTAACCCGTTCGCGTCGTAGCCTATCTCGGTATGGAACGTCTGAGTGATCGTGGGCCTTGTAATTGAGTTCGAGGTGGCTTGGATTTGTGTCGTCATGTCAAACGCAGCCCACGTGTCCGAGCTGTTGATGCCGGAATTCTGGGACAGTCCGGACTGGGCGTTGGCTCGCGACATCGCACAGAGGACGAGAGCGACTGCGAATCAAATCCTAACTACGGTCTGGCAGAAATCGTGCTGGGGGGGGGAGACCGGCCGGATCATTGTTAACCTCCTGAGGTCTGGAAGTAGAGGTGATACTGCTGGCGGCAGTATCGCGCGAGTGACATATCACCCGTGGGTATTAATGTCAAGAGAAAGCATTCGCACGCCTTTTTGACCCTCGGGAGCTGCGACTCAGCGAGTGAAAGTCCCCGGTGACCTGTCCCGACCCGGTCGGGAGGGGAGCTTTCGCGGTAAGGATGCCGCACCCGCAATCGCGCCAAGTAGTCCGTTATACGCCCCGTAGAAAGGGATTGGACTCCCGCTCCTCGCCGATGGTAGTCGTCGGCCCATGCCCTGGATAAACGATCGTTTCCTCCGGTAGCCGCAGCAATTTCTCGCGAATGGATTCCAGAATCTCTTCCAACGAGCCGCCCCAGAGATCGGTTCGTCCAATACTTCCCGCGAAGAGCGTATCCCCGGCGAAGAGCCGCGGTGCTTCGGCGGCGGCCGCCAGCGCGCCGGGAACGCTCACCGGTTGCTCGGAGGGCAGGTAAAGCGTCACGCTGCCGGGACTGTGTCCCGGCGTATGCAGCACGCGCGCTTCAAATGCGCCCCAGCGCACCGAATCGCCGTCGCGAAGGAACTGATCCACCTTTGCGGTCTCGGGCGTGGGCACTCCGATCCAAGCCGCCTGCACGTCAAGATGCTGGTAGAGCGGCATATCGGCTTCGTGCATCAGCACCGGCGCGCCGGTCGCGCGCACCAGCTTCGCGATTCCCCCGACGTGGTCGATGTGCGCGTGCGTGCTCACGATCGCGCGAACCGTGAGTTTGTGCCGCACCAGAATTGCTTCAATACGTTTAATCTCGTCGCCGGGATCGAGGACCAGCGCTTCGCGCGTTTCCGCGTCGCCCAAAATATGGCAATTGCACTGCAGCATGCCGACTGGCAGCGTCTCGTGGATCAGCCGTGAGCCCATCCCGAAAACTATAGCATCAGATCATTGTGAAGGCGTCCGGCGGGGGCCGTTCTGCTAGACTGCATCGAACTTTCTGCTGCGCGCTTGGAGGCTTTCGGTGGCCTTTATGATGCTGGAGAATCCTCTGCTCGATTCGCATCGCGCCGACGGCGCTATGCTCGGCACGTACTTTGGTTGCCCGCTTCCCGCGCGATTCACAAACTCCGAGGCCGAGTACCGCGCCGCCCGTGATTCCGTCGTCCTCGCTGACACCAATTTTCACGCGATTTTCGGCTTTGAGGGCCCCGATCGCGCCCGATACCTGAACGCCATTCTGACCAGCAACGTCCGCGATCTAGCGCCCGGCCAGGGGACCGTCGGGCTTTTGCTCAATCCGCAAGGCCACATCCTGGCTGAGATCGAAACACTCGCGCGCGACGACTCCATCATCGCCGTCTCGCACGCCAGCGTCCGTGAATCCACCGCCGCGACGATCGAACAATTCATCATCATGGACGACATCATGTTCAACGATGAAACCCCGTCCATCGGGTCGGTCGCTCTGGCTGGCCCCCAAGCCGCTGAAGTTCTTCAGCATCTTTCGGGCGTGCACCTCGCTTCTCTTGCCGGGCGGGCCCATCAAGGAATATCTATCGAAGGCATCCGCTCCCGGCTCGTTCGGCGCGACTTCCGAGGCCAAGCCGGGGCAGAATTGTTCACCCCGCATGAACACTTGCCGGTGCTCTGGAAGGCCTTGTCTGCGGCAGTCAGGCAAGCGGGTGGCGGCCCCATCGGCTTCGAAACCATCAATTCGCTGCGCCTCGAAGCCGGGATACCGTGGTTCGGCTACGACTTCGGCGACAGTGTCATCCCGCACGAGGCCGGCCTCGAGAATTCGCACATCAGCTATACCAAGGGCTGCTACACCGGGCAGGAGATCGTCGAACGTGTTCGCTCGCGCGGCCACGTCAATCGTCGCCGCGTGGGATTGCGCTTCGATGGAGATGCGTCCCCGGCACTCGGGAGCAAGTTATCGGCAGGGGCCGCTGAAGCCGGCTACGTCACCAGCGCCGCGTATTCCTACGCGCTGGGCAAGAATATCGGCATGGGCTACGTCCGTCGCGAACATTCCGCCTCCGGAACCAAACTGCAATCCGAATCCGGCCCCGCCGAGGTCATCGACCTGCCCCTCTAGAATTCCTGGATTGGGCCCCACAAGGTCTCCCGGCAGTTCCTGCGGCCGCGCACTGCAATAAAGACGAATGGGCTCTCCGCATACCTCTGTGAATCTCTCTGTGTTCTCTGCGTTGGATTTTTCCTCGCGTACACACCAAGGAAGAGTACACGATAACGCTGAGACACAGAGAGCATCGAGGCGCGCATAGAATTGAGGGGAACCAGCTATACGATATTCAGCGCGCGCTTGAAGCTCCCGCGCTCGTTCTGAATCTTCTTCTGTAGTTGCATGATGGCGTAAATTAGCGCTTCCGGCCGCGGCGGGCACCCCGGCACGTAGACGTCCACAGGAATCACCTGATTAACGCCCTGCACGATCGCGTAATTATTGAACACGCCGCCGGACGTCGCGCACGCGCCCATCGAAATCACCCACTTGGGCTCGGGCATCTGCTCGTAAAGCTGTTTCACCACCGGCGCCATTTTCTGCGAAACGCGCCCCGCGACAATCATCAGATCGGCCTGTCGCGGCGACGGCCGAAAGACTTCGGCCCCGAACCGCGCAATGTCGAATCGCGCCGCAGCCATGGACATCATCTCGATGGCGCAACACGCCAAGCCGAAGCCCATCGGCCAGATCGAGCTTTTCCGCGCCCAATTCACGGCCTTATCGAGCTGCGTGAAAATGATGCCTTCGTCCGCCAGGAATTTCCCAACGTCTTCCGGCCGCTCCAGTTTCACGCCATGCGCCAACGTCTCGCTCATCGCCAATTCACCGTAACACCATTTTCGCACACCTCGGCTCAGCGCGCCAGACCGCTAGGCGCAACTCAATTCCACAAAATTGCCGTCGAAAAGTCAGGATTTGCGGCCAACCCGCTCAATGAATTCCTTGAACTCGGGATCGTTGTGCAGGCATTCGAGGTCGGGATCGCGAGCGGCCCACGAGACGTTTGAGTATCCGGCTGCCTCGGCCATCCTCAAATGTTTCAAGGCTTCCGCCTTGTTCCCGATAATTCCGTAGGTGCATGCCGCGTTGTAGAGAATATTGGAATCGTTTGGCCGCAGCACGACGGCCTTCTCCAGTTCCCGCACGCCTTCTTCGGCCCGGTTCACTCGCACCAGATCGCCCGCCAGAAGAATGCGGGCGCGCACATCTTCCGGCACCTCTTCGAGTTGGTGCTCCAGAGCGCGAACTTCCCGCAGCCGCAGATCGTACGAGGCCTGCTTTCTTCCCAATTTTTCCAGCGTGTTGGTGAACGGGATGTACATGTTGTAGTCATTCCCGTTGGCTTCGATGGCGCGCTCGACCAGTTCGGCGGCCTCTTCGATTCGATCTGCATTGAAAAGCGCGCGGCCTAGAACGTTGTAAGCGCCGTCGCAATCGGATTTCTTGCGCAGCGCGGCCTGGACGTCGCGGATCGCGTCGTCATAATTTCTCAGCACGTAGCGGATGCGCGCCCGCGCCACGAGCGCCTCCGGCAACTCCTGTTCGAGGGCCAGCGCCCGTTCGCACGCCGCGAGTCCGCGCTCGATCCATCGCGATTCGTGATCGTGCCATTCGTACATTGAGCCGCACGCGTTCGCGATCCCGGCGTACGCCAGCGCGAACCGCTGGTCCATCCCGATCGCCGCCTCGTACATTTGCAGCGCAAAGGTCAAATCCGGCTTGGTCTCACGACGCGCGAAATTGCGCCCGCGCAAATATAAATCGTAGGCTTGCGCGTTTTCCGTCGGCTTGCGCGCGATGGCCTTTTCTTCCTGAGGCGAGAGCGTGATGCGCAGCGCCTGCGTGATGTTGCGCGCGATTTCGTCCTGCACCTCGAAGACGTCTTTCAGTTCGCGGTCGTAGCGCTCCGCCCAGGCAGAGTGGCCCATGTGCGTGTCCACCAATTGCGCCGTAATGCGAAGGCGATTCCCGGCGCGCCGCAACGTCCCAGTCAACACGTAGGTAGCGTTCAACTCCTTGCCCACTTGCGGCCCGGTCACCGCGCGGTCGCGAAACGCCAGCACCGCCGCCCGCGGAAACACGCGCAAAAGCTTGATCTTCGATAGCTCCGTGATGACGTCTTCCGTCATCCCGTCGCGAAAATACTCGTCTTCCTTCGCGCCGCTCAAATTCTCAAAATAAAGCACGGCCAGAGATTTTTCCGCCTGCGCCGCGCCCGGCGATTTCCCCGAGCTGAGCTCACGCTTCAGCCGGTCGAGATCATCGCGGAACACCTTCGCCGTCTGGTAACGCATCTCGCGCTCTTTTTCGAGGGCCTTATTGATAATCCGCTCGAGTTCGCCGGGTACGCTCCAGTTCAGCCGCACGGGTGCCACGGGAGTGCGGTGCAAAATTCCATCGAACACCGCCGCCGACGTGTCTCCTTTGAATGGCGTCACCCCGGTAGCCATCTCATAGAGCACCGCACCGAACGAAAATAGATCGCTGCGCACGTCGAGCGGCCGCCCCAACGCCTGCTCGGGCGACATGTACGCGATCGTGCCCACCGCGCTTCCGGGACTCGTCAGATGAACTTCCGTCACTCCCACTGTCCCGCTGCCTAATTCCGTCGCTTGCGAAGCCGCGGAAGGAGACACCTTCGCCAATCCAAAATCCAGAATCTTGGCGTGGCCCAACTTGGTCACGAAAATATTCGCCGGCTTGATGTCGCGGTGAATGATCCCCTTCGCGTGCGCGGCTTCGAGTCCTTCGGCGATGTCCAATGCGATGTCGAGCAGGCGCCCCGTCTCCAGGGGCTTGCCCTCGATCAAATGTTTTAGCGTCTCGCCTTCCATCAACTCCATCACCAGGAAGGCTTTGCCCTCAAACTCCTGAATGTCGTGGATCGTGCAGATGTTTGGATGGTTCAGCGCCGAAGCCGCGCGCGCTTCGCGTTGGAAACGCTCCAGCGCTTGCTTGTCTCTCGCCACTTCCTCAGGCAGGAATTTCAGCGCGACGTTGCGTCCCAGCCGCGAATCCTCGGCCTTGTAGACGACGCCCATTCCTCCGCCGCCCAGTTTCTCCGTAATCTTGTAATGAGAAATCGTTTGATTCAGCATGCGCCCGTTGTTCCGCTCCAGTGTGGTTCGGAGCGACGATGATATGGAACATCTCGCCCCGCGTCAAAGCCTTCGCCATGCGGCAATTGCCACGAGGCCTATTCTAAGAGCGTCGCTTGCGTGAAGACGCCATTCCCCTGCTATCCTTGCATCGCGTCGTACGCACGAGGGAGCGCGCAGATGGCCAAATGGAATTCAAGTCCCGCTGTCGGCCTGACCACGTCCGCCGACACTCCGAACCTTAAAGCCAAGCTGGAAGTCGGCGAACGCATCGCTCGCGAGGCTCGCAATGGCAACGTCATCGGTTTCGGCTCCGGCTCCACGTCGGTCATCGCCATTCAGGCCCTCGCGGCGCGCATCAAAACCGAAAAACTCTCCTGTCTCGCCATCCCCACCTCTGCCGAAGTGGAAATGATCTGCGCCACTCTCAGTATCCCCACCACCACGCTGATCGCCGACCGTCCGGACTGGGCCTTCGATGGCGCCGACGAAGTGGACCCCAAGGGCAACGTCCTCAAAGGACGCGGTGGAGCGATGTTCCGCGAGAAAATGGTCTTCCGCAGCGCCGCGCGCCGATACATCCTGGTGGACTCCTCGAAGCTCGTTCCCACGCTCGGCCAAAAGTTCCCCATTCCCGTCGAAGTCTTTCCCGCGGCCACAGAGCTTGTGGACTTGGCGCTTCGCTCCCTCGGCGCTATCGAGGTGCATCTCCGCAAAGCCGCCGGTAAAGACGGCCCAGTGATCACCGAAGCCGGCAATTTCATCCTCGACGTCCGCTTCCTGGGCATCGAACCCGGCCTCGAAAAGGAGATTAAGGCGATCACAGGAGTGATCGAGTCCGGCCTATTCCAGGGCTTCTCCCCCGAGGTGATCGTCGCCAAAAACTAGCCCGCCTCCCTTGTGCCGATCTGAAATCGTCGGCAGCCACTTGCCAGCCACATCCGTGTAAATTCAACCCGTGTCCTTCGGTGGTTTCCTATTCCCGCCAACCTCTCTCTTTGCGTCGGCATCCAAGAGGTCGTGGAGCCGCCCCCCATTCGACACTACTCACTTCCTCCCGTCCCAAGCATTTGCCGGGCCACCTTATCGAATCAAAAGAATCCATGCTCGAACCCCGAAATTCATGCGAAATTAACTGGACACTATCGTTTCATAGGCGCAACCTAATTTACCTGAGGGCAACATGGGGAATCAAAATCCGAAAATCCTCTTAGTCGCCACCAGCCCTGCGGACGTAACGGCCCTCACCACACGGTTCAAAAGGTGGGAGTGCGAAATCCAGTTTGCCTCGTCCTGCGCGGAGGCGATTGAGCTCGTTCGCACGAAGCCGTTTGATCTGGTTTTGAGCGAATTCAAGTTGAGCGGCGGAGGCTCATCTCCGTTGGCGGAGTCGCTGCTGGGCTCAAATTCGACATTGATTTATTCCTACCCGGTCGAAACGCGCTGCTGGTGGCTTTTCGCCGTGAAAAATGGCCGGTCTTGCTGGGGCTCACCGGCGTTGCGAACCGAAGAATTCCTGACCTTCGTCGAGGATTTTCTCACCGTGATTCGACTGCGCCAGGAAGTGCTCGCCGACGAACCCAGAGAGACGTTGTTTGAATTGGCGCCCGAGCGGAACGAAGGCGAAAAGGTCGCACGCAAACGCCAGAGAAGCGCCCCCGAACAATCCAGCGTAGACGCCGCGTGAGTTCTGTCCAATCCAAATAGTCAGCGGGAAATCTCAAGAAACCAAGCTCCGGCAGGCTAGGGGCACTTCTGCGTCCTTGCTGCCCTGCTTCCTTGCCTCCCGTCAGGCCGTCGCCCGCGGAGTCGCGGCGACGCTCGCAATCACCAAGCGATCCGCGGTCAAACTATCCGCCTGCGCCGTGAGGACAATTTCTCCCGCCTGCTTCGTCCCCTGCACAATCACCTGCGCCAGTCCGCCGAATAGGCTGCGCGCGCTGGCCTTGTCCGGCTCGTGGCAGCTCGGATCGCCGTTGCCGACGCCGATAATTTTCCCCGGCCCTTCCACCGTGAATTGCACCTTGTTTGACGCCGTCGGCACGAGTCTGCCCTTCGCGTCCAACACCGAAACCGTCACCACCGCCACGTCTTCGCCGTCCGCATTGATCTTCGCCGCTTCCGCCGCGAGATGGATCGACGCCGGGTCGCCCGTGGTTTCATTCCGCACTTCCATCGCCATGCGACTGCCGCTGAACCCGCGCGCCGTCAGAACGCCCGGAGCGTAATTCACGCTCCACTCCACATGGGAATTGCGCGTGACCGTCTTCTTCCCGAGGCTGACTCCGTTCAACAGCAGCTCCACCGCGTCGAAATTCGTGTGCACCCAAACCGCAATCGCGTGCCCCTCCTTCCCCGCCCAGTTCCAGTGCGGAAGAATGTGCAGCACCGGCTTATCCGTCCTCCACCACGCCTGGTAATAATAAAAATTGTCCTTCGGAAAACCGCAGGTATCGAGCACGCCGAAATGCGAGCTGATGCACGGCCACTGGTACGGAGTCGGCTCGCCGCGATAATCGAAGCCCGTCCACACAAACGCCCCCGCCACCCAGACGCGCGGCACGTAATAGTTCCACCAGCGTTCCGCCGTTGCTCCCCAACGCGGTGCGTTCACGTCGTAGGCTGAAACGTAGCCGCGGTCGCTGTCGTTCTCGTAAATTCCACGGGTCGAGAGCGTGCTCGCCTCCTCGGTGGCCACGGCCGGCTGCTTCGGAAACGCCGCGTGAAACTGATCCATCGAACCCGCCGACAAGTAGTTGAACCCCTGCACATCCACGACATGTGAAAATCCTTTGCCCCACTGCCCGTTCATCGCCACCGTCACCGGACGCGAGGGATCGAGTTTTTTCGCCATGCGCTTCATCGTGCGGCACAGCCGTTCGCCGAGGTCCGTGCCCTGGTCCGCCCACTCTTCGTTCCCGAGCGACCACATGAAAATGCACGGATGATTGCGATAGCGCCGGATCATCCGCGAGAGCTGGTTCAGCCCCTCCGTGCTCGAAGACATCATCCGCGCCTCGCACAACACCACCATGCCCAACCGGTCGCACGCGTCCAGCAGCTCCGGCGTCGGCGGATTGTGCGAGGTGCGATATGCGTTCACGCCCATTTCCTTGAGCCGCCTTATTCGGAATTCCTGCAAGCGATCCGGAAGCGCGGAGCCCACCCCCGCGTGATCCTGGTGATTGCACATTCCTTTCACTTTAAATTGGTCGCCATTCAACGTCAGGCTGATCTCCGGATCCCAGCGGAACGTGCGAATCCCAAAAGTCGTCTGCACCTGCTCGCCCGCCGTGCCCGCCTGCTCGATCGTCGTATGCAATCGATAGAGGTGCGGCGCGTCCACTTCCCAGAGTTTCGCGTCCGGCACCTTCACTTGCTGCTTCAGCTGGGCGTTCCCCCACGCCGCCACATCCGTCGGCGCCGAACGCGCCATCGCCACTTCCGTTCCGTCCTCGTCCAGGATTTGAGACACCACCTGAATCGTCTGCGCCGCGTCGGTTTCGTTCTCCACTTCCGTCGCGATTGTCACCGTCGCCAGCCCCGACCCCTTCGGCACTTCCGTCGTGACGAACACCCCCGAGTGCGACACGTGCAGCGGGTCGGTCTTCACCATCCACACATGCCGGTAAATTCCCGCGCCCTCGTAGAACCAGCCTTCGTTTTCCGTCGCGTCCGCGCGGACCACCAGCACGTTGTTGCCGCCGTAATTCACCACGTCCGTGACGTCGTAGCGAAACGGCGCGTAGCCGCTCAGCTCGCGCCCCAGAAAATACCCGTTCAACACCACGATCGAATCGCGAAATACGCCGTCAAATTCAAGCCACAGCCGCCGCCCCAAATCGCTCTCCGGCACGGCGAACACTTTGCGGTACCACCCGATGCTCGTGGCCGGATACGCGCGACCCAGCGGCTTCGAGCCCTGCCCCGTCAATTCCGGGTCCTGCACGAACGGCAACTCCACCGCCCAATCGTGCGGCAAATCGATCGCGCGCCAATCGTGATCGTCGAAGTCCGGACGCGACGCGGCGAACAATACCCCCGCTTTCGCGAACGCGCTGCCCTTCCCAAAATCGAAATCAGCTTTCTCGTCGTTGGCATCGCCCAAATGGAAATGCCAGCCAAAATCCATCAGCAGCCGCTCGCGCCCCGCGGACGCAGCCGGGGTCGCCGCCGTCGTCTGGCCCGGGGCGTTCGTACTCGTCGGATTCTGAGGTTGGCCCTGATGCGCTTCCACCAATTCCCCTGCAATCGCGCCTACCGTCACAGGCGCCGCCACACCCAATTTCAAAATGTCCCGCCGAGTCCAATCACTCACGGTTCCCTCCGGATCTTCTGAAACATCAATGTCTCACAACCATCCTGGCGCCATCTCATAAATTGCTATCGTCAGGGCACGGCTTCAGCCGTGCCGTAGAGAAACTGCACCTCAGGGAGTTTAACCCCTGCGGTCTGCCGAATCGCCCGCAACATCGCACCGTACAGCGCGAGCAGACACACCAACACCACACTCCCACCAACTTGTGTTTCAGAAACGTCGGTCGGGCCAAGGACTCCGAGCCCGCCCCGACGCAGGGATAAGACAATTCTCATCTGGCAGAACGCTCCGGCGAGGTGAAAATTAGCACCGGGGGTTCCGCCTGTCTAGTCGGGCAGAGAGCGTTCAGTAGGGATTGCGCCAGGGCCCCTTCCACTCGCCGTGCAAAACAATCTTGGAAGGGAAGGCGGAACGAGTTCGGAATGTCGCTGCTCCCCTTTCGCCGGGCTTGAGTTCCGGATAGATCAGCCGCACCCGAGCCCCCGCCTGATGGCCATGCTCATCAAATTCAGTAAAGAATACCTGGCTGGGGAGAGGAAGGACGCCGTTATAGTGAATGGAACAGGTGATGCCAGATATATACTCGCACTTGCTCAGCACAAAGATCTTCGCGAGGTTTCCTTCCAAAACAAACGAAGGTAGACGAAAGCCGTCGTCTGCTGACGATTGGGGCTGGTTCTGACGCTCCCCTAGGCCTCCGGGCTGCCCAATGGCTGGCAACCTAGCCTCACCACTGGCCAGGACGCCGACAAGCACATACGCCGAGACGAGAACTACGCGAAGATTGCTCATGTGTCTGCGATTCGCGGACGCTACAAACGGCACCGATGTTCGACTCCCCGCTCTACTTCTTCGGCGGGTACTTGTCGATGGACTTTTTCACCATGTCGTCCAACTTCTTCTCGATCTCGGCAGCGTTGTCCTTGTCCTCGCTGGCGATGCCGCGCCACACAAGCGAGTGCGTACTCGGGTCGCGGAAATCGATGACGAGCGTGCCTTCCGCGTACGGCACTCGCACGTAGCGCGTCCCCCAGCCATACCAACCGGCGGGATAAGCTTCGACTTTGGATTCGCGGGCCGCGCCGAACGTGTAGCGCACATTCATATCCGCCGGCCCGGACCCCGCATCTTCGAGCCCCTTCGCCGTGAGGTATTTCCGGATGTCATCCTCGATCTGCTTTTTCACCAGGGGGCTGTTCAAAGCCGGATTCTGGCTATTCAATTCGCCATTGCGAATCGCGAAGGTCTTGAACTTCGTGAAACCCACGTTCTGATCGAATTCCATAGTGATTTTCTGCGCGAACGCGCCGCGCGTCCCGAGCAAAAGCATCACGATGAGGGGCAGCGCGCGCACCGATAGCGACTTGAGCTGCCGGTAGCCGAAATCCTGTCTGCGGATCGCCATCTTCTGTTTCCTCCTGAGAGATTTGG
This sequence comes from Terriglobia bacterium, assembly GCA_963799715.1. Classification (GTDB taxonomy): domain Bacteria; phylum Acidobacteriota; class Terriglobia; order Acidiferrales; family UBA7541; genus DASPOJ01. Next base: position 1,485 of record CAWCYS010000012.1, on the reverse strand, counting down.
CGTAGTGTAACAGGGCCGCCTTTCAACCGGCAGGCAAACCTGCCGTTGCCGCGCCGAAAAGCTCAACCGATGTCAACGCAAAGTAGAAATGTCCGGTTTTGCGCTAGATAGAAATGTCCGCTTCCAGCCTTTTCGCCACGGGTGATCGGGAGGCGGAATGCGGTGGATTGTGATTTTGGTTTTGGGTTTTGGTTTGGCGTCGGTAAGTCCTGGAGGCCGTAGGCCGGAAGGACTTACCGATGCCGGCGCCGCGTCCGGGCAGGGACGCAAGGGCAAATAACGATCCCGGAAGCGCAGCCAGTGACTTCCATCGAGCCGTCGTTCGATCTCGGCGCGGGCGCCGCGCAGTCCCGCGCACACCGCTGCGCGGGGAACTCCCCAACGTTGGCCGTGCCATTTCACGGTGTGATCAGAAGCGACGGTCCGGGCCTTGCGCACACTCAGAATCTGCTCGAGATGATGCGTACGTTCCAAACGCCGATGCGCGTCGCTGCTCTGCGCCGGTTTCCTGGTAAAGCGCTCTTCCCAGAAAGGCCAGAAACGCATCTCGAGAAATCGGTTGGCCTCTTCCAGAGTGGCGATCTCGGCGATGCGCATTTCCTTCACCAGACGATCTTGTAGCGTGCCGAACAACCGTTCGATCCGTCCCTTCGCTTGTGGGCTGTGCGCCGCGATCCAGGCGATGTCGAGTTCGGCCAAGGCCCGGCCGAACTGCGTCCGCGCGGGCTCATCGCGCAGTTGTTCTTGCCATTGCACCGGCCGAGAGGTCACAAACAGGCCGTTTTTATCGGTGTACAGCGCGCGCGGCCGCCCGTATCGTTCCAGCCAGCCCCGCAGGGTGCGCAGGTTTTCTTCGCTGGAATCGTGCTCCGCAAAACGGCCCCAGACCCGGCTGGTGGCATCGTCAATCATCGCAATCAGATGGCAGGCCGGGCCGCGCTCCTCCAGCCAGCGGAACGGCGAGCTGTCCATCATCACCAGTTCGCCGAACGCGGAACGGCGCGGGCGCCAGACGTGCACCGACTTCAGGCGTTGCCGCCGAGGCCGCCACAACCCGGCTCGGCTCATCCAGTTCCGCAGCGTCTCGCGACTCACCCGAATACCGCGGCGCGCCAGATGCTCGGCGGCCAGCGTGGGTCCGAAACCGGCGTAGCTCGGCTGTCGCAACCAGCGGAGACTGCGCTGCTGGATCGCCTCAGCAATCTTGCGGTTCGAGGGATGTCCGCGCAGCCCATGCACCAGCGCGCCATCTCCGTCCGCGCGCAGCCGTACCAGCAGACGCCGGACGTGCCGGTCCGTCAACCGCAGACGCTCCGCCGCTGCGACTTGCCTCAAGTGACCTTCCTCGACTTCGTGCAACACCTTCAACCGATCTCGCTCTCGCTCGCTCATCTCGATCCGCTCTTCTCGCATCGGGCCCCCCGGCCCCTAGAAAAGCGGACATTTCTACTTTGCACAAACCGGACATTCTCATTTTGCGGCTAC
>CAWCYS010000011.1:0-5327 GCA_963799715.1 Terriglobia bacterium | reverse complement strand
ACACGGGATCCCTGCTCCTCTTCGACTTTTTCCCGCTCGGCTTGTACAATCGCATGTTCGATTCTATGTATTGAGGAGATCCGATGGCGGCCAAAATTATTCGTGTAAACGCTCGGCAGATTATCGATTCGCGCGGCAATCCAACAGTGGAAGCAGACGTGGTGGTGGAGGGCGGAATTCTCGGACGCGCCGCCGTGCCCTCCGGCGCTTCCACCGGCGAGCACGAGGCCATCGAATTGCGCGACGGCGACAAGTCGCGCTTCCTCGGCAAGGGCGTGCTCAAAGCCGTGGCGAATGCGAACGGGCCACTGGCGCAGGCCGTCACCGGGCTCGACGCCGCGAATCAGAAGGCGCTGGACCAGCGTCTGATCGAAACCGACGGCACACCGACGAAAGCAAAATACGGCGCGAACGCGATCCTGGCGATTTCGATGGCGGCGGCGCGCGCCGCCGCGGCGGCGGAACGCCTGCCGCTCTACAAATATCTCACGCGGCTTTCGAGCGAGCGCAGCGGCACGACGCTTCCCGTGCCGATGATGAATATTCTGAACGGCGGCGTGCACGCCGACAATTCCGTGGACTTCCAGGAATTCCTGGTGATGCCGGTGGGCGCGGCGAGCTTCAGCGAAGCGCTGCGAATGGGCGTCGAGGTGTTCCACAATTTGAAAGCGGTGCTGCACAAGCGCGGCTATTCGACGGCGGTCGGCGACGAAGGCGGATTCGCGCCGAATTTGAAATCGAACGACGAAGCCGTCGAAGTGATCCTCGAAGCGATCACCGCGGCGGGATACAAGCCCGGGAAAGACGTGGCGATCGCGCTCGATCCGGCGGCGAGCGAATTTTTCGTGCCCGCGAGTGGGAAGTACGTCTTCAAGAAATCGGACAAGAGCGCGAAATCCTCGGACCAAATGGCGGCGTATTGGGAAAGCTGGATCCGGCAGTATCCGATCGTTTCGCTCGAAGACGGCATGTCCGAAGAGGACTGGCCGGGCTGGAAGAAGTTGACGCAGGCCACGGGCAAACTCGTGCAGCTGGTGGGCGACGATATTTTCGTGACCAATCCCACAATTTTTGCGAAGGGCATCGCCGAAGGAATCGCCAACGCGATTCTGATCAAACTCAATCAGATCGGCACCGTGACGGAAACCGTGGAAGCCATCGAGATGGCGCGGCGCGCCGGGTACAAGTCGATCGTCTCGCACCGTTCGGGCGAGACGGAGGACACCTTCATCGCCGATTTCGTGGTCGCGATGGGCACGGGACAGATCAAGACGGGCTCGGCTTCGCGCACGGATCGCGTGGCAAAATACAATCAGTTGCTGCGGATTGAAGAAGAACTTGGCGCGTCGGCGGTGTTTGCGGGACGCGGGGCTCTGGCCGGGGCGTAGAACCGCGGTTTTCACTCCAAATCTTTAGCGAGGGGCGCACGACCAGGGATAAAAGAGGACAGGCCAGAGTGCCTGTCCTACTGAGTGCTACTCCGGCTCTTCCAGCATCGATTCTTCGCGCACTACCACAACCACGCCGCCTTCGGACACGTGATACTTCTTGCGATCCTCCTCCAAATCGTAGCCGATGCGCGTGTGCTCGGGCAGCGTCACGTGACGATCGATGATGGCGTTGCGGATCTGCGAATGCCGGCCGATATTCACGTGGTTGAAGACGATTGAATTTTCCACTTCGCAGTAGCTGTTCACGCGCGTGTCGTAGCCGAGCACGGAGCGCTTCACGCGTCCCCCGGAAACGATGGAGCCCGGGGACACGATGGAATCCACCGCGGCGCCCATGCGCTCCGGGTCGGCGAAAACGAATTTCGCCGGCGGATACTGGCTCGGGGTGCTGCGCAGCGGCCAGTTCTTGTCGTACAAATTGAAGACCGGCGAAACCGACACGAGATCCATGTTCGCCTCGTAGTAGGCGTCGAGCGTCCCAACGTCGCGCCAGTACTGCGGGCCGGACTTGTTCTCGTCCACGAAATTGTAGGCGTACACGCGATACTTCGAAAGGATGCGCGGCAGGATGTCTTTGCCGAAATCGTGCGTGGAGCTCGGGTCCTCGGCGTCGGCAATGAGCGTCGGCACCAGGAACTGCGTATTGAATATGTAAATTCCCATCGAAGCGTTTGTTCGAGTGTGGTCGTGCCGCGAACGCTTGGGATTCACCGGCTTCTCTTGGAATCCGGTGACGCGCCAGTGCGCGTCGGTTTCGATGACGCCGAATCGCCCCGCCGCCTCTTCCGGCGTCACTTCGAGCGTGCCCACGGTCATGTCCGCGCCGGAATCCACGTGCTGCTGCAGCATCTTTTGATAATTCATTTTGTAAATCTGGTCGCCCGAGAGGACAAAGATGTAACTGGAGCGGTCGCCGCCGATGGAATAAATGTTCTGGTAGATCGCGTCCGCGGTGCCGAGATACCAGGTGTTGGAGACGCGCATCTGCGGCGGGAGGATTTCGATGAAGTCGCCGAGGCCCATCAGCGAGGACCATCCCGCGCGCACGTGGCGGTTCAAGCTGAGCGCTTTGTATTGCGTGAGGACGTAAACGCGGCGCAGGTCGCTGTTGATGCAGTTCGAGAGCGTGATGTCAATGATGCGGTAAATTCCGCCGAAGGGCACGGCTGGCTTGGCGCGGTCGCGCGTCAACGGCCAGAGCCGCTCGCCCTGGCCTCCTGCGAGGACCACTCCGATCGCGTCCTGCATCAGCGGCATCGAAGCCCTCCCGCTCAGCTCGTGGTTGTACTCGTTCCAGTGTTCGCGCGCAGGCCCAATTTGCGAAGGGCCATTCTAGTGCCGAAGCCGCATCTTTGCGAGCGCGATTCCGCAAGGTCTTCAGGTTGCGCAGTTGCGGCGGGTGCCGCACCCTTCGAATTTCAGGGTGCGGGTTTTGACTATTTCTCCTCTCTCGACGCAAACTCCGAAACGTAAAACTGAAGTGCGGGGCACACCGGGAAAAATCGCGGACGGGCGGAGGCAAGCTCCGCCCCTACGGCAGAAAATACCTTAACCCCTGCGACGGTGTTGGTTTTTCAGTTGTAGGGGCGGAGCTTGCCTCCGCCCGCTTTCATTCGTGCCGAGACCATGCGTTGGGGGAAGAATTAGAAGACGGGGCAGAAGAGGACAGGCAAGAGTGCCTGTCCCACTGGGAAAAGTCCCCACACGTAAAACCGACGTGTGGGGCACCCTCGTCTCGCTACATTGCGGTCTATAACAACAGTGGTATCCTCCAATCAATGGATGCGGTCAACAGCAAAGAGCAAACGAGTGCTCGAGCCATCCGCCGGCTCTGCCTGATCGTGCTAGCGGCTTTGTCCACTTGCCCTGTCCAGGCTCAACAACTGGACCACGCGGGGCGCGGTACTTCTTCTACGGCTGAGAATTCTCTGAGGACTTTTCTACAGACCTACCTAGGATCAATGCTTGTTGGTGAAGATACGACGACAAGGTATCAAGACACTTTTGTTGACCTGAGCGGCGACGGAATACCGGAAGTCATCGTCTTTGTCACGGGCGAGGATTGGTGTGGAAGCGGCGGCTGCGAGATTCTTGTATTAGCTCGCAAGGGCCCCTCTTACACAGTCGTCACGAGAATGACGGTTTCACGCCCTCCCATCCGAGTGCTGATCGCAAAAACAAAGGGTTGGCACGACATAGGCGTTTGGGTGCAAGGTGGAGGGAATGTGCAAGGGTACGAGGCGGAGCTTCAGTTTGATGGCAGTTCGTACCCGACGAACCCTTCCGTTCTTCCAGCTCGACCGCTGACTGGAAAGGCCCCGGGAAAAGTCGTAATTCGCTCGTACGACGGGGGCAGGCTGTTGTATCCCTGACGCAAACCCCTGGTCGGACGAGGTTGGAGGCAACTACCTCAGAGCAGACCAGCTTGCTGCGCGATGACCAGCTCCAAAAAAAACATCGCTGTCAACGCAAAGTAGAAATGTCCGGTTTTGCGCTAGATAGAAATGTCCGCTTCCAGCCTTTTCGCCACGGGTGATCGGGAGGCGGAATGCGGTGGATTGTGATTTTGGTTTTGGGTTTTGGTTTGGCGTCGGTAAGTCCTGGAGGCCGTAGGCCGGAAGGACTTACCGATGCCGGCGCCGCGTCCGGGCAGGGACGCAAGGGCAAATAACGATCCCGGAAGCGCAGCCAGTGACTTCCATCGAGCCGTCGTTCGATCTCGGCGCGGGCGCCGCGCAGTCCCGCGCACACCGCTGCGCGGGGAACTCCCCAACGTTGGCCGTGCCATTTCACGGTGTGATCAGAAGCGACGGTCCGGGCCTTGCGCACACTCAGAATCTGCTCGAGATGATGCGTACGTTCCAAACGCCGATGCGCGTCGCTGCTCTGCGCCGGTTTCCTGGTAAAGCGCTCTTCCCAGAAAGGCCAGAAACGCATCTCGAGAAATCGGTTGGCCTCTTCCAGAGTGGCGATCTCGGCGATGCGCATTTCCTTCACCAGACGATCTTGTAGCGTGCCGAACAACCGTTCGATCCGTCCCTTCGCTTGTGGGCTGTGCGCCGCGATCCAGGCGATGTCGAGTTCGGCCAAGGCCCGGCCGAACTGCGTCCGCGCGGGCTCATCGCGCAGTTGTTCTTGCCATTGCACCGGCCGAGAGGTCACAAACAGGCCGTTTTTATCGGTGTACAGCGCGCGCGGCCGCCCGTATCGTTCCAGCCAGCCCCGCAGGGTGCGCAGGTTTTCTTCGCTGGAATCGTGCTCCGCAAAACGGCCCCAGACCCGGCTGGTGGCATCGTCAATCATCGCAATCAGATGGCAGGCCGGGCCGCGCTCCTCCAGCCAGCGGAACGGCGAGCTGTCCATCATCACCAGTTCGCCGAACGCGGAACGGCGCGGGCGCCAGACGTGCACCGACTTCAGGCGTTGCCGCCGAGGCCGCCACAACCCGGCTCGGCTCATCCAGTTCCGCAGCGTCTCGCGACTCACCCGAATACCGCGGCGCGCCAGATGCTCGGCGGCCAGCGTGGGTCCGAAACCGGCGTAGCTCGGCTGTCGCAACCAGCGGAGACTGCGCTGCTGGATCGCCTCAGCAATCTTGCGGTTCGAGGGATGTCCGCGCAGCCCATGCACCAGCGCGCCATCTCCGTCCGCGCGCAGCCGTACCAGCAGACGCCGGACGTGCCGGTCCGTCAACCGCAGACGCTCCGCCGCTGCGACTTGCCTCAAGTGACCTTCCTCGACTTCGTGCAACACCTTCAACCGATCTCGCTCTCGCTCGCTCATCTCGATCCGCTCTTCTCGCATCGGGCCCCCCGGCCCCTAGAAAAGCGGACATTTCTACTTTGCACAAACCGGACATTCTCATTTTGCGGCTAC
>CAWCYS010000010.1:0-4452 GCA_963799715.1 Terriglobia bacterium | reverse complement strand
TCGCCACGTCTGGCTCATCGAAGCGGACGCCGCGTCTCCGCAATTGGCCCCGTACCCGATTTCAGAGAACTCCACCGTCCCGCGGGCCCTTCATGCGCGCTGATTGCATGTGTTCGCCGCGTGGACTCGCAGCGGCCGAGGCGTTGCGCGTTCGAACCCACTACTTCTTCCGAATTGCGATGAGGGCAAACATGGCTAGGCTGGGCATCCATGGTTCGAGCATTGCTTCCAAGCGGGCCCACAGGGCATGCGTGAAGCCGGGCATCAAACTGCGCAATCCCACGCCGCCGGAGACCAGATAACGGAACGGCATGAAAGGGCGAATCTTCTCAATCGCCAGTCGTGGAAACTGGCCTTCAAATTTCCGGCGATCCCTCACAAACACGATCCACGGAATCGCGCCGTTGGCGCCCGAAAGCGGGCCGGTCGAGGGGAACCTCCACTCCCGCGCTTCGGGCAAAAACGGCTCGTGGTGAAAATGCGTATAGATGAATCGGGACCACCGCGTCAGCCACGGCTCGATCATTATGATTTTTCCTCCAGTACGCAGGCAGCGGGAGGCCTCCGCAAGGAAAGCTCGCACGTCCGGCACGTGGTGCATCACGTCGGTTAGGACAATCGCCCCCAGCGATTCGTCCGGGAAAGGGAGCGCTTGCGCATCGAGCACGATCTGCACGCCGGGGCTGGGAAAGACTTCCGAAGTGATCAGGCCAGGGATAAAGCGCTCGCAAAAGCCCGCGCCGGAACCCAATTCCAGGACTGTTCCCGCATCGGGCGGCAATTCCTTCACGAGCATGGAATACCATTCCTCGTAGATGGCCCGCAGAAACGGCTTGGAAGAGATGATCTGCTTCCGAAGCGTCGTCGTGCCAGCTTCATCGAGAGACATTCCGGCTGTGAGCGGGTGGGCGAGCCAGCGGCGGAGCAGCGCTGCAGACAATGGTGCTATCCTTTCAAACGTTGCCACGCGTGCCAGCAAATGCGCATCATGCGCAGGCCATTGGCAAGAACTCGGTTCATTTTCGTCAGCCCGTGCACGCGCTCCTGGTAGTGCACGGGGACGTCCAGAATCCGCCAGACTGCAGTCTGCTGGCGCCGAACAGCAGCTCGTAGTCGCCCCAGAGGTCTCGCAATTCCCCACTCGCCTAAAGTGCGGCTCCATGCGCTGCCAGTCCCGCCGCCAGAGAACTTTGGTGCCGCAGAGCGTGTCTTTGATGCGCTGGTCCAGCAGGAACGAAAATACGAAGCTGAAAAATTTGTTGCCGATCATGTTCGCGAATTTCATGGCGTACCGCTGCATGGGGTAGACCAGGCGGCTGCCGTTGATGAAATCTCCCCGGCCGCTCAGCAGCGCGCGCAAAAAGACCGGCAACTCTTCCGGCATGACGGACAAATCGGCGTCGAGGATCATGAGGACATCGCCGCGAGCGGCGCGAAATCCGGTCCAGACGTTCTGCGCCTTGCAGATTCCCGGGCCGTCGATCAGGCGGATGTCGCGGTCCGGGTAGAGCGCCTGCATTCGTCTCACTTCGTCGGCCGTGCCGTCGGTCGACTGATCATCGCAAAAAAGGATCTCGGTGTGCCGTCCCATCTCCGGAATGCGCTCGACGGCCTGGCTGCACATTGCCCACCTCATTGCGGCAAGGGACGACCACGGACACGGTCACGTCCTCTTCGCGCGTCGGCTCCGGCGCCAGCCGCGCCACGGTGATCTTGCATGAGGCCGAGCCGATCGAGAGCCAGGCAAGCGTGCCACGCAATCATTCATCAACGCCGAAAGCAGCGGAATCCACTTCGGCAAAGGAGCAACAGGCGATAGCGTGCGAATGGGAAGGAAGCCCGCCGAGTCCGAGAAAACCACGGAGTCGTGCTCGCTCACCCAATTGGGCTCGACGAAGTGCGACCGCAGTCCGGTCTTGCTGGCCAGTTCCAAGATCGGGTTCCCACAACTGGTTGTAGTTGATTACGACGAGCCGAGTATCTGCAGTGCAGTGCTGGCGAATTCGCTCGAGGGCTTGGAGAATATCCACGGTGTCGAAGACGTGATCGAACAAGACGTAAGTCGAATGTTTCACCGAGGTTGAGGTCTTCCGGATCGCCCTGCACGAAATTGCAGATTTGGAAGGTTACGACGCGCGCAATCGACCATGCGTTCACCGATCTCGACGCCCACGCCGTAAGAAGGTTCCACCGAGGCCAGCAAGTGGCCCGTCTGGCAGCGCACGCCGAGGACGCGTCGGCCAGGTTCGACGATGAAGCGCAGCATCTTCTCGAGGGAATCGTAGAAGTACCTATTGGCGTGAATCCAATCGTCCCGGTGCTCCGCGACCTCATCCTGGAACGCGCGTCTGGCTTCTCGCATTTGCCGCAGGGCCTCGAGTCCCCGGCTGCCAACACCGCTTCGTTGTTCCTCGCGGTCAGTGGTGATCATGGCTGTTTTTCGTCCGGCTTTCGTTCCCAAATGCCCGCACTCCACTCCCACGAAGGACTCTTACCTCCGAGAGGCCGAAGAAAACGGTAGTGCGCCTTCAAGTAGCTGCCCAGGTCCTGGTCGAAGTCCCTGCCAAAAATAGGTTGCTGGTATTCGGGGAACGTGCGGTTGGACCAGATGATGTAGCGAACGGGCTTGCTGTCAATTTCGTGGATGAGTTCCTCTGTCATTTTTCCGGGAGCCAGAGCGCCGGGTGTGAAAGCAAAGACGCGCGTGGGGCAAGGCACGCCGGACAGGAAGTAGAGACTTGTGTCTTCGGGAACGGAAAGCACGGCCTCGCCACGGGAATTCGCATCCTGCATGAACTCAATTGCCGCGCGGTACTTGCCTGCAATCCCCGCCGTAACACGAACCGTGCCGCGCTCGGTGGTAAGCGGTACGAGAGGCCCTTCCGGCGGGCGCAGACTCCCCACAATCGCCGCAATCAAGAGCATCACGCAAATGGAGAGCTTTCCGTAGAAAGCGAAACGATGCGAGCGACCGGCTCTCGGAACCATCGCTAACGCCAGCAAGAGCACTGTGAGGATGGCCGGCCCGGTGTAATAAATCGGATACCCGGCGGGAGTCGATGCCAGCAGCATGCGCCCGCCGGCAAGAAACGCAACGCTCAGTGCGACGGCCAATGCGGCGAGCCGGTGGTTTGCCGGCTGACGAAGGAAGAACCACCAGGCCGCGCCCGCTGCCAAACCCGCGTACAGCACCATCGCCTTCGGGAAGAACAGCGCTTGAAATTCCAGGGAGGCCGTGTCGGGATAGAAACTGACGACACATGCGACCGCGGCAACCACAAGGACCATTGCCAGATACGCGCGGCGTCCATCCGATCGCGACCGTTCGGCGATCTTCCGGAAGAGAATGACGATTCCGGCCATCATGGCCGTGCGCGCGAGGGCGCCAGCCCAGGCGCCGGCGTCCAGAGAGAGTCCATTCTGGGCCAGCCAGATTTTCCCGTAGTTTTTCATGAAGTAGGAGGTGGGCCAGCTCATCCAGTTTTCCTGGGTGATGAATTCGTAGCCGCCCAGCGAGAAGATCCATCGGGCGACCGCGGCACAGGCCGCAATCCCGGGAAGCGTCATAGCAACGTCGCGCGCGGGGAATTTCCAGGAGCGGTGCTGCACATAACGAGCTACGATGAGCAGAAGCAGGCCCACGTAACACGCCGCTCCGAACTCCAATTTGAGCAGCAGGGCGAACGCAGCGGCAGTCCCGGCGCCGAAGACCCAGCCCGAGTTGCTTGAGTAAACTCCCCGCAATGCAAGCCACAAGAATAAACAGGAAGCCAGGCACCCGTAGACCGATGCGTAGCTGTAGGGAAGCGGAAAGCTAAACAGCCAACGCGGAAAGGCCTCAACCAGAATCACGGCGCCGGCGGTCCAGCCTGCAAGCCGCGCCGACAAACGCAGGCCGGAAAGGAAAAGCAAGACCGCCGATCCCAATGCCGCGAGCGATCCCGCCCAGTACAAGACGCCCAGTTTGACGCCGAACAAGCGGAACAAGTAGCTGTTCAAGTACGGCGCAGCAGGGCCGTAGAGATACCAGATATCTCGGTAGAGCGTCCTTCCCTGCGCGAGCACCGACGGAACGTAAAGCTCCCGCCCACAGTCGATCGTCAGGTCGCCCCAGGTGGCCCATGTCATGTAGAAGCGCAGCGCCCAAAGCCCTACGAGCGCCCCGAGAGCGATCCAGGTCGTTCGGTTCCAAGAGACTGCCGGGCCACGATCTCCGAACCAGTTTTCGATCTTCGCCCAAACTGACTCAGGCGCACTCCCGATCTCGGCCGCGGTTGCGGCGGTTACATCAGGCGCATCTGTCATCAGCGACACAGAACTCTTCTCGATTCTGATGTTAGCAACAGTATTTTCAAAAGCTATCGCGGGTTGCGCGCGAATTTAGGAATACGCAACATACAAAGTTGCGGCCGGTCGCCATCGGCACTCAACCGCGGCGCCATGCCAGTCCGC
>CAWCYS010000009.1:0-13547 GCA_963799715.1 Terriglobia bacterium | reverse complement strand
AAAAAAACATCGCTTGACTCCCGCCCTAGCCTTCGTTAGAAAGACAGTCAACATCAGGCCTTATATTCGCACTCTCTTATCTTATTGAGGATTCAGAGGGATTTGGCGGCCTTTTGGGGAAGGGTGGTGATTTTCTAGTGGCCGAAGTCAGTATTCAGGAAGGCGAATCCTTGGAGAATGCCCTGCGCCGCTTTAAGCGCCGCGTGCAGCAGGAAGACATCATCAAGGAGATCAAAAAACACAGCTACTACATGAAGCCCGGAGAGAAGCGCCGGGCCAAGCAGGCATTATCTCGCAAACGTCTGCGCAAGAAGCAGCGTCGCGAACAGGATTAATACGGCCTAGTTCCTTAGGGAAGTCCAATGCAGCTCCTGCCTCCCGGCCAAGGGGCCTTGCAGGCAAGTCCGGCGAGTCCCCGTTGCGCCGGCCAGGAAGCGGAAGCTGCGGGCTCTCTCCGTTCGAGGGCCTCGGAGCCACGCATGGAATATCACGATAGGGTACTGAAGTGCGCCGAGTGCAATGCCGAGTTCGTCTTCACCGCCGGCGAGCAGATGTTTTTCGCCGACAAGGGCTTCAAGAACGAGCCCAAGCGGTGCAAAGACTGCAAGGCTAAGCGCGCTGAGTCCTCGGGCCAGGGTAACAACCAGCGATCGGAAACCAAGACGACCTGTTCGCAGTGCGGGAAGGAAACCACAGTTCCCTTCCGGCCGACGCAAGGCCGTCCGGTGTACTGCCGGGAATGTTTCCAGCAGCGGCGATCGATGGGCGCTCAGGCCTGACCGTCTGATCCTGCAACGGGAATGATCTGCGGGCCCGTGTGGTGCGGGTCCGCAACTTCCTCTCAGCTACCTACCGTCCCCGGGAAGAACCGGAAGTGTATTCGCGCGTTTCGATCCCGTGAGTTTGCCGCGCTGGGAGAGGCGCGCATGGCTCAAGCCCCGCAGGGGCGGCACAAACAAAACCACTGCGGCGCACCTCGATTCCTTCAAATTGCGCAGGGCGTTTTGCGATAATCGTTCCCGCCGTTTTCGGGAGGACCCATGAAAACTTCGCTGGCGCTGTCCGCCGTTAAGCAGCTCACGCTGCGTCTGGACGAATCGAACGCGGCCTTCGCGCGGCGCTATCCCGGCGAAAGCGGGCGTAGGCAACCGGTCCACACCGTGTACGGCGGGGCCCACCTGTTTCGCGCGGAGACGGCGGCGCGGCTGGGCCAGCTCGCGCTGCGAACGCTCGAAGAATACGGTGGAGACCCAATCCCCTTCGCGCGCGCGATCGGGCTTCCCGGCTCGGAGCAACTTCCGAGATCCGCAGCGCAAGGGAAAATTCTAAAGCGCCGCTTCGCCGAACATCCGGACCGCTTGCGCAAAGAAAATCGCGAGGCGTGGCTCGCGCTCACGGTGTACGCGCGCATGCTGGAAAAATTAAAACGCGAACCCGTGGAGGATTTCCGCATCGATTTCGAGGACGGCTACGGCAATCGTCCCGACAGTGAAGAAGACGGCCACGCTGCTTCGGTGGCGCTGGAAGTGGCGCGCGGGCTCGCCGAAAGCGTACTCCCGCCGTTCCTCGGCATTCGCATCAAGCCGTTTTCGCACGAGCTCCGCGAGCGCAGCATTCGTACGTTGGACATTTTCGTGAGCACCCTGTGCGACGCAACGAACGGAAAATTGCCTTCGAATTTCGTGGTGACGCTGCCGAAAGTGGTGCTCCCGGAGCAGGCGGCCACGCTCGCGACGCTGCTGGAATCGCTGGAAAATTCGCTCGAACTCGAGCGCGGCGCGCTGCGCTTCGAGTTGATGATCGAGACGCCGCAATCCATCCTGAACGAACGCGGCGAATCGAACTTGCCGCGGCTGCTCGATGCCTCTGCGGGACGCTGCGTCGCCGCGCATTTCGGGACCTACGATTACACCGCCGGATGCAGCATCACCGCCGCCAACCAAACCATGACGCATCCCGCCTGCGATTTCGCCAAACACATGATGCAGGTGGCGTTCGCCGGAACCGGCATTTGGTTATCGGACGGCGCAACCAACATTCTCCCCGCGCCGCCGCATCGCGCCGCCGAAGGCAAGAAACTCGCTGCGCAGCAAATGAAAGAAAATCGCGCAGTGGTGCTCCGCGCGTGGCGGCTGCACGTCCAAGACATTCAGCACTCGCTGATTGGCGCTTTCTATCAGGGCTGGGACTTGCACCCGGCGCAATTGCCTACGCGCTACGCCGCGGTGTACGCATTCTTTTTGCACGGCCTGGATGCGGCTGCGGAACGGCTGAAGAATTTTGTCGAGAAGGCCGCGAAGGCGACGCTGGTGGGCGACATCTTCGATGACGCCGCGACCGGACAAGGTCTGCTCAACTTTTTCCTGCGCGCGATGAATTGCGGCGCCATCAGCGAAGAAGAAGCGGAGCGCCGCACGGGAGTTACGGTCGCGGAATTGCGCGCGGGTTCCTTCGTGAAAATCCTCAAGAACCGCACAAAGTAATCCAAAGGAAAACGCGCGAAGAATTTGGCCGGGCTTCTGGAGTTGAATTCCGCCCGTTCTCAACAAATGAAGTCAGTCATTCCGACCGGAGGGGCGGCGCTCTTTGCCGCCCCGGAGCGGAGGAATCTCTCCTCAACTTTGAGATTCAGGTTCAGCGCCGTAGCGTCGCTTCGATGAGGCCGTAGGGCTCTTCGGTCGGGAGAAAGATCTCGTTGTCGTTGCGCAGGCCGAACGGATCGAGATTCACGGGAATGTGGTGTTTGTTGGGCAGCGAGAAATGAATTTCGGCGATGTCGTCGAACGCCGCCAGAACGGCTTCACCCATGGCGTGCAGCGTGTGTTGCACGGAACGGCTGTCGTGCTCGGCAAATGTTTCGAGAATCACGCGGCGCACGCCCTGCGCGAGCGTGCCGTACGGAAGTCCCGCGCGGCTGTAGAGCCAGTCCGCCGCGATGGCCGTGGCGAAAATGCGGTCGCTCGTTTCCTGGAGCGTCGTGTAGAGATCGTTGCGAAATCCTTCGAAGCCGGAATGGCTGCTCTTGAGCACGACGAGCCCCTCCACGCCGGCGCGAATCGTGACGGCGTCGCGCGTGGCGCTCACCGTCGCCGTGCGGCTCTCGCCGCCGCCGCGCGAGAACGCCGAACCGTGTGGTTTGCCGCCGACGAGGATGCGGCTCCAGGGATGCTCCCAAAGTTCCACGCGCACACTCGCAATCGCCGGATTGATGCGCAGAAAATGCGACGCGAGCCGCGCGCCGAATTCTTCGATCTCGCCGGTGCCGCCGCGCGCGAGCGCGTAAACCGTATTTTTCATCGTGTCGGTCGCGGTGATCTGGCTATTGTCGCCGGCGCTGTGCGCGGATTCAAAATCACCTTCGAGGCGGATGCGCACGGTGAGGTCTTTGATTTCGTGCGTGTCACCGCGGCGTTCGAGGCGCAGCATCCGGACGCGCGCCTTGCCGTAGCCGTTCCAGACGAGTGCCATCGAAATTCCTCAACTCCCGCGATAGGTGGAATAGCCGAACGGGCTCAGCAGCAGCGGCACGTGATGGTGCTCCGTCGGATTCTGAATCTCAAACGCGACGGCGACCTCGGGATAAAAAGCGGCGACGCCTTGCGCGCGAAAATACGCGCCCGTATCGAAAACAAGACGGAACGTTCCCGGCGCGATTGTAGCCGACGGCGGCAACAGCTCGGGCGTGCGGCCGTCGGCGCCCGTCACTGCACTATTGACGCGCTGCCATCCGCCGCCTTGCCGGCGCTCCAGCACCACAGCCAGGCCCGCGGCGGGTTTCCCGAGCGAGGTATCGAGAACGTGCGTGGTGATTCCGGTCATGGCGTCTCCGACAGCAGCTTGTCCAAACGGCGGCGCGTGATGCGGCGCTGCTGTTCCGCCGCTTCGCGAATCTCGTCGTGGGGATCATTCTGGATGCGCTGCTCGAGAATCGCAAGCATCTCGTCGCTGGATTTGCCTGTGGCGTCCACAAGGAAGATGTAGCCGAACTTTTCTTGGTACGCGAAATTCTGCGCGGCGAGGCGGGCGGCGACGTCTTGCGAAACGGCGCGCACGGCAGATTGCTCCTGTTCGGCCCAGCGGCGCGCGGTTTCGCCGCCGTGCGACGCACGCTCGCCGATTCTCGGGTGCGCGCTGAACGCTTCGCGCCACTCGGCGAGGTTTAGGGACAACCACAACTTGTCCGCAATTTCGCAAGCGTGAGCGAGATCCCGATACGGACGCCCGGCCGCCATTTCACGCGCCCAGCGCCGCGAACCGCAACAAGCGAAAAGTTGGGCTTCGGCGGCGGGCGCATCTTGCGCGTTGAATTGCGCGAGACGGCTCACACTTTGGCTTTCGCGGCGAGCGTGCCAAAGGCGCGCAGGCGGGCGACGCCGCCGTCGGGGTAGATATTGAGGCGCAGGTGCGTCGCGTCGCCGGACGCCCGTAATTTCTTCTCGAAGACGTGGTTTGCGTCGACGCCGAGCGGCGAGCGAGGCAAAACTTCGCGCCACCGCAACTGCGCGAGTGCGGTTTCGCCCGCGAAGTTATCCGGCGCGGTGCAAGCCTCAATCGAACAGCTCTCCGGGAAATTGCCTTTGAAAAAGGAGGTGTCCACTTCGACGCGATGAATCTTCCCGCGCGCGCCCAATCGAATCACGGCCCAATCGTGGCCGGGGCCGCGGCGGCGGCGAGTTTCCCAGCCATCGTGCATCCCGAGAGATGGGCCCGGAAGAATGAGATTCTGAGCGGAGCCAAAGAACATGTCGCTCGAAGCGACAACCAGGCCGCCGTTCGCAAGCGTGGCGAGATCGACTTCGCCGGCGCGCGAAAGTATTCCCCCATCCGGCAAGACTTCGCCGTGAACTCGCAACCGGGCGACACCACCGTCGGGATAAATCTTCAAACGGACGTGCGTTGTGCGCTTGGGCGATTCGATCGCAAAAAGATTTTTCGCGTCGCCCCCCAGCGGCGACTTCGGCAGAATCTCCGACCATTGCGCCGCCATGCTTTCGAGCTGCTGGCTCGATTCCGTGCCCACGATCTCACACGCCTCAAGCGAAACGTGCTCCGGAAAATTCCCGCGGAAGAAGCTCGTATCCACCACCACGCCGCGAATTCTCCCCGCGAGGCCGAGTTGCACGATGCACCAATCGAAGCCGGGCGTGCGGCGGCGGCGCGTCTCCCAGCCATCCATCCATTTGCCGCAATCCGTGAATTTGCCCTCAATGAAGATAGGAGCGGCCGGCTTGATCAGATTTTCTTTCGGCGCAAAAAAATCGTCGTTCGCGGCGAGAACGCGGCCGCCGAGGCGTTCGGATGCCAAATCCGGATATTCAGTGGACTCCATCAGTGCGCGCTCGCTGCGAGCAGCGACCCGCGCGCATCTCCCGCGAACCGGCCGCGCTCGAAAATCAGCTTTCCCCTCAAGTAGGTCGCTTGTACCACGCCCAGCAAAGTCTTTCCATCATACGGCGTTAGTTTGTTTTTTTGCTGCAAGCTGGACTGCTTCACTTTGAATGGTTTGCCCGGCTCCCAAATGACTAGATCCGCATCCGCGCCGGGCATGATCGTGCCCTTCCGGCCTGCGAGACCGGCCATGCGCGCCGGAGCTTCCGCGAGCCACCGGGCGACGTGTTCGACGCCCAAGCCGCGTGTTCGCGCGGCCGTCCACACAACCGGCAATCGCAGTTCGAGTGAAGCGATGCCTCCCCAAGCCTTGAAAAAATCGCCGCGCGCTCCGGTCTTGAGCTCGGCAGGGCACGGAGAATGGTCGGACACGATCAGATCAATCAAGCCTTTTTGCAATGCGCGCCACAGCATATCGCGATTCGCGGAGTCGCGAATCGGCGGCGCGCATTTGTACTGGACCGCGCCCAAGGGCACGCCGCCGCTGCGAAAATAAAGATAGTGCGGGCACGTCTCGACCGTAACAGCCACGCCTTCGCGCCGCGCGCGCCGCAGAATCGGCAGCGCCATCGCGGCGGAAAGATGCACGATGTGAACCGGCGCGCGAAATTCACGGCCGAGCGCGACGAGCATCGCGATGGCGTCGCGCTCGGCCTGCGGCGGACGCGATTGCAGCCACGTGCGATATCGGCGCGGATCCTCATCGCCGAGTCGCCGCAGGGCCGCATTGATTGGACGAGGCGACTCCGCGTGCGCGAGCAGCGGCACGCCGAGCGAAGCGAGGACCGGCATCGCCTCGCGCAAATCGCTCTCGCCGACGTGCGCGAACTCCGTGACGCCGGACGGTACGAGAAAGCACTTGAAGCCAAGAACTCCCGCATCGCGCAGCGGGCGCAAGTCCCCGGCATTCCCCGGCACGACACCACCCCAGAAGCCAACGTCCACCCAGCAGTGGCCGCGCGCAACCCGACGCTTTTCTTCCAGCGCGGCAACATTTGTCGTCGCTGGAATATTGTTGAGCGGCATGTCAATCAGGGTGGCGGTGCCGCCCGCGGCCGCGGCTCGCGTGGCTGTGGCAAAACCTTCCCAATCGGTGCGGCCCGGCTCGTTGATGTGCACGTGCGTATCCACCAGGCCGGCCATGACGACGGCGCGGCCCGCGTCGTGCACCGGGCAGCCCGCCGGAACGGACTCCCAATTCTCGACGGCGATTATTTTTTCACCGCGGATGTGAATGCTCGCGCGGCGCACACCCGCCGGCGTGACGACGCGCTCACCGCGTACCACCAAGTTAGCGCTCATGACGCCAGCGTCCGCAGAAATTCTTCGAGAACATTTTGCGCGACGCTCAGCCGGTAGCGCGCGGTCGAGCGGAGGTCGTCAATCGGTGTGATGTCGCGCGCCAGCGCCTCGCGCGCGGCGGCGATTCCGGCGGGCGTGAGGCGTCCGCCGCGCAACGTCCCTTCCGCGGACACCGCGCGAACCACCGTCGGCGCCACGCTGCCGAATGCCAGCCGCACCTCGCGCACGACGCCATTTTCCATCTGCGCGGCGGCGGCCATGCAGATTTTTGAGATGGCCTGCGCTTTGCGCGCACCGACTTTGCGATAGTGCTGCCTCCAGCCGCGCATAGTGCGCGGAAGCCGAATGTTCGCAATCAATTCGTCGGGACGCATGAGCATTTTCTTGTAGCCGGTGTGAAAACCGTTGTAGGGCACCCAGCGCGGACCGGCCGCGGAAACGAGTTCAATCTGGGCGTCGTACACCAGCAGCGCGGGCGGCGAATCGGCCGCTGGTGAAGCGTTGGCGATATTGCCGCCGAGCGTGCCGCGATTCTGTGTGGCCACGCTTCCGGTTTCCACCGCCGCGCGGCACAGCAATGGAAATTCCGCAGCGAGTACCGGATGCCGCTGAATTTCGGTGTAAGTAGTGAGCGCGCCGAGCGTAATCTGCTCCGGCGCAACGGCGATTCCGTGCAACTCTGTAAGTTTCCAAATATTCAAAAAGCGCCGATGCGCGAGCTTCCCTGCTTCGAGCAGCACCATCAAGTCCGTGCCGCCGGCGAACGGCTGCCACGCGCCCGGTTCCTGCGCCTTCCACGAAAGCGCCTCGGTGAGACCGGCGGGCGAACGCAGTTCGTACGCGGGAACGTTGGCTCTCATCGGCGCACGCCCGTGGCCTGGCACGCGCGCACCACGGCCTCGAAAATCTTCGTGTAACCGGTGCAGCGGCACAAATTGCCGGAAAGTCCGGCGCGAATCTGCCGCTCGCCCGGCTGCCGCTCGCGCTCGAGCAGCGCGGCCGCGGCCATCACCATCCCCGGCGTGCATATGCCGCACTGCGCGCCGCCGCATTCGACGAACGCCTCCTGAATCGCGCTGAGCTGTTCGCCGCGCGCGAGCCCTTCGATCGTGAGAATTTCGCAGCCGGCGGCCTGCGCCACGGGCACCAGACAACTATTCACCAGCGCGCCGTCGAGCAACACCGCGCACGCGCCGCATTCTCCCTCGCCGCAGCCTTCCTTCGTGCCGGTCAATTTCAATTCGCGGCGCAGGACATCGAGCAGCCGCTCCATCGGCCACGCGCGAAAACGGCGCGATTCGCCGTTCACCGTGCACGCAATTTCGATTTTGACAACGTCGTCAGCCACGCATTCCCGCCTTCGCTTCGAGCGCTTCCATCAGGCGCTCGGGTACAACCGGAATCTCGCGCAACACGATTCCGGCGGCGTTCTCGATCGCGCTCACGATCGCGGGCGCGCCGCCATCGAGCGGCAGTTCGCCGATTCCCTTCGCGCCGCTCGGGCCGTGTGGTGACGGCGTCTCCTCAAAAATCACGCGAATACGCGGCAGATCCGCGGCCGTGGGCATGATGTAGTTCGTCATTTGGCCGTTGGCCATGCGGCCCTGCTGCCAAATCACATTTTCGTACAACGCAAATCCAATCGCCTGCGCCACGCCGCCCTCAATTTGTCCCGCCGCGAGCACGGGGTGGATCACCTTGCCGACTTCCTGCACCGCGACGAAATCGTCTACGCGCGTCTCAAACGTCGCCAAATCCACGGTGACTTCCGCGACGTAAACGGCCCACGCATACGCGCAGTACGCTTCGCCTGTGTAAGTCTTGTCGTCCCACTTCACGCCCGGCGGCGGGTGGTATTGAACGCGCGCACGCAGCGGCCCGTGCGCGGAGATATATTCGCGGCAGGCGCGCGCGAAATCTTCCGGCGTGTAAACGCCGCCGGCCGCGAGAAGATTCGCCGCGACGAGCGATTGCTTGATGCCGATGGCCGCCGATTCCACCAGCTTGCCGACGATCATCGACGTGCGCGACGCGACGGTCGGCCCGCTATTCGGAACGGCCGCGGTGTCCGGCTGCGCGATCTCGATGCGATCGTAAGGAATGCCGAGCGCATCCGCGGCAATCTGCGAAAAAATCGTGTTCGTGCCCTGGCCGATCTCCGTGCTGGCCGCCAGGATGCGCACGCGGCCTTCAGGGGTCCCTTCGGCCTCCACCACCGAGGCGAGATATTCCTCACCCGAGCCGGTGAACCCCGCGCCGTGAAAAAATGCCGCCAAGCCGATGCCCTTCTTCAGCGCGCGGCCGTGATTTTCGCGGGCAAATGTTTCGCGCTTGGCGGCGTAGCCGCTTTCGCGAAGCGCGCGGTCCAACAGGCCCGGCATATCCACGGCCTCTCGAATCACTTGCCCGGTAGCGGTCGTCTCTCCGGTGCGAATGAAATTGCGCCGGCGGAATTCCTCCGGCGCCAGGCCCACCGCGGCTGCCACGCGATCGAAATGGCGCTCCAGCGAGAAAACGCTTTGCGGCGCGCCGAACCCGCGAAATGCGCCTTGCGGCGGCAAGTTCGTGGCCACAACTTTGGAGTGGATGCGCACGTTCGGGCAGGAGTACGGCCCGGCCGCGTGAATCGTGCCGCGCGACAAAACGACGGACGAGAGCGTCGCATAGGCGCCGCCGTCGAGCGCGAAATCAATATCCATCGCGAGGAGTTTGCCGTCGCGCGTAACCGCGGTGCGATGTCGCGTGCGCGAGGGATGGCGCTTCGTCGTCGCGGCCATGTCCTCGGCGCGATCGTAGATAATCTTCACCGGCTTGCCCGATTTCCACGCGAGCAGCGCCGCGTGGCCCGCGATCATCGAAGGATATTCTTCCTTGCCGCCGAAGCCGCCGCCGGTCTCGGCCTGCACCACGCGAATTTTCTCCGCGGGCAAATTGAAGAGTGCCACCAGCGCGCGCTGCACGTAGTACGGGCACTGCAGCGAGCCCCACACGGTGACGCCGTCGCGCGGATTCGCGATCGCCACCATGCCCTGCGGCTCGATGTAAAGCTGCTCCTGCGCGGCGGTGCGATACTCGCCTTCGACGATCAAATCGGCGCGCGCGAGCGCCGCCTCCACATCGCCTTTTTCGAGGTGATAGGACTTGAAGACGTTGTCTTTACCCCAGATGATTTCTTTGCCGGCGAGCGATTCATCGAGCGTGAAAATCGCGGGCAGCGGCTCGTATTCGATGCGCACGGCGCGCCGCGCCTCTTCCAGCAAATACGGATCGGGATGCGCGAGCAGGACGATCGCCTCTTCGGGATGATTCACCCCATCGGAGGCGAGGAAGGGCTGGTCGCGCTCGAATAGTGCGACGTAATTCGCGCCCGGAATGTCCGCCGCGGTGACGACAATAAATTCATTCCACGGAATTCCCGCGCCGAATTCGATTTTGCGGATGCGCCCGCGAGGGATGTCGCTGCGCACAGTCACGCCGTGCAGCGCGCCGGGAAAATCGAGATCGTCCACGTAGCGCGCGCGGCCCGTAACTTTGTCGCGGCCTTCTTTCCGCAGCACCGAGTGGCCCAGGTATTTGTGTTCGGCGGAATCCATCGCGCGAGTGTCCTGAGTCAGGTTCAGCGTCAGGGCACGGCTTCAGCCGTGCCGTAACTGGCGCAAAATCAGAGCGGCTTCAGCCGCTGAGGTGCCTGTCTTCCTTCACATCCTCACGGGACACAAAACTCTATAGCCGCTCAGTATTGAATGCGGCCGGGATTCTCGAGCCATGCGCGAAACGCCGCCAGAGCCTCATCGCGCATCATCGGCTCCATTTTTATTTTCCGCTCGGCAGGGAGCGCGCGCAACTCATTGTAAATGAAACTATCGTCGAAGCCGGCGGCGGCGGCGTCTTCCGCGGTGCACGCAAAAAAAACGCGGTCGGGCCGCGCCCAATAGATCGCCCCGAAACACATCGGGCAGGGATAGCAGTTGGTGTAAATCTCGCAGCCGTGAAGTTGGAACGCGCCGAGCGCGCGGCAGGCTTCGCGAATCGCCACGATCTCCGCGTGTGCCGAAGGATCGTTGGTTGAGGTGACGCGGTTCGTCCCTTCGGCGACGATGCGCCCGTCTTTCACGACGACGGCGCCAAACGGCCCGCCGCGCCCGGAGCGCACGTTTTCGGTCGCCAGTTCAATGGCGCGTTGCATGAAGGGGCTGGTGGTCATGGTGCCGCCAGGTTGAGCATGCAGAATTCTAGCGAAAACTGCGGCTATTCACTGAATTTTCCGTGTCGTTCGCGCGAACTGGATACGCCCGCATCGCGTAGCGAATTGTCGCGGCAGCCTCTGCCGCGTGCGAACGCTCGTCGATCAGAAAACGCGGATCGCCTCGCCACCCGCCCTCGGCATTGCCGGAGCAGTCCAAAACGCGTATCATTCCGGCCAGGGCCGTGGGGAAACGTTTACGCCGAACCCGTTGCACTTATCATCCAGCAATTCTCAGTTGCTCCCGTTCAAGACCGTCCCGCTTGGCGCCCGACACACTGGATCATCTGGCATTTGCCTCTTGCGAGGATTCCAGATGTCCGAATGCGCGTTATTCAAGAGCTGTCGCAAATCGCTCGGATAGTTAAGGCGCGAACCAAGTCAGATTCTAGCGCCGAGCGAGATTGGAGAAAGAAAAGTGACCGAGCCATGCATTGTGGAAAAACGAGCTGGGGCTGTAGGAATCTCCGATAACTGCCGGGAAGGCTATGCAGTCAAAATGGAATTCGCGGCCAAGAGTGGACTTGCTAGGCGCGCCCCGCACCGCAATGCAAACGTCTTGTGTCGTTTTCTCCCTCTTTCTCCTCTTCTGATATGCCTTATTTTCATCGTTGGCTGCGGCGGAAGCAGCGGCGGCTCGGCCCCACCGCCTCCAGCAAATCCTAGCCTCTCCGGCAATGTGTCGAACATTGCCAATGTCTATCCGAATGCGACGAACGGAACCTATTCGATCACGGTCTCCAACGCCCTTGGCTCGGCCGCAACGAGCGGGACCGTCACCGTCACCGATCCCCCCACCAATTTCACGGTGACCGCGATCTCCGGAACGGGTTGGACCTGCACCCTGGCGACATTGACCTGCACCCGTAGCGATCCCCTTTCTGCGGGATTCAGCTATCCCCCAATCGTGGTGGTCGGAACCGTGACCGGGGCCATAGGCCAGTCCATCAGCATCCCGATTACTATCGCGGGTGGCGGCCAGAGCTCGACCGCGAACTCCCCAGGCTCCATCACAATTGCTGCCCCTTATACGATTGGCGGCACGATATCGGGTCTCACCGGCACAGGGCTGGTGTTGCAGAACAATGGCGGCAACAACCTGTCCGTCAACGCGGGCGCGACCAGTTTCACGTTCTCGGCGCCTATCTCCGGTGGCAGCACCTACAGCGTCACGGTTCTTACGCAACCGTCCATTCCGGCCGAGAACTGCCAAGTGACAAACGGCGGCGGAACGGCCAACGCGAATGTCACCAACGTTCAGGTGGCCTGCGCCATACCCACCTACACCATCGGCGGAACCGTCTCGGGCCTTACCGGAGCTGGATTGGTGCTTCAGGACAACGGCGGCGACAACCTCTCGGTGTCGGCCAATGGCACGTTCACGTTCGCGACGGCACTCCAGGGTGGCGCGACCTACGACGTCACAGTCTTCGCCCAGCCCGCCGGCCAGACCTGCACCGCCACGAACAATAGCGGTACGGTGGCCACCGCCGCAGTCACCACCGTTCAGGTGGCCTGCGCGACGCCCGCCGCGTCAACCATTAATTTTGGGACTACGTATCAGACGATCCGGGGATTCGGCGGGGCGACTGCCTGGTTGGGCCCGTTGACCACCGCGCAGGCCACGGCCCTGTTCAACCCTGCGAACGGCCTCGGACTTAGCATCCTGCGCGTGCGCATCGACCCTGAAGGGTCCTCAACAAGTACTCCTCCCTACTTCACAAGCGAATGGGCGGATGAGCTAACGAACGCCACGGAAGCCCAAAGTGCAAATCCAAAAGCCATTGTTTTCGCATCGCCCTGGACGCCGCCGGCGTCCATGAAAACCAGTTCCGTGAGCCAGCCCTACTACTCAGGCTCTCCCGCCTGCAGTCCCGCTGCCGGGTATTGCGGGGGATACCTCAATCCGTCCGACTACGCAGCCTATGAATCGTATCTCGATGACTTTGTAAGCTACTTTGCGACCAACAGCGTGAGTTTGTACGCCATTTCCATGCAAAATGAGCCAGACTTTTCGGCTCAGACCAACGAAAATTATGAATCCTGCAGTTGGACACCTCAGCAGATGGATACGTGGGTCGCCAATAACTCGTCCGGTCTGACGACGAAGCTGCTGATGCCGGAATCGGCCAGCTTCCAATTTGGCCAGTCCGATCCTACCCTGAGCGACGCAACTGCTGTCGGACATGTGTCCATTATTGCCGGCCATCTTTATGGCACGTCTCCCTCCTACTACACGAACGCCGAGAACGCGGGCAAAGATGTGTGGATGACCGAGCACTATCTGAGTCCTTCTGTTTCAGGGGCGACGCCTGCTATCGGAGACGCCATCGCCGCCGCCGAAGAGGTGCATAACTCGATGACGGTCGGCGACTACAACGCCTATGTCTGGTGGTGGATCTGGGACAATCCGGCCGATAGCATCAATTACGGGCTGATTAACTCCAGCACGAGTAGCCCGTCGCCCACGTACTACGGTTACGCCATCGGCCAGTTCTCGAAGTTCATCCAGCCCGGAGCGGTGCGCGTCAGCGCGACGAATAACGCTTCGGGCGTTTACGTTTCCTCATACTTGCAGGGCTGACGGGCATCATCGTGG
This sequence comes from Terriglobia bacterium, assembly GCA_963799715.1. Classification (GTDB taxonomy): domain Bacteria; phylum Acidobacteriota; class Terriglobia; order Acidiferrales; family UBA7541; genus DASPOJ01. Next base: position 15 of record CAWCYS010000009.1, on the reverse strand, counting down.
CCATCAACTCCGACG
>CAWCYS010000008.1:0-15128 GCA_963799715.1 Terriglobia bacterium | reverse complement strand
AACAAGACCACCAGGAAACTGATGGCGACCCCCAGTCCGATGAAAGAACGAATGAATGGCTTCAGCTCGGGAAGATTTTGGGAAGTCATCAGCGTCAGGTATTCGGCCATGGAGCGTACTCGGTAGCCGGGGAGCACTTTAACGATATGGGAACGCACGGTCTCGGTGTCTCCCGTGCTCTTGACGTAGAACATCGAGACGCGGCCTTCGGAACCGGCGATGTCCTGGGCGGTGTCCATCGGGATGAAAAACCGGGCGCCCTTGCCGTGCAGGACGATACCGCTGATCACAAACTGGCGATTCATCAGCAGCGTCGTGTCACCAACGCGCAGGTGGCGCGACGCCGCAGCCAAATCGTCGGCGATAGCTTCATTCGATGCGTTGAACTGGCCACCAGCGAGAAAGCGGAACCCGTCACTGAGACTGGTAAACCGGTCGTATTGAATCCCGTAAATCACACCGAAGTTGCGGCTGTCCACGACAATCAGGACCGGCGCCACGGCCGCGACGCCCGGCAGCTTTGAAATCTGATCGCCGACGGATTGCTGCATCACGGCGCTCGAAAAGGCGAAGAAAATGGACGAGTTGGGCGGTTGAACGATGATGTCCGCGCCCACGCCTTGCGCCCGCGCACGCCAATCGGCGAGCACGCCCGATGTGAGTCCCACGATGAGAAGGATTAAGAAAATCTGGAGGGAGATAGCAATAACGCTCAGCGTGGAACGCAGAGGTCGGACGCCTAAGTTGTTCCAAACAAGCTGCAAATAGACGGTGCTGATGCGTTTCTTCTTATTCGGCACGCGCTCTTTTCCCGAAGCGTACTCTAGCATTGCGCGGAAGACGGGTCAAAGGCGCAGATGGAGGCGGAACAGAACACTCGGGTGGCTAAGCACTTGTATTCTCCAATCGTTGCGCCCAGCATTGGGTAGATTGAATTGCGTTTCCCTGGTGCAGCCATGAGTGTTCTCGCGCTTCCCACCGGCCTTCGCGGTATGCAGCTTCTGGATGCGCCCATCTTCAATAAAGGCACCGCTTTCACCGACGAAGAACGGTCCGCGTTTGGCCTCCACGGGCTGTTGCCACCGCACATCGAAACGCTAGAGGAGCAGACCACCCGCGCGTACGAAGCCTATCTGCGGAAGACGGACGATCTCGAACGCCACATCTATCTGCGCGCGCTCCAGGACACGAACGAGGTCCTGTTCTACAGCCTGCTGAACGCCCATATCGAAGAAATGACGCCGATGGTCTATACGCCGGTGGTGGCGCTTGGCTGCCAGCAATTCAGCAGGATCTATCGCCGCGCGCGCGGCCTCTTCATTTCCTATCCATTCCGCGACTCGATTCGCAGCCTCTTGCGAAATCGGCCGAACCAGGATGTGGACGTCATCGTGGTGACCGACGGCGAGCGCATCCTGGGAATCGGGGATCAGGGCGTGGGAGGCTTGGGGATACCGATTGGCAAGCTCGCGCTCTACACGCTGATCGGCGGCATTCACCCGGCTCGCACCTTGCCGATCGTGCTCGATGTGGGAACGAACAACGAGGACGGGTTAAAGGCCCCGGAGTACCTCGGTTGGCGTCATGAGCGCATTACGGGCGATGCTTACTACGATTTCGTGGACCAATTCGTTCAGGCGGTGAAGTTGGAGTTGCCTGGGACGTGTTTGCAGTGGGAGGACTTCGCCAATCGCCACGCCCGGCCTCTTCTCGACCGCTACCGCGATCAGTTGCTGACCTTCAATGACGACATCCAAGGGACCGCAGCGGTCGTTTTCGGGGCACTCACGGGAGCTATCAAAGCTTCCGGCCAAAGCTTCAAGGACCAGCAAATTGTGTTTTATGGAGCGGGCGCTGCGGCCATAGGGGTGGCGGACTACTTGCGCGCGGCGCTCCGGGAAAGCGGACTTTCGGAAGTTGAAGCCGGAAGCCGCTTATGGTTTGTGAACCGGGGCGGCATCCTGCACGCCGACCGGACCGATCTGAGTCCGGAGCAAAGCGTGTATGCCCAGCCTGGGGAACGCTTCGCACAGTGGAAGCGGCCCGCTTCCGGCACCATTGACCTGGAAACGGTCATTCGGAATGTCGATGTGACGATTTTGATCGGCTTATCCACCTTGTGCGGCGCATTTTCTGAATCCATCGTGCGGGAAATGGCCCGCAGAGTGACTCGGCCAATTATTTTCCCCTTGTCCAACCCGACCGATCGATGCGAAGCCGTTCCGGAAGACTTGCTACGTTGGACCGGCGGTCGCGCAATCGTCGCCACAGGTTCTCCATTCGGTCCGGTAAAGTTTGAGGGCCGGACGATCCCCATCGCCCAGTGCAATAACGTCTATATTTTTCCCGCAGTTGGCCTGGGGCTGATTGCTTCCGGGGCGCAAAGAGTGACCGATCGCATGATGATGGCGGCGGGGCGCGCACTGGGCGAGAATCCTCCCGCGCCGTCTGGCTCGGAAGCGGCGTTACTCCCTTCCTTGAAGGATCTTCGAACGATTGCTCGAAAGATCGCGTTTGAGGTGGGCCTTGAAGCTCAGCGCGCCGGCCTTGCCGAGCCAACGTCTCCCGAAGCGCTGCGCGCTCGTATCGCCGCCGCACAATGGAAGCCCGAATACCCTCATCTCCTGACATCGCAACCATAGCTTTCGTGCAACTCACGGAGGCCACCGACACGCCGCGGCATGCCAAGGGCACGGTGTGCGATAGATCCACGCTGTGCAAGGAACGGGCTCGAAACACTTGTCGATGAAACGCCCATGGCATGCAGTGAGATGAAGACAGGAACTTCGTCGAACTCCGTGACTGGCATCACACTTTAATCAGAGCGCGTATGCGCAAGAGGGCCAGGAAGATACGCGAAACTCTCAAGCAGACGAACAGATTTTGATCGGACGAAAAGGTGTGTGCGCGTGCGGCAGCACGTTAGGCGCGAATGATTTCAACAGTTGTGTTGAAAAGTTTGTGGAAAAGAGTTCGGAACGATTGCTAACTGAGCACAAGCACGCGAGTTGGCGCGGTTTGCACTGAAATAGTGCAGAAAAACTTTTGCCCGCAGCAAGATTGCAACGATCGTCGAAGAATATCTCACTCGCACCCGCTAGTTACTGATTTCATTAGAGATTGCGGAGCGGGCAGGGCGGACTCTCGCAACACAGGACGCCGGCAGCGTACTCGAGAACACGTGTCCTTCACTCGCGCAAACCATTGAAAATAAATTCGCGAGATGGCAGGGAGAAACTTGGCGCGAACGGCCGGAGCACGTTCAATACCAATGCGGAGGGCGCACCAGCTCGATGTGGATCGTCTGATCGGCGTTTTCGATATCGTAGAACTGACCGAAGGGTTTCCATTTCGGCGCCACGACCTGGATTTCCACTTTGCCCAGCGGCACGTCGGGGGCGCGCGCCACACCTTCTTGATTCGTCTGCAGGTCGAATTCGATCTGCTTGTCCTTGCCCACTCTATGAAATTCGGTGAACTTGACGTAGACGCTCGCGCCATCGACAGGCTTCTTATCTTCGCCAGCGACCACTTCGATGCGCAGCCAATGGGAGATGACCGGCGGCTGGTCGTCCTGATTCTTCCTCTTGTCGGGCTTTGGGGGCTTGGCCGGCTGATCCGGCTGATCGGTCGTCGGCGACGGCGTCGAGGAGCTCGGGGATTGATCCGATTGCCGGGCGGCCGTCGGTGAACTCGATAGGGAGGCAATTACCAAGAATGCGAAAAGACCCAAGCCCAATCGTGGCAGGCTCTTGCGTTGAACCTTTTTTTCGTGGCTCTTCTCTGGTCGCATATCGCACGTCCGGCTGATGCGGCCTCTATTCTGCAACGATGCGGGTTTGGGCGCAATTGTCTCCTGAAGAATTAGACGGAACGCTGAGAGCAAAGGCGGCGTGGTGTTCAGGTGTGATACAAAGATGGGGTCACAGCCAAAGCGGGCAAGAAGGAGACGCTAGATGGGATTCGCAACGGACGCAATTCACGTGGGGCAGGAGCCCGATCCGGCCACGGGCGCAATCGTCCTGCCGATTTACCAGACCTCGACCTACGTGCAGGAAAAGCTCGGCGAAACGAAGGGATACGACTACGCCCGGACGAACCATCCGAACCGCAAGGCACTCGAGCGCACGCTTGCCAAACTCGAATGCGGAACGGCGGCTTATGTATTCACTTCGGGGATGGCGGCGATCGATACGGTCTTCCGCCTGCTGCGGCCCGGAGACCACGTCGTGGTGTCGGAGGCAGTGTACGGAGGCGTGTTTCGGCTGAGCACGCAGTTCCTTGTGCAATTCGGCATCGAATTCAGCTTCATAGACACTTCCTCACTGGATGCGATCAACGGCGCTCTTAAGCCAAACACGAAGATGATTTACGTGGAGACGCCGACAAATCCGACCATGATCGTCAGCGATATCGCCGCTGTGGCGGGCATAGCGAAGAAAAGAAACCTGACCCTGGTGGTCGACAACACATTTCTCAGCCCCTACTTCCAGCGGCCGATCGAACATGGTGCGCACATCGTCGTCCATTCGATGACGAAGTATCTGAATGGCCATAGCGACGCGGTGGGCGGCGCCGTGATCCTCAAGCGGCCTGAAGATGCCGAGCGCGTTTACTTTCTCCAGCGTTCGGCCGGAGCGGGGCTTGCGCCGATGGATTGCTTCCTGGTGTCGCGGGGGATTAAGACGCTCGCCGTCCGCATGGCACAGCACGATGCGAACGGAATGGAACTCGCCCGCTTTCTGGAAAATCACCCGCGCGTCCAGCGCGTGCTGTATCCAGGATTGCCTTCGCACCCGCAGCATGGGATCGCGCGTCGGCAGCAGACTGGCTTTGGGGCCATGCTTTCCTTCGATGTTTCGACGCTCGACGCGGCGCGCACGGTGCTGAATCGCGTCAAACTGTGTTCGCTCGCGGAAAGTTTGGGCGGGGTCGAGACGCTCATCTCTCACCCGGCGACGATGACCCACGCCTCGATTCCCCCGGAAATCCGGAAGCACGTGGGAATCACCGATGGCCTCGTGCGGCTGTCCGTGGGGATTGAGGACGCAGAGGATCTTGTAGAGGATTTGAATCAGGCGCTAAAGGGGATCTAGCCTTTCGCGGAGTACGCGCAGAAACCAAGATGCGAAATCGATTCATCATGATTGCATTTCAGATGGCGCTATTGATCTCCGCCTGTTCGGCATTGGGACACGGGGACGGAGACTCCAAGGAGCAATTGAATTTTAGTTCTGAACAGGACTACGCGAATGAGCCTGTTCTCCATCCCAAACCACTGCCGGCGGAAGCACTTGACGCTTTGGCGGAGGACCGGAACGTGGGCCAATGTCTCCGGGAGAGCGCGAAGACGCCGGACCAGGCATTCGCGTGGTTCGTTGCGTCGGAAGTCCATCTCGGTCCGAAGAATGAATCCGACTATATCGTTTTGCCGAATCTGCTTCTGAAGGCCGAGCAGCCTGGCGAAGCGCCCGGGAATGGATGCTTCCTGCGTGCGAATTCGGCCTGGTTCTGGGCGCTGCGGAACACCAAACAGGGCTACAAACTCGTCTTCAGCGGCGGCGCCCACGACCTTAGTGTCCTGCACCACAGGACCAACGGGTTCCGCGACATCAAGACCAGCTTCGTTTTGCAGGCGGGGCAAGCGTTGAATGAATTAATTTATCGGTTCGATGGGGATGGCTACGTGCAGGTGAAGGCCAATGAGCGCCCACTCTAATAAATCTGCATCCAGCGGCGGGCCACTTTGGTCCGGCCTGTCTTGAGTTCGCGACAGTCGCGCCTTAGGGCCGATGCCTTACTTCTTCCGCGAGACGGAATCGTCTATCCACGCGAGATAAGCGCGCAGCCCGACGGCGATGGGTAAAGCGATGATTTCAGGAACGTCGTAACTGTGACGGCGGCGAATCTCGTTGCGCAGCGCGGGGAATTTCGCGCGTGTCGTCTTAATGATGAGCAGACACTCCTTGGCGCGTTCCACTCGGCCTTTCCAGCGATAGATGGATTCCACCGTGCCCGGCAGAAGATTGGCGCAGGCGGCGAGGCGCGATCCCACGACGGCGTTCGCAATGTGGCGGGCTTCAGAGGCTGAGGCACAGGTGACGAAGACGATCAGCGATTGGGGCATCCGCGCTCCCTTCCATTCTTAATTCCCTGCCGGCGCGCAGCGCGCTCCGTCTCCGCGCGCGGGCCGTTACTCTTTCTCGCGCGCGCGTTCGGACGTTCTGGCGGCGTCCCCAGCCACACGCTAGAATACGCGCGGGGAATTGGCAATTGTAACCGCCGCATGAGCGCAACCATCAAGTTCGGGACGTCCGGCTGGCGCGCAATTATCGCCGACGAATTCACGTTCGGCAACGTGCGCCGCGCGGTAGCCGCGATCGCGGACCACGTTCTGAGCCGCAATCCTAAGCCGACGCTCCTGATTGGACATGACACCCGTTTTTTGTCGGACGAGTTCTCGTTGACGGCTGCGGGCATTCTCAGCCAGCGCGGTGTGGGAGTGCTTTTGTGCGATTCGGCGGCGCCGACACCGACCATAGCTTACGAGATCCGCCGTCGCAAACTCGACGGCGCAATCAATTTCACGGCCAGCCACAATCCCGCGCAATATCACGGACTGAAATTCTCTGGCCCGGACGGCGGGCCTGCCCTGCCGGAAGTGACGAAAGACATTGAGGCACGCGCAGCGAAACTTGCCGAGCCCGAGCGCGCGGAGACACCGGCCAATCTGGAACGAGTGAGCGTCCGCGAGCAGTATTTGAAGCGGCTCGGCGAATTGATCCACTTCGATTCGATTCGCAAGGCCAATTTGCGCATTGTTTACGACGCCTTGCACGGCTGCGGCAGCGGTTATCTGGATCGCGCGCTCTCCGACCACGATATTCCCTCGCACACGATTCGCGCGAATCGCGACGTGCTTTTCGACGGCACGGGGCCGGACGTCGTCGAATCCAATCTCGCGCCGTTGCTCCGGGCGCTGCGAGAGCAAGAGGCCAACGTGGGACTCGCGACGGACGGCGACGCGGATCGCTTCGGCATTCTCGACGCCGACGGCACCTGGTTCCAGCCGAACCATATACTCGCGCTGGTTTACGATTATTTGCTGGAGACGCGCGGTTGGGCGCCTTCCAAGGGAAAAGCCCTGCCCGCGGCGCGCAGCGTGGCGACCTCGCACTTGATGGACGCGGTGGCGCGAAGTTACGGAACGACGGTGTACCAGACTCCGGTGGGATTCAAATACATCGGCCAGTTGATCGAACAAGACAAAATCGCGCTGGGCGGCGAAGAGAGCGCCGGACTTACCATTCGGGGACACGTTCCCGAAAAAGACGGCATCCTCGCGGGCCTGCTGGTGGCGGAGATGATCGCGGCGCGGCGCGCCACGCTTGCGGAACAGTTGCGCGACCTATTCCGCCGCGTCGGCGGCGAGTTCTGGCCCATGCGGATCAATTTGCATTTGCCCTCTGACGTGCAGGCCCGCACCGTGGAACGATTGAAAGGCGAGTTCGCGGAGTTTCTCGGGCGGCGGGTGCAACGTGCTGACCGCACGGATGGATTGAAACTGGAGTTTGAGGACGGTTCGTGGGTGTTGCTGCGGCTTTCCGGCACCGAGCCCCTCTTGCGGGTCTACACCGAAGCGGCAACCCAGGACGCTTCGCGCAAACTAGGCGAGCAGACGCGGGCGTGGATTTTCGGCGCGGCCGCGGGAGGAACCGCAGCATGATAGAAAATGAAACGCCCTCGCTCCTCAAGCGGTACGCGCAGCCGGTCCTTTTCGTCGCGCTGCTGCTCTTATTCGTGCACGACATTTTCGGCGACCACGGCTTCGTCGCCATGCGGCGCACGCAGAAAGAGATCGAACAGATGCGCACCGACATCGCAAAATTGAACGACGAGAATCAATCGCTCACCAATCAGGTAACGGCCCTGAAGAGCGATCCCCGGATGATCGAGCAGATCGCGCGGGATGAAATGGGGTTGGCGCGGCCCGGCGAAATCATCTTCAAAGTGCCTTCGGATTCTGCGGATCCTTCCGGCTCGGGCGCGCCTTCCACGGACAAACCGCAGCAGTAAGCTGTGCCATGCGGCGGACGTTTAGGCTGCCGCGCGGAGCGGGCGCGTGACGTACCCCCAGATTTCCCGGCCGCGGCCTTTCGTGCGATTGCGCAGAACAGCCAGCAACGTCATCGCCACAAAAATGATTGCCAGGCCCAGCGTCGCGGCCGCAATGCTGCAATCGTGCTTGGGCATAATCGAGAAGCGGCCGTAAACAAATTCGATGTGCACCCAGTAGACTAGCAGCGAGCACTTGCCCATCTCGATGAGCGGACTGAAGCCCCACTGCCCCGCTCCCCAGCGGCACCAGAGATAAGCCCCCCAGAGAATCATCAAGAGAATGCCCACGCGAATCATGAAGAAATTCGGGCTGGTGTGCCAAAAATCGTAAACGGGAGTCAGCTGGAACCGGCGCCTGTCCAGCCAAAGTGCGAGACACACGAGCACGCCGCCGCACGCGGCCAGCGCAAACGTCGTCGCGGCCTCGCGACGCCGCGCCGCTTCGGAGAAGAGCACGATCCCGACGGCGAGACCGGCGAACGCAAATGCGCTCCACGGAAATAATGGAAAGAGGCCCGGCTGCGGCTTGTCATAGATGTGAACGCCGTTGATGTAGGACTCGAGATACCACGGCAGCCAGCGCGGCCGGGCGGTGGTCCACAGCCACGGCGTGGCGAGCGCGATGGCGGCGGCCATGAGGACGGCGGCCACAAATCGTGAAATGCGATCGCCCGATGCCCCGGCTGCGCGCGCGATGCGGCTGCCGATCCAATTCACAATCCCGAGAAGGACGATCGAGAGCCCGATAATGTTCAGCACGTCCACGCGGAGCAGATCGCTGCGGGGCGCCCACGGGTAACCGAGCACAAACTCCTGCACTCGAAACAGCAAACCGTACAGGAGGACTTCGCCGCCGCGCAGCATCGTCTTGCGCGCGATTGCGGCCGGGACCAGGCCTTTCTGCGCCATGCGATCGGTGGTGAAGGCCACCGATACGCCCGCGAGGAACAGAAAGAGGGGCGCCGGCAGCGTGCCGCCGATTTGAGACCATTTCGAGAAGGCCGATTGATGCGCGGACGGGCTGAGCCAGGAGTCGTAGCAATGCGTTTGAAACATCACGACGCAGGCGAGGCCTCGCATCCAATCGAGATATCCGATTCGTTTTGTAATTTCCGCGGCCATTTTTTCACAGAACTTGGGTTAAACTATTTCGCATGTCCTCGCAAAAAGTTTTGCCGGTGCGGGCGGCCCTGCTGATTTGGGCCTTCATGATGCTCGCGCTCATATTGTACGGCATTCACATCGGGCTCCGCGGACACCAATACTTCGTATTTGCCGGCGTGACAGCTTGGCTGCTGGGCGTGGAGATCGTTCTCGCGTCCGGCGGCCTCATCGACAAGATTATTGCGCGCGTGAACCGGATCACCGGCGCGACGTTCATTCTGCTGCCGATCCTCGCTTATTGGGCGTATGCGACGGGCACGGGCAGCTTCAGCTGGGCACGCGTGGGACTCGCGACCGCCTACGCGCTGGTGCCGGCTGTCTTGGCGACGACGGCCGGGGAAGCGCGGTTCGGATGCTGGCAGGACTACCTCTCGCTGTTCACGATCTGGTTTCCCTACTGGCGGGGCTGGCTGCTGAAGCTCTGGGTGTATCCCGATCCCCGAATTGGATGGGTGTATTGCAGCATGCTCGCGATCCAGGTGGGCATCGTGGTGTTTTTCTTCGTGCGCCGCGTGGATCGATCCGGCTACGCCTTCGGCTGGGCGCGCGGTTGGACGGCCGTTGCGGTGGGAGGTTTTCTAGTCGCGGCAGTGGTTATCATTCCGCTTTCGACGGCCATTCATTTCACGCGATTTGACTCCAAGGTCGCGCGGCCGATCGCGATTTTGCCGGAGATGATCGGGATATTTCTTTTTACGGCGTGGGGAGAAGAGTTCTTCTTTCGCGGCTTATTGCAGAATGCATTGCAGCGGACATTTCGCAACGAGTACGCGGGGTGGGCAGCGGCTGCCGTGATTTTTGGTTTCTCGCACATCCGGCACGGACATTTTCCGAATTGGCGATACGTTTTCCTCGCGACGCTTGCCGGGGTGATTTACGGGTTTGCGTGGAGAAGGACGAAATCCATGACCGTCAGCGCCGCCATTCACATGGCCGTGGATCTCACCTGGCACCAACTCTTCAAGACGCTTTGAACGCGGGCGCAATCGCGATCCAACAAGACTAACTTATCGAACCACGCCCGCAAGCGGACTCGACGCGGAGGCGTAAAGTTTTTTCGGCATCCGGCCGGCAAGATACGCTTTGCGGCCGGCTTCGATCGCGCCCCGCATCGCTTCCGCCATCAGCACAGCGTCCTGAGCTTCGGCGATTGCGGTGTTCATCAGAACGCCGTCGGCACCAAGCTCCATCGCCACCGCGGCATCCGATGCGGTGCCGACTCCCGCATCCACGATCAGCGGAACCTCCGTGACGCGCTCGCGCAGGATGCGGAGATTGGCGTGGTTCTGCACGCCCATGCCGGAACCAATCGGCGCCGCAAGCGGCATCACGGCGGACGCGCCTGCATCGATCAGCTTGCGCGCGACGACCAAATCGTCGTTCGTGTACGGCAGCACCACGAAGCCTTCCTGCACCAGCAGCTTCGTCGCCTTGACCAATTCTTCAGTGTCGGGAAACAAGGTCTGCTGATCGCCAATCACTTCGAGCTTCACCCAGTTCGAGAGTCCCGCTTCGCGTCCCAGGCGCGCCGCGCGGATGGCCTCGTCGGCCGAATAACAACCGGCCGTATTGGGAAGAATGAATATTTTTTCGCGGTCGATGAAATCGAGCAGCGATTCCTTGGTGCGATCGGAAAGATTCACGCGGCGCACGGCCACGGTCACCATGTCCGCGCCCGAAGCGGCGTGAGCGCGCGCCATCTCCTGGAAGCTGCGGTATTTCCCGGTGCCGACAATCAAACGCGAATGAAATCCCCGCCCTGCAATGACCAATTGATCGCTCATCTAAAATCCCCCTTGCGTATTGTACGCCGCAGCGACACTGAGGCAAGCGGGCAAGAAGCGAGGACTGGAGGTTGGCGAGCGTTTGCCTTTTTTGGAGTGCGGCGGCTCGACGCCGCTTTCTCTGCTCACATGCTCGCTCGGCACCATTCCGGACGACGCGACTCTGGAATGCGGCATGGGAAAGTGGTGAATGATGCGCGGCGAGTGATCGGGGAGCGGCCAGAGCAAAGCGGCGTCGAGCCGCCGCACTCCACAGGGGTCGTAAGCGGCCTGTGATACCCCCCTCCCCCCTGTTTTTATGCAAGTGTTGAATGTAAAGGACTTGCGACGAAAAGATACGTAAGTGTTGATTGTGAAGGACTTGGCATCCGACTATTTTCAACGAGATACGGAAGACGCGCCGGAATTTGGTGAGTGCTGATTCTACAGAACTTATCGGCGCTCTAAATCCTTTGCTATGTATCACTTTTGAGTTGCACAAAAATGGTGCGGTCCTGGGGATTCTGAAGGGCGTGCGCGGAAGGGCGTACAAAGAGGGGCCCATTCGACTCACCCCTTGCGGGGTTCGCTCAGGGCTCGCACCCTTGACCGGGTGCGAGGCTTCGAGAAGTTGTTCCGAGTTCATGCCATATGTTAGCACACGAGTATCTACATGTCAAGTATACTTAGTGGGTTACTATTCGAATAGAGGACTTGGGCGCGCGTCAGCGAAAGGGAATGAGGCCCAAGAGCCCCATCCTTTTCCCGCTGCTGCGGGCAAAGGATGGGCCCCCCAAGTCAAGGGCCACGCCACCCGCCCGCCCGTTGCCTCGTCTCTGGCTCGTGGGTATACAATCAACCGCACGCGGGAGCTGGGGATCGCCCGCGCTGCTCAACCATTGTCATAGTGAGGGCACCGTGAAACGTCTTCTCCTCTTTGCCGCCTTGTCGTCGCTGACAGTCGTCTGTGCGTTTACGCAGACACCAGCCCCACCTGCGCCACTGGGTGCTGTCGTCAATCCAGACCACTCGATTACCTTTAGCCTTAAGTTTCCCGGAGCGAAAGAGGTGTCCGTCGCGACCGACGCTCTTCTCCAGCCGCTTCCTATGACGCAGGACGCGAGCGGCCTGTGGACCGCCACTACGCCGCCGCTCAAGCCCGAGCGCTACGGCTACACCTTTGTAGTGGACGGCGTTCGCATGCTCGATCCGCTCAACCGCGACGTGCATCCTAACTTTCTCGACCTGTACAGCGACATTCTGGTTCCTGCTACTCCGCCGGCTCCGTGGGAACTGACCGACATTCCGCACGGGTCTGTTACGCGCCACATATTCACGACGAAAATCGGATTGCACTATCCCGACGACCAGACCGCGTATGTCGTCTACACGCCTCCCGGCTACGACCCGAAGCGCAAAGGCGGTTATCCCGTTCTCTATCTGCTGCATGGCTACACCGATACAGAGGAGGGGTGGACTCGGGCCGGCAAGGCGGATCTGATGCTCGACAGCATGCTGGCCGAGGGCAAGATCGTCCCGATGATCGTGGTGATGCCGCGCGGTTATGGGGACTTCGACATCGTCAGCCACGGTCGCAACTCATTCGGCGATCCGACCATCAGCCAGCGAAACATCGAGCTTTTTGACCGCACCGTGATCGAGGAGATCGTCCCGGCGGTCGAACGTGATTACAACGTGGCGAAAGGCCGTGCCAACCGCGCGGTCGCCGGTCTATCCATGGGCGGGCAGGAAAGTTTGACATTGGGGCTTACGCATCCCGAACTCTTCGCCTGGGTTGGCTCCATGAGCGCGGGCTTGCCGCGCAATGGCGATTTCGATGCGGAGTTCCCCGGAGCGGACGCAACGAAAGCCCATCTCAGCCTGCTATGGATCGCTTGCGGCACAGACGATAGCCTGATTACTCCCAATCGCGCCCTGGTCGCGTGGGCCAAGCAGAAAGGTTTTGCGGTGACGCCCATCGAAACCCCAGGCGGCCATGCCTTTCCTGTGTGGCGCGACAACCTGCTGGCATTGGCGCCCTTGCTCTTTCGCAAGTAGGCTACGCAGCGGGGTGAGCTCGGCCGGCGGCGCAGCTCTTGACTTCAGGGTGGCCCTCGATGAGAAGGAAAGCCGCCATCACGTCAGAAGCCCGGCCACCCACACAGTCATCAGAAAACGTTCCGTCTGTCCCCGGTTTTCCCGGTTTTCAATGCTTCGCAGCAGAAACAGAAAGAGGCGGCATGCGCGTCCATCGCACATGCCGCTTCCTTTCCTAAGTCACATCCAACTGAATGATGCCAGACTCCAGCCCGGGTGCCTGCGCTCTGACAGTGACTTTTCCTGCTTTCCCTCGTGGCTGAACAATTGCGAGGCAGCGGCCGTGATACGTGTTCGGGCTCTTAGACCGGAAGCTCGCAACATCCTTCGGATTCGCACTTCCGGCAGCAGCCAGATCGCCTGCCCCACTCACCATAAAGCTAACCGGAGCAACCGCATCAGGAACCAGGTTCCCTTTGTCGTCTAGGATTTCTGCTTTCACGTAGGACAAATCGTTGCGGTCGCGCCGAACGCTCGACCGATCGGCAACGAGGCGGATCTTTGTCGGCTTTCCCGCGGTTGTCAGACTCTGTTCCGCGATGGGTTGCCCACCCTGCATGGCGATGGCCTTGAGTTCACCGGCTGCGTATGGAACCTGGAACTCAGCCTTGTACTCCGTCGCGCGGGACACTGGCTTCGTTCCAACTTCCTTGCCGTTGAGCAGCAGGCGCACCTGATCTCCTGTGGACGCCACGCGTACAGCCACAGTCCGGCCTTCGTAACCCGGCCAGGTCCAGCTGCGCAACTCGTCTGACCAGCCCCAGGCGGTGATGACCTCTGTCCTGCCGACCGGAAGTGGGCGCTGCACAACCATCTCCAACTTGCTGGTTCCCCACACTACGCGGCGGTAGTAGCCTTGCGGCTTCGTTTCGCCAATCAAGTCGATATCGCCGCAGTAGGAGTTGAACCACGGAAATGACAGATAGATGTTGCCGTAGCCGAATCCACCTCCTGGAGCAGCTGGCGCGCCCGGAACACCTGGGCCGCCCCCTGGACCTGCGCCTCCTGGAGCAGGGGCGACGGAAGCAGCAGCCGATGGTTGCGGTGCAGGGGCAGCACCGAAGGCCGCCGCTGGCTGCGTTGCCGCTCCACCTGCCCCTCCACCCCCCCTGGCCGCGGGCCCCAATTGTGCATTGCCAAGCGAGGACTCGCCAAGGTAATCCATACCCGTCCATGTGAAATCGCCGATTACATAAGGCAACCGTTCCACCGGCTCCCAGGTCGCGTACGCCTGGCGGGGGAAAGATTCGGTCCCAAGGATGATCCGATCCGGATGCCGCACATGGTCTGTTTCGTAATTCGCGATCATGTAGTTATAGCCGCCGACATCAAGGTGCAGGAACGCTGGATCAAGCTGCTCTCCGCCTCCGCGAGCGCTGTTGATCGCAGCTGTCACAAGACGAGTCGGGTCGAGCTTGTGTGCGTATTCCTGTAAGTTCTTCGCAATTTCTACACCACGCGGTTGGGCCCGTTCAGGTATCTCGTTACCAATGCTCCACAAAATGACCGAGGGATGGTTTCGATCTCGCAGTATCATCGAGGCGAGGTCCCGCTGCCACCAGTCTGCAAATACCAGATGATAGTCCTCGGGATTCTTCTGCACTTCCCACTGGTCGAACGCCTCATCTACCACCAGCATGCCAAGCCTGTCGCAGCTTGCAAGAAACATGGGCGAGGGCGGATTGTGACTCGTACGGATGGCGTTGAAGCCGTGAGCCTTCATCAACTCAATGCGGCGCTCCTCTGACCGGTCGTAGGCACATGCGCCCAGGATTCCATTGTCGTGGTGCATGCAGCCACCCCGCAACTTGGTGACTTCGCCGTTGATCCGCAAACCATTTTGTGCGTCCATCTCGACCTTTCGGATTCCGAAGGGGGTGGACATCCGATCCACAACATTTGCACCCGCTATCAGCTCAGTTTCCAAGCGGTACATCTGCGGCGTGGCGGTTCCCCATAGTTTCGGGTTCGGAAGCGTGATGCTTT
>CAWCYS010000007.1:0-12422 GCA_963799715.1 Terriglobia bacterium | reverse complement strand
CGACTTGATCGAAGTCTTCGAGCGCGTTTTTCCGGGCGACGATGGCGACCCGAAAAATCCGCGATACCACTTCGTCATCGTGGACTACCTGTGCGAGGCCGCCGGCGGCCTATTGCGCGCGGGGAGCGACGTGACCGATGCGCGATTCGTTCGCGAGGAAGATCTCGAATCGTATGGCCTGACGGAAACCGCGCTGCGCGTGCTGCGCAAAGGATTTGCGATGGCGCGAGCGCGAAACGGTCAAGAATCGCGCTGAATCCGCCATGGCGGACGGCAGCCTCAGCGCGGATCCGCTTGCCAGCCGTGGCGTCCAATCAGCGGAACGAAACGGCACGCGTACAAATTCTCCAGCGCAATTTGGCCATCGCGTTTGTGGGCGCGGACCAATTCCTGATTCTCCCCGCCGCCAATGGGAATGACCAGCCTTCCGCCCTCCGCGAGTTGCGCGGCGAGCGGCGCGGGTATTCCCGGCGCCGCCGCAGCGACGAGAATGACGTCAAACGGCGCAAAATCCGGCAGCCCCAGCGTGCCGTCACCCGCGTGAACGTGGACATTGGCATAGCCCAGACGCGCGAGACGCGAGCGCGCGGAGAGCGCCAGCGCGGTGCGGCTTTCAATCGTGAAGACTTCCGCAGCCAGGCGAGACAGTACCGCCGCCTGGTAGCCCGAGCCGGTTCCGATTTCGAGCACTCGCTCGACGCCGGTCAGTTCCAGTGATTCCGTCATCGAAGCGACCATGTACGGCTGCGAAATCGTTTGGCCTTCGCCGATGGCCAGCGGCCGATCCTCATAGGCGTGATCGAGCGATTCGGGCGGCACAAATTCGTGGCGCGGGATTTCCCCCATCGCTTCGAGGACGCGCTCGGAACGAATGTAGCGCTTGCGCAGTTGCCGCTCGACCATGTCGCGCCGCGACGATTCGTAGGCGTCCGAGATAGAGACGACTCTTCCCATGCGACCATTATAGGCGCGAATTGAACTTCCCCAAGAGCGACCACGCAAGTGGCCGGTCAAGCGCAAGAGGTCAAGCCGTGTCAGTCATCCCTGCGGATCACGGATCATTTGAATCTTTTCTTGATGATGAAGTCTATGCCGAAAGTGCCGTTTTCGTCGCGCAGGGCCACCACGGACATGGTGCGGCTGAGGTTGTATTCGATCTGAATCACTTGCTCCTGCGTGGAGGAGACGTTGGTGATGTAGGTGACGGTGAGATCGCGCGTGACTTGCTGCTCGATGGTGACGCGCGCGGCGGCGGTCTGCGTGCTAGTGGGCCCGCCGAGGAATGGGTCGACACTGAAGTGGCTGATGCCGAAGAGGCGCTGGATGCGTCCGCCGAGCTGGCTGGAGATCGCCTCGGAAAGAAGCGTGGTCGCGCCCATTTCCGGGGTTTGCACCGCGGTGGGACCGCGTAGATTGCTCTCTTCGCCCGTCTGGCCGAGGGCGAGCAGCGCGATGATATCGCTTGAAGGCAAGGGCGGATCGGAACGATACGCGAGCGAGAGCCGGCTGGCAGGGCCGGTGAAATCGAGGGTGACTTCGTATTGCTGAATCGTGGTGGTGGCCTCGACGTTGATCACCGGATCGAGGCGAAACGGATTTGAGAAATTCAGTTCGCCGCGCGAAAGACGATATTGATTTCCGCGGAACGCCATCTCTCCCGTGAGCAAATGAATGTGGCCGAGCAGGATCGGGTGTTCCCAGGTGCCGCGCACGCGAAGACTGGCTTCCACTTGGAAATCGGCGCCGGGCCACTGCAACCGCGCGTCGGGACTGGAAACGGCTTCGAGATTGAATTGCAAATTGCGCAGGAACGGAGATGTGGTGCTGGGTTCGCCGACGGGCTGCCCCGACGAGACCAGCAGCGTCGCGGGATCGAATCCTTCCGACATCAGCAACCGGCTGACCGTGATGTTGCCGGAGAGCGTGCCGCCGTTCGCGTCGCCGGCGAGCCGCAACGTGCCGCCCGCGAGCCAGCTCATCCCGACCGGATAGCGGATGCGGACTTCCGGGGAGTGCGCGCTCAAATCATAGCGGAGGGGACCTTCGCCGTAGGTGACCACGCCGGACAGCGCGAGCGGGCCGCCGCCGCTTTCCGCCACGACATTATCGAAGACGAGGCGCGTGGCGTCGAAATTGAAATCACCCGTGACGTGGCTCAATCCTGATGGGAAATCGCCGTAACTCGCCGACGCGTCCGCAACGTGCAGTTTTCCGTTCACGCGCGGTGCGGAAAGAGTGCCCCCGATCGTGGCGTCCACCTGCGCTTGCCCCGCGGATTGGAGATCGGGGAGGAAACCGTCGAGCAGCCGCAGATTTAACGCCCCGGCAAGCCGAAGATCGAGCGGCTGGGGGCCCGCGAAGCTGACCGCGCCGGAAACGGTGAAATCGCTTCCGGGGCCGCGCAGACTGGCGCGATCAATTTGTACTTCGCTGCGGCGGTAGGTGAGAGAAACCGGCGCCGCATTTTCGAGTTGGACGGATTGATAGTTGAGAACGATGCGCGAGAGGTTGGCTTCGACGGCGAGCGTTTCCGGTTGCGTTAGGAATCCGGCGAAGGCGAAATGGCCGTCGGCCAGAGAGTGGCCGGTGAATCCCTGAAGGTGCAGCGCGGCGATGAGAAACGGATCGAGATCCATCTGCTCGATGGTGACTTCGCCCTGGACAGGATAGCCGCCGGAGAGCGCCACGGCCCACTGTCCCTCAAGATGGCCGGAAGACATTTCCGAGTCCACCCGGAGCTGCAATTGGCGGCCATCGGAGGAAAATTTCCCGCCGAAACTGCCGAAGAGGTCGCCGCCGAGCCTTAGATTCACAACGCGCAGCGAACCGTCCAGCACGGGCGCGAACAGCGGGCCGTGAGCGTGCAAATTGAAATTCAACTGGCCGCCGACGGAGAGACGTGGCATTTGCGCGCGCGCGATGGATTCGAGCGGAATCACGGCGCCGGTGACGTCGAGCGAGACTTCGCGCGTTTGCGTATCGAATTCGATATCGCCCGTGAGCAGGCCGGGGGAAGCGCCCGGCGGCGCAGGCAAACGCAATTCGGCGTTCGAGACGCGGACGGAGCCAGGACGCACGGCCAATTCGCCGCGCGCACGCGTGAAATTCCAACCCCAGCCGAAAACATCCGTGAGATCGAATAGGCCGGTCAACTCCGGAGCGGCGCGTGTGCCGCGGCCGTGGAATTCACCGGTGAGTATGCCGTGCGCGGGATACGACCAGCCGAATAGATGCTGGAGGTCATCGGTGTCCGAGCGAACCACGCTGGCATCGAGGCCCCACTCGCTGCTTGGCTGGAACGCCCACTTTTTCAACTCGAGCGAGAGATCGATCTGCGCCGAGGAGCGGCCGCGGCGCACGACGGTGTGTTGCAATTCAAAAGAATCGGAGGCGTAGCGCATGCCACCTTCGATCTGGTCCCAATCGAGATCGTCGTAGCGCGCCTGTTCCGCGCGGACTTCGCCGGTGAACGCGGGACCGATAATCGGCCCTTCGACGCGGCCCTGCCAGTGCACGCGTCCGCCGATGGGGACGGGCTCGGCCTGCGACCCGCGAATGCGATTGATGAAATCGTCCCAATCGGAGAGATTCTCGGTGTCCAGAGTGAGATCGAGCGAGGAATTGCGCGCGGCGAGCGCGCCCTCAAAAACAACGCGGCTCGAGGGCGTGGAGATTTCACTCGGGCCGATGCGGACAATTTGCGTTGCCTCCGAATAATCGAAATCGAGCCGCGCGGTGGCGGGAATCACGCCGGAAGCGGGCGCCGAGGGCGGGGTCCAGATGGCAACGCCGCGCGTTTGCACGTTTTTGAAATCGGCGGACCACTGCGTGGTGGCGGTGACTTGCATCGTCGCGTCCCAGTGCAGCGGCTTCAGCGGGAAGCCACGATGATCCACGCTGGCGAGCGTCTGCGCGACGCCGAAGCCGTCGCCAGTGGTATCCACGCGGAACCGCAGTCCTGGGAAATCGAGATGTAGACGCCCTTGCAGCGCGCCGCCGAGCGCATGCACCTCAAGATTGGGGACGTTCGAGCGCGTGGCCGTCCGCCTGATAATCGCCGCGCGTGGAGATGCCGCTCGTGTGGAACCAATCGTAAGGCATGGAGATTTTTTCGGCGGAATAGCGGCCGCGAAGGCTGAGTTGGTTTCCGGCGTAGGTGCCGTCGCCGGTGAATTCCACTTGCCCGCCGGGCGTGAGCGGTTTGCGCAAGATTTGTCGCACGTCCAAAAGATCGAGCCAACCTCGATAACGGAAATTCCACGCCGGGTGGGCGAAATTCCCGAGATCTAACTGCGCATCGAGTGACGAGTGCGGAAGATGGAGGACGAGCTGGGTCACGTGAAACGCGTCGGGCGCAAATGTGAATTTCGCGGAAGCGTCGAACGCGAAAGGTAAGTCGCGGCCCGCGGAGACGTTCATCTGCTTCCATCCGGCTTCGCCGATGTAAAGCGGCTGGCCGGAAGCGAAGGAGTAGTCGAGGGCAAAATCGAGATCGCGACTACTCAGAGAGAGAGGCGAGCGGACGTTGTTGTAAGAAAGCTCGCCATCATCCACGCGGAATTCGCCAGTGGCCAGATCGAACAGGCGCTGTCGCCAAGGACGATCCGCAGCGCGGCGCGCGCGCGGAACCGGCAAGTTGCTCGTGCCATCCGCGGCGACGCACACGTTCACGGCGGGATGTTCAATTTCGAGGCGCGAGAGCGAGATCTTGCGGCGCCAAAAGGATTCCGCGCGAATTTCCACGAGCAAACGATCCACGTGAACGAATGGCGCGGTGGAGGCGGGTTCGCGACCGTGGATGGTCAGCCCACCGAGCGTGGCGCGAAGGTGCAGCCAATCGAAATGAAAATCTCGCAACTCGGCGCGCCCCCCGGTAATGTTCTCGATTTCGCCGACGACGGCTTGGCGCGCCCAGCGGTCGGCGATACCCGTCCACGCAAAGAGAGCCGCCCACAGCATTAAAGCCAGCGCGCTGGCGAGCGTCGCCACAAGCAGACGCCGAATTGGTTTGCCGCGGCTCATCGTGATCCGTTCATCTCATTTCGCATCCGGCACCGGTACGATTTCGATTTTCAGCCGGCCCTTCGATTCTTCGATCCATCCCGCCGAGCGGCGATTAATCTCCTGCACGGTCAGCAACTCGACGATCTCGTCCCGTACGCTTTCGATCGGCGGCGCGGTTTGTCCCTTCGCCTTCAGCTCGGGCACCAGATGATCGCGGTAGTAGGCCTCGACGGCCGCCGGATCGATCTCGACCGCGGCGCGAAACTTATAGTCGAGGTAGCGGGAGAGATAGTCTTCGCGCGCCACCAAGCGGCGCACGTCTTCCGGCGTCATACCCACTTCGCGCAGGCGAGCTTGATAGGCCTCCGCGCTCGCAAAAGAGTGCTCGAGTTCCGCGACGCCCCGCGCGATGTCGGAATCCGGGGACTGCGGAAAATGGGCTGCCGTGGCTTCCGTATTGACGATCCACTGCTCGATCAATTCTTGCGTGAGGCGGTCATCGGGGTCGGCATGACCGTTCACGAGGGCTTGATACGCGGCGAGTTCCTGAAGATCGCTTTGCGTCAGGATGTCGTCCTCGATGCGAACGACGATGCGGTCCACGATCTGCTGCGCGCGCGCGTGTGGCGTCGCGCACGCGGCGAGCAGCAGCAAAGCGGCGAGGAAACGAATGTGTGCGGTCGCGCGCATCAGTAGCTCCCTCCCAGATTGACGAAGAACTGGAAAGCCGGCAGCCGCGAGAGCATCAGCCCCGTGCCGGTGGTGGCGGGCAGCAGGAATTGCGGGGGATTCAATTGGTACGCGAGGTCGATGCTGACCGGGCCGACCGGCGTGTGATAGCGGAACTCGAAGCCAACCGTGTGCGAGAAATAATTCAAGTCGTTCGTGCAGTTCGTGAGGCACGTTCCGGGCTGCGTGGAGCTGAACACCGGGGCCGGCGGCGAACTGTGCAGGGTGATGTTCCCAAAGTTCGTGAAGACATTTCCGGCGTCGTAAAAGATTCCGCCGCCCAGGCGATTGCCGATCCACGGCAGACGCATTGGGAAACGCAAGTCCTGATTGAATTGCACCAGCGCCAATCCGCCGACGGGAAAACCGGTCAGCGGATCGCGCGGGCCGGCCTGATTCAAGCCGAAACCGCGCAACGACGCGCCGCCTCCGGCGAAGAACCGCTCCGGCAGCGGGATTTCGTCCGAGAGCGTCGTGCTGTAAGGCGTCTCGACGCCGAAGACGGTAGAACGCGCAAAAACGAGGTAACGGCCAATCGGCAGGTAAGTTGAATTTTGCATGAAGACGCGCAGGAAACTCGCGCTCGAATCGAGCGATTTCGACGCGATGCTGACGTCAATGTTGTCGAACTGGCCGCGGCTGGCGTCCGCGGGGTTATCGCGGCGGTCGTACAACCAAGTAACGCCAAAGCCTGAAACTTGTGTCGGCTGGCTAAAGAGCGGAATTTCTTCGGGCTCCACTTGCAGATCGCTGGCGAGCACGCGTCGATAGAAGTAGCGATAGATGAAGGAGCTCGCTGGGGAAAGCCGCTCGGAAAGCTGCGTCGAGCCTTCGTAGCGTGTCGAGGTAAACGTCTGGATGTCGCGTGTTTTGTCCGCGTAGAGGTTCACCTGGAAATTGAAATCCGAGCGGCCAAACGTGTTGGGCGAGGTGTAACTCAGCAGGCCGCGGCCCTGCAACGTGCTGGCGCGAATCTTAAAGCTGAGCGTATCGGCGCGGCCGGTGAGATTCTCTTTGGTGATCTCGAACGTGACCCGCGGGCTGAAATTCAGCGCCGTTCCGGTAGGGCCGGAAGAAGGGTTGCCGACGCGCTGCACTTCGAGGCCCAGGCCGTACGCCAGGGTGTATCGCCGCGCCTCGTCCACAAGCACGACGACCGTCTTGTTGGGGTCGTCGCCGGCGGGATTTTGCGGCGCGATCGCGACGCGGCTGAAAATTCCCAGATTGTAAAGCCGCCGCTGTGTTTCGACGACGGCGCCTTCAGACAGCGGCTGGCCCTCTTTGATGCTCACTTGCCGCCGGATGATTCCCTCGCGCGTGTGCGAGAAGCCGCTAACCAAAACGCGCGTCACTTCGAGTTGTGTGCCCTCGGTGATGGTGTAGGTCAGCTTCACTCCCGGCAAATCGCCGGGGTGCGCGGGCGGAACGGTTTCCGACCGGCTCGTGAATCGCGCCTCGGGAAATCCCTGGTCGTAGTAAAGCGCAAGAATATTGTCGCGATCGCCGGCCACGTTGAATTCGGAGTAGGGCTGTCCCGCCGATGTGCCGATTACCGAGAGGAGTTCCTGGGTCGGGATCGCGTGATTGCCCTCCAGATCCAGCTGGGCGACGCGCGTCTGCGCTCCTTCTTGCACGTGGAAGGCGACGAACAGATCCCCCGACTTGCCGCGATAGTTCTCCTGAATTTCGCCGCGCGCGCGCGCGTCCAGAAAACCGTTCGCCTGATAGAGAGATTGAATCGAGGCGGCGTCTCCATCCAGAAGCTCGCGGCTGAACCGGCCGCGCGATGCGTAGCTCGCGGGCTCGATGCGGAGGCGGCTGCGCAGCAAGTCGTCATTGAAGTAACGATTGCCGTCAAACGAGAGGCCGACCAGCCGCTTCCGCGAACCGCGGTCCACTGTGTACGTAATCTGCTGCGCGGCTTCACCTTGCGCGGCGGGGCCGACGGCGTAGTTCACGGTCGCGTCGAAATAGCCTTGGGTTCCGAGATAATCGCGAATGGCGCGGCGCCCTTCCTGGAGCAGATCTTCGTCCACGGCCCCTTCCTCGTAAATCGGCAGAAGCTTTCGCAGCTCGCCTTGAGAAATCTTTGCCCCGTCCACCGCGAGGCGCACCTTCAAATTCGCGGTGACGAGAGCTTCGATTGGAATGGTGTCCGCCGCCGCGTCATACGTGCCGCGCCGAATCGTCGTGCGGGCGCCGAGGTAGCCTTGCTTGACGAGCCAGTCGCGCAGACGCGTCGTCGCGCGGTCCAGACGTTCGGAGGTCACTTCCTGGCCGGATTTCAATCTCAAGTGAGCGCGCAAACCGGGAACGGCCGGACCCGATGCGGGCGTAACCGTCAGCGCGCCGATTTTCGCGCGCACGCCTGGAGCGACGTTCACCGTGACGTCCATCTGCAGGGTCTCCGGACGCGGCGTAAGTTGAACCGCGAGCTGCGGCTGGTAAAAACCATCGTCCTCCAAGGTCTGGCGGAGGCGATCGAGCGCATCGTTCAGATCGCTCTGGCGGAACGGCTCTCCGAGCGCGAGCCGCAAGGAGGCCACCGCCAGCGCTTCGCTGGGCGGTTCGCGGAGCCCGGTGACGTGCACCTGGCTGATAAAAAAATTCTGTTGCACCACGTAATCCAGCCGCGCGCCGCCAGCGATAGGAGTCAGCACAGCGCGGACGTCCGCGTAGCGGCCCGAGCGAAACAGTTCGCGCAAGGTGTCTCGCTCCGCGTCGAGGGTGTAGGTCTGGCCGGGCTGGAGGGTCAGTCCTGCGGGATTTTCTTCAAGAACCGCGCCTGCTTCCGTGACCACGCGAATGGCCACGATACGCTGCGGTTCTGGTGGCGGCGCGGCAGGACGGTCCTGGGCACAGGCCGTACCTAAGCCAAGGGCCAGGAGCCACACGGCGGTCCGTCCCATGATTCTGAGCACATTCTGCATAACGATTCACGATTAAACAGGTTAGCACAGGCTCCGGGACGCATTGCCCATTCTTCCCGGCCGAGTTTCGGCGCTATCATGGGTCGGAAGCGAATGGATCCGAGACTCAACGAGCGGTATTCGCGGCAGATTCTCTTCGCCGAAATCGGCGAGGAGGGGCAAGCGCGCCTGCGCGCCTCATCCGCTGTATTGGTCGGCTGCGGCGCGCTGGGGACCGCGGCCGCCAATTTACTGGTGCGCGCGGGACTGGGGCGGCTGCGCATTGTGGACCGCGACTTCGTGGAAGCTTCGAATCTCCAGCGACAAACGCTTTTCACCGAAGCCGACGCACTGGAAAACCTTCCCAAGGCCGTGGCCGCCGAGCGGCGATTGCGTGAGATCAATTCCGATGTGGATGTCGAGGGCATCGTCGCCGATCTCGGACCGAAGAACGCAGGAGAGCTTCTGGGCGGCTTTCCCTTGCTGCTCGATGGAACCGACAACTTTGAGACGCGTCTTCTCCTGAATGACGTGGCCATCTATCTCAGCGTGCCGTGGATTTATGCCGCCGCCGTCGCGAGCTACGGGGTGACGATGTCGATTCGTCCAGGCAAGACAGCATGTCTCGCCTGCCTTCTCGAAGCGGAGAGCGATTCGCCCGGCGCGCAGCAGGCATCGGGCGCGGAAGAAACCTGCGACACGGTGGGCGTGCTGGCACCGGCGGCGACGGCGATCGCATCGCTCGAAGCCGCGGAAGCGATCCGCATCCTCAGCCGGCCCGCCGACGCGCCGGACAATTCGGACGGCAGGCTGTTCTCGCTCGACGTTTGGAGTGGACGCTCGCAGACCATCCGCGTGGCGCGCCGCTCGAACTGCCGCGCTTGCGCGCGCGGAGACTTGATCTACCTGGAAGGCGACGCGCAGCCCCACGTAACCATGTGCGGTCGCGACTCCGTGCAAATTCACGAGCGACGCCGGCAAATCGATCTCGCGGAACTCGAGCGCCGCCTCGCGCCCACCGCTTCGGACGTGCGGCAGAATTCCTTTCTGCTGCGCTGCCGCGTCCCTCCCTACGAGCTGACCGTCTTCGCCGACGGCCGCGCCATCATCAAAGGCACGCGCGACCCCGCCACGGCGCGCTCACTCTACGCGCGGTATATCGGGAACTGAAATACGCACAAATAAGCGTGTCTGCGCCATTCGGAGAGAAGAGGACAGGCAGGAGTGCCTGTCCCACTTAACACGGTCAGCGGCCGGCGGTGCGGCCGACCGGAGCGCGCAAGGCGGCACGGTCGAGATTCTCGCGAAGATTGATGAGCGTCAGAAAGGTGCTCAGCGCCCGCGCCTTCAGCTCATCGGAAAGATGCAGGCCGCTGGTGGTGGCGCGCGCCAGCAGTTCGCCGCGTTCGGCGATGTAGCGGATGATTTCCACCTGGCGCTCGCGCGGCGCGTTGCCGAGCGCGGTTTCGCGGCGCATCTCGGAACACGAGCGCTCCACCTCCATCGTGAAATGGAGCACGCAGATCTTCTCCGCCTCGAGGGCGGCGGGGACCTCGCTCTTGCATCCTGTCGCGGTGCAGATTGTCGGCATACTCCGGCACACCCGGTTGCTTGATTGTTAGCATTCCTGAGGCAGAAAATCTAGAAGGCCGATTCTCCAACTGACGAAAAAGGCATTGCTCCTTCGGACAGGCGAACCCTAGGGCGCGGCGGCGGCCGGTACGCTTACATGGGCAGGCGCATGGATCACGATCCCGAGTATTTCCGCGCCCACCTGCAATTTCGAGGGTTGCGGCTTGTTGTTCTTCGCCGTGGCGGCCTCGAACGTCAGGAGATACTGGTTGGCAAGGTCCTGGGAAACATGCGTCAAATATGGGGTGAACGAAGGCGCAGTCGAAACGCCGAGAAACGCTTCGCCCCCCGTTTCGTCCGAGAGGTATTGAAGACAGCCTTGGCCTACGCTGGTCATAGCCTGTCCATGGAGCACGCGGCTGCCGCCATTCCCAAAGATTGTGAAGGCGACAATGCCTTCGCGGCGCAGGAGTTTGGTCAACCCACCCAAGTCCGGATTCTCATCCGGCAGCGATTGTGAAAATCCGCGCATCAAATCGATCCCGTCGCTGATGACTAGGATTTCGCGCCGCGTGGCGTCTTCCGGCCAGCCGTTAATGAATTCGGCGAGCCCCGAGTACAGACCATAGGATCCGGTGGAGCGCCCGATCGGAATGTGCAGGGCTTTGACGGCCGCCTCGCGATCGGTGGTGAATGGTTGCTCGATTTGGGGCCGTCCCGAAAGTGAGTACGCTACTTCGATTCGCGCGTTGGGCGGGAGCGCCCGGATGAATCCGGCCGCGTCCATCAAAGGAATCGCGACGGACTGGTCCATGGAATCATCGATGTACACGACTAAGTCGAGAGTCGCGCCACCTTGGGAAAGCGGCACCCAATCGAGGACTCTGCGCGTTTGATTGTCCTGATGCACGAAGACGTCATCTTTCGTGACTGCGGGCGGCGGGTCATTCGTCTTGCTGGCAATGGTGACGAGAACGCTGAGGGGAACCGTATGGTCGGCATTGCTCTGCGCTCGGGGCGCGCTCGGCGCCGCGAGAAGACCGAAGACGGCAAGCGCGACCGGCAGAGCAGTCATCGTGTGAAAGGAGAAGATCGCAAGACGGATATTGCGGCAATAGGGCATAGTTTTACCTCTTCAAGGCGGCGAATCCTCCAAATGAATTTCCCCGCGCGACGATTTGCAAATTCCCCGACCTGGAAAAGAAGGCGCGTAAGCTACGGCTCCGCAGGGCTTGCGGGCACATCCACGTGAATTGGCGCGTGGACTACAATGTCCGGTAGCTTCGCGTTTACTTGTAACTTCGAGGTGAAGATCTTGTAACCCCCGACGGCCTCGAATGTCAAAAAGTATTGATTGCGCAAGTCCGTGGACAGTTGGTCCAAGTAAGGCTTCAACGGGGCCGTGGAAGGGAGACCGATCAGTGCTTCACCGCCCGTTTCGTCCGAGACGGTCTGAAGACAACCCCGGCCGCGGCCGGTTGCGTAGATCGTGAAGATGGAGACCCCCTGGCGATGGGAGCGATCGATCAGATCCGCAAAATCGGGGTTACCAGCACAGTAGCCTCCTTCGCCAATGAACAAGACCTCCCGCCGCTCTGCCTCGGCGGGCCAATGCTTCTCCAGCTCAGTCAGTCCGTCGCAAATGCCTGGCGAGGCGCAGGGCCGTCCGCCGGACGAGCAGTCGACTGGCAGGGCGGCGGGCCCGAGAGGCATGCGTATGGCCTCGGCGGCGGCCTCATGCACAGTCGTGAACGGCTGCAAAATCACGCCGGAGTAAGCGACTTCAACGAGCGCGTCAGGGGGAAGCGCGCGGATAAACGGACGGATGTCTTCCAGCGCGCCGCCGAAGGATGCTTCCAGGTAATCATCCACATCGATGATCAATGCGAGCGGCGATCCGTCTTGTGAAGCGGACTCCCAATCTTCCACGGGCAGACTTTGACCGTCCAAGCGAATCGAGACAGCGTCCTTCGGCACTTCGGGGGGCGGGGCTTGCACTTTACTCGTCACTGTTACAAGAACCTTGACAGACACTGGCGCCGTGCCGAAGTCTTGCGCGGCAAGCGCAAAGGCCAGAGCACTCGAAGCAACAGTTAGAACGACCATCCAGAGTGAAATCTTGCGGCGCGGCATTGGATCACCTCGCTATCGCTGTGAGCGTCCGAGGACAGCTTTTCGGACCAGACCGACACCCGGACGCGCCAGCGT
>CAWCYS010000006.1:0-25783 GCA_963799715.1 Terriglobia bacterium | reverse complement strand
CGTGCGGCATTCTTCTCCGACCCTGCCGCCCACGGAGATTCCTGATGACCACGCTCATCGCGCACAATGAATTGAATATTTACGAATCGGCGGAGGCACGCTTTGAAGCCGCTGCGCGCCGCATCGGTCTTGAAGACGGGCTGTATCGCTTCATGCGCTACCCGAACAAGGAGATCACCGTCTACATCCCGGTGATGATGGACGACGGGCGGCTGCAAGTTTTCATCGGCTATCGCGTGCAGCACTCGAAAGTGCGCGGGCCGGGCAAGGGCGGGATTCGCTTCTCGCCGGACGTCACGCTCGACGAAGTGCGCGCCCTGGCGAGCTGGATGACGTGGAAGTGCGCCGTGGTAAATATTCCCTTCGGCGGCGCAAAGGGCGGCGTGGTCTGCGATCCGCGCAAACTTTCGCCCGGCGAGGTTGAACGCATCACGCGCCGTTACACCGCCGAACTCTCCGATTGGTTCGGCCCGGAGAGCGACGTTCCCGCGCCCGACCTCGGCACCAACGAGCAGACCATGGCCTGGGTCATGGACACCTACTCGATGCACTACCACCACACCGTCACGGGCGTCGTGACGGGGAAACCCATCGATATCGGCGGCTCGCGCGGCCGCCGCGAGGCCACCGGCCGCGGCATTCTCATGGTTCGCGACCGCGCTCTCGAGAAGCTCGGCCTGAAGCGCGAGAGCACGCGCGTGATCGTGCAAGGCTTCGGAAACGTCGGCTCCATCGCCACGCTGCTGATGCATCAGTCCGGCTACAAAATCGTGGGCGTCGCGGACGTCGCCGGCGCGCTCTACAACGAGAATGGTTTCGACGTGCCGAAACTCATGGACTGGGTTCATGGCGTGGGCCGGCCGCTCTCGGAATTTCCGGGCGGCGGCGCGCACCTTGCTCCGCAGGACGTTCTTTTCCAGCCGTGCGACATCGTCGTACCGGCCGCCGTCGAAAATCAAATCACTACCGAAAACGCGCATCGCCTCCAGGCGCGCATCTTGTGCGAAGGCGCCAACGGTCCTTGCACGGCCATGGCCGACGAAATCGTGGACGGAAAAGGAATCTTCGTCATTCCGGACATCCTGGCCAACGCGGGCGGCGTCACGGTCAGTTACTTCGAGTGGGTGCAGGATCGCCAGGGCTACTTCTGGCGCGAGCGCGAAGTGAACGAGCGCCTCAAAGACGTGATGGATCACAGCTTCGACGAAGTCGTCCGCTACGCCGAAGTCCACAGCGTGAGTAATCGCATCGCCGCCTATATCTTGGCGATCGATCGCGTCGCTTCCGTGCTGAAGCTACGCGGCATTTACGCGTAATCGGGGAACCCGGGCCAAGTTAATGCTGGATTTTTCTCCGCGCCTCGGCTAAACAGGATGTTCGCAGCGCACGCGGTTCCCTCCGAATCGGCCCCGCAGGCGGCGGCCAGAAGCGACCGTGCTCTGCGCTTTCCGCCTCTATGGAACTAAACGGAATTTCACCCGGTCACGCCAAGGCTGAAGCGGATCACCGCCGCGAGATCTGCATCGCCGGACGTTGGCTCCAGGATCGCGGCTTCGTGGTGGCCACCGAGGGCAATGTTTCGGTGCGCCTCGATCCCGGCCGCATCTTGATTTCTCCGCGAGCTCGCTCGAAGGGCGCGCTCCTGCCCCAGGGCATGGTCGTCGCCGAGCTCGAAGGGCGCGAATTTGCGCGCGAAGACGAAGCCTCCACCGAAATCGGCATCCACCTGCTGATGTATCGCAATCGGCCGGACGTCAACGCGGTCGTCCACGCGCATCCACCGGTGGCCTGCGGATTCGCGGCGGCGCACGCGCCTCTCGATAAAGCGTTGCTCGCGGAAATGGTGGTCTCGTTGGGCGCGGTTCCGGTGGCGCCGTACGGCACGCCGGGTACGCCCGAACTCGCCGATGCCCTCGCGCCGTTCGTGCCGCATCACGACGCCATCCTGCTCGCCAATCACGGCGCCGTCACTTGCGGGCGGGACCTCCTCACCGCCTTTTACCGGATGGAACTAGTGGAACAATACGCGCGCGTGGCGCTGGTCACCCAGATTCTCGGGAAACAATCCTTGCTTTCTGGCAGCGATGTGGAAAAATTGCTCGCAGCGCGCGGGCGGTACGGCCTCTCGCAGCCGGGGCAGCCCGGGCTGACGGGAAATGTTCCGATTCAAACGTCGAGCGACGATTCCGATGAGGAAGCGCAGGAGCGCGTCACGATGACGCGCGCGGAGCTGGAAGCGCTCATCGAAGAAGCGCTACGCAACGATCGCGCGCGACGCTGAAGTTTCCGGGGAGAACGGGTAGGGGCTGTACTTGCAGCCCGCTCAGAAATGGGTACTCAGGCAGCGCCGGCAACTTCCGCCGCTTAGCGAAAGCCTCGCCGGCCTGGAGGAAAGCGAATGGGTGAAGCACTCGGCATGGTAGAGACCCGCGGCCTGGTGGCGATGATCGAAGCCTCTGACGCGATGGTGAAAGCGGCCCAAGTGACGCTGGTCGGCTGGGAAAAAATCGGCTCCGGTTACGTGACGGCGATGGTCCGCGGCAACGTCGCGGCCGTCAAAGCCGCCACCGACGCCGGCGCAGCCGCCGCGCGCCGCGTGGGTGAGCTGATTTCGGTGCACGTCATCCCGCGGCCGCACCAGTCGCTCGAAGACGTGCTGCCCATCGGGAAGTCGGCCCTGGTCGCCGCCGGTCGCTGACCCGCGACGCCGCTCTGGCTGGCGCCGCACACTTCCCCGAAGTGTCGGGTGCCGGAATTTTCTTCGGTCCACTTGAAGACTTGAAATGATCTTGGCGCGCATTGTCGGTACCGTGGTCTCGACGCGAAAAGACCCGCGCCTCGAAGGCAAGAAGCTCCTCGTCGTAAAACCGGTCAGCCCCGAAGGCGCCGATGAACCCGGCTACCTGGTCGCGGTGGATACTGTGGACGCCGGCTTTCGCGAAACGGTGCTGATCGTGACCGGCGGCTCCGCGCGCAACGCCGCCGAATGCAAGGATCGCCCCGTGGACGCCGTGATCGTCGGCATCGTGGACACCGTGCACCTCGACGCGAAGCACGAAGGCGAACTCGCCGCCGCGCGCAGGAAGTGAGCCGGTGATTCTCGCGCGCGTCATCGGCACGGTCGTCGCCACGGTGAAGAACGCTTCCCTCGAGGGCAAGACGCTGCTCGTCGTGCAGCCGCTCGATCGCCAGGGACGCGATAAAGGCAAGCCGGTGGTGGCAATCGATACGGTCGGCGCCGGCGTAGGCGAAAAGATTTATTTTTGCCGTGGCCGCGAAGCCAGCTTCCCGTTTCTGCCAGATCTCGTTCCCACCGAAGCCACCATCGTCGCCAGCGTGGACCGGGTGAATATCCCCGCGCCCGCGCCGGCCGGGCCGCGGAGTTAAGCCATGCTGATCGCACGCGTCATCGGCGATGTGGTCGCTACGCAAAAAGCGCCCTCGCACGAAGCGCGTAAGATTCTCGTTGTGCAGCCGCTCAATCTCGATGGCAGCGATCGCGGGGACCCGTTTCTCGCTCTCGATGCGGTGGACGCCGGCATCGGCGAGCGCGTCCTGACCGTCACCGAAGGTTTTTCCGCCGCGTCCTCGGTCGGCCGCCCGAACACCCCAATCGATTCCGCGGTCATCGGCATCATCGACGCCGTGGAGATTATTGACGGCGCGAAGTGATGCGCTCCTGGACGTTTTTGTAGGGGCGGAGCTTGTCTCCGCCCATGTGGAGTGCGGCGGCTCGACGCCGCTTTGATTTCCACCCGCTCCGCCCGCCGATCCGCGGTGCTTCGCGGATGGCCGCGTTAGCATAGGGAGGTACAGCGCCATGACCCTTCCCCCATCGCCCCTCACCAGAATCGGAATCGTCATGCTAGGCGTGGCCAGCGTCGCGCGCGCAGTCGCCTTCTACCGCGACCTGCTCGGCCTAAAACTGCAAACGGAATTCCCCGGCTTCGCATTCTTCGAAGCGGGCGGCGTAACGCTGGTGGTGAGCGAGCCGCTCGCGAAAGCCCTGGGTGCAGGCCCCGGCGACGCCGAGGTAATTTTTCCAGTCGAAGATGTCCGCGCCGCCTACGAAGCCCTGCGCACGCGCGGCGTAGCCTTCACGCAGGAGCCGCGCAACGTCTCGGGCCCCATGTGGGCCGCAAACTTCGCCGATCCCGACGGTCACCGCCTCTCCATCTTCGGCCCGGAACGCAAGACTTAACTCCCGATTCCTAGCTCTCTGCGGCTGTTGTTTCAGGCTGTGGCGTCGCCTTCAGAACCGAGTGCGACCAGTTGTCATTCTGAACGAAGCGGTTTGCGCGGCTGTTTGTGCCGCGCAGCGCAGTGAAAAATCTAGCGGTTCAGAGCCGCTGGCACTGTCGGAACCTTACGGAGCGTCTGCAAGATGCGGTTGATGTCGGCTTGCGTAATGGTTGTCGGACCGTTCACCTTTTGGCCGAAGATGAAATCGAGGGAACCGTCGTCCGAGAAAAGCTCCACGTCAAACCCATGTGGTGAACTCTGTGGTAGTCCGAATTGAAAGCCTTTGAATTCACCTGCGCTCACCTCAAAGATGCCCGATGCGGCACTACTTGGTGAGGACATTCCCTTTAAGAAAAGCAACCAGAACTGGCTAGCTGCCTGTCTCTTCGAAATGAATGGGGTGATTGTGTCCGGCGCAGTCTCTAGGATGAGACGTTGAAACGAATAGTCTGAGTTCGCTACCTCGTCACCGTAGAGCCGCCGAAACGATTCTCGATCAACTTTCGAGTATGACAGCACGCCGTTCACGAACTCGTGCGGTGGACCGCTCCACACGGAAAGAACGTTGCCGGAGCCAAATGCGATGATCGCTTTGTTTCCTCCAATGATTCGGCATTTCCCCTCATCCATGTCGTTCCACGGAACCTCGAACCCATAACCGAAGTAGGAAAGCTTCTTGCCCACCGCGTGCGAAACGGATAAGTCCGAGAGTTTCGTAGGGCGTTCCCTCACGAAAGGCGCTTTTCGCGCCAGATCGCGAGCTTCCAATGTGTCAAGGGTTTGAGTGCCAAAAAGCCGGACGTAGGCGACGCAAACCGTGGCAAAAACCGCGAAGATGACTAGGATGCGGATTAGTCTGGATTCATTCATCCGTCAGCTCCATGTCTCGTTGGCTGGAGCGATATGCGCCGGGTCCTTCGCAGGCGCACAATCCACCGAACCAACAACCCAAGAGCGAGCAACGGGGCTGCAAACAGCAGGAGCCCTACGAAAGCGTCAAACCACGTCAACCGATACTTGGAGTAGACGCTATCTATGGGCTGCAGATTCAGTTGAATCCCCAGTTGCGAGGCTGCATTACGAAGTGAGTCTTGGGTCGGAAATGTCGTTCGCTTTCCAGTCTCCGTATCCATCAGAAAGTAGCTGTCAACTCGAGTGCTATCTTCACCCGAATCCTGGAATGACTGGCTGTCCGCGCCGCCAAGAATAAAACGTCCTGCCACTTGCACCACGCGGACACCGGCAATGGCATCTTCCTGTTCTCCGACACCACTCCCAGGCTGGGTCTTTGGGTTGTACACCCAGCCGTTGTCAGTTAGATCGATCATCATGAGCGCATAACCGTTGGGAAGCGGACAGTACCAGGTGTCTCCCAAGCCAGGATCACGGTGGAACACAACGTCGTTGATGATCGCCTGGAATACGAAGAGCCCGCCGGCCCACGCAAGGCAAGCAAATGGAAACAAGCCTGCCACAAGGATCGGTTTCCAACGACCAGTGGTCACGCCGCGCGTGAAGAGCGCCGCCGCACCTCCGAGGACCAACATTCCAAGGCCAGCCAGAATGGTGCCCACAATGGCCCAGATAATTAGAACGAAGCCGATGCCCATACTGAGCGCCAGTTTAACATGCAATTATCGGCTGAAGAATGAACGTCGTCAGCCGTCGCGAGCGTTTCTTAGTCACTTCGCTGCCGTTGACACGCCTGCGGGGTCAATGAATAATCTCGTGTACCGACTCATTTGAGAATACACTCGCTCCGGCTGAATCGCGGTCGCACACAAACATGATTGCGCAACTCCGCGGTACACTCACCGAGAAGCGGTCGAACCAGGTCATTGTGGATGTCGGCGGCGTCGGCTACCTGGTCAGCATTTCGCTTTCTACTTTTTATGCGATTGGCGAATTGCACGACGAGATTTCGCTGCTCATCCACACGCACGTGCGCGAGGACTCGCTCGCGCTCTACGGATTTCTCACCGCGCGCGAAAAGCATCTGTTCGAGTCGCTGCTTTCCGTTTCGGGTGTGGGACCTACGCTGGCCGTGAAAATTCTCTCCGGCATGAGCGCGGACGATTTGGTTCCGGCGATCCGCCACGGGGATTTGCCGCGCCTCACGCGCATCCCCGGCGTGGGCAAGAAGACGGCCGAGCGCATGGTCGTTGAGCTGCGCGACAAACTTGCTGCGATGGAGACGCCGGAATCCGAGCCTGCGCCGAGCCGCACGGGCCCGGCGGGCGACGTGATTTCCGCGCTGCTGAATTTGGGCTACGATCGTCGCGCGGCAGAAGCTGCGGTGGAAGATGTCGAGCGCAATGCAGGCAGCGCTCCGACGGGGAAGACATTTGAATCGTTGCTTCGCGCGGCGCTGCAGCAATTGAGTTCCCCGGCGCAGAAGGGCGTGCGGACCGCGAGCGGTGAAGCATGAAGGCGTGAACGCAGTTGTAGGGGCGGAGCTTGTCTCCGCCCGCTTTTTGAACGTATTCGC
Source organism: Terriglobia bacterium (assembly GCA_963799715.1). Classification (GTDB taxonomy): domain Bacteria; phylum Acidobacteriota; class Terriglobia; order Acidiferrales; family UBA7541; genus DASPOJ01. Next base: position 19,053 of record CAWCYS010000006.1, on the reverse strand, counting down.
TTAAACATGACGCCATGAAAGAGAGTCACGACAGAATCGTTTCGGGTAAAGCATTCGACGAGGACGCGCGGATCGAGGCGAGCGTTCGCCCGCAGAAGCTCGCCGATTTCATCGGCCAGGCGCGGCTGAAAGAGAATCTCGCGATTGCGATTGAAGCGGCGCGCACGCGCGGCGAAGCGCTCGATCACGTGCTCCTCTACGGCCCTCCGGGATTGGGCAAGACGACGCTCGCGCAAATCCTGGCCAACGAGCTGGGCGTCAACATCAAGACCAGCTCCGGGCCGCTGCTGGAACGCAAAGGCGATCTCACAGCGATTCTCACTTCGATCGACACGCGCGAAGTTTTCTTCCTCGATGAGATTCATCGCCTCTTGCCCGCCGTCGAGGAAATTCTTTACCCGGCGATGGAGGATTACCGCATCGATTTGATCGTCGGCCAGGGCGCGGGCGCGCGGATTCACCCGTTTCAATTGAATCGCTTCACGCTGATTGGCGCGACCACGCGCGCGGGTCTGGTGACCGCGCCGCTGCGCTCGCGGTTCGGCATCGTGCATCGCCTCGATTTCTACCAGCCGGAAGATTTGGTCGAGATCGTGCGCCGTTCGGCGAAAATTCTGAGGCATCGACGTAGACGACACGGGCGCCGAAGAGATCGCGCGACGTAGCCGCGGCACGCCGCGCGTGGCGAATCGCCTGCTGCGCCGCGTCCGCGATTTCGCCCAAGTGCGCGCGGATGGCCGCATCACGGCTGACGTGGCGCGCGAAGCCTTGAAGATGCTCGGCGTGGACGAGCACGGCCTCGACGATGTGGATCGCAGCCTGATGATGACGATCATGGAGAAATATTCCGGCGGGCCTGTGGGACTGAACACCATCGCCGCCTCGCTCAGCGAGGAGGAAGACGCCATCGAAGAAATTTACGAACCTTATCTGATGAAGCTCGGTCTGCTCGACCGCACCCAGCGCGGGCGCGTCGCCACCGCTCTCGCGTACAAACACTTCGGCATTGAGGCGCCCCGAAGCCTGCCTGCCGGTAGGCCAGGCCAACCGCATCTATTCTGAGACCTGCCTGCCCTGCCTACCGGCAGGCAGGCGGCAGGCATGGATTTTCCAATGTCGTTCACGAAGAACGTTCCCGGCGAGTCGTCCGAAGTAATCGCTTATCTCTTGCTCGGCTCGAATCTCGGCGACCGCGCCGCGCACATCGAGCAGGCAATTCGCGCGCTTCCTGCTGCCGGCGTTCGCGTGCTGCGCCGCTCGTCGCTCTACGAGACCGAGCCGGTGGACGTTTCGCCCGCGTCGCTCGCGGCAACGGAACGGACGGCGCAACCTTGGTTCCTGAACGCCGTCGTCGAAGCAGAGACCTCGCTGACGCCGCATTCGCTGCTCGATGCACTGCTCGCCGTCGAACGCTCGCTGGGCCGCGTGCGATCGTTGCCTGGCGCCGCGCGCACGATCGATCTCGATATCCTCTTCTACAGCGATTTAGTGCTGTGCCAGCCGGGACTCGAGATCCCGCACCCGCGCCTAGCCGCGCGCCGCTTCGTGCTGACGCCGCTGGCGGAAATCGCACCGGGACTTCTCCATCCGGCGCTCGGCCGCAGCGTCGCGGAACTCCTCGCCGCGACGCCGGACCGCAGCCAGGTTCAGCTTGTGCGATGAATCTTGAGCCAGTGCAATTTGATTTGCGCGGGCTCCAGGGATTCGAGTGAGATCTCGACGTAGTGGGCTTGGGTGATTTCAGTCCAACGATAGACGCCGGGCTCGCTCTCCGTATTCACCCGCCCGTCCAGGTGCTGGAGAAATTCCTGCGCGTCATCGAGCGAGGCGTGCTCGTGCGTTTGCGGGCGTGACAACGCTTCGACGACGTAACTGCGCAGGAGTTTCGGCCAGTACTGCTGGAAGAGCGCGGGCGAGGCGAAGACGTCGCTCCAGGCCACTTCGCCGCCATAGGCAACGACGACCCCGACGACGCTGCCGTCCTTGATTCCGGACGTTGCCTTCGCAAATCGCCGTTGAACTTCGTCCGTGAAACTCGCGACCGGCACGCCGGACGACGGTGAATCGTAGATTTTGTCGTAGGACTCGGTCGGCGCGCTCGTGGAAATTTCGTTTTCGATTCTCTGCTGCGAAAATGCCGGCGGCGCAGCCTCCGGCGCACTGCCCGCCATACCGCGCGATTCGGTTGCCGTCGAGCCGCTGCGGACCGCGTCCCAGACGCCGCCCTGCTCCTGATCCACCGCGGCGCGTTCGCGCACCGAGGGATGCACGATGATGGTGCTGGCCGTGAATTGATCGCTGTCCGACCAGCGTCCGTGCTCCACGCAGAAAACGTCGAGGGGCAGCGGGCCCGCGCCGACGGGCACGATGCGATCCTTGCCGATGATGCGGTCCTGCTTGCCGCCGCTCAGAAGTTCGCCGGCGAGAAGCAGCAGTGGCCGCTTGCCGCGATAGACCAGCACGAGTTGATTCACTTGCGCGCCTTCGTCGTACTCCGGCTCGTCGAGACCCGGATCGTAATCGCGCGAGCGGTGCATTCCGCTGTGGCCACTCTCGCGCACGACGGCGTCGCCCGAGGCGAGTGCTTCGTCCAGCGTCTCGAAGCCGCGCGTATCGGCTGAATCGGAACTGACGATGGGGAAGATCGTGAGGTTCTCGTAGGTGACCGGCTGGGAGAGCCGCCAATCCGTCTTGCCTGCGGCGGAAACTTTGACCGTTGTGTGGGGGGGGAATCCCAGCACAGCAGCGGAAAGCGATGCCGCTGCCAGAATTCCCAAACCCAATAGAAGTCTTCGTGTCGTGTGACGTTGCGCCTGACATTGCGTCGTACCTTGCATAGGGCCTCCTCGGCTCAAGTGATTCCGCCTTCCGGAATGCACACCCGAGCTTTGAACGTGGAGCCGAGGATTTCTTGCGGCTGCTTTTCGGATTTATTCTTGGGTTAGTATTCGAATGGAGTGCGTGGGTGAGCGGCGTAAGTTGTCCCGATTCAGGAAGATCCGATCTTTCGTTTTCGAAGGGATGCGCACCCGGTTCATTCTCATCGAGGGGCGCCCACAATCTAAGGAGAGCGAAAGAAAGACCTACCCTCGAAAACCGCGAGGGAAGGCCACCCGGAAATTCAAAGGCTGTGCCACCCGCCGCCGGAGTAGATGTACTCGCGGGAGGGCGAGGTGACTGCGGCGCCGTTATCGTATTCGGCGATCACTTTGCTGCCGGAGAAAATGTACACCGTGGTGGTGCCGCTGGTCACGGCTTTCTTGATGCGCAGGCCGTTCGCATCGTAAGTGTACGTCGCCGAAGCGCCCGTGTTGCTGACGCTGACGGCGTGGTTCTCGGCATCGTACACCAGTGTGTTGAAGCCGTCGTTCGTCGCGTTGTTGGTGGCGGAGAATGAAATGTCAGAAGCCCCCACCTTTCGCGCTCAGCGCGAAAAGTGGGCCACCCGGAAATTCAAAGGCGCGCCCACCCGCCCGGCCGTCATCAGATCAGCTTCAGGCGGGAAGCGAGCAGGCCACGCGTTGCCTTAAGGGTAGGCCTGACTCTCAAAATCCAGCAAAAGTGGCAGGGATTTGGAGCGGATACGGATGAGCCGGGCCCCGTCCGTCCAAGCGATGACTATTTGCGTACTGGTCTTGTCTTTAGCGCTGAAAAGTAATTCAACCCTCTCGCCGATGGCACCCCGCTTTGGGTCCTTCTTCGTGTCCTGTTTGATGACACGGGAGGCGCGGCTTATCAATCTATCGAGCGCATCGCGTGCGCCGTTGGCCGACTTGTATGTCTCCTCGTAGCTGTACACGACAGTCCCATCCTCAGCTGTAGCTTCGGCATATCCGGCACTCAAGGCTCCCCCACTCGGGAGCGCTCGCCCTGTGAGGCCCGCCGTAAACTTGTGACGGATCGGTTGCCCCTGCGACGCCGCGGCGCCTTGCGCGTGTGCTGGTCCGCAGACTAACATCGGAGACAGGAGTACCAGCGCGCACGCCTTTAGCTTCATCCTCCTTGAGTGCGGTCCCAGATTGGTTCGGCGTTCCATATTAGTGGCTCCCTGACTTGGGTCCCGCACCCGGCTTTCCAAGCTACTGACGTTGAATCCCATTGTGGCCCTTGACGCAATTATCGAGGAGCTGTCCCTCCTCAGGGCTTCGGCCAGGGGATGAAGGGCGAACCCGCCTGGATACGCCAAAGTGAGTTCCCCAGTTCCCATACCTGTGTGTCGCACCGTCCCGAAAGCGTCATTGTTATTGTTAGTGTAGTCGGTATAAGGATGGAAAGGGTCCGTGTAACCGACGGCAAACTTGTCGCTTTTGGCATCTCGCGGTTATCTGGACGGCGTTGTAGGTGCTCGCATCGTTCGTCACTGTAATTGGCACGGTATTTCCACCATGCGTGAAGGCGTCTTCCCCCACTCCGCTGGCCGAGCCATATCCCCCTGGGGTTGACGGTGTGAAGGAATTTATCGTTGTCTTGATTCCCAGGCTTTTCAGGCAATCGTTAAGCACCTTCAGATTCACGGTGTACTTTGCCTGCGCGCCGCGCCAGTGGGCCCGTTAGGAAGAGCTAGGCCGTAAACGGGGGACGCGCTCGCAGTTACCTTTATTAGCATGCTCCACGTGAAGGAGTCACCTGGGCCCGGCGTTCCGACGAGATAACTGGCGTACTGAATATCAACGAGGTAGCCCAGAAGCACTCTCCCCACGTCGGGACCGCAGAGGGTCTTGACGCCATGGGCCCCAAGCACCGATGCAAGTGCCCCTCCCCAGCCCTCTTCGTAACATGCGCCGCTGGGGTCGGTCAGGTCGATGGGCTCGTTGCGAGAATAAGAATAGCGGTTCAGCGATTGCGGATCGCCGATGGAGCCGCTGAGCGGGTCGGGGGAGTTGAGGCGGCCGAGGGCATCGCGGTAGTAGCGCGCCATGGCGTAGTCGTTGCCCGCGTTGCCGCCAGACTCCGAGTCGCGTTCGTACGTCGTAAACAGCCACTTCGTGAGGGCGGAAGACGGATACCACAGCTCGCCGAAGGGGTAGTGGCCTTGATCGCCTGGAGTCAGCTTGTTGCCGGAGGAATCCGTCATGACGCGCGCCGAGAGACCGTCCTGATGGTAGTACACCGTCGCGCCGCTTTCGATCTTGGCGAGCAGCGCGCCGCCGGAATAGATGTACTCGCGCGAGGGCGAGCCGACTGCCGCGCCGTTATCGTATTCGGCGATCACTTTGCTGCCGGAGAAAATGTACACCGTCGTGGTCCCGCCCGTCACGGCTTTCTGGACGCGCAGGCCGTTGGCGTCGTAGGTGTAGGTTGCGGATGCGCTGGTGTTGCTGACGCTGACGGCGTGATTCTCGGCGTCATAGATCAGAGTATTGAAGCCATCATTCGTGGCGTTGCCGCTGGCGGAAAATGAAGAATCAAGAGCCCCACCTTTCGCGCTCCACGCGAAAAGTGGGCCACCCGGAAATTCAAAGGCTGCGCCACCCGCCAGCGCAGGTGCGCGTTGACTGAGAACTTCACGAGTAGCGCACGCGCCACCCGTACGGGCACCTACCAAGTAGATCGCATTCAGTCGTGAACCACGGTCGTTGCTTCGAGGATCTGGCCTCCAGAGACGGTCAGTACTTGGGAATTGCGAGCGGGGTCCCCGAGCCTCTCGCCGTGTGTCCCCGTCACAGTTTGAACTACCGGATCCTGTGGCTTATAAGCAAAAATAATGTTGCAGATCATGTTGTTCTTGAATTCCGCCCCCTTCTTTGGCAAGAGATCAGCGCGAAACAGGTGGTCTGAACCCACCTTCGCGACGGCGCCTTTGCTGGTTATGGTTGATCCCTCGCCTATATAGTTCTCCACTTCAACGTTCAAGACTGAGCCTTCGGGCAGATTTGTAGCCCCGAAAACATAGACGTCCTCTGATGATTGAAGTCTAGCGTAGCCGACAGCAATGTAAAAACCAGAATCGGGGATTGACTCGGCCCGAGCTAAGCCCACGTTCCTGCGGAATGGCGCGCTAGTTAGCGCTAGTAGAGCTAGCGCACCCGTTCTGAGAATGCGTGACAATCGCCGCTTCCCTGCGCTTCGCGCGTTCGAGTTGTTGTCAATCTCGCTTGTGCGCGAACTTGTATGTAAGCGGGGGAAGACGCCGCTACTACCAACACGACGAATTGCTCCGCGGCAAAATTGAACGCTCATTTTCCCCTCCTAGTTGGAGTGCGCGTGCAGACAATCAAAGAATTTGGTGAAGGATGGGTCTAATTGATCAAGTAGGTTCTGTCGGGCTTGGTCTCCGCTGGGAGAAACATACTGGTCATAGTTGTTGGGACCGAACGACTGTAGGTATGCTGCGCCCGTCAAAATGTTGTCAAAAACATTTCCATTAAATGACTGGTTTGGGTCTAGGTTTGTTCCAAATGGATTACCAGATATAAATTGTTGGAAGCCGGCGGAGGTCTTGCCGGGGCTGCTCAATTGCATGGGCCCGATATCCACGCTCCCATTAGGATTCCTCGGGCTATTGGGTATCGCCAGATTGCTGTTGGATTCCGCAGCTAGCGTGCCGGCGACAACCGAGGGGTCAATGCCCACGAGGGTAGAAGCTTGATATACATCCAGCGCCGCCTCGTAACTCGGAATAGATTTATTCGTTCCCGGTATCGTGCCCGAAGTGCTCCCAAAGGCTTGCTTAGCACAATCTTGGTAGGTCTTTTGCGTGAAATGAATTCCTGGGGCGTTGGGGCCGGTGTAGACGGGGGGGCCATAAACGTCGAACTCGCCAAGAACCGCCAGATTGTAGAGCCAGCCGTCCTCGTTTTCCCCGATGATTGCATCCATGTCCTCGAAGGCCACTTCTCCGAGAAATTCTCTCTCTATAGTGGGAGCGCAGAGGGTCTTGACGTCGTGGGCGGCAAACACCCATCCCCAGCCTGCCGCGTAGCAGGCGCCGCTGGGGTCGGCTCCATCGATTGGATCGTTTTCCGTGTACGAGTAGCGGTCCAGCGATTGCGGGTCGGAGGTTGAGCCGCTGAGAGGGTCTGGGGAATTGAAGCGGCCGAGAGCATCGCGGTAGTAGCGCGCCATGGCGTAGTCGTTGCCCGCGTTGCCGCCAGACTCCGAGTCGCGTTCGTACGTCGTAAACAGCCATTTCGTGAGTGCCGAAGACGGATACCACAGCTCGCCGAAGGGGTAGTGGCCTTGATCGCCTGGAGTCAGCTTGTTGCCGGAGGAATCCGTCATGACGCGCGCCGAGAGACCGTCCTGATGGTAGTACACCGTCGCGCCGCTTTCGATCTTGGCGAGCAGCGCGCCGCCGGAATAGATGTACTCGCGCGAGGGCGAGCCGACTGCGGCGCCGTTATCGTATTCGGCGATCACTTTGCTGCCGGAGAAAATGTACACCGTCGTGGTCCCGCCCGTCACGGCTTTCTGGACGCGCAGGCCGTTGGCGTCGTAGGTGTAGGTTGCGGATGCGCTGGTGTTGCTGACGCTGACGGCGTGATTTTCGGCGTCGTAGGCGAGCGTATTGAAGCCGTCATTCGTGGCGTTGCCGCTGGCGTCGTAGGCGTAGCCCGCGGTCGTGATTTGGTTTGTGGCTGCGCTGACGGTGACGCTCGGTTTAGGTCTTGTTGAAGGATAGCTAGACGCGTCAGCACATGGGACCCGGCTTCTTGATTCTCCCATATTCTTCGTCGGATAGGCCTATGCGCTTACGGATCTTCTTCTGCTTGGCCCTGAGAGCCGCGGACTTCATTTCCTTGCAAACTACAGCATTCCAAACGTCTCCCGTTCGAGAGTCCACAGCGTAGTTTCCAATTACTGCGCTTTTTCCAGGATTGTGCCACATCGCTTCGAAAAAGTAGAAGTTCGGATAGTCGTGGTTTGGGGGTTCGGTTTCCACCCCAAATCCTGGTAAATTTGTTGCCCCTCCTTCTTCAAGCGCAGTCTGCACCAACTCACTCGCCTCGTCTACGGTTAGCTTGCGCGAAGAGAGCTCTGTAGAAGGCCCTTGCGAGAACATTGGTGCCGAGATTGAAGTTGACAAAAGAAGCAGCGAAATAGTCGTGACCGCACTTAATGTTTTCATTGATGCTGTACCTGTGGACAGTTAAGCCTTGCTTGAATGTTTGCAATCACATTCTTAAGCTCCGCGATATAGCCAGGGTTTCCGACCCCAAATCCGTGGGATGCAGCCGCACTTGCAAAGGCGTCGGTACTCGTCGCACCGCTCAAAAAGGACCCGTAGTGAGCGACGACGGCCTCGCCGGACGAAAGGAACCCATCTGGCCCGGGAAAAACCGCTATACTCACGTTTGGATTCCCCAATGCCGGTATGGATCCTGTCTGGCCCGGCTGCGGAGAATGTAGGCCAAAGAAGTTGTTGGCCTGGGTGGCTGCTCGGCTCGCTCCAAACGTGGATTCGTCTGCAGAGAACCCAAGGACATCTTGAATGGGGACGTTCAGCTGGTTCGCGAGGTTTTGGGCGTCTGTAGAGTGGGCATTGATGAAGTCAATGTAAGTTTTGTTCTTAGGGTTGGAGGTGTCGCAGAGGGGGTTTTTCTTCTGCGTCGAGGAGCCTGCCGGATTGCCTCCGCCTCCGGGGCCGTCACCGCCTGACCCGCCAGTCAAGTCGAGAGAGTTGAAAGGCTCGAAATTGAAGGCTCCGATGTCGCCGCCGTTGGGGATGATAGACGCGAAAAACGAAAAAGTCTCGTTGCCGTTGTATTTGGACGATTCCCCGCCCAGCGGTTCGAGGGTCATATTTCCGCTTTCATCAAAGTCGATCGAGTCCGGCGGGAGGGATGCGAGATACCCCAGCCAATCAAAGAAGTCGAGTGATGAGCCAACTCCGAAAGTTCCGCCGCCGCCGTCGCCGCAGTCGCCGTCGCCTTCGTCCGTTTCGCAAGTGGCCACTAACCCCCTTGCCATACCGGAAGAGTCCGCGAAGTCAATCGGATCGTTTTCCGTGTAGGAGTAGCGATTCAGCGATTGCGGGTCGGAGGTTGAGCCGCTGAGAGGGTCTGGGGAATTGAAGCGGCCGAGAGCATCGCGGTAGTAGCGCGCCATGGCGTAGTCGTTGCCCGCGTTGCCGCCAGACTCCGAGTCGCGTTCGTACGTCGTAAACAGCCACTTCGTGAGTGCCGAAGACGGATACCACAGCTCGCCGAAGGGGTAGTGGCCTTGATCGCCTGGAGTCAGCTTGTTGCCGGAGGAATCCGTCATGACGCGCGCCGAGAGACCGTCCTGATGGTAGTACACCGTCGCGCCGCTTTCGATCTTGGCGAGCAGCGCGCCGCCGGAATAGATGTACTCGCGCGAGGGCGAGCCGACTGCGGCGCCGTTATCGTATTCGGCGATCACTTTGCTGCCGGAGAAAATGTACACCGTCGTGGTCCCGCCCGTCACGGCTTTCTGGACGCGCAGGCCGTTGGCGTCGTAGGTGTAGGTTGCGGATGCGCTGGTGTTGCTGACGCTGACGGCGTGATTTTCGGCGTCGTAGGCGAGCGTATTGAAGCCGTCATTCGTGGCGTTGCCGCTGAGGTCGTAGGAGTAGCCGGTGCTGGTGATGTGGTTCGTCGCCGGGTCCACGGTGACGCTTGGCTGCGGGAGGTTCGATCCCGCCGTGGCTTGCTGTTGAGTGCGATTGCCGTAGCGGTCGTACGTCCACTTGAGGCCCCATTGCGGATAGCCCGTTGAGCCAGTCGTCAAGGCCGTGCTCAGCCGCGCCAGCGCGTCATAGGTATAAGCGACGCTGCGGCCGCTATCCACACTGTCCGAGATGCACTGGATCTGGCCGTTGTTGCCCGAGGCGCCATTCGGGCAGTGCGTGGAATCTGTCTTGTAGTAGTAATTCAAGCCGAACAGGGTAGTGCCGCTCTTCGAGTATGCCAGCGAGGTCAATTGCAGGCGACCGTCCGTCGAGTAGCCGAGGCTGGCTGCAACGCCATTGCCATAGTTGAATCCGGTCAGCTGCATGGCGGTATTGTAGCCATAGGCAGTGGCGAAGGGGTTGCTGGAGGTATTGCAACCCGTGGTGGATGTGGCGATCTCGCACAGGCGGCCGATAGCGTCAACGCTCTGCTGCACGACGCGGCCGGAGGGGTAGGTGGCCTGAGTCAGTTCGCCCGCCGAGTTGTAGGCGTACTGCGTGGTGTAGGTCGTGGTGCCGATTACCTTCTGAAGTTGCGTCTCTTCGCCTAGCAAATTGTAGGAGTACGTTTCGGAGCCTGAGGGGTCCACCATCTCCGTCAATTGGCCCAGTGCATAGGCTGAGGAGCCACCCTGATCGTAGTAGAAGCAAACGTTGGAATTTGCCGTGCCGCCGGCGGGGTTGCACACGGTGTTGGGCGTGCTCGAATTGGGGGCTTGCTGCACTCCGCTGCCGCTGGGGATAGTGTAAGCGACACCAGCCAGCCGATTTAATCCATCGTAGGAATAGTTCGTCACGACGTTGCGGGCATCCGTACGCTGCGTGAGATTATCGAAATTGTCGTACGCAAATTGGACTTGTCCGGCTTCCGGCGTCGTTGAACTTGTGAGCCGCCCCAGACCGTCGTAACCATAAGCGCGGGATTGCAGCGAGCCTGAAGCGACCTTGGTCAGGTCGTCCAGCACGTCGTAAGTGTAGGTGGTTGGAACGGTCAGCGGGTTGCCCTGCGTTGTAACGTCAGGCTCGTAGACCGTGAGTAGCCGCCCAGCGCCGTCCACGACGGATTCCCTTTGTTTGCCCGCCGGATCGGTGACCGTCACGGTTTGCAGGGAATAGGAATACATCGCCTGCGAATTGTCTTGTGCCGTGACGGCCGTCGTGCGGCCAAGGGCGTCAAAGCTGGCGGTCGTCCAGTATTGTGGCGAGCTCGTGTACGGATTGCTCGTGCGGTAGGCTCGTCCGGCCAGATCGTAGTTGGTCTGGACGATGGAATAGACGTTGTTGCTGGCGTCTTCGACCGTGGTAGTAACCGGGCGGCCCAACGTATCTGCAACCACGATTTGCTGAACTGTGCGCGAGGAATCCAGCGGAGCGGTCGCCGTGGTCGTGAAATGGGCGTCATCGTAGGCGGTGGTGATTTGCGCGCCGTCGGGGCGAACGGTCTTTATCAGTCGGCGAAGGAAATCGTAGTAGAACGTCGTGGTCTGGTTGTTTGGGTCTTCTGAGGTTTGGACCTGCCCGGTGTATGCGTTATACGCGAAGTATGTGGCCAGAGTTGGAGAAGTGCCGCTTTGGATTTCGTACGGCTCTGAGTATTGGTTGGCGGCAGCCGTGTAGGTCCAGGTCTTTTGCTGACAGCAGTTCAACTGGGCGGTGATAAGGTTCCCGAAAAAATCGTAGGAAAAGTTCTTCGTGACGGGCCCGGAGGAAGTGGCGGGGGTGATATAGGTGGTCACGGAAGTTGGATTCCCACGGTAGTTCATGGTGCAGGGGTAGTTCGTGTCGTCATGTTGCAGAGCGCCAGGGGGGCAGTTTCCGAGGGTCACGCCGTCGTACGTAATGTTCTGCCGGTACTTAACGGCACCGTGAGCGTCCGTGATGATCTTCGACGTGACGAGGTCGATGATGTTTCGGCTGGTGTAGTTTGTTGATGTGTTGTACGTAAGCGTGGTGGTGCGAAGCAAGGCGCCACGGCTTCCCGTACCCCAGTCGTACTCCGACATCGAATCGAGCAGACCGTTTGAATCGATCGTGGTGTCAACTTCGGACTGAATCGAGGGTGTGGCGTCTTGCAGAATCGTGATTTGCGTAGCGGGGGTGCCGTTGCTCGCCCAAGTCGTGTTGATGGTGCGCTGAAGATTCGTACCAGGCGAATTGCTGTAAATCTGTCGCACCGTTTCGTGGCCGCTGCTGTTGAATGTGATGACCGTATCGTTGGGAGCCAAGGTGTCCGCTAATTGTGGAGTGGTGACAGTGGTCGTGGAGTTTGAAGTGTTGCGAACGAAATTCCAGGTCGCGGCATTCACGGTGTCACTGACTTCGCGATTCATGCTGAGCGTGGTGCCGTCCGAGCAATTTATGCCGTCGTTGGTCGTGCCGTACGCGTATTCGTAATAGCCGCCCGTGGGCAGTTGAATTTCTTGGAGCCTCCCTGTGTAGTAGCCGGAGTTTTGGGGCGTAGGCTCGTAAGAAAACAGATACTTCAGGGTGCCGCCGGCAGGGGTCGGGATGTCCATCTCGGAGGGCACGGTGGCTGTGCCTGTAAATTCCGTGACGTTGGAACAGCCGAAGTTTGTCTTTATGCTGAGGCTCTGGAGCTTGAGGGTTATCGTCTGATAGTTCGGGACACCCCCCGTTGCAGTGCCATCGAGGAATTGGTAGGTAATGCTCGCTGGGCTCGTATTGTATGTGATCTTAAGCGCGATGTTCCCAACCGAATCCGTCCAGTCCGCTTCAGAAGAGTTGCCGCTGTTAATCGTCTTCGTGACGTAGTTGCCGTTCGCGTCTCCGGCGTTGCCGGTTCCGTTGAGTGCGACGACACCCGCGGGCGTGATGACCTTGAACGAGATTCCGTCTCCGTAGTATCCGCTTGCGTTAGTTGCATTTCCAGCGGTTGTGCCACTGTATGAGCCCGTGCACGAGGTGTAGGTGTAGTTGATCGGAAACGGGAAAACAGAGCCGAGTACGTCCTTGTAGGAGACATTGTTGACCGTCGTGTTGACGGCCCAATTGGAACCGCATTTTGCCAGGTGCGTGCTTGTCGAGTAGGAGAGGGAGCCGCCCGCCGGGAAGTCCTTCTGCCAACCCCAGGTCGGGTTGCCAGAGGAGTCAGTGGCAGGCGCCCACGAACCATTCACCTTCTGCCAGATGAGTGAGTTATAGACGAGAGCGAGACTCAGGGGCATACCGCGTCCGGCGCTCGCTGCGATTGGTATCGCGATGTAGGTGTTCAGATTCTGGTTGTTGATCGTATCGAAGCCGCCATTCGTGAAGGAGCCGAAGGCAGGGATGCCGGTACCGGTATTCTGTGCGGTGGCGCGCCCGCAAACCAGAAGGAGTGCGATGAGGAGAACGATGCGTCGCATCACTGCACCTCCGGGGTTTGGCCGACTGGGAAGTTGTTGTCCGTTAAGCCGGTCTGAAGCTGAACTTTTTGCAGGGTGATCGTGATCCACGGTGTCCCGTTTACCGATTTGAGGACCGAGGATGGATATTTAATGCTGCCGAGGCTTTTCCAATCCGAGTATTGCAAGTCCATCAGGAGCTTCGGTGCGGAGCCGCCGGCGTCGCGTTGCTCGTAGGAGGCTTTCAGCGGCAGGCCGGAGGAGGGGTCGAACCAAAAATCGAATGCCGTGTACTCAGAGATGGTTCGTAAATATGGAGTCGAAGCGAAAGTGTCCCAGACGCGGACGTGCTGCGCTTGCGCGCCGCCCACTGAGTCGGCACCAAGGTACTGACAGGCAGTGTCTGGATTGCTGAGCATCCCGGCGAGTAGCGGCAGGGGGAAGATGGCCGACCGGCGCGTGTAGGTCGCTTCAAGTGGCAGTTGCGTGGGCCCGGAGCCGACGTCCGTCGCGGCCAGGCCGTCTGAAAACGTGACCGAGGAGGTTTCCGCATCGGCGGTGATTTGCTCGGCGGTCTGGCTCGTGCCGCGCGTCAGGACATGAATGGTGCCCGTGGACGTTTTCGAGCCAGCCACGATCGTCACGGTGCCGGTGGCGGTGGAATCCGAAGGGGCTGCACCGCCCATCGCGATGACGGCCCTCTGCACGAGGGCCACGGCCTGCGGGTCGCGCTGGGACGGCGCGGGAGTCGGCGTGGCGGCAGGCTGCTGAGCCGCTAGCGAGACGCAGAACAGAGAAATCACGAAAGCGTAGCACAATGTCCGGGGGACAAGCACGGAGCCTTCTCGGCAGCTATAAGATGGAGATGTGTATATTGCTGCGTAGTTGCCGTGTCAAGAGGAACAAAGACTGCGCGAGGCATTTTAAACTTAGGGTAACACTTGGGCTGTGGAAAACTGGCGGCGGGAGGGTCGGACGGAGGCGGAGGGGAATGCCAGCCTGAAGGGTGGCGCCACATTGAGACGAAGGGCGGAACAACTATCCGAGGCCGGAGTCGCCGCCCTGGGGTTTCTTCTTCTTGCGGTTTTCTTCTTCTTTTTCCTGGCGCTCGTAGTCCGCGATTTCTTCTTCGGTCATCTGGTAGTCCGTGCGGGAGGCGAACATGCTGGTTTTGCGGGCGCCGGACTGAGCGCCCATGTGTTCGCGTTGCGCGCGAAGTTCATTGCGCGCGCTGGGGGCGGCGCCGAATTGCTTTACGCGGCGAATCGGATCGGCGATCGTGGAGGTCTCCATCAAGAGGTCGCTGACCTTTTCCAGGAAATCGTGTAGGTGAAATGGCTTTAGGGCGTAGGGAAGCTTTTCGCGCTCCAGAACGGGTTGGGCCGTGGCTCCGGACTTTTCGGGCACGATGAAGAGGACGCGGGCTCGTTTGCCGGCCCCTTCGACCGGCTGAGCCTGCGCGAGTTCCTTCAGAATCGTGTACAGAGGGCCGTCCAGGCCGCACATCGCCACATTGATGATTACGAGGGACCAATCCCCAGTGGCCAGTTCCGGGAGAGCGTGGCTTGCCATCGTCACGATTCCCACGCGCCAGCCCTCCGATCCCAGGAGCTCCCGCAAGGCGGATTGGCTTCCGCGGTCATCGTCGATGACCAGGATGCCGACTTTCTTGACTGCGGTGGCCATGCGGGGAACCTCGGTTTAACCAGTATAGACCTGGGGGTGGAGGCTGGATGGGCCAAGGGAGGGTGCAGCGCCTATGGGTCAACACACTGCTAAATGGCGGAACACAGAGGTGCGCAAGGCGAATAAAAAACGAAATTAGTTGTTGACAAAGCGAAGAAATAGCGAATAATGGAGAAAGCGGCGAGGCGGGATATGGCCACTGCTCCCACGGTTCGACCAGCGCATCGAAGCCTTCGGGTTTCACGCCACGGTGCGAACCACCCCACACCCACCTTATTGTCCAGCGTCCCGCTCCAGCGGGACACCGAGAGTCCGGCCGCCCGCAATTCCAGCGGGTGCAATACGTCGCCGACGCATCTGGTCGGCATTGCCCGTCTCGCCGCTACCTCCCCTCTCACCGACGCCAAACGGGGGACGGAATATTTTCTCTTGCCGGTTCGCTCGATCCTGAACCGCTGCGATTCCAAGGATGTGCCGTTCACCTGGACGATCAATCCCTATCGCGGCTGTGAATTCGGCTGCCATTACTGCTACGCGCGGTACACGCATGAGTTTATGGAACTCGACGGGTCGGAGTTCGAGCGGAAGATCTTCGTGAAGAAGGATGCGGGGCCCATCGTGGGCCGGGATCTCTCCGAGAAGAGGTGCATGGCGAGCACATCGCCATCGGGACGGCCACCGATCCGTACCAGCCGGCGGAACGGGAATTCAAAGCGACGCGCGCGATCCTGGAGCAACTGGCGTTGCGCCGGGGACTCAGCGTTTCTATCACCACGAAATCGGACCAGGTGGTAAATGATTTGGATTTGCTGCAACGAATCGCGAAACAGTCCACGCTGTTCGTCAATGTGACCGTGACGACGCTGCGGCCGCGGTTGGCGCGGGCGATCGAGCCGCGCGCGCCGCGGCCCGACCTGCGGCTGGCCGCCGTGCGCAAATTGCGTGAAGCAGGAGTGATGACAGGCGTCTATGTTATGCCCGTGCTGCCGGGACTGACCGACAGCGAAACGGACCTGGATGCGCTGGCCTGCGCGGCGCGGGATGCGGGCGCGCAATGGCTCGGCGCGCGGGCGGTGTTCCTGATGTCATCATCGTTAAAACAATTCCTGCCGTTTGTGGAAAAGAAATTTCCGAAGCTGGCGCGGCAGTATCGCGAGTGGTACGGCAGAGGAGGATACGGGCCAGATACGTACAGCCGCGAACTAGGGGAACGAATTCGGGGACTGCGCCGGAAGTATGGATTGAGTTCGATGCCCGACGTGAAGGATCCCGATGCACCCGGGAAGCAACTGTGTCTGGCGCTGGGCGCGGGTAGTGGAACCCGAGAAGCGACTCGCGTAGAGTGCATTTGAGTTTCTGGAGGCCCGCGGATGTTTCTGGGATTGCGCACGGCGAGTTACTCGGCCAAGGATTTGGCCGCGGCCAAGGCTTGGTACGGCAAGGTGCTTGGAGTCGCCCCTTATTTTGATCAGCCGTTTTACGTGGGCTTCAACGTGGGCGGATACGAACTGGGAATTGTGCCGGCGGATGACGCCGGGCCGAAACGGGCGTCCGCGGGCGTCGCGTATTGGGGCGTGACAGACGCGCGCGCGGCTTACAGGCGACTCTTAGACATGGGCGCAACGCCTGTTGAAGAGATTCAGGACGTCGGCGAGGGGATTCTGATCGGACAAGTTCACGATCCGTTCGGAAACGTGCTGGGCGTAATCGAGAATCCGAATTTCAAACTCGGGGCCTAGCGAGGGTTTTTCACAATCCCTCCGTGGATGGCGCCTGCCTCACGGCGAAACCGCTAGATTCCTCGACTCCGCTCCGCTCGGAATGACAGCAAATTGAATATTGCTCAGGGCGTGATGATGCGCGGAGCCTCGGCGGCGCGCTGCACCGCGGGGAATTGAGCGCGCAGAAAATCCAGAAAGCCGCGCGTGCGAGGCCGGCCGTTCGAGCGAGTGTGTCCGAAACGAACCAGGAATACGAGAAGGCGAAAAACCTCCGAATCGCTGGCGGGCGCCACGCGGGCTTGCGCCGCGCCCTTTTCCTTCCACTCTTGCAAATACTTGGCGATCGCCGCATAGAGGGCGTGCGGCGCCGCAGCCGTTGGCGGATTCTCGTAGTAAAGGCCGGCTCCGAGCGTGCGATAGGTTTCGGCGAGCGCCGAGATAGCCGCGAAGAGATCGGCGTCCACCAACCCCGGTTCTTCAGCGGCGCGATCGAGAATCGCCAGAGAAATTCCGCTTACGAGCGCGCGCTGCTCGTGAATTAAGTCGGGCGGGACATTCACGTCCTGAAATGCAATCTCCGGTTCGGCAGCGGGCTTGCGGTGATCTTCTTCCCAGCGATGCGCGGCGAGGAGATGCGGGCAATCGGGCGGGCAATCGATGGTCCTCTCGCGCTCCGTGGCGCAGCAGACGGCGCAGATGGATTCACCCCTGGCGGGACAGAATCTCTCGGCGCGGCGCTTGCCGCAGATGGGGCAGGCAGAAGATTTCTTCAATCCATCGCTCCGTAACGGTCCGCTGAACGCGGTGAAAACAGGCGGAGAGAGTACGCCAGGAGATGCGCTGGCGCAAAGGCTTGCGCAGAAAAAATCGCTGCGGCGGGACTCGCGCAGTCGAGCGCCGCGCGAGTCCGGCAGCGGAATCAAGGATTGAATCTAGTTCGCAGACTCATTTTTCGGCGAGTGTTTCTCAAGCAGGGAAACCAATCTCTGGCCTGCGGGAGTCGGAGAACTTTCGCGCCGCGCGGCCTCGGCGGCCGCCAGCTCGCGTTGGGCCAGGTACTGGCGGGCGGCGACCAGCACGGCGAGCACGATCACGATCAGCACGAGACTCACATCCGGGAAGAACCGGTTGTGAGCCTCCACGCCGAGCAGCACACCCAGCCCGATCGCCAAGCTGAGGTAGGGCAGCCAGCTCGCTCGCGATCTGAACTGCCTGGAGGCGCATCCACCGCGGTGCTCGGATCGCCCCGCCCCACCGAGCGCTGACTGAAGCCGGCCAGCGCGAACGTCATGAACTCGAGCACGTAGATGGTGTCGATGTAATCGCCCGCCGTATACGTTTCGTGCAGCTGCCCGTACCCGTACAGGACGTCGGCGACGATGCCGAGCGCCACCGCGGCCGTGATCAGTGCCAGCGGGGTGCGCAGCGCGAGGGGACTGTGGCGCAGCAGCACCGCGGCGAGACCGGCCAGCAGGAACAGATCGCCGACCGGAAACGCCAGCGAGACCCCCATCGCCAAGGTGCTCTGACCGCCCTGGACCGCCGTCGGTCCCAGCACGAAGTACCACACCACGGCGCCGCCACCGACGACGATCGTGGCGCCGTCGAGCATTGTCTTGACGAGCTTGGCGCGCGTGACGGGCGCGACCGGCACTTTCAGCAACGCCAGCAGCAGCAGCGCGTAGAAGGCGAGGTAGAACGGATCCGCCAGCGACGGATACGGGGACGAGTGAAAACCGACCTCGTAGATGGCCTGCACGGCGTCACCGATCATCTCCGCGGCCAGCGCCGCCATCATCAGCCGCCAAAACGCGCGTAACCTGTTAATCTCCGCGCAACGCCGCGATGCCCACCATGCGCCACATACCGCAGCCGCGTCGACGGGCAGAATCAGCAGATCTCCGACATCCTGCTTGCTCCCGGGTATCCAGTGCAGCAGCTGCCAGCTCAAATACACCAGCAGGTATGCCGCAAGCCCAAAGATCGCCGCGTGTGACGGCGTGAGCTTCGGCGACGGCGCCTTCGCGTTGCGAGTACCAAGGTTCGGCCTGAACCGCAGGACGTACATCAAGAGCTGGGCACCATAGTAGTCCATATCGTCAAATCCGGCGCATGAATTGATCCGGGGCGGGAGCACCGACCAGACCGACCAGACCGACCAGACCGACCCGACCGACCCGGTGGGCTCTTTGGGCTTGATCACAGGCGTTAGTCAGTAGTTCGCCGCAGCCGATCCGCGGAAGCTCCTCTCACGACGCTCGCCGCGCATGTCGATGCATGAGCTGGAACCCATGCGAACGGCTGCCTGCACGACACCGACCTCAGGTCATGGCGAGGAAGCCGCCGCGTGGACCGTCGACGCGCTGCGCTCGGTCTGGGAGCATCAACGCAACCGGGTCAACGATCGAATCGGACTGATCGAACGTGCGATAGCGGCCCTTGCCGCCGGCAGTCTCGATGCGGATCTCAGAGGCGGGGCCGAGCGGGCGGCGCACATGCTGGCCGGCTCGGTTGGGATGTTCGGCTTCATACGCGCCTCGGATGCGGCGCACAGCCTCGAACTGGAGCTGGCGCATCCCACACCCGACCGTGCGCCGGCTCTGTCGGAGCTGGCGCTGCGGATGCGCGCCGGCGTGCGGGGCCCGGTGATCCTCTGTTCGGGTGTGCCCGT
>CAWCYS010000005.1:0-80957 GCA_963799715.1 Terriglobia bacterium | reverse complement strand
AAGTCAAGATAAGGCAACTGGCCCGTGGGAATGGCACGGATGCGCGTAAACACTTCACCAAATATACCCAGCCACAGCACCGGCTGAATGATGCGCGTCAAAAGTTCCGTGGGATCATGGCGCAGCTTGCGCAACTCCATTTCCGCCAACGCCAGCGTCTGCCGCACGAATCCTGTCAGCCCGCCTGTCTTCTCACCGTCATGCATTAAAATGCTCCGCGTGATTCCCTCAACATTCGCATCGCCGGGGCAGCCTTCGCAGCCGCCCCTGGGGCAACCACAAGGGTTGCCCCTACAGCATCTCTTCACGGCCTCACCCCAGCCGCGCCGCGGTGCGCCGGGTTCGCGATACTTCCCGGAAATTGCCCGCGCTGTCGATCTCATGACCCGTGAAGTGCGCAAACACTTCGTCGAGCGTGGCCTCGGGCTTTCCGATCAACATCTTCAGTTCCGCCGGCTGTCCCAGTGCGGCCAGGCGTCCAAGATTCATGATAGCCACTCGGCCGCACAGAGCATCCGCTTCCTCCATGAAATGCG
The DNA here is from genome assembly GCA_963799715.1 of Terriglobia bacterium. Lineage (GTDB taxonomy): Bacteria > Acidobacteriota > Terriglobia > Acidiferrales > UBA7541 > DASPOJ01. The sequence continues at coordinate 80,421 of CAWCYS010000005.1, read as the reverse complement.
TGGTGAGAAAGATCGTCATACCGTATTCGTCGGCCAGCCCGCGCAGATGCTGCCAGACCGCTTGCCGTGCCACCGGGTCCAACCCCACCGTGGGCTCGTCCAGGAAAAGTACCCGAGGGCGGTGGAGCATGGCCAAACCGATCTCGAGGCGGCGCATCATCCCGCCCGAATACCCGGCAACTCGCCGATGCGCTGCGTCCCCCAGACCCACGAACCCCAATGCTGCCGCAATCCGCTCCTGGCGCTCGCCGCGCGGCACACCGTAAAGCTTGGCGAAAATAAGCAGGTTCTCGTAGCCCGTCAGCGTCCCGTCCACCGACACCAGTTGCGGCACGTAGCCGATCTGCGCCCTCACCTGCGCCGCCTTGCGCTGAACATCAAATCCTGCCACCTTCGCGTGGCCCGAGCTTGGCGGCAGCAGGGTCGTCAGCATCTTGATCACCGTCGTTTTGCCCGCGCCATTCGGACCCAAGAGGCCAAATACCTCTCCTGCGCTCACCGCGAGATTCAACTCGTCCACGGCAGTCAAGTCGCCAAAGCGGCGCGTCAAAGCTGTTGTTTCAATCACGTTCATGAGCGTTCCTTCAAACCGAACGACGGTCAACCACCAAGGCTCGAAGAGTCTAGATTAACAGTAATTCTCCTTCCGCGCTTCGACGCCAATGGAACTCAGGCAACAAGCGACGCGGCTGGCGCAGGGCGAAGCCTGCGTCTCGGCGCAATGTGATCCTGTCGGCCGCAGGCCTACGCCTGCGCCAGCCGCGGGAGGGGAAGGGGTTCGGGTCAGGTCTGATCGATTGCTGATGAGTTTGAATAGGCGTGGAAGCAGGATGAGCAAGACAGCCGCCAGTGCCGTCGCCACTGCGAGGGCTACCAGCAACGTGGCGTAAGAGCCGGTCACATCAAATGCACGGCCCAGTATCACCGGGCCGATGGCTCCCGCAATCGGCGTAGAACGTCCAGGTGAGACCGTAAAGCGTGGAGAAGGCGCGCAGCCCAAAATAGCGGGTCAACAAGTAAGGTGTGATATCCGCTTCGCCGCCCGCTCCAACACCGATGAGCGCGGCGGCCAAGCAGCCCGCGAGCAAAGCTGTTCGCGCGGGCGAGCAGGAAAATCCCGGCCGCGGTGGCCAGGTAAACCAACATGGCAACACGCGCCGCCAAAATAGCGGTCCAGCAGCGAGCCCACTCCCAACCTGGCAAGCACGCTCAAGCCGCCGAGCATGGACGCGCACAGCGCCGCGCTGCCGGCCGTGACGCCTCGGTCCGTCAGCAACGCCGCCATGTGGGTGATCGCCCCATTCATGCTTATCGAGCCCACAAAAAGTGCAACGACGATAATCCAGAAAGGATAAGTCCGCACGCCCTTGCTGCCATGTCATGCCAGAGCGTGCGACAGGAGCAGGATCGTCCTGTGTTTGCCGACGCTCGCGGACGTAAGCCCAGGTGGGCGCCAGGCCGAGCACCAACGCAATCCGCCCCGAGTAACAGGTAGGCGGCACGCCAGCCGGATCGGCTAATGATGGTTTGGGCCACCAGCGGCAGGATCATGGCGCCCAAGCCCGCCCCCAGCATGACGAAAGCCAGCGCCATTCCGAGCCGGCGTCGAAACCAGGTGGAGATGGCTCGAGCGTAGGACAGGTGAGCGGCGCCGTTTCCAACCGCGCCCAGCAAAATGCAAGTGGCGTAGAACTGCCACAAGTGTGATCGCAGCAACGCCAGGGAGGCAATGCCGCAGCCAAATACGGTCACGCAGGGAAGGATGACCCGCCGCGGGCCGTAGCGGTCCAGCCAGCGGCCGAGCGTGGGGGAGCAAATGGCCACACTCAGGGCCGCGAAACCGAAGCCGCGCGAGATTCCCTCGCGACTCCAGCCAAATTGAGCACTGAGAGGCCTGACGAACACGCCAAAGGTGTACACGAACAGCGAGCCGAACCCCACCATGACGCCCAGGCATGCCGCGAGCGCCACACGCCAGCCGTAATAACGGAGATCAGTTTCGCTCAGGCCAGACGCCGGCTTGGCACTCTGGGTTATAACCATGCTTCGTGGTTCGCTTGGTCGAGTCTTATCCTTCCCGGCCCACGCCGAGCGAGTCCGCAACGCGGTTGATGTAATTGAACCATGATGCGATGAGCGTAATTTGGAGGATGGCCTTGTCATCGAAGCCGGCTTGGCGCAGCCGCTCATGATGGGCGCGGCTGATTTTTGTGGCATCCTTGGTAAGCTGGACCACGTAGTCCACCATCACGCGTTCCGGCGCGGTGAGCGGCGCCTTCGTGTAGTCAGTCTCAAGCGCTCGAACCAATTCTTCATCCAGCGTGACGCGACGCAGAAACTCTGCGTGGGACTCGATTCAATAGACGCACCGGTTGGTCACCGAGACCATGGTGGTGATGATCTCGTGCTGGCGGCGGCTGAGCGGAAGTTGGGGCGACATCAGCACGCCAAAGGTTGCGAAGGCGTGGTAGAGAGCCTCCGGGATCAGGCTGTGTGACTCGACGATCTGCGCGCCGCCTCCGTCGGATGCGTGTACCGGGCGTTGCGTACTCGATTGGATAGAGCGCCCTCTGTCCTTCCGCCGCGCGGCGCAAAGCATCGTCCGCTTCTGCCATCGGAATGGTCTTAATCCACGCCATAATCTACTTTCCTCCTCGCAATAAAGTAACTCTCCGCAGCGACGGCCATAGTAGAAGTGCCGCCCGTGCTCCCCGGAGGGGAGCAAATTGAGTAGCCGGGGGTGAAACCCCCGGACCACGCCCCACACCCCGCCTTCGGCACCCCTCTCCCCGCCGGCGGGGAGAGGGGAAAGGGGGTGAGGGGGCGACGTTTCCGGGGGCGTTGCCCCCGGCTACTCATGTCCAGCCCCTGCGGGGCTGAGCTGTGGACCGGCGTATCGGCCTCCTTCGCGGAATTCGTTCGCCCTCCCTCGGCATAGATGCTCTAGGGGAAATCAATGCGTTCCCAGAGGACTTGAAACAGCTTATGCTACGGTCAAAACAGGAACTTCAGCGCGAACTGGATGAGCCGCGGCGAAAGGGCTTGCTGAATCTCGCCAAAAGTGGTCGAGCTGATATCGCCGTTGGGCAGCTCGAAATTTGCGCGATTGAACAGATTGAAAAACTCAGCTCGGAACTGGAGGCTTTTCGATTCGGCGAGTTGAATATTCTTGAAGGCCGAAAAATCAAACTGAGCCAGGCCGGGTCCTTGAACCACGTTGCGGCCCTCCGTCCCGTACACCCCCGCCGGTGTCGTGGTCAGGTCGATGCGCTGGAACGCACTGGTATTGACCCACTGCGCGACCGTCTTGGGACCGCTATTGGGGTTGCCGATGAGATTGGGACGGAAGGACGAAAACCCGGTGATCTCGGGCGCGTCATCGTTATAGCTCTGGTCTTCGACGGTGAATGGCGTGCCGCTCATCAGCGTCGTAATGCCGTTCACCTGCCAGTTCCCCAGGCGCGCTGGTACCAATTGTGTCCCTGCTTCCAAAAAGGCAGTTCCCACAGGTAGCTCAGGACAAGCCGGTGGCGCGCGTCGAACATCGACCGCCCGTATTCGGCGGCGAGGTCGAAAGGATTCTGCGCCAAGTCGTTCTCCCCGGCGACCGACTGGGAAGCGGAACCGGTGATATTGAACGACGAGACATCGTCCAGAGATTTGGAATAGGTGTAGGAAGCAAGAAAAGTAAAGCCGCGGCTGAAGCGCTTGCGCAGGCTGGTCTCGAGCGCGTTATAGGAGGAATTGGCGATGCCTGCGATCAGCCCGACGGAACTGTAGGTGCAGTTGCCCAGCGCATTCGGCATGCAGTAAAGGCGCTGCTGGTCGATGTTGTTCTGCTGCTCGGCCCAGGTTTGGCCGGCCTCGGGAAGGGAGGGATTGCCTTCGATAAACCTCGGCAGCTTAGTTCCTTTCGTGCCCACGTAGCCGGCCTCGAGCAGCCAATCGTTTCCGAACGAGCGCTCGATGGTCAGGTTCCAATCCTGCGCGTAGGGGAGGCGCAACTGGGGAGAAAGCGTCAGCAGCGTCATCGGCTCGGCAAATTGCGAGGCGAAAGGATTGCCGCTGGCGAACGGGTTCGAGAGGCTTCCAGGGAACAGCAACTGCGCGGTACGCAGATAGGGCGGCGCGCTGATCGGAGTCTGGAGGGGACCGCCCTGGCCGTTGTAATACGGGTCGTAGAAGATGCCGTAGGCGGATCTCACCAGCCAATGCGAATCACCATGAGGATCCCACGCCAAGCCGACGCGGGGTGCGAAGGCTCGCGTGTCGGTCGGGATCAAGCCGCCGGGGACGCCCGCGTCACCCGGATAAAGCAGGCCAAGGGGCGCGGAGGGAATCACCTTGGATTGCGCGCCCGGCACAAACAGGTTCTGGCGATTGCGAATCTCGGCGTAAGGGAAAGGCAGATCGTAGCGCAGTCCCAGGTTAAGTGTTACTTGAGAATTTACCTTATAAGTGTCCTGCGCATAGAAGTTAAAGTCATAGCCCCGCAACCCTCGCGACAGGTCGCCCGAGCCGTCCGGCTGGTCGCCTCCGCCTTGCAGAAAGAGATAGGGCTGCCCGATCAGGAAGTTGGCGAAGGCATTGGTGAGGGGCGCCGGGATGAAGACGAAGAAGCCGTTTGAGGCGATTCCATTCACCACGTTGATTTGGTCGCGACGATAATCGCCCCCGAATTTCAGCTCGTGACGGCCGCGAATCCAGGTCAGGGACTCCGCCGCCGCGAAGGCGTTCTCGTAAGTGTCGCGCGGTCCGGTGATGGGATCGCCGATGCTGGCGTAACCTCCGCCTCCAAACTGCGATGAAGGGCGGGCCGGCCGCAATGCCCAGCGTGGGTTGGAACTCGAAGCCGAGGGAGGCTGGTGAAACGTGATTGAGGTGCTCGTCAAAAAGAAACTTGTTGCGCAGAAAGGCAAGGCGCGCGATGTTTACGACCGTCGGCGAAAACGTGTGAGTCAACTGGGCGACGAAATTCTGGGTGCGATGGTTTTCGCCGACCGGGAAGCCGGGAACTCCTGCGCCCGAAGTGGACAAAGGATCGAACAGAGTGCCGTTCAAGAACATATAACGGAAGCTCAGAGTGTCGCGGGAGGAGAGATAGTGGTCGACGCGCACTCCGGCCTGGTCCTCACTGTCGCGCAATACTTGACTGACGTTATAGAGATCGAGCACGCCGTTGGGATCGGTGGCGTTGGGGAGCGGGTAAAGCCCCAGCACCTGCTGCGCGGTAGGGTCGATGCCGGGAACCTTGTTGCCCGGAAGCGGCGCAGGGCCGCCGGGGGCAAACAGGTTGAGGAGCGGGCCGTCTTGGGCGACGTCTTGAGAGAAATCCCCTTGCCGCTCGAGCAGGGAGGGCACGCGCACATCGCTCAGCGTTTCGCCCTGGCGATTGCGGAAGCCCTCGTAATACCCGAAGAAAAACGTCTTGTCCCTCCGCATGGGGCCGCCCAGCGTGGCGCCGAACTGGTTCTGCCGGTATTCGGCCTTCGGAAGACCGTCGGCGTTCTCAAAGAAGTTCGAGGCATCCACGGCGTCGTTGCGCACGAACTCCCACACGTCACCGTGCAGATGGTTTGACCCGGACCGGGTGACGATGTTGGTAGTCGAGCCTGAAGCGCCGCCGAACTCAGCGTCGGCGGTGTGGGTGAGAATCTTGAACTCCGCAATCGCATCGATCGGGGGCTTCAGCACAAAGCCCCCATCCACCGCGTTGAAATTGGATGCGCCGTCAATAAGGAAATCGTTGGACTCAGGCCGCTGGCCATTGACGGAATAGGGCTGCCCGTCGCGCAGCGAGCCCCCGGCTTCGGCCAAGCCCGGTGTAAGAGGGACGACTCCGGGTTGAAGCAATCCGAGCTGAGAGAAATTGCGCCCGTTGAGTGGCAGGTCGACGATTTCGCGCTCGCCCAACGTCTCCCCCAGCGTGGTGTCCGCCCTTTCAATCAAGGAAGCATTCGCATGGACCTGTACAACCTGCGCGGGCGACCCTATCTCCAGATGCACCGGAACGCTGGCGCTCTCGTTAACGCTGAGCGTAATTCCTTCCTGCACGAACTTCTGAAAGCCCATGCGCAGTCGCCACGAGGCGATAGTGCCCTGGCGGCAGGAGTACAAATAAGTAACCACCATGGCGTCCAGCAGCCGTTACGCGCGTTAGCCCGGTTTCAACCTGCGTCACCATGACCTCCGCGGAAGGCACGCCGGCGCCGCTTGGGTCGAGCACCTCGCCGCGGATGCTGCCCGTAACTTCCTGGGCAAGAAGCGGTGCGCCTGCCAGCATAAAGGCCAGGAACGGAATGGAAGCACAGAACCCCTGCTTGACGACTCTCTTCATAGTCTGGATTCACCCTAGTCCCTGAGATTGATCTAGGCTAATCTGGGGTGGACAAATGGTCAATAATGCCGGGCCGCTATTTCCTTGATATAAAACAGTTATCAGGCCCTGAGTTTCGCAAGCTGTAAATGAAAGATCAACGGTTGGTTAGGGCACGCTGTATCTTAAGCCCCAAAGGGGCGAGCTAACAAAGCCAGCAACGGCCCATAGGCGCTAAGGTAAGGCTGCCTTCTGAAACCTACGGAAACTGAAGCGTCCATTACCTTCCGGCCCGGAGGGGCCGACCCGCCCACGGCACGGTGAAGCCTGGGAACAATGGTAGGGGCGAGGCGGTGCCTCGCCCTCGCGCCCGCGGCGCCCCGGGCAATTGGGAGTCCAGACGGCGTGTCGCCGGGAGGGCGAGGCGCCGCCTCGCCCCTACAGGTAGCACCCTGCGCCTGCGGGCCCTAAATATGCAGATTTCTGCATATATGTGTCAAAATGCCACACTTTGGACCCTGATTTTCACATTGTGGAAGATTCCTCATCTTGCCAACCCATTGATTCCATTGCAATAAAGATTTATTTTTGCATTATTCTCAGCTTTTCCCATTCTCTCATTTTCATCTGATAGCCTGGAAGATGGGGGATTATCGGCTGTGCGGCAGTCTCCGACGCCTTCGGCGCCCCGTACGGGCACGCCATGGCGTGCCCCTACAGAAAGGAAACGAGACATGGAAGATTCAAATGCTAACCAGGCGACAAGCTCATCGCCCATCATCAATAGCCCATCGCCAACCGGCAGGCGCTGCGGCGGCCCGCGCACGGCGGAGGGCAAGCGGCGCTCGTGCCAGAACGCTCACAAGCACGGGCTTTACACGGACGAGAGTTTTCTCGAAGGCGCCGCCCTCGAGCTGGGCGAGGACCCGCGCCAATTCCAGCGCCTCCTGAAGGGCTTGATCGAGGCGCGCCGGCCCGTGGGGGCTCTCGAACTGGCCGTCATCGAGGACATCGCGTTGCTGCTTCTGAAGAAGGGCCGCGTGGACAAGGCGGAGTTGGCCGTGCAGGTCTCGAACCTGCACCAGCACGATCTCGAGCGCCGCAAACAGATGATTCAGGTGGGGCACGCCAATAGCGACGCGAGCGAGTTCGACGTGCGCGAACACGGCCTGCGCCGCGCCATCGGCAGCCCCGGCCAGTACGAGCAGGTGCTGAACTTGCTGGGCAGCCTGCTGGCCATGATCGACTTCAACGAATTCGACCGCATGAAGGAAGCGATGCGCACCCTCTACGGCACGGAACACACCCTGCGGGGCGCGGAGATGGACACGCTGCGCGACAAGCTCTGCCGGACCAAGCCCGAGGACGAGAGCTTCCAGCCGGCTGAAGAAGGCCATGATGCGCTTGGTGGCGGAAGAGTGCGCGGACGGTGGAGCGGGAATACGAGATCTTCCTGCAAGAGCACGTGAAGAACACGCGGTCGGCGCGGGTGGCGGCGACGGCGCCCTCGCACGCGCAGTGGGCGGCCATCATCCGCCAGCAGAACTCGCTCAACCGGCAACTGGAACACAAGATCCGCTTGCTGATGGAGTTGCAGCGGGAGCGGAAGAGCGAAGCGCAACTTCTGGAGAGCCTGGAAGCGTCATCGCCGCCGGATCCGGGCGACCCGCAGGACGGCGCAACGCGCGTCCGAAGCTGTCGCGCCTGAAGTTCGAAACGCCTCTTCCCGACAGATTCTCCGGACGTACGCGCCACGCCAGGCCCCGGCGGCTTCACACCCTTCCGCGACGGGGATGGCGCAGACCTCGTCTTGTGAGGTCTGCGATGTCCCGAAGGGACAGGCTGGAACGGGCGATTCAATCCAGCCGGTCCCGGGGAACACAGCGGCGTGCTGCACGAGGAACGGGCGATGACGCCCATTGCCGGCGGAACGGCAGCGCTGCTCGATCTGCCTCGGCGCGGTCCTTGCCGCCGCCTTCAAAAACATTAAAAATCGTGGGAACGAACTCAAAGATTTATTGCAAAGACAGGGGATAACTGAAATAGCGACCTCAAAACGAACTCATTTTCGCGCAGAAAAAGCGGCCATCGGCGCGGAACGAAGCGGCATTTCGAGGATTGTCACGGCTCGCCGTCCCCTGGCGGAGCGATCTTACACGATCCGGGGTAGGGCAAGCCCTACCCCTCGAGTTTCTACATTTCAGATGGTGTATCGCAGCCATCATTGCGCTTTGTCCGGCCAGCGGCTCCGCCGCAGGCCACTCCGGCTACAGTATCGGCCAGCGGAACGAGTGTATAATGGTTGATTCGCACCTTCTAACGACAACTGCATGGATAGCGCGCCCGCCAGAACGGGCTCGAAATGACCGGTAAGTTGGAGGCGAAATGAAGCAAAGGGTTTTATGGACCAGGTTGCTCTTGAGTGTCGTGTTGCTCATGGCATTCGCGGTCGTATCTCGAGGGCAGGACTTAGCATCGTTTGAGAAACGCGTGACGGTGAAGGTCCTGCCAAACGGCCTGACCGTATTGGTCGTCGAGCGGCCGGAGGCTCCGGTATTTTCATTCTTCACCCACGTGGATGTGGGCGCGGACCGGGAGTATCCCGGAATCACAGGCCTGGCGCACATGTTCGAGCACATGGCCTTCAAGGGTACAGATAAGATCGGGACCACGAATTATCCCGCCGAAAAGGTGGCGCTCGAAAAGGTGGAGCAGGCCTACCTGGCTTATGACCGCGAGCGGCGCAAAGAAGTGGGGCGAGACGAGAAGAAGGTGGCGGAACTGGAGAAGGCCTGGAAGGACGCCATGGCGGCGGCGCAAAAGTACGTGGTGGAAAACCAGTTTGGCGAGATTGTGGAGCAGAAGGGCGGCGAAGGCCTGAACGCCTTCACCACCAACGAGGAGACGGCTTACCACTATTCTTTTCCGTCCAATGAATTTGAGCTCTGGGCTTATCTGGAGTCGGATCGGTTTCTGCATCCGGTCTTTCGCGAGTTCTACAAGGAGCGCGACGTTGTGCACGAGGAACGGCGCCTGAGTGAAAGCCAGCCTTTCGGCCGGCTGTTCGAGCAGTTTCTCGGGGCGGCCTACATCGCGCATCCCTACGGAAGGCCGGTGTTGGGCTGGCCTTCGGACCTGGAATCGTTTTCCGAGACGGACGCCGAGAACTACTACCGCAAATATTACGTCCCCGCGAACATGGTGGTGACCGTAGTAGGGGACGTAAAGGCCAGCGAGGCCTTGCCCGTCATGGAGAAGTATTTCGGCCAGTTGCCGGCGCGGCCCAAGCCGGAGCCGCTGCGGACCGTCGAACCGCCGCAGACTTGCGGAGCGGATCGTGATCCTGCACGAAACCTCGCAGCCGATCTTCATCGAGGGTTATCACAAACCCGGCGCGCGCGACAAAGATGACGCGGTGTACGATGCGCTTCAGGACTTGATGTCGAACGGCCGCACCTCGCGCCTCTACCGGTCACTGGTGCGGGACAAGAAGCTTGCGGCGTTCTCCGGCGGGTTCAATGGATTCCCCGGCAACAAGTACCCGAACCTGTTCGTTTTCTTCGCGGTCTCAACTCCCGGGCACACGCCGGAGGAACTCCGCGACGCAATCCACTCTGAAATCGAGCGAGTCAAGAACGAAGACATCACGGACGAAGAACTCGCGATGATCAAGACGCGGGCCAAAGCGGACCTGGTGCGCGGTCTGGGTGACAACCAGGGCCTGGCCCATGCAATTCGGATCGCGCCCAGGCGCTCTTTGGCGACTGGCGGGAAGTCTTTCGTCACGTGGACGACATCGGCAAGGTGAGCAAGGCGGACATACGCCGGGTGGCCAACACCACGTTCCAGGAGTCAAACCGCACCGTGGGCATGATTGAGTCCACGCAGCTTGCCCAGGCGGCGCCGGCGGCCGGGAAGGAGAACTAACCATGATGCCAAGACACGCGATGACTTTCGTTCTCGCTCTATTCCTGAGCTCGCTGGCATTCGCTCCGCGAGCGGCCGCCCAGGCGACCGATTGGAAACAGATCAAAGCGCCCGCCCTGCACGCCTTTCACCCCGAGCAGCCGCGCCGTGTGCAACTTTCGAACGGCATGGTGATTTTCCTTCAGGAAGATCACGAATTGCCTCTCATTCGCGGTACCGCTCAGATCCGCGGCGGATCGCGGAACGAACCTGCAGACAAGGTGGGCTTGGTGGAGATTTATGGCCAGGCTTGGCGCACCGGCGGCACCAAGAGCCGGACGGGCGACCAGCTTGACGATTACCTGGAAGCCCATGCCGCCAAAGTGGAGACCTCCGGCGGCGCCGATTCAACCACGGTCAGTTGGGACTGCTTGAAGGAGAACTTTGACGACGTATTCAAAGTTTTCGTCGAAGTGCTCCGCGAGCCGGAGTTTCGCGCGGACAAGATCGATCTGGCGAAGCGGCAAGTGAATACCTCGATTTCGCGGCGCAATGACGAGCCTCTTGGAATCGCATTCCGCGAGGCGGCCAAGCTGGTGTACGGGGCGGACTCGCCCTATGCGCGGGAGCCTGAGTACGCCACGGTGGCGGCCGTGACGCGCGACGACCTGCTGAACTGGCACCAGCAGTACGTGCATCCGAATAACATCATCCTCGGGGTTGAGGGCGATTTCGATTCGAGCGCCATGGAGGCCAAGCTGCACGAGGCATTCGATTCCTGGCCGCGCGGCCCGGCGGCGCCCAAGATTCAGGCCTCATTCCAGTGGGCCGAAGCCCGGCATCTATTTCGTGGCCAAGGACGACGTCACCGCCAGCACCGTGCAAATGGTCGGCCTGGGCACGACGCGCAACAATCCGGACTATTACGCGATTGAGGTGTTCAATCAATTCTTCGGCGGCTCGTTTTCGTCGCGCCTGTTCTCCAACATCCGGTCGAAGAAAGGGCTCGCCTATGCCGTGGGCGGAGGGATCGGAACCGATTATGACCACCCCGGCGTGCTGCGGCTGTACCTGGGAACCAAGAGCAGCACCACGGCTGCGGCGATCGACGCCTTCAACGTGGAACTGGACGCACTGAAAACTAATCCTGCCACGCCCGAAGAATTGACCAAAGCGAAAGAGGCCATTCTGAATTCGTTTGTCTTCCGCTTCGATTCAAAGGAGAAGGTGCTGCGCGAGCGGATGACTTACGAGTTCTACGGTTATCCGGCGGATTTCCTGGAGCGCTATCGCGAGGGAATTGCGAAGGTGAGCTATCGAGGATGTTTCCCGCGTGGCGGAGAAGTACGTCCACAAGGACCAGCTTGCGACCTTGGTGGTGGGCAAGGCGGCGGACTTTGATAAGCCGCTCTCCACTTATGGCCCGGTGACCACCCTCGACATCACCATTCCACCTCCACCGGGAGCGGCCAAGGCCGCCACCGCGAGCAACTCCGCGGGTCAGGCGCTCATCGCCAAAGTCATCGAGAGCCTGGGAGGTGCGGCAAAGGTCAGATCCGTAAAGGCGCTGCGCGAGAAGAGCACCGTGCTTGCCAAGACTCCGCAAGGGGACATGTCGATAGAAATGGAAGAAATCGCTGCTTTCCCCGACCAGCTTTGGCAGAAAATGCGCATGCCCATGGGCGAGATGACCATGGTTATTTCTCCTTCCGTAGCCTTCATGAAGTCTCCCATGGGGTCTCAGGACTTGCCGGGTGCGCAGAAGGAGGATGGACTGAAAGAATTGAAGCGCCATCCCATATTTGTGGCCCAGCACGCCGATGATCCCAAGTTCATCTTCGCCGCCGGCGGCACGGAGAAGATTGGCGACGTCGAAGCCCAGATTCTCGACATCAATGCCGACGGGGCGCAGGTTCGCTGGTATGTGGACCCACAGAGCGGGCACATCCTTCGAACTTCCGCCCAGACGACGGGGATGGGCGGGCCGGGAGAGCAGGTCGTCGATTACTCGGAGTGGAAAGAAGTCGAGGGGATGAGCTTGCCGTTCAAGTTGAAAATCAAGCAGGGCGGCAACGACACGGGCTCGCAGGACATTCAGGAACTTCAGATTAATCCTGCCGTCGATCCGAAATTGTTCGAAAAGCCGGCAGCCGGCGCGGCAAGCGGTAATTGAACGTAGGGGCAGCCTTTGCAGTGGCTCGGGGCGCGGACAAGCATCGTTCGGCGTCCTGTGCCTGAAGCTCGTTGATGAAGTCAGCCCGCGGAGCGGGCGGCAGAACTAGCCCACGGCGCGAGCCGTGGGTGGTCCCACCTCTCCCCCGTCCCCTCTCCCGCCCGGGCGGGAGAGGGGTGCCGAAGGCGGGGTGAGGGCTATTCAGCCCAGGGCTTGCGCCTGGGCTACTGTCTTACGCCCCATGGGGCTGACCGGTGCTACCGAGAGCCCACGACTCCATTTCCGACACTAGACCTTCTCCGGCACGACGTACGGCGCCCGGTAGGTGCCCCGCAACAACTTATTCGCCTCGTCGTCGCCGATCACCTGTTGGGTTTCCGGATCAAAATTGAGGGTGCGCCCCAGCCGGTACGAGGCATTCGCCAAGTGGATCAACGCGCAGGAAATGTAGCCTTCCTCGATGGGCGCATTCAGTTCTTCCTGCTTCCGGCTGCGCACGCAATCGATAAAGTTCTGCCAGTTGTTCCCTTCCCGCGAGCCGCTGGGGCCGCGCTCCTGCTCCTCTCCCAGCCAGGTGCGGTAAGAGGGGTATTCCTCGTTCGACATTGCCATGTAGCCCTTCGACCCGTAGAAGATATCGCCGACCGAACCCTGGCCGGCCTCGTCGGTGCGGGCGCGGATGGTCGCGGGGGCGGACCCAGGAAGCCTGGAATGGCCACTCCGAACCCGAGAGAGCCGATGCCTGCCTCCTCGTTGGTCAGCCAGTGGCGCACTTCGAATTCCAGAATCTTGGGCTTGCCGCCCGCCTGATGGAATTCGAACGCCGCGTTGAGAGTGTTGGGAGTCTCCTGGTCGTCGTCAAACATGAAGTGCCCGCCCAGCGCCGACACCTTGTTCGGGAATTTGACTCCCAGTCCCCAACGGGCCACGTCAATCTGGTGTGCTCCCTGATTGCCGATGTCGCCATTCCCGGTGTCCCAGAACCAGTGCCAGTTGTAGTGAAACCGATTGCGCGTGAAGGGGTGAAGCGGAGAGGGTCCTGTCCAGAGATCGTAGTTCACGCCCGCCGGAACCGGCTCCTCCGGCGCGCGTCCGATGGTGTTCCGCCGGTTGAAGCAGAGGCCGCGGGCGAGGTACACGTCGCCAATCAGTCCCTCCCGCATTTTCTGGACGCAGCAGCGAAACCGGCGCTTCCACGGGCGCGCGCCACGGCGTACTCGGCTCCAGCGCGCGAATTCCCTTTTGCAGCGCTTCTTTGAATGTCCGGCCGATGGCCATCACTTCGCCCACGGACTTCATTTGCGTGCCGAGGGTATCGTCCGCGCCGAGGAATTTCTCGAACTGCCACTTCGGAATTTTCGCCACCACGTAGTCAATCGTCGGCTCGAAGCACGACGGAGTCTTTCGGGTGATGTCGTTGGGAATTTCGTCCAGCGTCATCCCGACGGCCAGGCGCGCGGCGATCTTTGCAATCGGGAATCCCGTCGCCTTGGAGGCAAGCGCCGAGCTTCGCGAGACGCGTGGGTTCATTTCGATCACGACCATACGGCCCGTCTCGGGTTCCACGGCGAATTGAATGTTCGATCCGCCGGTTTCCACGCCGACTTCGCGAATGATCGCGGCGGCGGCATCGCGCATCCGCTGATACTCTTTGTCCGTGAGCGTCTGCGCCGGCGCAACGGTGATCGAATCGCCCGTGTGCACGCCCATCGGATCAAAATTCTCAATCGTGCACACAACCACGAAATTGTCGCGGTTATCGCGCATCACTTCGAGCTCGTACTCTTTCCAACCGAGCACGGACTCTTCCACCAGCGCTTCGTGAACGGGACTCGCCTCGAGCGCGATCGCGATGGCCTCGGCAAATTCTTCTCGGTTATAGGCGATCGAGCCGCCCGTCCCGCCGAGCGTGAACGACGGCCGGATGACAACGGGATAACCCAATTGATCGGCCAGCCGCAGCGCGTCCGCAACATTGTTGACGAGCGCGGACGCCGGCACTTCGAGACCCACCTTGCGGCACGCGTCCTTGAACCACAGCCGGTCTTCGGCCACTTTGATGGCGCGCAACGAGGCGCCGATTAATTCCACATTGTGCCGCTCGAGAACTCCGCTCTCCGCCAGTTCGACGGCAAGATTCAGCGCGGTCTGTCCGCCAACCGTAGGCAGCAGCGCCTGCGGTTTCTCCACCGCGATGATCGCTTCGAGGGCTTCGCGAGTCAGTGGCTCGATGTAGGTGCGCTCGGCGAGTTCGGGGTCGGTCATGATCGTCGCGGGATTGGAGTTCACCAGCACGACTTCGTAGCCGTCCGCGCGCAAGGCCTTGCATGCCTGCGAGCCTGAATAGTCAAACTCGCACGCCTGCCCGATCACAATCGGACCGGAGCCGATGATCATTATTTTCTTTAGGTCAGTTCTCTTTGGCATTTTGTTATTGGCTGCGCATCACAAGGCTACTTCGCGCTCGGCTGGCCGCGCTTCAACGCGCCGGACAATTTCCAATCACTCATCATCTGCGTGAACTGTTTGAACAAATATCGCGAATCGTGCGGCCCCGGCGAAGCCTCCGGGTGATACTGTACCGAGAAAAGGGGCAGCGAGCGATGCCGCATCCCTTCATTCGTCTGATCGTTCAGATTGATATGCGTGATTTCCACGTCGCGCGCCGGAAGCGAATCCGGATCCACCACGAAACCGTGATTCTGCGCGGTGATCTCCACGCGATCCGTCAGCAGATTTTTCACCGGATGATTGGAGCCGTGGTGCCCAAATTTTAATTTGTAGGTCTTTCCGCCCAAGGCGAGGCCGCACAGTTGGTGCCCTAAACAGATTCCGAATACGGGCACATTTCCCACCAGGCCGCGAATCGCTTCGATCGCGTACGTGGCGGGCTCGGGATCCCCCGGCCCGTTGGAGAGAAAAACGCCGTCCGGCTTCATCGCCAGCACGTCGGCTGAGGCCGTCTTCGCCGGCACGACCGTCACTTCGCAGTTGTGGTCCACCAGCAGACGCAAAATGTTTTGCTTGATTCCAAAATCGTAGGCGACCACGCGAAAACGCTGCGTGTCCCGGCCGCTGAGTCCTTCGTCAACGCCCTCGTGCCAGGGAGATGCCGTCAGCTCGATGGAGCCGCGCGCCCAGTCATACTTCTTTTCGCAGGTCACGCCGCTGGCCAGCTCGAGCCCCGCCATCGAAGGCAGCGCGCGCGCTTCGGCGATCAAGTTATCTACGGGAGTTCCGTCCGTGGCGACGACGCCCCGCAGCGCGCCTACAGCGCGCAAGTGCCGCACCAAGGCGCGCGTGTCCATCCCCCAAATCACCGGGATGTTGTGCCGCGAGAGATACACCTGCGCCGATTCGGCCGATCGCCAGTTCGACGCTAGCGCCGAAAACTCACGCACCACCAGCGCTTCGATGTACGGCCGCTCCGATTCCTCGTCGTCGAGATTCGTTCCCACGTTTCCGATGTGCGGATACGTCAAGCAGACGAGCTGCCCGGCATAGCTCGGGTCCGTGAAAACTTCCTGGTAGCCCGTGAGGCTGGTGTTGAAGACGACTTCGCCGCCGCGCCGGGTTCGCGCTCCCGCGGCCCGACCCTCGAAAACTCGTCCGTCCTCGAGCGCGAGATGGGCCGGCCATACGATCGGTTCGGTCAGTGGAATCTCCCCTGGGTCACTTCAGTGTTTCGTCGGCGGTCGGCAGAGAGCCGAACTGGTTCATCGGCCAGTAGACAAAAACCGCTTTCCCGTAAATATAGCTGCTTTCCACCGGGCCGAAAATTCGGGAATCGTTGGAGCATGGCGCGATGATCGCCCATCACGAAGTAGGAATGCTCCGGCACCTGAATTGGGCCGAAGTCACCATAATCCGCGTATTGGGGCGGCACGTAGGTCTCATTCAATCGTTTGCCGTTCACGAAGACGCGGCCCTTGCGAATCTCCACTGTTTCGCCGGGCAAGCCGATCACGCGCTTGATGTACGACTTCGAGCGATCGAGCGGATACCAGAAGACCACAACATCGCCCACGCGCGATCGGTTCGAACCGGTACACAAACTTGTTGATAAAGATTCGTTCTTGATCGTGGATCAGGGGCGCCATGCTCGTTCCTTCCACCTTCACCGGCTGGTAGAAGAAAACGATGATGACCATCGCCAAGCTTAGCGCGATGACGAGGTCGCGGGCCCAGGCGCGCAGCTCGCGCCGGATGGGGCGCTGCGTCGCAGGCTCAGCGGGTTCCAAGCTTGGCTGAACGGGCGATTCCATTTTTCGGTGCCGTTCATTTATACCATGCGCGGCAAACGCACGCCATACGCCTGTAGTGAGCGCATTAAATTCATGCTAGTTTTAATGCGCCCGAACACCACGAGAGAGGCAAAATAGGAATTTCGGAGGGATCATGATCGCAAAAAGTAGCCCAAGCGCGAATCTTTTCAGTCGGCGTGAATTCTCCGGCCGCCTCGGTTCGCTGCTCTCGACCGTCGCCGTCGCCGGAACCGCATTGGCAAGCCCGCGCAGGCAAACTGCCCCAGGAACATCCAACGCCGGTGAGATCTCTCATACCGCTGAAGCCATTCATCAAGAAGTGTTGATCAAAGCTAGCCGCGCGCGAGTGTACGAAGCTTTGACGGACGCCGCGCAATTCACAAAGGTCACTGCGATCCTCACGGACATGGCCTCCGGCCCTGCCGAAATCAGCCGCGAGGTGGGCGGTTCGTTCGCTCTGTTCGGCGGACGCATCCGCGGCCGCCACGTCGAGCTAGTGCCCAATGCGCGAATCGTGCAGGCCTGGCGCGCCGGGTCGTGGGACGAGGGCACCTATTCCATCGTACGTTTCGTGCTCAAGGACGAGGGCGAGACTACCAGGATCGTTTTCGACCATACCGGCTTTCCGACCGGCGACGCCGAGTCTCTCGCTTCCGGCTGGAAAGAACATTACTGGGAGCCGCTCGCGAAATTCTTCGCCTCTTGAGGACAGACCCGCCCAAGAATTACGAGGACAACTGCATGGCTTGCGCGTTCAATGCGAGCGTGGCTCTAAGAGTCTGTTGAAAAACCCGCTCGGGTTGTCATTCCGAGCGCAGCGAGGAATCTGCTTTTCGCTAGATGCCAGAAAAAACAGCAGATTCCTCGTCGTCCGCCGCGGCGGACTCCTCGGAATGACAGACTCAAACGCTTTATCAACAAACTGCTAGGGTTTGGGAGCGGCGGCGGCATGAAAGAGCTGAATGTCCTTGCTCACTCCAAAGGTGAAACCGGTACGCGGATCGTTCGCGTAGAGGCCCGCAATCCCCGCGACGTCCCACTGAAAACCGCCGGCTGAAATTTGCACTCCGAGGCGAGCTTCTCCCCTGCTCTCAGTGCCGAGAAGACCCGTATTGAATCTGCGGGTGTCTTGCCGCCCCGCAACCTCGCCGACCAAATGAATTCGCGGCTTCAAGGGATACGAGAACGCGAGGCCATACAGGAATTCGTCGTTCTGCGAGTACGACGCGTTCGGAGAGGTCATGATCTCGAGACCCATACTTCCGAATACATCCCAACTACCGAAGTGCCGGCCGACGACGAACTCTGCGAAGACGTCGGTGGCGTTGTTGCCGATGCCGCGGGTTTGATTCGTATTCGGCAGGATAAAACCGAAACGCACGGAAAGCGCGGGCCGGCGTCCGCTTTCCCCGAACACTTTGAACTTGGCGATCATGGCGTAATCGCCGGTATCGCGCGTCGAGTTCGGCCCCGTCAATTGCAGCGGGACATACGACATTCCCTGGCTTTTCACATCTAAAAATTGCTGGACCGCTCCGGTCAACTCCACTTCCGCGACCCCGCCCAGTCCCAGACGCAAATCCATATCGCCCACCGAGGTCAGATCGCCGCCCAGACCGGAAAGCGGAAACTCGATGCCCTGAAGGAAATCGAAACCGATCTCCCCGCGCAACGTGCCCGGTGGCACGACGTCCACCGTGGCTGTCTCCAGCGGACGATCCTGCGCCGAGGCGCGCTGCACAGGCAGGCACGCGAAAATCACGGTGCACGCCAGCAGGGCCGCGCCGAAATTGAGTTTGGATCGCATCAACCAGAAACCTGCATCATGCCTTCCCGATTTCCCACGGTCAAGCGTTCACCCTAACGCAAATCGAATGGAAGCAAGAGCGGCGCAAACGGCCGTCTCCGTCCTCAAGATATTCTCGCCGAGCGACGCTTCCATAAGACCGGCCGCGCGCGCCATCTCGAATTCCGAATCCGTCCAGCCGCCCTCGGGCCCAATGGCGATGGCGGCGCGAATGTTGGAATCACTCGCGCTTTGTCCGGAATTGCCGCGCAGGACGTCGCGCAGAGGCGGGGCGCTCTCCCGCTCCGAAAGCAGAATGCGAACCGCACTTCGATCGTTACAAAACGCTTCGTCCGGCCGCGCCACCGGGAGCAGTTCCGGCAACTGCAATCGCCGCGCCTGTTGCGCCGACTCGAGAAGAATCTTTCTCCATCTTGCCGCGCGTTTTTCCGCAGCCGCAATCAGCGCGCTTTCGCTCCGAGCCGCGGCCAGCGGCACGATCGTGCTGACGCCCAATTCGGTAGCCTTTTCGATGGCCCACTCAAAGCGGTCAAACTTCACGATGGCGAGCCAAAGCAGGATCGCCGGCCCCGGCTCACGCGCCGGAATTCGCTCAACAAGCGAGAATTCAATCGCATCGCGGCCGACCATCTCCGTCCTCGCCAGCCACACTTCATTCCCGTCGCTCAATTCAAAAAGTTGCCCGGCTTGCGCCCGCAAGACGCGTCCTAAATGCTCGGCGGTTTCTCCCCGCAGGGTCGCGCCGTTTGCGTCAAAGCCGTCAACAAAAAAACGCCGCCGCATTCCGAGTATGTTATATCAACGGCATGGGAATTGATTCTTTTCTCCGTTTTCGTGGTGTGGCCCTGGCGCTCGGCGCATCGCTTGTGAGCGGGCTTTTCATTCTTCCTCGCGCGGCCGCAGCACCCATTCACCCTGTGCCGGTCCGGACGGCCGCCCCTGCGCCCGTCATCGTCGACACCGACGCCGGAACGGACGATCTTCTCGCGCTGGCGTTTCTGCTCGGCCGCCGCGACGTTCACATTGAAGCGATCACCGTCGTCAACGGACTTTGCCATGTTCCCGATGGCGTCAGCAATATCTTGCGGTTCCTGCAGCTCGCCGGGCACCCGGAGATTCCCGTGTACGCGGGCAGCACATCTCCGCTTTCCGGCAACGCGGCCTTCCCTGCTGCCTGGCGCAAGGACACGGACACGCTCCCCGGCGTTACGCTTCCAACGGCGACGGTGAAACCGCAAGCTGAATCTGCTGAAGCTTTCCTCGAGCGACGCCTCGGAGATCGCAATCGCCCGGCGCGAATTCTGGCGCTCGGTCCTCTCACGAACATCGGGGCTCTCCTTCGGGTCGAGCCCTGGGCAACCGAGGCCATCCAAGAAATCGTGATTATGGGCGGGGCCATCAGCGTTCCGGGGAATCTCGGCGACGGCGGTGTCTTCCTCACCAGCAATACCACCGCGGAGTGGAATATCTATCTGGACCCGCTTGCGGCCTCGATTACGTTCTCGTCAGGGGCGCCGATTCGGCTGATCCCGCTCGATGCGACGAAACAGGTGCCGATTCGGAAAGACTTTCTCGATGCTTTACAGAAAAACGAGAAAACTCCGTTGCAGAAGTTTGCCGCTGAGCTTCTTGCCGCGCAGAAAAAATCCATTGGCGAGGGAATTTACTTCGCCTGGGATCCGCTCGCCGCGGTCGCCTTGGCCAATCCCAATGCCGTCTCCACCACGGCCATGAGCATCAGCGTCACGGAATATGGACCGCAGACCGGACGCACCGTCGCCAATCCCATCCGGCCTCCGAACGCGCAAGTGGCCACGACCGCAGACGCCGCACTTTTCCGTCACGATTTTCTAGCGGCCCTGGCGACTCCGCCGCCAGCCGCGGCAGCGACTCAACCGAATCCCCCGACCGTCACTCCGACGCCGGCCCCGGTCCCGCCTCCCGCAGCGGGAGCTAACGGCCCGACACCCGCGCCACCAAGCGCAACTCCGGCGGCAACGCCCGCGCAGACGGCTACGCCGCCGGCGCCCGCTCCGGCTCAACCCCCGAAGCACTGAACGGCGTTATCCGAAGATGTCTTTGACTTTGTCGAAGAATGAACTGCTGCGCTGTACGGGAAGGTTGTCGGCTTCGAGCGTCTGTCCCAATTGCTCGAGCATGCGGCGCTGCTCGCGATTCAGTTTCGCCGGCGTCACGACGCGCACGTTGACGTAGAGATCGCCTTTGCCGCCGCCATGCGGGTCGGGCAATCCCTTCCCTTTCAAGCGAAATATCGATCCGGTCTGCGTGCCTTCGGGAATTTTCACTTTTTCCTCGCCGGCCAGTCCCGGAACAGAAACCTCGGCGCCCAAAGCCGCTTGCGTGACGCTAATCGGAATCGTGCAATAGAGATCGGCGTTGCGCCGCTCGAAGAACGGATGCTCGCGCACCTGCAGCACGACGTAGAGATCGCCCGAAGGCCCGCCGTTCGCACCCACTTCGCCTTCGCCGGGGACGCGAAGCCGCGTCTGCGAATCCACACCGGGAGGAATTCGCAGTTCGATCGTCTTGGTTTTTTCGACGCGGCCCTCGCCGCGGCACGCGGGACATTTCTCGCGGACCACCTGTCCCGCACCGCGGCATGCGGGGCACGTCCGCGAAATGGCGAAGAATCCCTGCTGGTAGTGCATCTGTCCGCGTCCGCCGCATTGCTGGCAGGCGCTCACGCCGGTGCCGGCTTTCGCACCGGTGCCGTTGCAGGATTCGCAGAACTCCTGGCGCGGCACGCGGATTTTCGTGGTGAGCCCGGTCGCGGCCTCCTCGAAGCTCAGCTCCATGTCGTAACGCAAATCGGCGCCGCGTTGCGTGCGGCTGCGGCCGCGGCGTCCACCGCCAAAAATATCCTCGAAGCCGAAGAAGTCGCCGAAGATGTCCTGGAAATCCTCGAAGATCGTGTGGCTCATTCCGGAATCGAATCCGCCGGAAACCCCTGCGTGGCCGAAGCGATCGTAGGCGGCGCGCTTCTGAGGATCGCTCAAGACGCTGTAGGCTTCGGTCGCCTCGCGAAATTTGTCTTCAGCGGTTTTCTTCTCGTGGGGATTGCGATCCGGGTGCCACTTCATGGCCGCTTTGCGATAGGCGGACTTCACCTCTTCAGCGGTGCAGGTCTTGGCGACCGCCAAAACTTCGTAGTAATCGCGTTTGTGAACGTGTGCCACGGAGGATCAGTTCGCTGCCTGCGATTTGCGCGGACGCTCCTCAGCCTGCCCGGAAGGATGCACGGCGACGCGCACCGCACTCGGCCGCAGCACGCGATCGTGAAGCTTGTATCCCTGTTGGAGCACTTCCATCACGGTACCGTCCGGAAGGTCGGCGGTTTCGACGCGATCGAGCGCCAAGTGAAAATGCGGATCGAAGTGTTTCCCCTCCGCCTCAATGCGCGAGAGCCCGTGCTTCGCAAGCACATTCCACAATTGCTTTTGGATGAGCTGGAACCCCTTGAGATGCTCGTCGACCTCAGCGTCCTCAGATGTTTGCAGGGCGCGGTCGAAGCCGTCGAGAACCGGCAGAATGTCCTCCAGGAAACGTGCGATGCCCCGGCGGCTCTCTTCATGGCGGTCGCGCTCCACGCGCTTGCGAAAATTCTCAAAATCCGCTTGCCGCAGGATGAGCGTCTGGCGCAGCTCGTTCATCTCCGCTTGCAGCTTCGCAATCGGATCCGGGGCCGCAGACGGCGGTATCGTCGCGGGAGTCTCCGGAATCGTTTCATCCAGATCGCGTGCAACAGGAATCTTCTTGGATTCAGATTCGCTCACGAATATCTAGCCCTCCGATTCCTTCCGCATCGTCTCGCTGAATGCGCGCGCCACAAACGCCACCGCCGTAATCGCGCGCTCGTAATGCATTCGCACCGGCCCCAGAACGCCCAGTGAACCAAGCCCTTCTTCGCCGCCGCCGTATGGCGCGCTGATCAGCGCGAGGTGTTCGCCCGCCGTCAGCATCTCCTTCACGCCGATCTGAACGTGCACGGGCTCGGGCGTATCAATACAGATGGAAAGCAGGGCGACGAGTTTCTCGCGCTCTTCGATGGCCGCAAGCAGATCGCGCATCTGATCTTGGCCCGCGAGTTCGGGCGCCGAAGCCATCTGCGCCGCGCCTTCCACATAGATTTCCCGCGCATCGCCCTCGCCCAAGACGCTCGCATCGCACAGCGCCAGCGCGTCGCGCACGAGCCGGTCGTAGCGTTCGCGCTCATTCGCCAACCTCGAAAGCAGCTCCGCGCGAATCGAGTCCAGGGTGTGGGCGCGGTACTCGCGATTCAGATACTCGGCGGTGCGGTCGAGATCCCCCTGCGTGTAATTCTGCTCCGGCCGGATGATTTTATCCCGCGTCGCCCCCGCCGTTGTCACCAAAACCGCAACCACGCGGCCATCCGGCAGCAGCGTGAAGTGAATGTGCTCGAGCGCCGTGCGCCCGAGGGGCGGCGAAACCACAATTCCCAGGCCGCGCGACATCTTCGCCAAAATATGGCCCGCGCGCTCGGTGATTTCTTCCGGCGTAACCGCCGCGGCAAGTTCCGCGCGAATCCATTGCTGATCGCCGGGGTCGAGTTTCGCCTGCGTCGCCACAATCTGCGCGAAGAATTGGTACGCCGCCGCGGTCGGCACGCGGCCCGCCGAAGTATGCGGCTGGTAAAGGAAGCCCTCATCCTCGAGGTCGGCCATGACATTGCGAATGGTGGCGGTGCTGAGCGATTCGGCGTGGGCGTGAGTGTGCGAAATCGTCCGGGAAGACACCGGCTCGCCACTATCGATGTAGGCGCGCACGATTTCCGCCAGGATTTGCTGCTTCCGCTTCGAGCTGAGTGTCACAGCCGACATGAACGCCCCTCGCGCAGTGCCCCCTTATTCAATTGTAAGCGCGGGGTCAAGCGGCGTCAACGCGGGGCAACTTACGCCTCAGCGGCTTCGCACGGCCTTACTTGCTGCGGAAGACTAAGCAGGTGATGTCGTCGGCTTGGACCGTCGCGCCGACGAATTCGTCCACGCCTTTCATCAAGAGTTGCAGAGAGTCCTGCGCGCTGACGTTCGGCAAAGCGGCGATTGCGGCGCCCCAGCGGGGCTCTCCATATTCCTCGCCGCGCTGATTCAGCGCTTCGACGACTCCGTCAGTGTAGAAAACAAGGGCATCGCCGGGAAGGAGGTCAACGGTGCCCGTCTCATACTGAGCCGTGGGAACAATGCCGAGGGGCAGGCCGCCCACTTCGAGACGTTCAATTGCGCCGCTAGCGCGCCGCAATGCCGGCGCGTTGTGGCCCGCATTGACGTACACCAAGCGGCGGGATGCCGGTTCGAATTCGGCGAGGACCGCGGTGGTGAAGCGCAATCCACCCAGACTATGGGCGCTCGCATATTCATTCAGCAAGAGCACGGTCTGATGCAGCGAAAGTCCCTGCCGCGCGATGGTGCGCAGGCTGGCCTGGAACGTGGCCATCAGGAGAGCCGCGGGCACACTCTTGCCCGCGACGTCCGCAATGACCACGAACAATCGATCGGCGTTCCCGCCTGCTGCCGGGGCGTAAAACGCGTCGTAGTAATCGCCGGCGACGGAATTTTGCGGGCGCGTGGCGAAGGCAATCTCCGCGTTGGCCACGGGCGGCGGCGCCGACGGGACGAGCCAACTTTGAATCTCGCGGGCGATCTCCAGATCGCGCTTCATGGTCACGCGGTCCGAAAGCTCAAGGAGCAGCAGCGCGAAAAGAATCAGGTAGCCCAGGAACTGGAAGTTCACATCGACAGTGGCGCCTTGGGCCGGGTGAAAACTCACTCTGCCTAAAGCATAGAAAACGACGGACGCCACCAGAAACAAACGACGCGCGGGAGAAAGCTTTGCCAGAACAGAACGGAAGAAGGCGCGCGAAATGAAGATCACGCGCCGGCCGCGCCGCATGTGCCCGATCCTCTCCCAATCGAGATCGCGCGTATAGAAATGGTAGCCCGCCTGCGCTTCCGCAAAAAATTGCTTGGAGAGCTCGGGAACGCGGCGCACGTCAATGACGGTGTGCGCGCGCGGACTTTTCGCGGCCGTCTCGGAAGTATTGGGCGGGCTCACGGGAAGGAGTATACCTTTCGCGGCGCTGTCGGGGGAGAGCCACAATTGGCCCCACCCCCTGTTCAGCGGACGGCGCTTTCAGATGCGCTCAGCGAAATCTAAAGCGAAGTAGCCCGAGCTTTCAGGCTTACTTCGGAAAGAGATTTGCGCCCACGACCAAGGCGGCCAGCCCATTCCAGGCGATTTGCACTCCGATGCAAAACAAAATGAAGGAAACAACCCGCAGAATTCCGTGGGCCGTCTGCTGAGAGACTTTTCGCGCGATGGCATCCGCATAGGCGTAGCAAAAGTAGACAACGATGCACTGCAAGACGACGGCGGTAAAAATCCCGAAATGCGCGAAGGCGGCCTCAACCAACGGGCGTTTCGAGGCGTGGGCGCTCAACGTCAACGTGACCACCAGTGTGCCGGGGCCGGCCGTGACCGGAAACGTAAAAGGGTAGAAAACCTTTCCGCGCAAGGCGGCCGGATCGCCCGCCGACTCGGCGGGCTCGCTCCGTACCAAGGTGTCGCTCTCGTTTAGGAGCCGCCAACCCATCGCCGCGACGACCAGTCCACCGGCCAATTGCACGACCGGCAAGGAAATTCCGAACAGCTTCAGAATTCCCGCGCCGCCCAGGTCCACAATCAACAAGAAAAGCGTGGTGCTGATCGCGATTCGCTTCGCCAGGCTGCGAATCACCCCGCGAGGCACTGGTCCGACCATAGTGAGAAAAACCAGGGCCGAACCGACGGGATTGATTAGCGGGAATAAGGCGCTTAGGGCGATGGCAAGAAATTTGAAGTAGACGGAGGTCATGTCAGACGGTCGCTACTTCTCGAGTTCGCCAAAACTTGCGGTGTCAATCTGCGCGCGCTGGAGGCGATCCGAGTAGTCCACGTAAATCGTTTTCCATTCGGTGTAAAAATCAATCGCCGCGACGCTGGCCTCGCGATGGCCGTTACCTGTTTGCTTGGTGCCGCCAAACGGCAAATGCGTCTCGGCGCCGATCGTCGGCGCATTGACGTAAACGATTCCGGTCTGAAAATCGCGCGCGGCGTGCAAGGCCTTATTAACGTCGCGCGTGTAGATCGACGCGGAGAGGCCGTAGACGACTCCATTGGCGATCTCCAGCGCTTCTTCCAGCGTGTCGAACGGCATGACTGCGACGACTGGGCCGAAGATTTCTTCCTGCGCCACGCGCATCTGGGGATGGCAATCCGCGAGCACCGTCGGCTCGTGGAACCATCCTTTCGCGTGCTCGCCGGAGTCGAGGCGCTTCCCGCCCGCCACAAGCCTCGCACCCTCGTTCACGCCGATCTGAACGTACTCCACGACGCGCCGCAATTGGGATTCATTGATGAGCGGCCCCATCTCTGTGGCGGGATCGAGCCCATCGCCGACGCGCAGCGTCCGCGCGCGCGCCGCGAGCCTTTCCACGAAAGCGCCGTACACCTTTTTCTGCACCGCGATTCGGCTCGTGGCGGTGCAGCGCTGGCCGCTGGTGCCGAACGAACCCCAAATCGCCCCGTCGAGGGACAGATCTAGATTCGCGTCGTCCATGACGACCATAATGTTCTTGCCGCCCATTTCGAGATGGCAGGGGCGGAACTCCCGCGCGCACGCTTCGCTCACCGTATGGCCCACGTCGGTAGAGCCCGTAAAACTTACCGCGCGAACCTTGGGATGATTCACCAGGGGCACGCCGACATTTGATCCGCTGCCGTTCACAACGTTCACAACCCCGGCGGGAATGCCGGCCTCGGTGAGGACTTGTACGAGATTGTAGGTGGAGAGGGGCGTATCCGTGGCGGGCTTGATGACGACCGTATTGCCGCTGACCAGCGCGGGCATCATCTTCCACGAAGGAATCGCCATCGGGAAATTCCACGGCGTCACCATCGCGCAGACGCCGTGCGGCTGCCGGACGCTCATCGCGAGTTTGTTGGGCAACTCGGAAGGAGTCGTCTGGCCGAAAAGGCGGCGCCCTTCGCCCGCCATGTAATACGTCATGTCGATGGCTTCTTGCACGTCCCCGCGCGTCTCCGCCAGAACCTTGCCCATTTCGCGCGTCATCTCGCGCGCCAGATCCTCCTTGCGCGCCACGAGAATCTCCGCCGCGCGATATAGCATCTCGGCCCGCTTCGGCGCGGGCACGAGCCGCCAACTCTTATAGGCGGTTTCCGCGGCGTCCACCGCGGCGTTAACGTCTTCAACGCCGGAGGAAGGAAACAGACCGAGCAATTCGTGGCCATCGGCGGGATTGCGATTCTCGAATGCTTTATGGCCGCGCGCTTCCACCCATTCGCCGTTGATAAAATTCTTGAAGACCTTGGGAACGACTGCCGTGGCCATGCTGCCTCCAGGTCCGCTTCGGTACCCGCGGAATGACGGCTCGTAGTGCAGCGTTTGAAGTGATTTTCTGACGCGCGTCAAGAATCTAGCAAACAGGGATGGAGCGGTCAACGCGAGGAGAAAAATGGCCGGCCAGCATTCGTTAAGCGCGATAATCAGGCATCGATTTCACCTAGCAGTTCATTTGCTGGACGAATTTCGAGACGATGTCGGCGACCATCTTTGGTTCTCGTTGCAGAAGCAAGTGTGGTCCCACGACCCGCTCAACTAACATGGTCGGTTTTATCCGTCGCATCTCAGTGACGCATGCCTCATCGAGCAGCCTGTCGTCTAGCGCCTGAACGTACATAACCGGGACCAACGTCCGAGCCAGGGCACCTCTCGCGTCGCAATTTAATGTTTCACGCACACGGAAGCTCAAAACGTCCGGACTAACACGTCGTATTTCTTGGCGAAGTGCAAGAATCAGTGCCCCAGGCGCATTGCGTCCAACTAGGAAATATTCGAGGATGAAACTAGGCGCCCTCAACCTGAAAATCCAAGGCCGTGCGACCGCCTTCGCAAGTTGTGTCCAATGTGCGGCGGGCTTGAAAACAAAACCACTACAGATGATTATGGCGGTCAAATTAGAGGGACCCGAGGCGGCGTACTCCAGCGCTAGCGGTGTTGAAAATGATTCCGCCACGAGCACAAAGGGCTCAGATCTAGAAGCCGCCGATTTTACAAATGGAGCCAATTCAGCAAGTGAGAGGATTTCATTCGTTGGATAGGTGACTACAGTAGAGGTAAAGGTGGTGGGAAGAGCCGCAAGAAAGTCCGCAAACAGCTGCCCTGTTCCATCCAGACCGGGAAGGAGCACCAAGTGTTTCACCATAGGTCCACGCGGTGCTCCATTCTAATCTAGTCCTGAGCACGTTAGATCTTTTGAGAGCTTTTCAGAATGACCCCGCCCACCCAATGCCGGTGGAATGGATGGCTACCGGCTGCCTGGGGCGGCGATCAGCGAACTTCAGTGATCGGGGAAGAATTGGCATCGGGCCCGCTGGGCGGCATGGGCGCGCCCTTCCCGGCAACCTCGGAGCCGAGACCGAGCTTTTGCAATGTGAGCGCGTCAATCTTGCCGGTGGGCTCTAGACCGTTCGCGGACTGGAATTTCTTCATCGCTTCGATGGTGGCGGAGTCCCACTTTCCGTTGGGCACGCCATCGTACGCGTTCTCCCGGGCGAGTGCCGTCTGGATTTCCTCGATGCGATCGGGCGTGGGGGCCATCTGTCCGCGTTGGCGCGCCGAATGATGCGAACGCTTTTTCGTGCTCTTGTGCGCCGGGCTTGGATGGGACGACGGCTGTTGCGCCGCACGCGCGGAAACCGGCGCCATGGCCGCGGCAAAAAGCGCGGCACACAGGAACGGCGCGGCGATGCGGCGCGAAAGGTTCACGGCTATTGTCCGGGCGCGGGGACCTGGCCCGCGAGCATCACGGTAAGCAAACGATCATTTTGCTCGTCGCCGCTGTGACGAATCACTTTGAACAAAACATCATCGCCCGGCTTCAATCCACTGACGATGCGCCGATAATCCGCGATGGAGCTGACCGCCGTGTGATTGATCTCGACGATCAGATCGCCCCGGCCAAATCCGATGTCTTCGGAGAAGCTGGCCGGCTCAACGTCGGTGACGACAATTCCGTGCTGCGTGCCGTACTGGAATTTCTTAGCGCGATCGGGCGTGAGCTCCTCAAGACGCAGGCCGAACTCCGCGGGCGCGGCTTCGCTTTGTGACTCGCCGTTATCGCTATCGTTGTCGCTCGCCTGCTCCGGGAAGATTTTCGTGCGGTCCGCGACCGTCACCGCAGTCTCGTGCTCTTTTTTATCGCGAATATAAGAGACGCGCATTTTGTCGCCGATGGGACTATCGGCGATGGGATTCACCAAATCATTCCCGGTGCGCACGGCTTTGCCGTTCAGCGAAGTGATGACGTCGCCCGGTTGTAGACCAGCCTTCTCGGCAGGGCTGCCTGGTTCCACCGACTGCAGGACAATGCCGTAATCCGCACCGAGTTCCTTAAGCAGGACTGTGTTGTTGCTTTGATCTTCGCTGAAGCTGACGCCGATCGAGCCGCGCGTGACGTGCCCGGACGTGACGATTTGGTTGTACACGGTGAGCGCGGTGCTCGACGGCAGCGCGAAGCCCACACCTTCATAGCCGCGGCTGCCGGTGATAATGGCGGTATTGATGCCGATCACTTGGCCCGCGAGGTCCACCAGCGGACCGCCGGAATTGCCCGGGTTGATGGCCGCGTCGGTCTGTATGAAGCGTTGGAACTGCCGCGCGCCGACGTTGCTGCGATCCTTGGCGCTGATGATTCCGGCCGTGACCGTGGCTTGCAAACCAAATGGGCTGCCGATCGCGAGGACCCAGTCTCCCACCTGAATGCCGTCGGAATTGCCGAGTTGCGCGATGGGCAGTTCCTTGCCCGCGTCGATCTTGATGACGGCCAAATCGGTCTCTTCGTCCGTGCCGACGACCTTTGCGGTATAGAGCGTCTGGTCGCCGTTCAACTGCACTTGAATCTTGCTGGCCTGCTCGATGACGTGATTATTCGTGAGGATGTAGCCCTTCTTGTCCAGGATCACGCCGGAGCCTAGGCTACGTTCGGCTTGGTCCGCGTCATCGGGCGAATTGAAGAAGCGATTGAAGAAATCCTGGAACTGATCCTGGTCGCCATCCGGATCGCCGCCCTGCCCGCCATGCTGGCGATTCTTGGGATTGCGCTCGACGATTTGCGTCGTGGAAATATTCACTACGGCCGGTTGGACTCGATTGACGATGCTCGCGAACGTGCTGGACATTTGCACCGGATCGGGCTTCGCCAGCGGCGTGGTGCCGAGCGAGAAAAAAGGCCGCGTCGCGCCAACGCGACCGGACACAATCGTCCCAATCAGAATCCCGACCCCCAGGGTGAGCACCACGAGCAGCGACGCAAACAACTTGCGGTTGCGCGCCCACCCCAGGATTTCTTTTAGCGCGATGCCCATGCCCGCTCCTCTGCCGAATGCCGCCGGCGACCCAATCTAGTAAGTATATAACATCGCTTCCGCTTGCATACCTTAGACGCTTCCGGAACGATTCCAGTTTGCCAAGGGCGTTCTGTCCGCCCGGCCTCAACCAAACATTTGGACTACTGCCCAGCTCGTAACGCGCCTGTAATGCGAGGGCAGCCAAAACTTGCTATTCTCGGCAGCGTACTCGACGCCCCTAGCAAGGCCTACCACGAGGACACCAATGCTCAATCGCTCGCTCTATCGCGTCTTAGCAGCCACTTTCGCGCTGACCGCTTTTCTCATGTTCTCTTTGGCCTCGGTCGCGCAGCAGCCGGACGCTGCCAAGCCTCCCCGCCGCAACGTGATCATCTTCGTTGCGGACGGTCTGCGCGCCGGCTCCGTGAATGAGAAGGACTCACCCACACTCTGGGCCATCCGGCAGCAAGGCGTGAATTTCGCGAATAGCCACAGCTTGTTCCCCACATTTACGACGGCCAACGCCTCCGCCATTGCCACCGGCCACCTTCTCGGAGACACGGGCGATTTCAGCAACACTCTTTGGATCGGCTATCCGATTTTCCAGACGGGAAATTTCAACAATGCCCCGGGCACTCCGGTTCCGTTTATCGAGAGCGACGACATTCTCGCGGATCTCTCCGACCATTACGGGGGAGATTATTTTAACGAGACAACCCTCCTGACGGCCGCTGCCAACAACGGCTACAACACCGCAGCGATCGGCAAGCTCGGGCCAACAGCGATTCAGGAGTTGGAGGCTATCGCACCGGTCCAAGGGCGTTTCCCCGTGGGCAGCAGCGCGCTGATCTTTGACGATGCGACAGGGTCCAGCACGGGCTTCCCTATCTCGCCTTCCATTCTGTTTAAATTGGCCGATAAGGGGCTCTCGCCGGAAGCTCCGACGCGAACCAACGGCTACGGGCCGAACTCGGCGTGGAACAACAGCAATTCCGGCACTCGGACTCGGCCGGGAACGTTGCATGAGAATGCGGTCCAGCAACAATGGTTTGCGGACGTTGCGACCCGTTACGTGCTTCCCGCGTTCCAAAAGGACGCGGCCCGCCCATTCGTCCTGCTGTTTTGGTCGCGCGATCCGGACGGCACACAGCACTACCAGGGCGACAGCCTCGGCACGCTCTCCCCGGGAATTAACGGCGACACGTCGCGGCAGGCCGTCCGGAATGCGGACAACAATCTTCGGCAAATCCTGGATTGGCTCGATGGGCACCCGGACGTAAAAGCGAATACGGACGTTTTCGTGACGTCGGACCACGGCTTCGCCACGATCAGCAGGCAAGAAATCAGCCGCACCGGCCGCAAGACATCCAGCGAAGCCGCGCAGCACACCTACTTCGACGCATCGGGAAATATCGATACGGATCAAGGGATGCTGCCCGAAGGGTTCCTCGCGATTGACCTCGCGGTAGGCATGCAGACAAATCTATTCGATCCAAACCAGCGCGCCCCCGAAGGAGACGCGGACGCGTTTCGCAAGATTCCGCTCTTCTCGCCCCAGAATTCCCTGGTGCCGCTGGTTTTTCAGCATCCCGCGATGGGCAATGGCCTGCTTGGACCGGACGTGCGCAAAGCCGATGGCTCCGACGCCAGGGCCATTGTCGCCGCGAACGCCGGTTCAGATTTGATTTACGTGCCGGATCACAATCCGGACACCGTTCGCCAAATCGTCGGCCTGCTCACCACCTACGATTACGTGGGCGGAATTTTCGTGGATGATCAATACGGCTCGATTCCCGGCACGCTGCCGTTGAGCGCCATCGGACTGGTCGGATCGTCGCTCCTGCCCCGGCCCGCCATCATCGTGGCCTTCAAGGTTTTCTATTTGGACCCGAACGATTTGCAATCCGCCGTGCAGATTTCGGACACCAATTTGCAGGAAGGCCAAGGAAACCACGGGGGATTCGGGCGGGAATGCACGTTCAACAACATGGCCGCTATCGGCCCGGACTTCAAAGCTGGATTCACGGACACCGTGCCCGTAAGCAATGCCGACATCGCGCCGACGATCGCTCACATCCTGGGGCTGGACATTCCTTCACATGGAGTGTTGAAGGGCCGGCCACTTCTGGAGGCGCTGCGCGGCCAAGCGGATACAATTCCCGCCACGGCCAAAATTATTGAATCAACGCCGGCGAACGGCCGGCTCACGGTTTTGAAGTTTCAGGAGGCGGGAGGCGAGCGGTACCCGGACCTCGCCTGCTACGTGGATGCTGCCAATGCTACCGGCGCGGCCCCCTGCAACTAACCGAACAGCCGGCCGAATCGGTTTTTCGGACCACTTCCGTTTCGAATGTTCGGCCTGGGAAGGTCTCTACTGATCGCCCTTGCAAGGGCCGCTGTTGTCGTCAGCGGCGCAAACGGTATAGGTGTAATTGTGGTCGACCGCGGGCTCTTGCGTTTGCGTGACGATCCTCTCGCCGAACCTGGCATCCAAGAGATGAGCGTTCGTGTTTTCGGTGCTATCGCATACCATGCCGGGATTGGCTGCGCACCCAAGGTGCCCGTCTACAAACATCGACAACTGATATTGCGTCCGATTATTGAATGTGATTTGAATCTGCCCGGTTTGCGCCTGCGCCAGAACTGCCACGCCCAAAACGCAAAGAACGAGCGACGCAAACAGAATTCTGCTCTTCATAGAGCCTCCCCGTACTGTGAACCGGTTCTATCAATCGGGGGGCGCGGGCCTTACGCACGACATAGCCGACGTACCAAGACCACGGCTTCACTAATTCTGCGGGCAGGTCGGCCGGCTGTCGTGCCATCCCAGGTGAATGTAGCTGTAGGCTTGATCGGCCAGGGCATCAATCACGTCGGGTCCGTTGTTGAACGGGTATTGCCCGCTGCCAAGATTGGCGATGAAGCCTTGTCCCCAACCGGCGAGATAGACCGAGCCTGTGAAATGGTCCTGGCCGTCATTGTTCACCGTGAAAGTCATCGTGAAATTTTCCTGGGTGCCGTTGGCGAGCGAGAACGTGTTGCCGTCCGATTGCCCGTCGGCATTCAAGCGGGCGATGATCAGGGCCGGCGCGTTTTCGCGCGTCGCAACTGGATCCTGCGCGTTGTAGGTGAGGTTCGTATTCACGACAATGGCCAGCGCCGTAGAGCGAATCGGTGACACCGGGGTCGTGCAAGGGGCCGGCCGCGCCGGGCTATGAGCTTGGTACGTGCCCATCGCACAACCGGAAAGGATTAGGGAAGGAACCAAAACCAGTGCTGCGGAAAGGTGACGCAATGAATTCTTCACGTGCGCTCTCCTCGTATCAGCTTTTGTAGAACGTCGTTCTGCCACCCGGCGCGCCCTCAGGGCGGGTCTGCCGATCTGTTGTGCCGAGCGCAAGAACTAAGGTCACTTAATCCCAGGTTAGGATTCAGGCTAAAGGAGGCAAATAGACCACAAGTACTGGGTTCCTATGCAGCAACGATGCTTGCGGCACAGCCCGCCGCACTGCCAGCCGGCTCCAAAAGGCGGAGGCCAGCCCCTCCCCGCAGGCCGGCTGATTTAGCCCTGGCATAAACTTCGTCTATACAAATTGACAACGGCCCCTCCTGCTACTTATAGTGATTTCCGGTTGAAGATTGCCCTGAGGACCATGCCTCCCCGCACACTATTCGAGAAGATCTGGGAAGCCCACGTCGTACACGAATCCCCCGGCGAACCGGCCTTGATTTACATCGATCGCCACCTGATCCACGAGGGGACCTCTCCACAGGCGTTTTCCGGCTTGAAGGTCGCCGGCAGAACCGTTCGCAGACCGGATCTGACCTTCGCCGTGATGGACCATTCGGTCCCCACGAAGGATCGCGGACTGCCCATCCTCGACAGCGACGCACAGTCGCAATTCGACGCGCTCGAGCCCGCAACTGCCGCGAATCCGGCGTCCACCTCTTCAACATGGAGAGCCGCAATCAGGGCATCGTGCACGTCATCGGACCGGAACTCGGGATCACACAACCGGGACAGACGATCGTCTGTGGCGACAGCCACACGTCCACCCACGGTGCGTTTGGCGCGCTGGCCTTCGGAATCGGCACCAGCGAAGTGGAACACGTCCTGGCGACGCAGTGCCTTTCGCAATTCAAATCGAAGACGACGCAGGTGAAGGTCAACGGCAAGCGGCCACACGGCGTGACGGCCAAGGACATCATTCTCGCGATCATCGGAAAAATCGGGATCGCCGGCGGCAACGGACACGTCTTTGAGTATTGCGGCGAAGCGATTCGCGGCCTTTCGATGGAAGGACGCATGACGATTTGCAATATGTCCATCGAAGGCGGGGCGCGCGCGGGGATGGTCGCGCCGGACGAGACGACCTTTGCATACATGGAAGGCCGGGCATTCGTGCCGCGCGGCAGAGAATTTCGGGACGCCGTCGACCGCTGGAAGGCGCTCGCTACCGATGACGGCGCGACCTACGACGAAACCGTGCAACTCGACGCCGCGAGCCTGGCTCCGCAAGTCACCTGGGGCACAAACCCCGGCATGGTGACGAGCGTGACGGGACGAGTGCCGGACCCGGATGCAATGCGCGATCCCGACGAGCAAAAAGCCGCACGTCGCGCTCTCGAATACATGGCTTTGAAGCCCGGCACCGCGCTGGTGGACATCCCCGTAGATCGCGTCTTTATTGGCTCGTGCACAAATTCGCGTATTGACGATCTCCGTGCGGCCGCTCGACTGGTCACCGGCAAACACATCGCGCGCAGCCTGAAAGGCGCGCTCGTGGTTCCCGGCTCGCGCGTGGTGAAAGTCGAAGGCGGAAGCCGAAGGGCTCGACCAGATTTTCCGCGACGCGGGCTTTGAGTGGCGGGACGCCGGTTGCAGCATGTGTATCGGCATGAATCCGGACGTGCTGCCGGCGGGCGAGCGCTGCGCCAGCACATCGAATCGAAATTTCGAGGGCCGCCAAGGCAAAGGCGGAAGGACGCATCTGGTCAGCCCGGTGATGGCGGCCGCCGCTGCGCTGGCCGGGCACTTCGTGGACGTCCGCGAGATGAACGTGGACGCGGTGGAGTAAAGACGATGCAGCCCTACTCAACACATACCGGCCTGGTACTCCCGCTCGATCGCGTGAATGTGGACACCGACCAGATGGTGCCGAAGCAATTCCTGAAGTGGCTGACGCGCGAAGGCTACGGCCGCGTGCTGTTCTACGACTGGCGTTATCTCCCAGGCGAAAAGCCGAATCCGGAATTCGTGCTCAATTTTCCGAAATACAAGGGAGCCTCCGTCCTCTTGGCGCGCGCAAATTTCGGCTGCGGATCGAGCCGCGAGCACGCGCCCTGGGCCATTGCGGATTACGGATTTCGCGCCATCATCGCGCCCAGCTACGCCGACATTTTCTACAACAATTGCTTCAAGAACGGCATTTTGCCGGTGACACTTCCGGAGGCCCAGGTCGAAGCGCTGTTTCAGGCCGAGGCCACAACGCCTGGCTATCAGCTCACGGTGGATTTGCCGAATCAGGCCGTCACGGACGCGAGAGGCCTGCGCTTCCCGTTCGAGGTCGATCCCTTCCGAAAGCACGT
Organism: Terriglobia bacterium; assembly: GCA_963799715.1. Lineage (GTDB taxonomy): Bacteria > Acidobacteriota > Terriglobia > Acidiferrales > UBA7541 > DASPOJ01. The sequence continues at coordinate 44,923 of CAWCYS010000005.1, read as the reverse complement.
CCTACTCGAAGGGCTGGACGACATCGGCCTGACGCTGAAGCACGAGACCGACATCACGGCGTTCGAGCAGTCCCACCCGGAAACAGCGACGATGTACGACCCCGTGGATTTCTCCAAGTAGCATTTCGCGCCGAGTCCGACCTCGTCCTCCCAAGTCCCTACTGCCTTCTCAGGTCGCCGATTCCGTTGGCGATGGCGCCGGCCCTTTAAGTTCCGCCAAAATAATTCCAATTAAAATCAAAACCGCCCCCAGGATCGCGCGGCCGCCCCAGCGTTCCCCTATCACAATATACGAAGTGATCGCGGCGAATACCGGCTCGAGGGAAAACAGAATCGCGGCGTGCGTGGCCGTCGTGTAGCGTTGCCCCCACATCTGAATCGTGAATGCCGCGGCCGTCGCGAACACCGCGGTGATCAGCACCGCGCCAATCAGCGTGCGATCCCAAATCATGCGGGCGGGCTGTAAACGCGTCAATGCCAGCACGGGAATGCAAAGCAAACTAAGCACTCCGGTTGTCGCGACCTGCACAAAGCTGAGTGCGCCCACCGAATGGCGGCGCGAGTAGTGCGCGACCGCAATAATCTGGAAGGCAAAATCCACCGCGCATCCAAAGCAGAGAACGTCTCCGATCACCAGACCCCGAAATCCCCCGGAAGGAACCGTGAGGAAATAAAGGCCGGCGAAAGCGGCGACCGCGCCCGTCCAAAGGAAGGCGTTGCTGCGGCGTCCCCAGAACATCGTAAGAAACATGGGGACCAGCACCACCCCCGCGCCGGTGATAAATGCAGCCTTGGTGGGGGTGGTCGTAAGCAGGCCCATGGTCTGGAAAACGTAGCCTCCGAACATCAGCCCGCCGATTTGAACGCCCGCCCAAAGCTCGCTGCGGTTCATCTCTCGAATCGCGCGGCGATGAATCACCGCCAAAATTAGGGCGGCAAGTGTGAAGCGCAGCGCCAGAAAAACAAAAACTGACGCCGCTGCCAGCGCACTTTTGACGACGACAAACGTCGCGCCCCAGAAAAGCGTGCACAAGGCCAGCGCCAGATCGGCCTGAAGACGGCGAGAGTGGGCGACGGCCATAGCCGCAGGATTCTACATCGGTATCAGGCCATTTGCCGCCCAACCCATCCCCACGAACCGCGCGTTCCCCCGGAGCGAACCAGTTGACGCAATGCTTTTAGACGTCGTACAAGTGACGACAGGGTGACTCCATTGGCTCCAACCCGGCTGCACTGGCTCTTACTCATCTGTCTGGTCCTGCTGATCCCTACTCGCGGAACGGCGGACGATCAGGCGCCCGATTCCTAAATCGAATTGCGCACCCCACACTTCACGGTCATTAGCAACGCTTCCGAAAAGGACGCGACTGAAATTGCCGAACACTTTGAGAAGATTCGCGCGGCACTACCGGAGTTCTTCCCGCTCCCGGTCCCACGGATCGATCCGGCGCAACCGGTGCTGATCCTCGCGATGAAGGATGAGGAGTCGCTAGCCAAACTGCTGCCAGAATACTGGTCGGAAGCAGGGCGCACACGCCCGGGAGGGATCTTCTATCGCGCATTCGACGGTAATTTTATCGTTTTGCGCACGGACGCCGAGGGTAGGTTTCGATATCACCTGGTTTACCACGAGTACGCGCATCTGGCGACCAACCGGGATTTGTCGTTTCTTCCCTTGTGGCTGATCGAGGGGATCGCGGAATTTGTGGGCTATGCCACGGTCGAGAACGGATCGGTTCAAATTGGCCGCGCGAATGATGTTGCGATCAATGAGCTCAAGACCGAACGGGCCATTCCGTTGGAGACCCTGTTCGCCGCAACACGCAACTCGAGTTATTACAATGAATCGGACCTCGCAGGTATGTTTTATGCTGAATCCTGGGCCATCGTGAAATATCTCTTGCTCGGGCCGGACTCAGAGACCCGCGCGAATTTCGCTCGCTACGTCGACCTGGTGAAGGGTGGAGAAGATCCGGTCGCGGCGGCCAAGGAAGCCTTCGGCGACCTGGCACTGTTGCAAGACCGCTTGCGCGATTATCTCAGCGGCTTTCAAGTCTATGAGATAAAAACTGCCGCTGGCGCGCAAGGCGACGCTCCGGTACCCGCGGTCCGCACAATCTCACAGGCGGACGCGGACGGCTTCATGGGATTTTTTTCGCTCGAACGGGGAAACCTTCCCCTGGCCGCTCCCCTGCTCCAAAGCGCCGCGCAGGGCGATCCGAGCTTTGCAATCGCACAAGAGGGCCTTGGCCTTCTGAAGTTCAAATCCGGCGATCCGACCGCCGCACTCGGGTATTTCGCGAAAGCGATCTCTCTCGACCCTTCCCTCTACTTGTCGCACTTCTACCACGCATAAGTGACGCTCTTGATTAACCCGGGCGGGGATGGAAGAACCCAGGCCTCCGCCGACTTTAACCAATGCATTTCCCTCAACCCCGATTTTGCGCCTGCGTACGACGCGCTCGCTCGCATGGAAGCCGACGATCGGACGAAATTTGACCAAGCACTCATTGCCGCGCGCAAGGCCGTTGATTTGGATCCCTCTTCATTCCTTTATTCAAGAGATCTCGGAGTCTTGCTGGTCCGAATGGACGACCTGAAGGGCGCACGGGACGTCGCGGCGCAACTCCACTCGCGCGCAGGTAGCGCGAATGAAATTTCGAGCGCACAGATGCTCGACCAAAACATCGCACAGCGTTCGGCTTACGACGACAAACTACGAAACGCCGGTCAATCCGGCACGGGCTCGTGGCCGGGCGGCAGCCAGGGCCCGCCTCCCCAATCGGAATATGGAACGATGGGGGCAGGAGGTAGAAGGAGCGTCATCGCAGTCGGAGCGAACTCTTCCGGCTGGGTCACCGCAGTCCAATGCACAGCCAGCACCTTTGAGATCGTCTTGACGAAAGGCCAGGCTGAAATACGCCTGCGCGCCATTGCGACCGATGTAGTCGGAATCATAGACACGAACGGGGAACCGTTCGATCCTGGCCCGGGCTGCCAAGGTCTGAAAGGTAAGAAAGTTGAAATCTCGTACTCGCCGATTGAAGGGGACGAGATGAACGCCAGCCATGTAAGCATTCGACTGCTGGATTAATCCACCTTTCCGCGGTTGGTTGGTGGCGCGAGGCCGGCGGCCCCGGTAACAATCAGCAGCACGCGCTGGAGGCCCACTTCCCGGCCGGTCGGATCGTACCATTCCGCAAGCGTATGAGCCCCGGCGGAGGTGCCGCCGCAGCCAACGGAAATCGCCGGTATGCCTGCGGAGAGAGGTAGATTCGCGTCGGTAGAGTTGCGTTCTTGCCGCGAGCGGTTCCCCACCACTCGATCCGCGTCGAAAACGATGGTGAGCAGCGGCGAATCCGGCGGGAGCTGACCGCCGGGCCGCACGCCCAGGACGTTCACCGCGATGGAAAGGGGCGCGCGGCCGGTCGTCATGCTTCGCGCCCTCGCCGCCGCCATTTCCTCATCCACACCAGCTTGCACGTCGGCGCGCAGTTTGCGCTCGAGCAGCGGAAGTTCGCTCTCCTGTTCCGATCGCAAATCCACTTTCATGGACGCGCTCGCGGGAATGGAGTTCACCGACGTGCCGCCCTCGATATCGCCGATATTAAACGTCGTTCTCGGGTCATCCGGGACGCGCGTCTCCACAAACTTTGCAATCGCGCGCGCTAAGGCGTTAATCGCGTTCGGCGAGCCAAAATCGGACCAGCTATGTCCACCCGGGCCGGTAATCACGACCTCCACGCGGCGCGAGGCAATCCCGGCCGTTGCCACGTAGTCCACAGCCGAGCCGTCCAGCGCGATCACGCTCTTTAACCGGCCGCCGTAAGCCTCCATCAGCGCGTGCATCCCGCGCAGATTCCCCTCGCCCTCTTCACCGACGTCCGCGACGAACCAAATGCTTTTCTGCGTGCGAATCTTCGCATCGTGCATGGCCCGCGCCACCGCCAGGAGCGACGCGAGTCCCGTGCCGTTGTCCGAGATTCCCGGCGCCAGCAGCCGCGAACCGTCGTGTTTCACCTGAACGTCGGTGCCCGCGGGGAACACAGTATCGAGATGGGCCGTAACGAGAACAATCTCTTCGGTATTCACTCCCGGCAATTTCGCGATTACGTTTCCGGTGGAATCGCTCTGGACATCGAGCCCGGCGGCGGTGAGCAATTTCTTCAAGTACGCCGCGCGCTGCTCTTCGTGGAAGGAAGGCGCGGGGATTTCGGTGATGCGAATCTGCTCTTGCGTGGTGGCGTCGACGGAATCCTTCAGCAGCGCCAGAGCGCGTTGGACGCCGGGGTCCGAAGTGAGATCCTGCTCACCGGGTTTACCCGCGGGAGCGGGCGTGCGCAGCGGGACTCGTGCCGAAAGGGGGGCCATCAACGCAAGGATACAGCAGAGCACCCCGGGTGTGACAGGTGCAAACCGAAAAACGAAACCGCCTTCGCGCGCCCTCAATGCGGTTTGCTCGAATCGCGGTACGAAAGGATTTCAGCTTCCGTCATGATCCGGTCGGACTTTTTCGCGGCATCGAAAATCCGCCCCACCAGTTCGTCGGAAACCGGAATTCCGTGTTTCTCGAGCCAGTACGCCACATTCGATTTACCGCTCAGCGGACCGATCTCGATCACTTGTTCCATGCCGAATGCCTGCGCGGGGACACCGCTATACACCACGTCGGCGAGGCCCGGCTGTTTCATGCGGTAGGCCTTGATGATTGCCGCCGCGTGCACGCCGGTGGCCGTGCGAAACGCATCGCGGCCGACAATCGGATAGTTCGGCGGGATACTCATTCCCGTCGCGCGCGCCACGACCTCGCAATATTTTCGCAAGCTGGAAAGGTCGCGCTCTATCATTCCTTCGAGGCTCATGTTGACGAGCATTTGCTCCATCGGCGTGTTGCCGACTCGTTCGCCGAGCGAAATCGCTGCCGCGTGAACCTGATCCGCGCCCGCGGCAATCGCCGCAAACGAATTGGCCACCGCCAGTCCGCGATCGTTGTGCCCGTGCCAATCCACGCGAATATTTCGCCCGGCCGGCTCAACCACATTCTCGCGCACGAATTTCACCAGCGCATAGACTCCCATCGGCGTGGCATGGCCCACCGTGTCGCAGAGCACCACGGACTGCGCTCCGCAATCCAGCGCCGTCTGGTAGAGGATTCGCACTGTCTCGGGATCCGTGCGCGTCGTATCTTCCGTGACGAACATCGCCGGCAAGCCTTGCGACACGGCAAAGCGCACGGCGGTCTCCGCCGTTCGACGCAGATCGTCCACAGTCCAGTCCTCCACCAACCGGCGCACTGGACTCGATCCGATGAACATGGCCGTTTCCAGCGCGATCCCCGCGCGCTGAGAAATTTCCGCCACCGGACGAATGTCCGTTTGCAGGGTGCGCGCGGCGCAATTCGGCCGGATCTTCAGCCGCGACCAAACAATCTCTTTCGCCAGCGCTTCGGTATCCGCGTAGGCGCGAGGCCCCGCGCCCGGGAGGCCGATATTCACCATTTCGATGCCGAGCGATTCCATCAAGTGGAGGATTTCGATTTTTTCGCCGATGGAGGGATCGAGGACGGAAGGATTTTGCAAGCCGTCGCGAAGCGTTTCGTCCGCGAGGGTGACTTTCTTTCCGGGCTGAAACTGGAACGTACCTGCCTTGTTCCAGTCGTAGATGAGCTCCGTATTAGCCACGGTGGGCACGGCTCGTGGACCCCGTTTCTAGTATCGCAGCGTGTAGCTGTTCGGCATTTGCATGGGATCGGGACGGTAAAGCGTTTTGCAAAACTCGCAGCGGTAAATCTCCGCGTCAGGCCCGATCAGTGCCTCGATCTCTTTCGGGTAGTCGTACCAGCGCTTCAAATGTCCCGCGCAAAGTTTTCCCTTGGCATCCTTTTCGTCGCAGGAGCGCTGCTTGTGCTTGCGCACTTTGATCTTAGGCGGCGCGGCTACGGGATCTGCCGCCTGCGTCGTAGGCGAGGGCGTGGCGCGAGCGGAAGCTTCAGGCGCGGCCGGTGTGGCGGGCGAGTCTGCCATGTCGTCAAGTTCTCCTCATCATGAAGTTCCCTATTTCAGACCCGGCCCCGGCGAAACACCATGCCGAGCGCCCCGCGCAAATTTCGTAAACGCTCAACCCAGCGCGGCGCGTACATCCAGGCGATAAAGCTGTCCGCGGCCGCGCTCAATTCCCCGCTGTAGCCAAACCACCAGGGTTTAGGCCAACGCGGCAAACGATCCACGTCCATGTATTTTACTTGAACCATTTCCCGGAGGCCAAGCCGCGAGTGCGTGTGTCCCCAACCGCTCGCGCCTCGCCCGCCGTGGGGCGCCTCGGCAATTCCGAAATACGACGCAACATCATTCACCATCACGGCACCGGCGCGCAACTGCGCCGCAATCGCGCGCCCGCGCGCGGAATTGCGCGTCCACACGCTGGCCGAAAGGCCGAACTCGGAATCGTTGGCCAGCCGAACCGCCTCGGCCGAATTCGCGACGCTGGCGATGGCCAATACCGGACCAAAAGTCTCCTCGCGCATCAGCCGCATCGAGTGATTCACTGCGCTGACGACGGTCGGCTCGAAAAAGCACCGCCCCGCATTCGTTCGCCGCTTCCCGCCCGTCAGAATTTTCGCGCCCCGCGCCACCGCGTCGCGCAACTGTGCTTCCACCCGCTCGATGTGCGCCACCCCGATCATCGGCCCAATTTCAAAATTAGCGTCGCGCCCGGGCCCGATCCGCAGACGCGCGGCCTTTTCGGCGCACAGCGGCGCAAACTCATCCGCCACGCCGCGCTCCACGTACACACGTTCCACTGAAACACACGCCTGACCGCAATTATAGAAAGCTCCCCATACCGCCGCGCTTGAAGCCGCACCGAGGTCGGCGTCCGCCAGCACGATCATGGCGTCCTTACCGCCCAATTCCAGCAGGCAAGGAATCAGGAGCCTGGCGCACGCTTCCGCCACCTGCCGCCCTATCTCCACAGAGCCGGTGAAAATCATCTTGTCCGGCCGCGCCGCGATGACCGCGGAACCCACTTCTCCCCCGCCCTGCACGACTTGCACCAACTTGGGCGGCAAGCCCGCCTCGGCGCAAAGCGTTCCGATCGCTGCGCCTACCGATGCCGCAAGCGGCGATGGTTTGAGCACCACGGCATTGCCCGCCACGATCGCAGGGACAATCTGCGCAATCGGTATCGCCAAAGGAAAATTCCATGGCGCGATGATTCCAATCACGCCGTACGGCTCGCGGAGAAGCCAGCCGGACTTCGCTCGCACGGCCGGATTGCTGTGCGGCAAGCGTTCCGGCGCAAGTTCTGCGGGCGCGATGCGAGTCTGGTAACGCACCGATTCCAAACTCAACAGCACGTCCATCAATTGCGACTCGACGATCGGCTTCCCCACTTCGCGCGAGATCAGTTCGGCAAGTTCCGCGCGGCGCCTGTAAATTACCTCTCCCAGCCGCCGCACAAGCCGGCAACGAATGCGCAGCGGCGTCTCCCCCCATTCGTGCTGCGCCGCGCGGGCGTCGGCCACGATCTGCGGGATTTGCTCCGGAGAGGTAACTTCGATTTCCGCGATAGCTTCGCCCGTCGCCGGATCGATGGAGGCAATCCGGTCGGCCGAGAGAGCGGGAGAGTTCATGGCGCGCATTCTACCGCGATCGATTGCCCCGAAGTAAATTCACTATGCGTCGCTCTGCCGCTTCATGTGCGCCGAGCCAGCGAATCCGCGGGATCGGGATACTCCACCGACAGCAGACAAAGTCCCTGCGGCGGCAGCGTCGGTCCCGAACGCGAACGGTCCTTCATCTCGAAGAGTTTGGGAATATCGTCAGGACGCAATCGTCCGCGCCCGACATCTACCAATGTCCCGGTGATCTTCCGCACCATGAATCGCATGAAGGATCGCCCCCGCACCACGTAAACCCACTCTTCGGGCCCTGGCTTGGCGATCCCCAAGGCATCCAGCGCCGGGAATCGTTGCCCCGCTTCATCCCCGCGCAGCACCTCCGATCGAAAAATCAGGCGCGTGACGCTGCGCTCGTGGTCGTCATCCTCCGAGCCGGTGGACGCCGCGAAGGACGTGAAATCGTGCTCTCCCTCGAAAAGCCGGGCGGCCTCAAGCATCGCATCAAAATCCAGCGGAAACGGATCGTGCAATACGTAGCGGCAGACGAACGGCAGCACGACTCTGCCCCGATGAATTCGATAAACGTAGGTCTTGGCGAGCGCGTTCCAGCGCGCATGAAAATCAGGCCCGACCTCCTCCGCTCGAACGATCCGAATCGCGGGTGGCAACAAGGCGTTCAGCGCCCGCTGGAATTCGAGCGGCGTCATTTCGGAATGCGTCTTGAAGTGGGCGACCTGTCCGAGAGCGTGCACGCCGGCGTCGGTTCGCCCGGAAGCGTGGATCGTCAGCCGCTCTTGCGTAAGCTTTGCCAGCACTTCCGAGATCGCCTGCTGAATCGTCGGCTGACCGGGCTGGATTTGCCAGCCGTGGAAATTCGTGCCGTCATAGGCGAGGGTAAGCTTAATGTTGTGCATTGCGCGGCAGGATTATGGCACAAGGGGGACCGGCATTGACCCGGCGGCTAGGGGCCGCCGGTCGAAACAAACGAGGGTCAGGATCGCGCGCGCTCGAATCGGCTGCCGGGCCGCGTCGCCACGCCACCGGCTTGGCAGAGCGGACACTCATCCGCATCGTAACTCTCAATTCTAATGTCGAGGAGGGCGCGCGAGGGTACCTCGAATTCGATCTTGCCGCCCGAGCGATCGATGATGGCTCCCGCTCCGACGACGCGGCCTCCCGCCTCTTCGATGACGCGCATCGTCTCCAGCGTCGAGCCGCCCGTGGTCCAGACATCCTCGACCACGAGTACGTGCTCGTCGGGATCTACGCCAAACCCACGGCGAAGCGTCAGGATGCCGCGCGCGTCCCGCTCAGCAAATATGGCGCGCACAATCTTGCCGTCCCCCTTCCCCGAGAGGCCTCGCGCCACTTCGTGACCGAGGATTACGCCACCAAGCGCCGGCGAGGCCACGCAGCTGATCTCCAATCCCGCAAATTCCGCTGCCAGCAAATACCCGATGCGCTCAGCGTAGGCGGGGTATTGCAGAACCGAGGCGCACTGCACGTAGCTGCCGCTGTGCAAACCCGACGAAAGCACAAAGTGCCCCTGCCGGATTGCTCCGACCGATTCCAGCAGCTTCTCGATGCCTGAGCCTGTCATCTGATTCCCGTCCACGGGACGATTGGGACCTAAACCGGGCGTAGCGTAGTCGTCTCTTCTTGGCATTGTCAAGGAATCCCGCGCCAGTTAGACTCTTTGTTCAGCCGGGTGGGGACGACCCCCGGTGGATCGGCACAGGCGCGATGTCCAGTTCTTCGTTTCAGCCGGAAGCGGTTTTTTCCCGAAAATACTTGAAACACAAGGGCCTCTCTAACCGTTTCTATTATGTAGCGTGTACGAAGTCGGTTGTGTATTCCCATCAAGGAATGAGGTAAAGACGAAATGAGTGGAAGGTTCTGCCGCAGCACCCTGACTCTTGCGGTCGTTTGCGCGATCGCCCTGGCGCCCGTCGCACCTGCATTTGGCCAAACTCAAGACCAGACCTCGCCTCCGGCCTCTTCCCAGCCGCAGACGCAGGCCCCGGCGGCGCCGCCCGCCGCTCCCGCGCCTCAGATTCCGGCGCGCACCATTCCCGTGTCCAGCCCCGATTACACGCGCGGCAACCGAGCGTTTCCTAACGTCCTTAGCCCCTATACGTCTCCGCAGGTGGCGGAACCGAATCTGACGAATTCCGACCACCTGGACCAGATGATCCAGGACGGTCAAATCAAGCTCAGCTTGCAGGACGCGATCGAACTGGCCCTCGAGAACAATCTTGATATCGCCATACAGCGCTACAACCCTTGGATCGCGGAAACCAACATCCTCAAAGCCAAAGGCGGGGCAACTTTCGCTCTCGGAAATATCGCGCCGGTCACGTTCGACCCCACCGTCACAGCGAACACTACGATTGTCAACGATTTTATTCCGGTCAATAACCCGTTCCTAGCCGGCTCGGGCACAAGCCTGTCCGCCATTGCCGCCCACCAAACCACCATGAACTTCGGCTATTCCCAAGGGTTCGCGACGGGCACCAATTTTTCGCTTACCTTCGATAACACGCGGTCATCTTCGAACTTGTCCGAGAACGCGTTCAATCCGTCGGTGCAATCCACGCTCACCGTTTCCATAACCCAGCAATTGCTGCAGGGATTCGGTATTCTCGTGAATACGCGCAGCATCCGCATCGAAAAACTCAACAAGCGGTACACGGACGCACAATTCCTCCAGCAGGTGATCACGTCCATCACCGCCGTTGAAAACGCTTATTGGGAATTGGCCTATGCGCGCGAAAACGTGAAAGTGGGACAGCAGTCGGTCCTCCTCGCGCAGCAGCTGTATGACGATAACAAAAAACAGGTGGAAATCGGCACCATGGCCCCGCTCGACGTCGTGCAGGCGGAAGCCAACGTCGCGACGGCCCAGCAGACCTTGATCAACGACCAAACCTTGCAGCTCCAGGACCAGACTAACTTGATCTATCTCATCACAAAGAATGCGAACGACGCCGCCGTGTTGAACGCGGAGATTGTGCCCACCGACACCATGAATCCTTCGCTGAGTCAGCCAGTCCCGACGCTCGATGATGCCGTGCGGCGCGCCCTCGGGGAACGTCCCGATGTGCAACAGGCGCAACTCACCGTGCAAGAGGATGAGATTAATGTGAAGTCAACGCGCAACGCCCTGCTCCCCATCCTGGAACTTCAGGGCAGCTACGGCACGACAGGTCTCGCAGGCAACAGCACCAACGTCACCAGCACACCCACCGCATTCGCGCCCATCCTCTCGGAACCCATTGTCAATGCGGCAGGCGCTCCGGTCCCTGGCGAGTACGTGCCCGAGCCGATCGCGTTCACCACCACCTCAACGACTTCCGCCTCCGGAATCAACGACGCCTTCGACGAATTCGTCCACAACGAATTCCCCGATTACACTTTGGCGATTACTCTGCAAATCCCCATTCTCAATCGCCAGGCGCAAGGCGACGCAGCGCGCGCACTCCTGACCAAGCGCCAGGACGAGACTCGCCTTCAGCAGACGGACAACGGCGTACTTGTCACCGTGCGCAACGCCTTGATTGCAGTCGTGCAGGGCAAGGCTGCCGTCGAAGCGGCGCAGAAAACGCGAGATCTCGATCAGCAAACTCTCGATGCCGAGGAGAAGAAACTCAAGCTCGGAGCCTCCACCATCTTTAACGTCGTCACCGACCAAACCACACTCGCGACCGCGGCGAGCGCGGAAGTCCGCGCCGTTGCGAACCTGGTCGAAGCCGAGGTGAACTTGGATTCCGCCATGGCCGCGACGCTCGAGACCAATCACATCACGATCGCCAACGCGCGCACGGGGGCCGTGCCCCGCGACACGCTGATTCCCGGCACGACGCCCGACGGGCAAGTGCTCGGGTTCGCTCCTCCAACCCCACCGGCTTCGGTGGATAGCTCGGTAGCCCCGGCTCAGAACGGGCGAAACTAGCTCGGGTCAGTCACCCCTATAAGAGAGTGGGACAGGCATTTCTTGCCTGTCCTCTCCCCTTTCGTCCGACGAGAGAAGTCCCGGACTGGCACTCCTGCCCCGACCGCTTGCCAATTCCCTCTTCCCGAGTTCAAATAGTGGAACTTTCCGCCCTGCCAAACTGAATAGGAAACGAGGGTCAGCTGCAGGGCGTCCAAGATGGTGCATGGCTCCGAGAGACTCCATCCCGGCGGACGACGCGCTGATTCAGCGGCTACGCTCCGGTGACGAAGAAGCTTTGACGCTTCTCTACCGTGAACATCAGGCGGAGATCTACCGGTTTGCCTTGCATATGAGTGGAAGCCATCCTATCGCCGAGGAAGTCACGCAGGAATCGTTCCTGGCGCTGATTCGCGACCCGCAGAGATTTGATCCGGCGCGCGGCCCGGTCTTGGCCTACCTCTTCGGCATCGCCCGGAATCAAGTGCGCCGCGCGATGGAGCGCGACCGGCGTCTGCAACCTTTAGGCGGCGAGCAAACGCTCGATGACCTGCCGGGGCCCTCCGCCATCGAGGCCGACGCGGAACGTTCTGACCGCACCGAACGAATCGAGCGCGTGCGCCGCGCGGTCCTCTCTCTTCCCACGCCGTACCGTGAAGTTCTGGTGCTCTGTGATTTACAGCAGAAGAGCTACGCGCAGGCTGCGGCCCAATTGGATTGTCCGGTGGGCACGGTCCGATCCCGCTTGAATCGCGCGCGGACACTTGTAATGGCCAAGCTCTCAGGGACCGCCGTCTCTCGCGATCCGGGCGAGCGTAGCGCCGGTCGTGAGCGAACGGGATTATTGCGGCTCCCGGCGGGAGAATGACGATGAACTGCAAAGAGTTTCACGAGATCGCGCACGAACTGCTGCACCCCGAGAGCGCCCCGGTGGAAGCGGTGCGGCTGGGCTTGGCTCACACGCTGGTCTGCGAGGATTGCGCCGCCCACTTGGCCGCCGAGCGGGCCCTAGACGAGCAGCTCAACGAACTCGCGGCGGTTTACGCCGAAGCCGAGGCGCCTCCGAGCGTGGAGCGCGCCCTCCTGACTGCGTTCCGCGGTGGCTCGGACGCGCAACGTTCGAGGCGGTGGCCGCGTTGGACGTTTGCATTCTCCTGGCGCTGGGCCGCACCCGTCGCCCTGGCGACAGCGGCTGCCGTGCTGCTGCTGGCCGGAGTGCTCCATCACCGAAGCACCGTCGGAACGAACACGAATGTACATGCAATGCCCGCGCCGCAGAGTTTACCTGCGGGTCCGCAAGCGGCGCCTGCGCCCGCTCTTGCGAGCGTTACGAGTTCCGAGGCATCGCCGCAATCCGCCAGCGCCGACGCTAATTGGAGCAATGGTTTTGTTGCGCTGCCCGATAGCGCGACGGGCGATTCTCTCGATGGAGGAGCCATCCTCCGCATCGAGATGCCCGCGTCGGCCCTGGCTTCGCTCGGCCTCCCTACCACAGGAGCCGAGGGAGATCAGCTCGTGCCGGCGGATGTGGTGGTCGGCCAGGATGGCACGCTGCGCGCAATTCGCTTGGCAACGGATTAAACCGGCCGTCAATGGCCGGAGACGGACTCATGACGCACTATGGAGGATGTTGGTGATGAACACCAGATTAATGAAGTGGATTCCCACAATGCTGGCCTTGTGCCTTGCGGTGATGGCCGCCATGGGCCGCGGACAGGCTCCGACGCCTTCAGGGCCGCCCGATGCCGACGGCAATAGAATGTACGGCGGCGGACCCGATCGTGGCGGTGAGAATTTCGTTCGATTCGTCGGTGCCGAAGCCATGCTGGGCGATAAGCTCGTAACCGGCTCGCCCTTTTCGGCCGACGTCGTCAATGAATTCAAGCGCACCCTGAGCGATGGCACTGTGGTTGACCGCAAGACCACGGGCAAGATTGCTCGCGACAGCCAGGGCCGTACGCGCAGAGAAATGACGCCTCCCGCGATTGGCCCGTTTGCCACCTCTGGCGCGCCCACAATTATCCTGATTAACGATCCCGTCGCTCACAAGCACTACGCCCTCAACCCCAACGATAAGACGGCCCGCGAACTGGGTCCCGCTCCGCACATCGGCGGCATGGGTCGCGAAGGACACGAGAGGGGCGGTGCCGACGGTCACGATGGCCGCGGCGGACACGGCGGAATGGGCGCAGGCCCGGGTCACGATGGAGGAAACGGAATGCGCGGCGGCGAGCCCGTCACGGTGTCCCTCGGAACGAAGACGATCGAAGGCGTCACCGTAAACGGCACTCGTACCACCCGCACGATTCCGGCAGGGGCTATCGGCAACGAGAAGGCGATCGAGATCGTCTTCGAGCGCTGGTATTCACCCGATCTGCTGACCGACGTCATGACGAAGCGTTCGGACCCGTTCTCCGGCGAGTCCGTCTTCATGCTCACAAATATCAAGCGCGATGAACCTGCCGCCTCATGGTTCCAGGTACCCACGGACTACAAAATGGTCTCCGGGCGTCCCGGCATGGGCGGCCACGGCGGCGAAATGGGACCGGGCATGCGCCACGGCAGCGGCCACGGCGGCCCAAATGGCGGCCCCAGCCAGAATCAGAATCCACCTGCGCCACCGCCGTCAGATCCGCCGGCGCCGGGACAGGGTCAGAGCCAAAGCAATTAATCGAATCTATCTCTGGGAGGATTCAGAAGAAGCAATCATCTCTCCTCTGGTCCGGCAAGGCGCGGGTGGGGCCGCACCCATCCCTCCTCGAGGTTTCACCCGCGCCGCTTTCTTACCCCCGTAGTCAACATTGCAACTCCAAACGGTTGGGCGTGCATGAACTCTGATGCTTTCAGTGAAGTCTCCTTGCCGCATTCGTAGGCAATCCCTACAATCAAATCGAAAGCGGCCCTCGCACCCGGAACGAGGTCGGATGAACCCAAAAGGAAAGAACGATTCGGAGTCAGGCGCGGACGCCGTCCCGCGTTCTTCTGAGCGCCGGCGGCAATTCACCACAATTTCCGGCCATCCAATCCGAACGCTGTACACGCAAGCCGATTTGAACGATTGGGATCCCTCGCGCGATCTCGGCGTCCCCGGTGAGCCTCCCTACACCCGCGGCATCCATCCCGCGATGTATCGCACGCGCCTGTGGACGATGAGGCAATTCGCCGGATTCGGCGCCGCCGAAGACACCAATCGCCGCTTCCGCTACCTCCTAGCGCGAGGACAGACCGGCCTATCCGTCGCCTTCGATCTCCCCACGCTTATGGGTTACGACTCCGACCATCCGCTCTCCGAGGGCGAAGTCGGAAAATGCGGCGTCGCGATCAGTTCCCTTGCGGACATGGAGATTCTGTTCGACCAGATTCCGCTCGCCGACGTCACCACCTCGATGACGATCAACTCCCCCGCCTCGATTCTTTGGGCCATGTATTTGGCCGTCGCGGAAAAGCAAGGAGCGGACTGGCACAAGATTTCCGGCACGCTGCAAAACGACATCCTCAAGGAATACATCGCTCAGAAGGAGTACATCTATCCGCCGGAACCCTCGCTGCGCTTGGTCGTGGACACTCTGGAGTTTGGCGCGGAGCGCACGCCGCGCTTTAATCCTATTTCCATCAGCGGGTATCACATTCGGGAAGCGGGTTCGACAGCGATTCAGGAGTTGGCGTTCACGCTCCGCGACGGGATCGAATACGTCGAGCGCGCGGTCCGGCGCGGCCTCGCCGTGGACGATTTCGCACCACGCCTTTCCTTCTTCTTCAACGCGCACAGCGATTTCTTCGAGGAATTGGCGAAATATCGCACTGCACGCCGGATTTGGTATCACACCATGCGCGATCGCTTCGGCGCCGCCAGTGCGCGCTCGTGGGCGTTGCGTTTCCACTCGCAGACGGCCGGCTGCTCGCTCACCGCGCAACAGCCTCGAAACAACGTAGTGCGCACCGCGCTCCAAGCATTGGCCGCAGTGATGGGCGGAACGCAATCCCTGCACACGAATTCGCTCGACGAAGCGTGGGCCCTGCCCACCGAAGCCGCGGCCACGATCGCCTTGCGCACGCAGCAAATTCTTGCGCACGAAACCGGGGTAACCAACACGGCGGACCCCTTCGGCGGCTCTTACTTCGTCGAGACCCTCACGAATGAGGTCGAGCGCGGCGCGTGCGACTACATCGCGAAAATTGACGCGATGGGCGGGATGGTGGCCGCCATCGAGCGGGGATTCCCGCAGCGCGAGATCGCCGACGCGTCGTATCGCTATCAGCTCGCCGTGGACCGCAAAGAGAAGATCGTCGTCGGCGTAAACGAGTTTGCAGGCAAGGAAAAACCGATCGACATCCTGCAAATCGACGAGTCCGTGGCGCACCAACAGGAGCAGCGCCTACGAATGCTTCGTGCGGAACGTTCCTCAGACGCAGTCGCGCGCGCGCTGGCCGCACTGCGAAAAGCCGCTGAGGGCACGGCGAACACGATGCCCTACATTTACGAGGCCGTGCGCGCCTATGCCACGCTAGGTGAAATCTGCGGCGCCCTCCGCAACGTCTTCGGCACCTACACCGAAACCGCAATCACCTAGCAGTGTCCAACCTTTGTTCTCTGTGTTCTCTGTGTTTACTTGCTAGTCACTTGCACTGACCTACAATGCCCTCACGCACGAAATCATCAGCGCAGCGATCGAAGTGCACCGCTCTCTCGGCCCTGGCCTGCTCGAATCCGCATATGAGGAGTGTCTGAGTCACGAGCTCTTCATTCGTGGTCTCCGCTTTGAGCGTCAGAAACCTATTCCCGTCGTCTCCAAAGATGTCAAACTGGAATGCGGCTATCGCATTGATTTGCTCGTCGACGACCGTATCGTCGTGGAACTAAAGTCCATCGAAGCCCTGGCGCCAATTCATGAGGCGATTATTCTGACTTACCTGCGACTGTCGCATTGCCGCCTTGGACTCTTGATCAATTTCAACGTGCAGACCTTGAAGGATGGCGTTCGACGGTTTATCGTTTAGCCTGAGCGAAGAGAAGCATTACACCACAGAGGACACAGAGTTCACAGATGAGGATGACGGACAAGAAGATTCGCGTGCTGATTGCCAAGCCCGGCCTCGACGGCCACGACCGCGGCGCCAAGATCATCGCCCGCGCCCTGCGTGACGCCGGCATGGAGGTCATCTACACCGGCCTGCGCCAAACTCCGGAGATGATCGCCTCCGCCGCGGAACAGGAAGACGTTGACGTCATCGGCCTCTCCATCCTTTCCGGCGCGCACAACACGTTGTGCCCACGGCTGATGGAGTTGCTCCGCCAAAAGCACATGGAGGATGTCGTCGTCCTGGTCGGCGGCATCATTCCCGAGCCGGACATTGCGGAGCTCAAGAAAACCGGCATCGCGGAAGTCTTCTTGCCCGGGGCTTCGACGCAGGATATTGTGAAATTCGTTTTGGAACGAGTGCCGGCCCGCTCCTGAGTCCGCTTCGCAATGGCCATCGGCTTGAGACTGTGATAACTTTGCATTGATGTTCTCCATCGATTACCGGGAGGGCCATCCATGAGCCGCATGTGCAGATTCCCGGTAGCCCTTCTCCTGGGTCTTTTCTTGTTCACGTCCTTGCAACTGCGGGCTCAAGATTCCGACAGTGCGAACCAGTCTCCAGCCGCGGCGCAATCTTCTGCGTATCCGGAGAATCCTCCTGGCGTGTTCATAATGGATTCTGGCTGGCAGGCGATCGGTGCGGCGAGCCCAACAAAAAGCCGGGTCAAAAATGGTGTGGCTGCTTCCCTGTCGTATGGCGCCGTGCCCGCCACAATGATTTCAGATTACGCGGGTGTGCATGCGGCGGTGCAAATCCAAACTTCACAGGTGGAAATCTGCATCTGTCACGTGTTTTCACTTCCTGGCACTCCGGTTATCGTCAGACTGCACCCGAAGAAGGACTTTCGCGAACTGGATGGCGGCAGGCTGCCCATTCTGGGCGCGAAACTTGAACAAGCTGAAAAGAATGATCTAATTTCCGCGGACGTTACCCAGCCCGAATCCACAGTATGGCTCGTGCGCCCTAGCCAACCGCTGCCCCCCGGCGAGTATGCGCTGATGCTAGGGACTCAAAACATAATCATTTACCCATTTACAGTTTTGAGTTCTACCCCTTCTTCCCAGCCAGTTGCCACCCAAAAGCAATAGACGCAGACGGCGGCTCGCGTCCCGCGGGCGATTCAGCCTATACTGGGCCTCCGAGAAAAGAGGAAGCGAGCTCGTTTAAGTTCATTTGAGGGAGCGCACCCTTGTCCGGCTTTGAGATCGAAACGAAGATAAATTCAGCCTCCGCGGGATTTCAGACCAACACGCGCCGCATGGTGGATCTCCTCACGGAAATCAAGAATGAGGAATCCCTGCTCCAGCAATGCGGCGGCGCCAAGGCCATCGAATCGCAGCATAAAAAGGGCCGCCTCACCGCGCGGGAACGCATCTCCAAACTGATCGACCCCGAAACGCCGTTCTTTGAATTGGGCCTCTACGCCGCGTTCGGCATGTACGAAGAGTGGGGCGGCGCACCCGCGGCGGGAACCATCACCGGGCTCGCCCAGATCTGCGGGCGCCTTTTTATGATCATCGCCAACGACGCCACGGTGAAAGCCGGCGCGTTTTTCCCGATGACCGCGAAAAAGGTGATTCGCGCGCAGAACATCGCGATCGACAACTGCATCCCGACCGTTTATCTCGTCGATTCCGCGGGGATTTTTCTGCCGCTTCAGGAGGACGTCTTTCCGGACACGGACGATTTCGGCCGGGTCTTCCGCAACAACGCCGTGATGAGCGCCATGGGCATCCCTCAAATGACGGCCATCATGGGAATGTGCGTGGCGGGAGGAGCCTATCTGCCCGTCATGTGCGATCACATTCTGATGACCGATGGCTCCGGGCTTTTTCTCGCCGGGCCCGCCCTCGTCCAAGCCGCCATCGGCCAGAAGGTTTCCGCCGAAGAACTCGGCGGCGCGAAAATGCACGCGCAAATCAGCGGCACCGTGGATTTCCGGGAACCCAATGACGAAGCCTGCCTCGAGCGCATCCGCTCGCTCGCCAATAAAATGGGTCATCCTCCCGCGCCGCGCTTCGATCGCGCCGCGCCCGAAGCGCCGCGTTATGCTGCCGAAGAGATCTACGGAATTTTTTCGGCTGATCCATCGCGCCAGTACGACATGCGCGAGATCCTCGCACGCATCGTGGACGGCAGCCGCTGGGAGGAATATCGCGCCGAATATGGTCAGACGGTGCTCTGCGGGTACGCGCGCATCGGCGGTTGGGCGGTGGGCATCGTCGCCAACCAGAAAAAACACGTCCCGACGATCGATTCCGGAACCGGCGAACGCAGAATGGAATTCGGCGGCGTGATTTACACTGAAGCGGCCGACAAAGCGGCGCGCTTCATCATGGATTGCAATCAGAATCTCGTGCCGCTGATTTTCCTGCACGACGTCAACGGCTTTATGGTGGGCAAGGAAGCCGAATGGAGCGGCATCATTCGCGCGGGCGCGAAGATGGTGAACGCGGTGGCCAATAGCGTCGTGCCGAAGATCACCGTCATCTGCGGCGGAAGTTTCGGGGCGGGCCACTACGCCATGTGCGGCAAGGCGTACGACCCGCGCTTCATTTTCGCTTGGCCGACGGCGCGCTACGCCGTCATGGCGGGCGATTCCGCGGCGTCCACGCTGGTCGAAATCAAAATCAAGCAGCTCGAACGCGAAGGAAAAAAACTCACCGAGAAGGATAAAGCGGAGCTGTATGAGTCTGTGCGTTCCGCCTACGACCGGCAGACCGACCCGCGTTACGCCGCCGCGCGCCTCTGGGTGGACGCCATCCTCGATCCCGCGCAGACGCGTGAAGCCCTGATCTGGGCGCTTGATGCGGCAGCTCTCAATCCCGACGTGCTCGAGTTTCGCACCGGCGTCCTGCAAACCTGAGCGATAATGTCTGCTGAAACCGATTCCAACGCCAACGGCAAGGAAAGCGGCCCCATGGATTCCGTGAAGTTGATTGAATGTCCTCGCGATGCGTGGCAGGGATTGCCACAGACGATACCCGCGGAGGAAAAGGCGGATTATCTAAGAGCGCTCGTCGAAGCGGGGATGCGTCACATTGACGCCGTCAGTTTCGTCTCGCCGAAGCACGTCCGGCAAATGGCCGATAGCGAGGAGGTGATGCAGCGCCTGTTCGCTTCCCTTCCCGCCGATGTCGCGCTGCCGGAGATCATCGGCATCGTGGTGAACGAACGCGGGATGGAGCGCGCGCTGGCAACGCCGGGAGTGACCACGCTCGGCTATCCCTATTCGATCTCCGCGTATTTTCGCCGCCGCAATGCAAATATGTCGCGCGGCGAATCGCGGGTGCTCGTGGAAACACTTCAGAAGGCCCTAAAAGGCACGGACAAACAGCTCGTTATTTACGTCTCGATGGCCTTCGGCAATCCTTACCAGGAGCCGTGGGGACCGGAGATTGTCGAAGATACTCTCGATTGGCTGAAAGACATTCGCGTGAAGACCGTTTCGCTCGCCGACACCGCGGGCACGGCCACCGCTCAGGGCGTCGGTGAGTTATTCGCTCGCGTCAAGGATCACGTCGCGGGGGTTGAGTTGGGCGTTCACCTGCACAGCCGGCCTGAAGGCGCCGCGGAGAAAGTGCTCGCCGCTTTCGACGCGGGTTGCCGCCGATTTGATTGCGCGCTTACCGGGCTCGGCGGGTGTCCTTTCGCCGGGGACGATCTCGTCGGCAATATTCCGACGGAAATCGTGGCGGAAACTCTTTCCGCGCGCGGCGTCCAAACGGGAATTCCTGCGAGCGCACTGCAGCCGCTTGTCGACCGAAGCAAGAAGATAAGCGCGAAATATGCTCACGCGACATTGGTGAACTAAGCGGGCGCTGTGACTTCATCCGGGAGAGCAACGCAACACGCGCGGCGGCGGCCGCAAATCGAATTCGTGCGGGGTGAATCATGGACTTCGACACAATAAAATTGGCCACCGAAGGCCGCGTAGCGATCCTCACGCTCAATCGCCCCGAAAAGCGCAACGCCATCTCTCCGCAAATGATCGACGAATTGCTCGCCGCGCTCGACCAAATCGAATCCGGCGCCGCTCGCACCGTAATCGTCACCGGCTGCGGGAAAGCCTTTTGCGCGGGGATGGACCTGGAAGCTTTGCGCGAATCGGCGGACGCCTCTCACGGCCAACACGTGGAAGACAGCCGCCGGACCGCGCGACTCTTTCGGCGCATCTGGGCTTTCCCCAAGCCCACCATTGCCGCCGTGAACGGAGCGGCGATCGCGGGCGGCTGCGGCCTTGCGACATTGTGTGACTTCACTCTGGCCGCGCCCGAAGCCAAATTCGGCTACACCGAGGTGAATATCGGATTCATTCCCGCGTTTGTCTCGGTATTTCTGGTCCGGCAAATCGGCGAGAAGCGCGCGCGCGATCTGCTTCTGAGCGCCCGGATCTTCGACGCCAACGAAGCTCACGAACTCGGCCTGGTGACGATGGTTGTCGCGCGTGACTGCTTAATGGGAAGGGCGCGCGAGTTGGCTTCCGCAATTGTGGCCGTCAGTCCCGCCAGTATTGGACACACCAAAAGACTTTTGCTCTCAGGCCAGCTTGCCCACTTGGATCGCGACCTGGAAATGGCCGCCGAAGCGAGCGCCTTGGTGCGCGGCACTCCGGATTTCAAAGAGGGACTCGCCGCCTTCCTCGAAAAGCGCCCGCCGAAGTGGATCGGGTAATGGCCGCATACTTCGATGCGCTCGTTCGCGTGCGCTACGCGGAAACGGATCAGATGGGCGTCGTCTATCATTCCAACTATCTCATTTATTTTGAGATTGGCCGGACCGAATACATTCGCGGCGCGGGTCTCGATTACAAGAAAATGGAAATTGAGGACGACTGTTTTTTCGTGGTGGCCTCCGCGAGTATCCGCTACATCCGCCCCGCGCGCTACGACAACGTCTTGCGAATCCGCACGCGCGTCACCGAATCCAGCCGGCGCACCGCGCGCATAGGTTATGAAATCTTCAACGATGCAAACGAAGAACTTCTTGCAACCGGGGAGACGTACCACGTTTTCTGCGATCATACGGGCCGTCCGCGGGCGCTTCCCGAAAAACACCGAAAATACTTCGAGGCCGTGGGTCCTCCCGAACCGGGCCCCGCTATGACTTCATGAGCATCGCTCTCACCGGCAACGATCTGACTTTAGAGCAAGTGGAAGGCGTCGCTCGCGGCGACGCCGAATGCGAGATTGCGTCGTCCGCGCGAGCCGCTATAACGTCCGCGCGAGCCGTAATCGACCGAATTATTGAAACGGGCGAAACCGCCTACGGCGTCAACACCGGCTTCGGCGAGCTCGCTGAAGTGCGCATCTCTCCGGACCAAATTCGCCAACTGCAGGTCAATCTTGTGCGGAGTCACGCGTGCGGCGTGGGCGCGCCGCTGAGCGAGGTGGAAACGCGCGCGGTGATGCTGTTGCGCGCGAACGCGCTGGCCAAAGGCCTCAGCGGCGTGCGCCCCGTCGTTGTAGAGGTGCTTTGTGCGATGTTGGATCGCCGGGTGCATCCCGTGCTGCCGGCCCAAGGGTCGGTGGGCGCTTCCGGAGATTTAGCGCCGCTCGCGCATCTCGCGCTGGTGATTATCGGCGAAGGCGAAGCGCTTTTCCGCGGCGCGCGTATTTCCGGCGGAGAGGCGATGGACCAAGCCGGAATCGCTCCTCTCGCGCTTGAGGCCAAGGAAGGGCTTTCGCTTCTGAACGGCACGCAAGGCATGTTGGCCCTTCTGGGTCTGGCGATTGGCGAGGCTGCGCTCCTCGCGGACGCCGCCGATGTAGCCGCCGCGCTTTCGATGGACGCTCTGCGCGGGAGTCCCGCGGCATTTGATGCGCGCATTGCCGCGGCGCGGCCGCATCCGGGGCATGCGCTCGTGGCACAGAATCTCACGCGGCTGAACCGCGGCAGCCGCATTCGCGAATCACATCGCTCCGTAAAACACGATCCGCGCATTCAAGATGCCTACAGTCTACGCTGCACGCCGCAAGTTCATGGAGCGGTGCGCGACGCGCTGGCACAGATTCGAGCGACAGCCGAAATCGAACTGAATAGCACTACGGACAATCCGCTCGTCTTCGTGGACGCAAGCGGTGCCCCGGGCGCCGGCGCGGTGTTGAGCGGCGGGAATTTTCACGGCCAGCCACTGGCGATGGCGGCGGATCAAATGGCGGTGGCCCTCGCCACGCTCGGTGGAATTTCGGAGCGCCGAATCGCGCACATGACGAATCCGCAAACAAGTTTGCTGCCGGCCTTCTTAACCGCGGATCCCGGCCTCAATTCCGGCTTTATGTTGGCCCAAGTCACCGCCGCGGCGCTGGCCAGCGAGAATAAAGTCCTAGCCGCGCCGCATTCAGTCGATTCGATTCCGACTTCCGGCGATCAAGAAGATTATGTTTCGATGGGCATGGCGGCCGCGCGGCGTTTACGGCCGATGCTGGAGAATTTGCGGCGCATCCTGGCCATCGAATTATTGGCTGCTTGTCAGGGGATTGATCTGCTGTCGCCGCTCACGACGGGCGCGGAGGCCGAGAAAGCGAAGGCCCTCGTGCGGACGCGCGCTGCAAGACTCGACGCGGACCGCTCGCTTGCGCCGGATATCGAAGCCATCGCCGCGCTGGTTGCAACCGGCGAGTTCTCGAAGCTGCTCCGCTGAGATCGTTACGCGAG
Source organism: Terriglobia bacterium (assembly GCA_963799715.1). GTDB lineage: Bacteria > Acidobacteriota > Terriglobia > Acidiferrales > UBA7541 > DASPOJ01. Next base: position 21,635 of record CAWCYS010000005.1, on the reverse strand, counting down.
ATTCTCAAACAGGAAACGGCCGAGGCGGCCGCCCGCGACCCAACTGAACGGCGGCAATTCCAGCGAGTAGTGCCCGCACGGCAATCGCAACAGCTCGAACTCCACTCCCTGCGAGCGCATTTCGGCGAGCATCTGCTCGGAAAGTTCCGGCCACATGGAGGGATCGTATTTTGCCGTGACGATGAACATTCTTTGCGGCGAGCCAGCCACCCTCGCCATATACGGATGCGGGCTGATGGGCGACCAGTATTTTGCGATTTCCGTTTCGCTCACGTTGTTGCGCAGGCCTTCCCACACGTGCGCGGTCGTGATTCCCGTCCGCACGACATCGCCGAAATTCCGCGAGACGTGCAGAAACGCGCCCGCACGCACCGCAGGATCATGTGCGAGAGTGATCGAACCCGCCGAGGCGCCGATGCTGATTCCGAGCAGTCCGAGCCGCGAGTAGCCTTGCGATTCGAGCCAGCGCAGGCAGCGGCGGGTGTCCGTCACGGCTTGGCGATTGGCCTGGAGCGTCAAGCCAATGTTCGGTCCAACCAAATAGTCCGCCCGCTCGTGGCCTGGAATCCTACGCCGATCGTGATACGGCAAAGACAATTTCAATGCCGTGATGCCCAGCGTATTCAGCCAGCGACAGAGACTGACCTGGCCATTCCACTTGGCGTTCCAGTTGGAAAGCACGACGACGGCAGCGCCGCTGGTGCGCGCGGGGAAATATCGCGCGACGACGCGATTGTTCTCCGCCCACGGTGAATGCACGCTGCTGGGAAAGGTGAGGACGAGATTGCTCCCGCGCGACCCATTTTCTGAAACGAGCTCAAACGATTCCGGCGGCGTCGTAGCGAACCATTTTTCGCTGTGCGCGATAGTTTCCGGCACCCAGCGATTGAGGTAGCCGCGGGGGTCGGATTCGTCGCGGCGGCCGCCGATGTGCTCGAGCCCCCACTCAAAAGGAAGCACCCGGCGATTGTCGTCAGTGGTCCAACGGGCGTGTTCGTACTCGCGGATTCTCTGTTCGAGCCAGCGCATAGCAGCGAATTAATGAATATATGCAGCGCGCGTGGAGGGTGTCAAATCAGCGGCGCGGAGCACGCTGTTTGGCGTCGCGCGAGGCGTTCTGCTATAAGACTGGAATGTTTGGCTTTACGAAACCAAAGCTCCCAATCGTCCCCGAGCAGCAGAAATGGGTCGATGATTCCTTCGCTCGTCTTGCCGCGGTTCTCGGAGCGGACAGACTTCTCCACGCGACGGTCGCCCTTCCAACCGCCGAACACTTTCCGGATCCTTATGATCGGTCGGAACTTTCTCTGCAACGAATATTCTGTCGCGTAGCTACCGCGATGCGGGTCGATCCAGCTGAAATCGACGTCACGCTTTTTGTGTCAGGGGACGACGTCACCCACGGCCTGGTCCCCTTCTCTTCCTCCTCGCGTTCGGGGCCCGCGGGCCTCTATCATCACGATCCCACCGTCAGGCAGCAGATTTCCATCGACGAAGCAAAGATGAAAGACCCGATCGCGCTGGTCGCCGTGCTCGCTCACGAAATCGGCCACATCATTCTCCTGCGACCGGGCCTCATCCCTCGCGACGATCCCGACATGGAGCCGCTGACTGATTTGCTCACCGTTTTCCTCGGTTTCGGAATTTTCACCGCAAATTCTACGTTTCGTTTCGCGCAATATACCAACTACAGGGTGGTGGGCTGGTCGGCCAGCCGCCTAGGATATCTCTCCGAGGAACTCTTCGGCTACGCCCTGGCGCGCTTCGCGTTCGAGCGCGGGGAGGCCAAACCTAAATGGAGGTCTTTCCTTTCGACGAACATCGCGTCATACCTTAAAAGCTCTGAGGCTTGGCTGGCATCGAACCATGCGGCGCGTCTCTTCAACGGAGAAGAGTCCGCCTCCAATCCATGATTTGCTTCTGCCAAGACAATCCCTCGCGTGCGCGGAGGCGGGCTTGTGGGCGGCCGGGGGCGGATGCTAGACTGAATTGAAAATATCGCGAGCACGCCGCAGATTCTGAGGGAAACTCCGTTGGCCGAACCCAAACACGAAGAGACTTTCAAGGTTGTAGACCGCCGTCTTTTTACCGCCGACGGCGAGTTGCGGGAGGAGGTGGCCGCGGAGGAGAAGCTCCGGCGAGAAGAGCCTCCCGCAGCGCCAAAGCCTCAACCGAGCGCCACCAAGCCGGCAAGGCCAGTGGCCGTGCCCTCGCAGCAGACAGAACAGGCGGCGCCGCCGGAGCCGGAGGTCATTCCAGAGCGAATGCGTGGCTTCGAGTCGCTGGTGAATTTTCTCGCGCAGAATGCGGCCATGCTGCTCGGCGCGTATCCTGACCCGCGCACGGGCCAGCCGATGCTCGATCTCGAAGGCGCGCGCGAATTGATTGACATGCTGGACGCCCTGCGCGAAAAAACGCGCGGCCACCTAGCGCCCGATGAAGATCGCCTGCTTCTGGACGTCCTAGGCAGCCTGAAGTTGACGTTCATGGAGATGACGAAAGTTGCGGCGCAGGCGATGCAGGAAAAGGCCAAGTCGCGCACTTGAACGCCACCTCCCCGCCAGCCACTCCGCAGCCTCCCTCCCTACGACTGCGCGTGCTTGGCTCCGGAACTTCGATGGGAGTGCCCACCCTCGCGTGTCACTGCAAGCGTCTGCGATTCGAGTGATCCGCTCGACCGGCGGACGCGCCCTTCGATCCTCTTAACCCGCGGGCCGCAAAACGTGGTCATTGATACCACGCCCGACTTTCGCGCTCAGGCGCTCGCGGCGAAGCTCGATCTGCTGGACGCCGTGATTCTCACGCACGCCCACGCCGATCATATCCAAGGGTTCGACGATATTCGGCCCTTCAACATGAAGCAGAAAATGGCGATGCCGGTGTACAGCTCCGACTGCCACGCTGGATACCTTGCAACGAACTTTTTCCTACGTCTTCGATGGCGCGCCTGCCGGGCACGGCGATTCCGCTTGTGGAGCTGCACACGATTGACGGGCCATTCGAGCTGATGGGCGTGACGTTTACGCCCGTGCCCGTGGAACACGGGGATTTGACCGTGCTGGGATTTCGTTTCGGCCGCGCTGCCTATCTCACCGATTTCAGCCGCATTCCGGATTCGTCCAAAGCGCTTCTGACGGACCTCGACGATCTGATCCTCGACGCGCTGCGCAGACACGCCGCACCCAATGCACCAAACGGTCGAACAGGCGATCGAGTTGGTGCGCGAGATCAAGCCGCGGCGCGCGTGGTTCACGCACATCGCGCACGAATTACCGCATGCGGCGACCAACGCGCGTCTTGCGGCGCTTGGGCTCGCCCAATGTGCAGCTTGCATACGACGGTCTTGAATTCGAGGTGAGGCTCTAATGCCGCTCGACGTGCTGCAATCGCCGGCGGAGTGGCTCGCCCGCTATGGCGCCGCGAGCGCTTCGCACAAACGATCGGCGCTCACGATCGGCTGCTTCGATGGAATACATCTCGGCCATCAGCACGTGCTCAAACGCGTTGCGGCGAAGGCGCGTGAAACATGGATCTGCTGCCCGGCGTCGTCACGTTCGATCCGCATCCGCTGCGCGTTCTGCGCCCTGCGGAAGCGCCGCTGCTCATCGCCACGCTCGAGCAGCGGCTGGACGGATTCGCGGCGACTCGGCGTTGCGGCCGCGCTGGTGTTGAAGTTTGACGCCGAACTGGCGCGCATTAGCGCTGAGGAATTTCTGCGCGGCATTCTCGTCGAACAGCTGGGAATGGCGGCGATTTTCGTCGGCCCTCACTTCCGGTTCGGTCATCAACAACGCGGCAACGTGGAGATGCTGGAGGCCGGCGCCGGCCGTTACGATTACGCGGTGGAATTGCTTCTCCCCGTGCAGTTGGACGGCGGAATCGTTTCCAGCACGGCGATTCGCTCAGCCGTCGCCGAAGGACGCGTGCGCGAAGCGGCCCGGCTTCTCGGTCGTCCGTTCAGCTTGACCGGAGCGATTCGAGCGGGAGCCGGCCGCGGGCGAACCATTCTTTTCCCCACGCTGAACCTCTCGCCCGAACAGGAACTATTGCCGAAGACTGGGGTGTACGTCACGGAGACACAGCATAGGCAAGCGTGTCTACGGCTCGGCGACCAACGTCGGCGTGCGCCCGACCGTGGATGGCGGTAGCCTCTTGGTGGAGAGCCACCTTTTCAATTTCTCGGAATCTCTGGTGGAAGGCCGAATCGAAGTGCGATTCCTGGAACGCTTGCGCGGCGAACGGAAATTCGCAACCGTGGATGAATTGCGGCTGCAGATCGCGCGAGACTTGGAGAAAGCGAAGGAATTCCTGAAGGCGCCCGAACCCCGCTAAGCGCGCGGGGCAGGCCGGCAATTCACGCAGTAGCCGCCGACCTCCGTCCGCGTGACCGTAATGCTGATGCCGCAGTCGCGGGAGATCTGCCGCTTCAATTGCTCGAACAACTGCGATTCAAACTCCCGCACCTTCCCGCAGCGCAGGCAAGCAACGTGAATGTGGTCCCGCGGCCCGTGGCTCTCGTAGAAATGCTGGCCGCCGCGAAGGTGGAGCAGGTCGAGTTCGTCAATCAAGCCGAAGCGCTTCAGAAGATCGAGCGTCCGATAGACGGTGACGCGGTGCACGCGCGAATCCAGGCGCTGCGCGCGCTCCAAGATCTCTCCGGCGTCGAGATGGCGCTCGGCGCGGTCCATCACCTGGATCAGGACACGGCGCTGACGCGTCAGCCGCACGCGACGCTTCGTGAGCGCTTTTTCCAGGCGGCCGGGACGTGCATTCGCATTGATGCGCTCGCCGGTGGAAACACGGTGTGCTGCGGAGGTGTGCATGCGGCAAATCTCAAAGACGCGGGAACAATCTTAACACGTCGTAGTACATGACGACCCCGAAAACCAGTAGCAGAAATACTACGCTGACCGTGACGAAACGTTCCTTAAAGCGCAAGCTGAGGTCATGGCGAATCCCGCCTTCAACCAGAAGGAGAGCTATATGACCGCCATCGAGCGGTCCGATGGGCAGCAGGTTGAGAACTGCGAGATTCATGCTGATGCTGGCCATTAGAATAAGGAGGTTGATCGGGCCGCCTCGGGCGGCGTCTCCCGAATCACGCGCGATTCCGAGTGGGCCCTCGAGTTGTTTCAGCAAGACCTTGCGGCGAAAAAGATCTCCTACGACGATGACAATCTGCTTGGCCATGAACGTGTTGTCTTCGATCGAGTGGCCCATTGCGGGGAAGAGAAAGTAGCGGCGCATGGCCTTCGGGAATTCGGGGCCGATTTCGACTCCAATCTGCCAGGTCTGTCCACCATTGGGGGACGCACTGAGTTCCGGGCTGAGCGTAACCGACACTTGCTGGCCGCCGCGTTCGAGCAGCAATTGCAGCGGGGCGCCGGAGGTTTTCTGGATGCGGGCGCTCAGGTCCGACGGATTGAGAAGCTCCACACCATTGAGGCCCAGAATGTGATCGCCGGCTTTCAGACCGGCGCGATCCGCAGGGGTACCGGAAACGACGTTTTGGATGGCTACCTGCGGCTTCACGGGATAACCCACGGCTGAAATCTCGTCAGCACCAGTAACAATCTTGGCCGGCACCAACGTGCCATTGCGATCCACAGTCGCATCCAGCGTGTTTCCTGGAACGGAAAGCAACAGCTCCATCCGCAAGCGATACCATGTGGGATTTTTCACGCCACCCAATTGAACGATGCGATCGCCGGGTTGAAATCCCGCTGTGGCGGCAGGGGAATCATTGAAAACGCCCGCAATTTGAATCGGCTGGGAGAGGTAGACGAACTCTTCCGCGCCATGCATGTACACAGCCGTGAGAATGACCAACGCCGTAAGAACATTCATCGCCGGCCCGGCCAGCGCGATGAGGACGCGCTGCCAACGCGGCTTGGAGAGCAGCTCGTCAGGCTCCTTCTTTCGCTCCTCGAAGGAGTTGTCGCCCGCCATGCGCACGTAGCCGCCGAGCGGAAGGGCGCTCACGCGATAATCCGTCGTGCCTCGCTTCACTCCGAAAAGGCGCGGGCCGAAGCCGATCGAAAACACGTCCACGCGCACGCCAAAAGCCTTGGCGACAATGAAATGGCCCCACTCGTGAACCAGGATCACCACGCCGAGCCCGAAAACAATTCCGATTGCGATCGTCAGTATGTTGGTTGCCATGCTCGTTTCTGTCTCTTCCCTAGCGGTTCCCGCTTGGCCCCTTAGCTACTGGCCGAGTGCGCGGCAGGCGCAGCCGTGAGGCGTGCGATTTCTTCGGAGGCCTTGCGCCGGGCCTCACGATCGGCGTCGAGCACGTCGTCAATGCTCCCAAATTTAATTCGCGGCGTCTCGTCCAGCACATGTTCGATGACGCGCGCTATCGCGGAAAATGGCAGCTTCCGTTCGAGGAATGCCGCGACCGCGATTTCGTCGGCGGCATTAAACGCGCAGGGCCAGGCCCCGCCCTTCCTCAGTGCCTCGCGCGCGAGGCGCAAACACGGAAAGCGCCGCGTCGAGACGCGCTCGAAATCCAGACGCCGCAAGCGCGTCCAATCGAGCTCCACACCATTGGATGCGGCCCGCTCCGGGTAGGTTAGCGCATATTGAATGGGCATGCGCATGTCCGTTGGGCCGAGTTGCGCCAAGATGGAACCGTCCACGTATTCCACCATGGAGTGAATCGTGGACTGCGGATGAATGACGACGTCGATTTGATCCGGCCGCACGTCGAAAAGCCAGCGCGCTTCGATGACCTCGAAGCCCTTATTCACAAGCGTGGCGGAGTCCACCGTGATGCGCTGCCCCATGCGCCAGTTCGGATGGGCGAGCGCCTGCTCGGGCGTCACACGGTCGAGCTGGGCAAGCGGCGTGCGGCGAAACGGGCCGCCACTCGCAGTGAGCACCAGCCGCCGGACTTCGCCCCGTTCTCCCGCGCGCAAACATTGGTGAATCGCGTTGTGTTCGCTATCCACGGGCAACAATTCGCAGCCGCTTTCGCGCACGGCCGCCATCACCAATTCGCCCGCCGCGACGAGCACTTCTTTGTTCGAGAGCGCCACTCGCTTGCCCGCGCGCACCGCGGCGTACGTCGCCGCGAGCCCGACCACGCCGACGGCGGCGGAAACCACAATTTCCGCGTCCGTGAGCGTCGCCACCGCGAGCAAGCCGGCCGCGCCATGCTGAATCTCCGGCAGTGGAGCGTGCCCCGCATTCTGCAGGCGCGCCACAAGTTCGGCCGCCCGGGCCGCGTCCGCGACGGAGACGACTTCGGGTCGCTGCCGGCCAATCTGGCCCGCGAGTTCCTCAAGGTTCGCTCCGGCCGCGAGTCGCCACGACGCGGAACCGCCCCGGCATGGACTCCACGACGCTCAGGCATTGCCGTCCGATCGAGCCGGTCGAACCGAGAATGGAGATGGATTTCAACGCGTGCCTTCCCGACGATTGGCGAGCCGCTACTGCCTCGCAAGCACCAACTGAAGATAGTACCAGACCACCGGAAGCGAGAGTATGAGGGCGTCGATGCGGTCCAGAATTCCGCCGTGCCCCGGGAGGAGCGATCCCGAATCCTTCGTCCCCGCGCAACGCTTGTAAGCCGACTCAAGCAGGTCGCCAATTTGTCCGGCCACATTCGCGAGACCTGACATCGCGAGCATGTGTCCCTTCGGCACTCCGACCCAGCGTGCAAACGCGAGCCGCCACGAGCAGCGAACCCAGGAGATTGGCCGCCGCGCCTTCCCAAGTCTTGCCGGGACTCAATTGCGGCGCCAGTTTGTATCGACCGATCCAACGGCCGGCGAAATAGGCAAACGTGTCTCCGACCCAGATCAGCACGAGGGCGAACAGAAGCAAGCGCGGGCTGACGGCGTCAATTCGAATCGCGGCGCTGAACGGAATCACAATGAAGAGCAGGGCAGCGGCACTGATCGAAAGATCGGGAAGAATATCGGAAAGCGGCGTTTTCCCGAAGACGGCCAGTCCCCCGGCCCCAATCGCGAAAGACGATCAGCAGAAATTGCAGCGACGGCGTGAACGCTCGCCGGCTGATACAACATTTCGATATGCGGACTGAGCGCGGTGCGAGCGGCCTGGCTTGCGAGCCACTGCTCGAAAAGCATGGCCACCGCCATGGTGCAAGTCCAGACGCGATAGCCGTGGAGTCCGACCCGTCTCGCCGAGCGTGAAAAATTCGATCAGCGCAAGCAGCACGACTAGCGCGACCACAGCCCGTCACGAGCGCGAGGCGTTGCCCCACCAGATCACGGCGATCACGGCCGGAATCAGCACGGCCGCTGTCAAGATGCGCAGCGAACGTCAACGCGCGTCTCCTCAATAAGCGACCGCGCGACACGAAAATTCAAAATGGATTGCAGTTGGCGCATCACAGGAGAGTCACGATACGTTCACGCCGTCTCTCGTTGCGATTTTGGGCCAGGCCGCCGTAGCGCCGTTCGCGGTGTTGGAATTCGAGCAGCGCCTTTGTAAAGCTCGGCGCGCGAAAAATCCGGCCACAGCGTTTCGGTGACGTAAATTTCCGCGTAGGCGATCTGCCACAGCAGAAAATTGCTGACGCGCATTTCGCCGCTGGTGCGAATCAGCAGATCGGGATCGGGCAAGCCGACCGTGTAGAAGATGCTGCGAGATCGTCTCCTCGTCCACGCGGAACGATTCCTGACCATTCCCGTTGTGCCGCACGCTCTCCAAGATGGCGTTGAAGGCGTCCACCAATTCCGCGCGGCCGCCGTAATTCAGCGCGACGGCCAGTTTCATCCCCGTGTTCTTGGAAGTCAGACTCCATCCCGCGATCCAGATCCTCGCGGACGGCCTGCGGCAATTGATCGCCACGGCCGATGACCAGCAGCCGGATATTATTCTTGTGAATGACCGGCAATTCCTTGCGCAGATACTCGCGCAGCAAACGCATCAAAAAATCAATTTCCGCTCGCGGCCTCCGCCAATTCTCCATGGAGAACGCGTAGAGCGTCAGCGCGGGAATGCTCAGCCGGGCGCACGTCTCGATTATGCCGCGCGCCGCCCGAACTCCGGCGCGATGCCCCGCAATGCGCGGCAAGTGGCGCCGCTGCGCCCACCGGCCGTTGCCGTCCATAATCACGGCCACGTGTTCGGGCAGGCGCTTGCGGTCCAGCTCCTCAAGCAGCCGAGCTTCTTCCTTATTGGAAGGTTCCAATTGCTGCGGGGCCTTCACGGTGCCTTTCTCAGGAAGTTCGTTCCAGCAATGGATCGAGACAATGTGAACCTGCCTGGGAAAATTAACACACCACTATCCATGCCGCAACCAACCTTGTTCCCAGACTTGTTCATCGAGCCTGCTAAGGATTCAGCAAAATCGCGGGCATCGGCGTGGGGAAGATCGCCGTGTAGACCAAGACGAGAGTCAAGGCGATCATGGCGATCGTCGTAACCCACGCGACCACATTGAATGTTGGCGTGTTTACAAAATCGCCCATGAGATCGCGGCGATTCACGAGCAACAGCATGAAAATTAAAACGATCGGTAGCCAGATGCCGTTGCCCACCTGCGACAATATGAGAATCCTCTCCAGCGGCGCGTGCGGAATCAATATCACGGCCGCTCCAATGACAATCATCGCCGTGTACAGGCCGTAAAAGATCGGGGCTTCCTTGAATTTGTGATCGATCCCGGCCTCGAATCCCATGCCTTCGCAGATCACGTGCGCCGTCGAGAGCGGCAGGATCGAAGCCGCGAAAAGAGACGCATTCAGTAGCCCAAACGCAAACAAGAGAGCCGCCCAACGCCCGGCGAGAGGTACCAGCGCTTGCGCGGCATCGCCCGCATCCACGATGTTCCGGTGGCCGTGCACGTACAGTGTGGCGCCGGTGCAGACAATAATGAAAAACACCACCACCATGCAGGAGATGCTGCCGATCAAAACGTCCGCGCGCGCTTGCGGATACTGCTTCTTGCCAACCCGCTTCTCGACGAAACTCGCCTGCATGTAGAAAAATTGCCACGGTGCGATGGTTGTGCCCACCAGAGCTGTCAGCATCAAAAGGTAGCCCGCGTTGAGATGAACCGAAGGGATGACGGTGTACTTCGCGGCCGTGAGCCAATCCGGCTTGGCGAGGACCGCGGAGAATATGTACGTGGCGTAAAAAAGGCAGGCGATGAGAAATATTTTTTCCACCTGCCGGTACGTCCCGCGCATAACCAAAATCCACACCACGATTGCCGCAACCGGGACCGCAATATATTTCGAGATGTGAAAGATTTGGCAGGACGCGGCGACGCCCGCAAATTCGGCCGCCACGTTGCCCATGTCTACCACGAAACCGGCGAGAATCAGAAAAAAGGTCGGCCGGAAGCCGAACTCCTCGCGAATCAGATCGGAAAGTCCTTTGCCCGTGATTACACCCATGCGCGCGCACATCTCTTCGGTCACGTAGAGCGCGATCGTCATGGGAATGATCGACCACAACAATAAGTAGCCGAACTGCGCGCCCGCTTGCGAGTAAACGGAAATTCCGCCCGCGTCGTTATCCACGTTGGACGTAATGACGCCCGGGCCCACCACCGCCAGGAAAAGCAGGAGCCGGCGGCGCATCGTGCGCGTACGCTTCCCCCACTCGCTGGTGCGAGCGCGCCAGGCGTCCACGCGTTCGGAGATGGAGGTCCAGTTCATAGTTCGCGGTGCATCCGGGTAATCACGTCGTCCACGGCGATCGATCCGATCGGACGGCTGTTCGCATCCACAACTCCCAGGCTGCGCAGGTTGTACTTGTCGAAGAGATCGAAGATTTCCTTCTCTTTTGCGTCCGGGCTCACGGATACCAGTGGCTCAAATTTCAGTTCCGACATTTGCTGCTCGGAGTCCGCGAGGAGCAACCGTCCCACCGTAACCACTCCCGAAAATCGCGCCGCGTCATTAATGAGGAATATGGAGTCGAGAGATTCGATATTGACGTCGCGCGAACGAATCCAACTTACGACTTCGTCGCGCCGCGCGGTCTCGCCGACGTAAACGAATTCCGTGTTCATCATTCCGCCGGCGGTGTCTTCCTCGAACTGCAATAGGGCCCGGACGTCTCGCGCTTCGTTGCCCGGCATCTCCTGCAAAACCTCTTGCGAACGTTCTGGCCCCAGATCCGCCAACACATCCGCCGCTTGGTCCGGCTCCATCTCCTCGAGGATGTCAGCGGCTTTGTCCGGGGTCATGGTCTCGACGATTTCCTTGGTGAGCCGCTTGTCCAATTCGGCCAACGCTTCGGCGGCGGTCTCCTCGTCGAGCGAGGCGATAATTCCCTGCCGCTCGGCGGACGATAGGTCTTCCATGATGTCGGCCAAATCCGCCGGATGCATTTGGGCGAGTTGCTGGTTGGTGATGCGCAGCTTCACCCGCCGGAGGGGATCCGTCTCGATGAGATTCACGAACTCCCAGGGAATCACGCTGGACGGCAGCTTGCTTTGCAGCCGGCGAATCAGGCCCGGCGAGGCGATCCCTTGCAACAATCTGCGCGCTGCGCCCGTCAGCCCAACGTCCACTTGCGTTACGCGAAGTTCCACGGTCCCGTTCGTGCGCTGTTCCGCGAGATCGAGGTCGTTTACGCGAACTACTTTGCGCCCGCCGGTATCGATAATCTGCTGATCGAGCAGGTCCTTGCCGACGGCGAGCCAACTCTCGTTCGGGCCATAGTAGTCCAGCGCCTTTTCTTCCACGTTCAGCTTGATTACGCCGGGCGCGACGAAGCCCACATTGTCGTAGCGGGCCACCAGCGGCAGGTATTTTCCGCGGCCCAGAAGGATTCGCGCGATGCGATTGGGCTGGTCGGCTGGCTCAAGAAACAGTTCGGTGACGCGGCCGACGAAATTTCCGGCCGAATCGTAGGCTTCCCCACCCAACAGTTCGGTGGCGTGCAGCATGTTGCCTCCTTCCGGACGCGCCCGGTCATCCCAGATCGGGCACAAAAAAAAGCCGCGGTCGAGCGAGAAGCCCGACCGCGGCTCATCCGAAAAGATGGCAGCCGCTATCCGGGCAAGACCTCGATGCGATGCGACAAAATGCTGTTTCCAGCAGACCACACGGGTCTGGGCCCTGCTTTCGTGGCGCGGCTATGCGGGCGCGAGTCTAAACCGCTCGTTCTGCGACTAGGGCCAGGCTCTGGTTCGCTCGATACGTTCATCGGAAACAGCGCTCCTCAGAATTTATGTAGTTAAATGCTGTGCGCATCTTTGTCAAGCAAAGAATGACGTTTGCAGTGATTTTTTTCAGAAAAAGCGCAAGTCCAGCAACCCTTGGCGGCTACCCCAAGCGCGGCGTGACCGCCGCGGGCACACCAGCGCCTGGCAGTCCCGGTCCGCGCACCGAAATGAGTATAATGCCCCAGCGCCGCCGGGCACTCGATGACCGAACCAACCACTCCTCTGATGCGCCAGTACCACGCGATCAAGACGCGCTACCCGCACGCGCTCGTGCTGTTTCGCTTGGGCGATTTCTACGAACTGTTCTACGAGGACGCGATTGCGGCCTCGCGCGAGCTGCAAATCACCCTGACCGCGCGTAACCGCGAGCGCGGCGAGCCTGTACCGATGTGCGGCGTGCCCTACCACGCGGCGGAATCGTATGTCGCGCGGCTCCTGCGCGCGGGATACAAAGTCGCCGTGTGCGACCAAATGGAGCAGCCGGGCCCCGGCAAGAAGCTGGTTCGCCGCGAGGTCGTGCGGGTGATCACCCCCGGCACCGCAACCGATCTTCATCTCCTTGAACCGCGCGAGAATAATTTTCTTGCCGTGGTGGCGCCGTCCGCGTCGGGCTCCGCGGTTGGGCTCGCGTACGCCGATATTTCCACCGGTGAAGCCTGCGCCACGGAATTCTCCGGCCCGGGCGCGGATGAAAAACTGCGCGACGAATTGCATCGGTTGAAACCACGCGAACTGCTCTTGCCCCGTCAAGCCGGCCTTTTTGCCAACCCCAGGACCGGTGACTCCGACGGCGCTTCCTCGCCTCGATTCGATCTTCGCGACGCGGTGGAGACCCGAATCGAAGAGTGGGCGTTTCACCTCGACTATGCCGAACGGCTGCTCCGGGAGCATTTCGGCGTGGCGGGCCTCGAAGGATTCGGTCTCGCGGACCATCCGGAAGCCACGCGCGCCGCCGGAGCCTTGATCTACTACCTGCGTGAGACATCGGCGAAGGGCGCCGAAGAGATCAAAGCCGAGGACGCCCTGCGCCATCTGGAACGTATCCGTTACTACGAGCAAGCATCCGCGTTGGTGCTCGATAGCGTGACGGTGCGAAATCTGGAACTGACCTCGCCGCTTTTTTCCGAGGACCCTGTGCGCGGCGCGGCCGTCACCCTCTTTGCCGCGCTCGATGAGACCGCGACGCTCATGGGCGCGCGCAAGCTGCGTGCCTGGATGCTTCGCCCCGAGGTGGATCGGGCGGAAATCGAGGCCCGGCTCGACGCCGTGGCCGAACTTGTGGCCCAGACCGTCCTCCGCGAAGAGCTTCGCCGCGACCTCGGCAACGTCCAGGATTTGGAGAGGCTCGCGGGACGCATCACGCTGGGTGTGGCCACGCCCCGTGATTTGATCGGCTTGCGTCAAACGCTAATTCAGGTTCCGATCTTGCGCGATTTCCTAGCGCGCGGCAGAAGCGCGAGACTCACGCAACTTCACGACGAGTTGGACGAACTGGCCGACATCCGCACGCGCGTCGAGCGCGCCATTGCCGACGATCCGCCCGCGCTCGTTTCCGATCCCGGCGTCATTCGGGCCGGCTACGACGCGGAACTGGATCAGTTGCGCGAACTCTCACAACACAGCAAGCAAATCATCGCCGCGATGGAAGAGCGCGAGCGCAAACGAACCGGGATCGCCTCGCTCAAGATTCGCTACAACCAGGTCTTCGGCTACTACATTGAAGTGTCCAAGCCGAATCTTCACCTAGTCCCCGCCGATTTCGAGCGCAAGCAGACTCTGGTCAATGCCGAACGATTCACAATGCCGGAACTAAAGGACTACGAGCGCAAAGTCCTCGACGCCGACCAGCGCATCGCGGAGATCGAACGCCGCTTGTTCTCCGAATTGCGGCTTTGGATCGGCACGCACGCGCACCGACTTCGCCAGACGGCGGCCGCGATCGCGCAGCTCGACGTGTTGGCCTGTTTCGCGCGTCTCGCCGTTTCGCGGCATTACGTCCGGCCGCAGTTCACCGACGCGGGCGAATTGATGATCGTCGCGGGACGTCACCCGGTGATCGAGCGCCTGCTTGAGCAGCGCGGCGAGCGATTCGTTCCAAACGATCTCTATCTCGAGCCCGCGACGCAACAGATACTGCTCATCACCGGCCCGAACATGGGAGGAAAGTCCACCTACCTGCGCCAAGCGGCGCTCACGGTCCTGATGGCGCAAATGGGCTCGTTCGTTCCGGCCGAACAGGCGCGCCTGCCTTTGACGGACCGGATCTTCACGCGCATCGGCGCCTCCGATAACTTGGCGCGCGGCCGCTCCACATTCCTCGTCGAGATGAGCGAAGTGGCGGCCATCCTCAATTCGGCCACGCCGTCGAGCCTCGTGCTGCTCGATGAGGTCGGCCGCGGGACCGCGACGTTCGACGGCCTGTCGATCGCCTGGGCTGTGGTCGAACATCTACAGGCCCATACACACGCGCGCACGCTCTTCGCCACGCATTATCACGAGCTGACGGAACTCGCCGAATTGCTCCCCGGCGTGCGCAACGTTCATGTTTCCGTTCGCGAGACGCCGACCGAGATCGTTTTTTTGCGTCGCGTCGAAGAAGGCAGCGCCGACAAGAGCTACGGCATCGAAGTCGCGCGGCTTGCCGGATTGCCGCGCGCCGTAATCGAACGCGCGCGCGAAATCCTGAAGCGCCACGAGCAGACCGAGCACGAACTCAGCACCGAACTCACTCCTGGCGCCCCCCAAACGAATGGCCACGCTGCGGCTCAACCGGCGCTGTTCACCGCGATTGACCGCGAAATCCTCGACGCGTTGCGCGCCGCCGACCTTGATAACCTCAAGCCGATTGATGCGCTCAATCTGCTGGCGAAGTTGAAGAAGCAAATCACATGAGCCGCTCGCGTCCGAAAACCGCGTTGGTGATTGGGATGATGTCCGGCACGTCGGCGGACTCGATTGATTCGGCGCTGGTGGCCGTGCGAGAGAATTCGGGCGGGGGATTCCCCGCGGCGAAGCTGAAAGGTTTTGCGACGCATGCATATCCGAAGGCGCTGCGCGCGGAAATCCTGCGCATCGCGGAAGGCGGACCGTCATCGGCGAGAGAAATCAGCCAGCTCAACTTTCGAGTTGGCGAGGAATTCGCACGCGCGGCGCTGGCGGCCTGCCGCCGCTGGCGCGTGAAGCCGGGTCAGGTGACTCTCGTCGGCTCGCACGGGCAAACTATTTTCCATCAAGGCGCCCCCAGTTCTCTTTTCGGTGCGCAAATTGCGTCCACGCTGCAAATCGGCGAGCCGTCCGTAATCGCCGCGCGCACCGGAATCACGACGATCGGCGATTTTCGTCCCGCAGATATCGCCGCCGGCGGACAGGGTGCCCCGCTCGTGCCGTTTGTCGATTATTTTTTGTTTCGCGACGGGCGTCGCGGCCGAATCGCGCTCAATATCGGCGGCATTGCGAATATCACGGTCATTCCACGCGGCGCAATGCTTGAGAACGTCATCGCATTCGACACCGGGCCAGGCAACATGGTCCTTGACGCGCTCGTTCGCCGGGCCACGCGCGGCAAACTACTCTTCGACCGCAACGCCCAAATTGCGATGCGCGGCAAACTAATCCCGAAATTGCTCGATGCACTCCTCGCCGAGGAGTTCTTTCACCGTCCACCGCCGAAGACCGCCGGCCGCGAACAGTTTGGCGAAGCGTATGTCCGGCGGCTGCTCGCGCATCCCGCAGCGCGTCACGCGAAGAATGAAGACCTGATCCGTACGGCGACGGTGCTGACGGCCCTTTCCATCGTGGACGCGATTCATCGCTATGTGCCGCGTCGCGCGCGCATCGACGACTTGATTGTCTCCGGGGGCGGCGCCCGCAATCCCGTGCTGATGGCACAGCTCACCGCTGCGCTGGGCGGTATTCGCGTGCTTCCATCGGGCGATCTCGGAATTCCTGAGGAAGCTAAGGAAGCGTTTGCCTTTGCAATTCTGGCGTGGGAGACCTTTCATCGCCGCGCCGGGAATGTTCCGAGCGCCACCGGCGCCGCGCGGCCCGCAATTCTCGGAAAAATCTGCTACCCTGCACCGGAAAGCTGACCCGATGCGCCGCGCACGATCTTCCATCCTGATTCTCTCGATCTTCTGCCTCGCCGCTTCCCTGCTCCTATTCTCTTGCTCGAGCGCGCCGCATCCCGGACCCGGCACGGTAACGTTTCTGATCGAATCCATGCCCGCGAATCTCGATCCTCGGGTCGGCACGGATGCGCAGTCGCAAAACATTGACGGCTTGATGTTCAACAGCCTCGTCTCGCTCGACTCGCAAATAAACATCCAGCCGGACTTGGCCACCGGTTGGGAACAATCCGATCCCCTGACTTGGGTGTTCCATCTGCGTCCCGGCGTGCGCTTCCACGATGGCCGTGCGCTCACTTCCGCCGACGTGAAGTTTACATTCGATTCGATTATGGGAACTCTTGCGCCAGGCGCCGGCACACCGATTATCACCGCAAAGCGCGGCTCGTTCACGGGGGTGAGTTCGATTGCCGCGCCCGATCCCCAGACGATTGTGATTCACCTGCGCGAGCCGGACGCTTCATTTCCTTGGAAAATTGTGCGGCCCTCCATCGGAATCGTTCCCGCCGGCTCGCCTGCGGATTTTGGGCAACATCCCGTGGGGAGCGGGCCATTTCGCTTCGTGAGCGCTACGGAAGACGATCAAGTAGTGCTCGAACGTAATCCCGGCTATTTCGGAACCGTCCCGAAGATTTCGCAAGTCCGTTTCCGAGTGGTGCCGGATGCGATCGTGCGCGCGCTCGAATTGCGCAAAGGCACGGCCGATCTCGAATTGAGCTCGCTTGCACCGGACATGATGCCCGTTCTCGCGCGGGAGCCTGGGATCGCGGTCACCGATCAGCCCGGCACGCACTACACTTACGTCGAATTTAATTTTGACGATCCCATCGTGGCGCGTCGCGAAGTGCGTCAGGCGCTGGCATTCGCAACCAATCGCGATGAGATCATTCGCTACCTTTTGCGCGGACAAGCCCGCCTCGCCGGCGGACCGCTGCCTCCCGAGAGTTGGGCTTACACACCGGACATCGCGCTCTATCCGTACAACCCCGCCAGGGCCGAGCAATTGCTCGATGCCGCGGGATTCCCGAGACGCGCCGATCTGGGCGGCATGCGCCTGCATCTCATCCTGAAGACATCCACGGAAGAATCCACGAGGCTCTATAGCTCCGTCCTGCGTGAACAATGGAAGAAAATTGGAGTGGACCTTGAAATTCACCCGCTGGAATTCGGCACGTTTTTCGGGGACATCAATCGGGGAAGCTTTGAGCTTTTCACTTTGCGAGCCGTGGGTTCCAACGTCGACCCTGATTTCTTTTCCTTGGTCTTCGAGTCCGACCACATGGAGCCGTACGGTTTCAACCGCGGCCGCTATCGCAATCCGCAACTCGACGCCCTTTTGAAACAGGCGCGCGTCGAACAAGACCCCCAGCGCCGAAAATTGATTTTCGCGCAGGTACAACAAATGGTGGCCGAAGACGTCCCCTACATCAGCCTTTGGTTCAACGACAATATCTGCGTCCACCGCTCGCGCATCACGAACGTCAATCTTTCCCCGATCGGCGATTTCGACTTTCTGACTTCGATCAACGCGAACTAACCGCGTGGAAAGAATCTCGAGCGCAAATCAAGTTGGAGGGTAACGGGAGCGAGGCTCGCGCGTGCCAGGACTACGCAAGCGCTTCGCGGATATCGCTTTCGGGGACGAGTCCTTCGCGGACGACGTGCCACTTATCGTCGGTGAGGCTTACGATCGTGGAGGCCAAGCCGACGCCCGTTTCGCCCGCATCCAGCACGAGCGGTAAACGCGAGCCGAGCTGCTCCATCAGCTCATCGCCCGTGGAGCAAGACGGCGAACCGGATAGATTGGCGCTGGTGCCGGTGATTGGGCCGTCGAACTGATCAATCAGCGCGCAGGCCACGCGCGAGTTCGGCCAGCGCACTGCAACGCGCCCCGTCAGCCCAGTGACGCGCAGCGGCAAGCGGTTCGAAGCTTCCACGACGATCGTGATTCCGCCGGGCCAAAACGTCTTGGCCAGCCTGAGAAAATTATCCGGCAATTCACGTGCGAGCGAAGCCGCCTGCGCGATGGAATTGACCAATATGGGAAGCGCGCGGTTGTCCGGACGCCCTTTCACGCGATAGATTTGTTGAACGGCGGCAAGATTGAACGGATCGGCCGCGAGTCCATAGAAGGTGTCGGTAGGGATACCGACGACTTTTCCTTCGCTAATCAAACTCGCTGCGTAGCGAATCGTAACCGGATCAGGGGCGTCCGCGGAAACTTTCAGAAGCTCAGCAGGCAAAGTTTTGTCGCCTTGGGGACCCTGGGCAGCCACACATCTGCGCGCAGTCTACACTGCTCCCAGAGCCCGTCAAGCTCAGAACGCTACCACAGCCCGCAAGCTCGCGCAATAACCTCGCCGTCACACCGTTGTCGCAAATTGTCGTTTCACTACCCTCCGGCCATTCCTTGCTCGCTATTTTGCTACATGCAGTCCTCCACGATGGTACTGCCAGAAACGGCCGTCCATTGGCTCCCGGCTTTGACCACGCCGGAGGGCTTTGTTAGTCTGCTGGCATGAAGGCCGCGCGCAGCGTTCGGTCCACGTCTCCCGGCCCTCGAGGGCCGCGCCCCGCGGAAGAGATTTCCAGCCGCGACAACCAGTGGCTGAAGGGCTTCCGCTCCGCGCTGGCAGGCGCGGAATCCCCGGACGGGACGATCGGAATCGAAGGCCCACACCTTGTGGAAGCGGCGCTCTCCGCCCAGCTGAAGGTCGCCGCTGTGCTCATTTCCACCTCCGGCGAGCGACACCTGGAAGCGCTGCGCCCCCTGCTGCCCGTGGGCACGCGCATCTTGCGCACAAGCGACCGGCTGTTTGAAACCGTCTCCGCCACGGACGCGCCGCAAGGCATTGCCGCGCTCGCTCATCCGCGCGAATGGTCCTTCGAGGAT
Source organism: Terriglobia bacterium (assembly GCA_963799715.1). Classification (GTDB taxonomy): domain Bacteria; phylum Acidobacteriota; class Terriglobia; order Acidiferrales; family UBA7541; genus DASPOJ01. Next base: position 2,461 of record CAWCYS010000005.1, on the reverse strand, counting down.
CTTTCGCTCGCCGCCACGCCGCTGATCGTCGTGCTAGCCGGGGTGCAAGACCCCGGCAACGTAGGCGCGATTCTTCGCGCGGCCGAGGGCCTCGGCGCATCCGGCGTTGCGACTTGCGCGGCGCGCGGCATCGGAACTGCGAATCCGCTTGCGCCGAAAGCGTTGCGCGCCTCGGCGGGCTCGGCGCTGCGTTTCCCGCTTTTGCGCGGAGTGCAAAGCGCCGCGCTCTTGCTCGAGCTGCGCATGGCGGGCGTCCGGATTTACGCCGCGTGTCCCTCGGAAGCCCCTTCACGCCCGGCGTCGCCCGATTCGAAGGACGCTCTTCCGCCCTTGCGCCGTCCGTGGGAAATTCAGTGGCAAGGCCCATCGTCGCTGTGGATCGGCAACGAGGGCGCCGGGCTTCCGCTGGACATCATTCGTTCCGCCGACGCCCGCGTCACGATTCCGCAAGCCGCCGCGCGTCCGGACGCCCTGGAATCCCTGAACGCGGCCGCCGCTGCTTCGATCTTGCTCTACGAGGCCGCGCGCCAAAGAACGAACCTCGCATGAGCCTCTTCGCCAAGTTCGAGCCGCAGGAGGACAACGCCGCTGATCGCCCGCTCGCCGAGCGCATGCGCCCGCGCACGATCGAGGAATTCATCGGCCAGGAAGCGCTACTCGGCCCGGGCAAGCCGTTGCGGATCCAAATCGAACGCGACGAACTGGGTTCGCTGATCCTGTGGGGCCCGCCCGGCTGCGGCAAGACCACCCTCGCGCGTCTCATCGCGCGTCTTTCGCGCTCGGAATTCGTGGCGTTCAGCGCGGTGCTCACCGGCATCAAGGAAATCAAAGACGTAATGGCGGCCGCCGAGCGCTCGCGGCACTCCGGCAAGCGCACCATCGTGTTCATCGACGAAGTGCATCGCTTCAACAAGGCGCAGCAGGATGCCTTCCTCCCGTACGTCGAGTCCGGCAGCATCACGCTCATCGGCGCGACGACAGAGAATCCCTCCTTCGAGGTCATTGCGCCGCTGCTCTCGCGGACGAAAGTCTACGTGCTGGAAGCCCTGGCGACGCCGGACATCGTCACGCTGCTCAGGCGGGCGCTCGCAGATTCCGAGCGCGGACTGGGCCGCGAGGCGGTCCAAGCTTCGGACTCCGAACTCGAACGCATCGCGATTTTTTCCGGCGGCGACGCGCGTGCCGCATTCAACACGCTCGAGGCCGCCGCGCGCGCCGCCTCGCCGAACTCGGAAAGCATGCGCGTCATTTCCCCGGAGCTTCTGAACCAAATCTTTCAGCGCAAGTTCCTGCTGTACGACAAATCCGGCGAGGAGCACTACAACATCATCTCCGCGCTGCATAAGTCCGTGCGCAATTCCGATCCGGACGCCGCGCTCTACTGGCTCGCTCGGATGCTGGAAGCCGGTGAAGATCCGCTGTACGTCGCGCGCCGCATGGTGCGCATGGCCAGCGAAGACATCGGGCTCGCCGAACCCGGCGCTCTCGCCGTCACCATGGCCGCGAAGCAGGCCGTGGAATTCGTTGGCATGCCGGAAGGCAATCTCGCGCTGGCGCAGGCCGCGGTCTATCTTTCCCTCGCGCCGAAATCCAACGCCATCTACACCGCCTATGGCGCCGTCACCGCCGACCTCGAACAAACGCGCACGGAGCCCGTCCCACTGCATCTGCGCAACTCCGTCACCGGCCTCATGGCTAGCGTCGGCTACGGCAAGGGCTACGAATATGCGCACAATGACCCGGACAAAGTGACCGGCATGACCTGCCTGCCCGATAGTCTGGCCGACCGCAAATACTACCTGCCCACCGACCAGGGCTTTGAGCTGCGGCTCAGGCAACGCCTGGAGGAGATCCGGCGCATCCAATCTCAGAGGAAGCCCAAGGCCTGAACCGTGCCCATTTCGAGCAACCCATCTCACTCAATTCGGCGTCACGTGGAAGCGGAATCGATCGGCGGCGCGCCTCTTCGCACATTCCTGCGCCGGGGTGCCGCAGCACGAATCCTCGTTGCTTCGGCGCTGTTCCTCGCATTCGCGGTTGCCCTGCGCGCCCAGGAGGAGCGGCCCCTGCTTCGCGTTCAGGACGATTGCACCGCCTTTGGCTACGCGCCGGATGGCCGCATCGCCTACTCAACACGCCAGATCTTTCACATCAAAAAAGCGACGTATGAGCGCGACGACATTTGGATGATGTTGCCGAACGGAAGCAAGCGGCGGCTGCTCGAGGGCGAGAAATTCGTGCGCGGCGACACGCCTCTCAGTTACACGGTGCGCGCGTTCCACTGGTCGCCGGACAGCAAGCAGCTCGCCGTGGAACTTTTCATGACGAAATTCACGAACGCGCATGGCGACGTAACGCAGGGCGCGCAGACGCTCTTGCTCGATGACGCCGGCCGCGAAATCAAAGTTCCTGGATTGGACAGTCTCGTTCCCGGAGCGACGGACGCGCAGTGGCTTCCCGA
>CAWCYS010000004.1:0-12462 GCA_963799715.1 Terriglobia bacterium | reverse complement strand
CACCATTGAGTTTTTCGATAGCGTTCGCCGTAGTTAGGTCAGCACCACCACAATGAGTTTCCCGGCGGGCTGGTTTTGCGATCGGCCACTTGCAGCGCCGCCACCACAGCCGCCCCCGAGGAAATTCCCAATGCAAGCCTCTTTAGAGCCAGTCGCCGCGCTCTATCGACCGGAATCTGTGGACACGATCATTTTGGAGATGTAGTCCGTCCGCAGCACCTTAGGGATGAACCCCGCGCCGATGCTCTAATTTTGTGCGGCGACGAGCCGCGCCGACAGCACGGGACTCTCCGTCGGCTCGACCGCGATGGAGCTTTGAACGACGGCTTCTTCGGCCGGATATCTCGTTGACTCCGCGAGAGTTCCGCCGGTGCCCATCCCCTGAGTATGAGGATATCCACCTCGCCATCCGTATCGTTCCAAAATCGGGCCCCGGTCGCTCCAAAGTGGATCTTGGGATTCGCGGGATTGTCGAATTGCTGGAGAATGTATCCCGTCGGGGTGGCCGCGAGAGTTCGTCGGCCTTGGTGATAGCGCCTTTCACTGCGTCTTTGGGGCCCGGCGTCAGGACACGCTCCGGCGCCGAGCGCTTTCAAAAGCATGTGCGCCGCTCCAGGCTCATGGTTTCCGGCATCGTCAAAATCAGTTCGTAGCCCTTCACCGCGGCGACGAATGCCAGAGCGATCCCCGTGTTGCCGCCGGTCGGTCCGATGAGCACTGTTTTGCCGGACGAATCTTGCCGCTTTCTCCGCGTCCACAATCAAACTGAGCCCGATACGGTCTTTCACGCTGGCGTGCGGGTTAAAGCTTTCGAGTTTTGCCAGCACGGTGGCCTTGCTCCCGGCAGTCACTTATTTTACCGGACCCAGCGGGGGTATTGCCAATTCAACTCGGTGATGTCCTTTGCAATTTTCATGTGTCTCTCCTCGCGTCGAGATTTTATGAAAGGCCGTGCCGCGCCGTGAGCGGCGTCGGCAATCCTGGCCACCGTCAGATATCTGCTGGTGCCACGTTCAGTTCAAGATTCCGATTCCATGCGGCTCTTCGCGAATTGCCCCGGGGCCCCTCGACGCCAGTGCCCGCGGCAGAATTTCCAAGCGGTTCACTTCGGATTCCGTGCCGACCTTCCCGCAGCCCGCAGCGAGCCTTGGGCGCAGCCGAATCGATTCCATGGCCAGAAGCACTTCGAGTAGGGTGCTGCGTGATGGGCGCTGCATGCGCTGCCGGAGGAAACCGCCACCCCTGAATCATCGAGAGCCGCGAGAAGTGGCAATTCTCGTCCTCCGTCCGGCGAAGCCCAGGCAGAGATGGCCGGGAAGCCGCTTTACGGGGCTACGTATCAGGTAGGCCTGCGGCGCCGTTGTTCGAAAGTGGTGCCAGGATTTGCTCCCGCAATCGCACAAGTTTGGGCCGGTTCCCTCTGCCATTTCCTCTCGTGCCAGAACGCGGCCATTCTCGAAGCAACACGGCGCTCCGTTTCACACCGATGCCGTGCAGGCAGCCGGGAAGATTCGTTTGGATGTGAATCAACTTCCCCTCGATTTGATCTCATTGTCGGCGCACAAACTGCACGGGCCGAAAGGCGTGGGCGCGCTCTACGTGCGAGACGGCGCCAAGCTAAGCCCGATTGTGTTTGGCGGGGGACAAGAGCGCGGTTTGCGTTCAGCCACGGAAAACGTAGCGGGGATCGTGGGCTTCGGAGTGGCCGCCGTTCTGGCACGAGAGGAAATGGCAGAGGAAGCCGGCAAACTTGTGCGATTGCGGGAGCAAATCCTGGCGCGGCTTCGAACAACGGCGCCGCAGGCCTACCTGATCGGTCACCCCGTAAAGCGGCTTCCCGGCCATCTCTGCCTGGGCTTCGCCGGACAGGAGGACAAAATACCCCAGCTTCTCGCGGCTCTCGATGATTCAGGGGTGGCGGTTTCCTCCGGCAGCGCATGCAGCGCCCATCACGCAGGCGCCCCCTCCGAAGTGCTTCTGGCCATGGGATTCGATTCGCTGCGCGCCCAAGGCTCGCTGCGGGTTACACTGGGGAGGTTCAGCACGGAATCCGAAGTGAACCGCTTTTTGGAAATTCTGCCGCGGGCACTGGCGTCGAGGGGCCCCGGGGCAATTCGCGAAGAGCCGGCATGGAATCGGAATCTTGAATTGAACGTGGCACCAGCAGATATCTGACGGTGGCCAGGATTGCCGACGCCGCTCACGGCGCGGCACGGCCTTTGACTTGAATCTTTCGAGACACGAGAGGAGAGACACATGAAAATTGCAAAGGACATCACCGAGTTGATTGGCAATACCCCGCTGGTGCGGTTGAATAAAGTGACTGCCGGGAGCAAGGCCACCGTGCTGGCAAAACTCGAAAGCTTTAACCCGCACGCCAGCGTGAAAGACCGTATCGGGCTGAGTTTGATTGTGGACGCGGAGAAAGCGGGCAAGATTCGTCCGGGCAAAACAGTGCTCATCGAGCCGACCAGCGGCAACACGGGGATCGCTCTGGCATTCGTCGCCGCGGTGAAGGGCTACAAACTGATTTTGACGATGCCGGAAACCATGAGCCTGGAGCGGCGCGTGCTTTTGAAAGCGCTCGGCGCGGACATTGTCCTGACGCCGGGCCCCAAAGGCATGAAAGGCGCTATCGCCAAGGCCGACGAACTCCTCGCGGCCACCCCAAGCGGATACATTCTCCAGCAATTCGACAATCCCGCGAATCCCAAGATCCACTTTGAGACGACCGGGCCCGAGATTTGGAACGATACGGATGGCAAGGTGGATATCCTGATCTCGGGGATCGGCACCGGCGGAACTCTCACGGGCGTGACGGAGTATATCCGGCCGAAGAAGCCGTCGTTCAAAGCCATCGCGGTCGAGCCGACGGAGAGTCCCGTGCTGTCGGGCGGGCAGCCGTCGCCGCACAAAATTCAAGGCATCGGCGCGGGGTTCATCCCTAAGGTGCTGCGGACGGACTACATCTCCGAAGTGATTCAGGTCTCCAGCCAGGATTCCATCGAGATGGCGCGGCGACTGGCTCTAGAAGAGGGCTTGCTCGTGGGAATTTCCTCGGGGGCGGCTGTGGTGGCGGCGCTGCAAGTGGCCAATCGCGAAACCAGCGCCGGGAAACTCATTGTGGTGGTGCTGCCTGACTACGGCGAACGCTACTTGAGCAGCATCCTTTTCGAGAGTCTGAAAAATGAGGCGCAGCAGCTGACCGCCGCTACGACGTAGATTGCGAGGGCGGTTGGAGAAAACCGCTTAGAAAATTATGTTTCGATCGCTGCGAGAAGATATCCGATCGACGTTCGAGCGCGACCCCGCGGCCAAGTCCACCGGGGAAATCCTCGTGTGCTATTCCGGCTTGCACGCGCTGTGGTTCTACCGGGTGGATCACTGGATGTGGAAACATGGTCTGCGCTTGCTGGCGCGAATGATTTCTCAATTCGCAAAGATGCTCACGGGAATCGAAATCCATCCGGCGGCGCAGATTGGGCGGCGGCTGTTCATCGATCACGGGATGGGCGTGGTGATCGGAGAAACCGCGATCATCGGCGATGACGTGACGATGTATCAGGGCGTCACGCTAGGCGGCACCGGCAAGGAAAAGGGCAAGCGGCATCCGACCATTGGAAGCGAAGTCGTGATCGGATCCGGCGCAAAAGTGCTGGGCAACATTCGCGTGGGCGACCGCTGTCGCATCGGCGCGGGTTCCGTAGTGCTCCGGGATGTTCCGGACGATTCCACCGTGGTCGGCGTGCCGGGGCACATCGTTTTCCGAAACGGCGAGCGCGTGGTGATCACCGATCCCAAGGAGATCAACGATCCGCTCTCCGCTGCCCTTTCCGTCGTGGCGGCACAGGTGAAAGAATTGCGACGGCGCGTCCAACAGTTGGAGGGCAACGAATCGATGGATGCGACCGCTTCGGCCGAGTTGCAATCCATTTCGGACGAGCTGCAAGCCATCATCGAAATCGACTACCAAATCTGAATTCGCCATGACCCGCTACGCACACGCAATTTTAAACTCTGCGCTATTTGCTGCGTGATACACTCCGGACCAATTCAACCGGGCCCAATCCAACCCTGATCAGAGGACGTGACATGGAAACTCGTTGGGTGAAAGTGAGAATTTTTGGAGATAGCGTTCCCTTCTATGCTTCTGAGAATGATGAATCCCCTTTGACGCAGCTCTCCGGATCGCCTCTGGCGGAACTTGCGCCCGCAAACGTCAAGGGCGGGCGACTCCCCACGATCCTGAGTGACGGCCGGCGAGGATATCTTCTGCCCGACGTGAAGTGCCTGCAAATTCCTTTGTGGAGCATCGCCTCCGGTCATATCAATATTTATTCCGAACCCAGCACCGTATCACCCCTTGTCGCCGTGCTTAATTCAGGCGACCTTCTCGAACAGTATGGTCTAAAGACAAGCGGGGGCGGAGACACTTGGATACCGGTGCACCTTGCCAACGGCCGGGATGGCTACGTTGGTTCGCAGGTAAAAGTGGTGAACCAAGGCGCCCAAGTGCGCATCCAGAAAAGCCCCGAGGATCCGGGAACCCAATGGCTCCTGAAGGATGGAAAGATACGCCCGCGCAACCAGCAATTGAAAACGCCCCGGGAGGCCGCGCAGCGGGACATGCTCATCGGTGGCGCCCTGTGCATCGGGGGGATCGCCATCACCGCGTTCACCTATTCCCTCGTCTCGGAAAGCGGCGGCACCTACTTGATCCTGTGGGGCCCGGCGATCTTCGGCGCATACCGATTCTTCCGGGGCCTGGCCCGCTACGTGGAGTCCAACTAGCACCTGGCCTAATGCGCCGGTACTGAGGTGACGGAAACACGCAGGAGTGCCTGCCTGACGGCGGTGCAAGCCTGGCCCTACTCCAGCGCTACAGCGGAGCGGAAGACACGGCGGGCGCGCCGAACCACTCCGACATGGGATACGATCTGCCGCAGTCCAGGCAACGCGTGCCGGAGAACTGCGTGGCGCACCCGGGACATATGGCTTGCGTTTGGAAGGTGTCGAACACCGCGCCGCACTTATTGCATTTCCAGTAGTTGCCCACTGGCGGCGATGATTTGCAGCCGGGACAAATGACCCCATGGCGTCGCGGCAAATTGGCGAGAGTCGACAAGGCCCGCGCTGACTTGAACGCGTTCACGCATCTTATGAGCATATACACCGCGACAAACCCGAGCCAGTAGGACTGCCAACGAAACGCAAGGTAACCAAGCCCAGCCGTCCCAGCGAAGCCCAGGATGGTGGTGATCATCAAGCTGCGCGCCCGGCCGAACACGAACCAAAGAAGCGAACGAAGAATCTGACCGCCATCGAGGGGATAGATCGGCAGCAAGTTGAAGACGAGCAGGCCGATATCTATGAGCAGAAGACTTCTCAACAAGAGATAGACATCCGGTTGAGTCGCCACCCAGCCTGCGTTCCGCCCCATCACCGTCAAACCATAGAAGACCGGCAGCAGCGCGACGTTCACCAGCGGTCCTGCGGCGATGCTCCAAAGAGTGGCCCCCGGACGCGGCGGCGGATTCACATACGCCACACCGCCCAACGGCCAAAGCACAATGCGATTCGCAGTTCCTCCGACCTGACGGCAGGCCAGGGCGTGGCCAAACTCGTGCAGCATAACGATCAGGAACAGCGCCAGGTATTCCAGCACGTTCCAGATGACGGACGAATACGCACCCCGGCGCTCCTCGATTTCATACGCGGCCACAAGAAACCAGTACCAACTCAGGAATACGTCGATTCCGGAGAAGCGAAACAGGCGAAAGGAGCCGCTGCTAACGTCCATGAAGGCGGTCACTCCGTTGACCGAGAGTAAGTTAACACTATTTTGAACATTGCTCGGCCATGCGGCAAGCTCTGCGCCTCCCGGAGAGGCGCAAAACGCAATGCGGGAAAACTAGCGGCTGGCGCGCGGGCTTCAGTAGGACAGGCACTCCTGCCTGTCCAGCTCCCACAGCGGCGCAGAACAAAATCGGACAGGCAGGAGTGCCTGTCCTACTACGTCGTCAGGCGACGGCGCCGGTGGCATGCTCGTCCGGATCGGCGGGTTGATCTTCGCCGTTTTCGACGGCGTCGGCTACGGCGCGCAAGGCCTCGACGACTTCGATGCGGCTGACCGCGCTCTTTCGGAATTGCAGGCGAAGGCGGAAGGATTCGTCCTCCGGCTGGAAATTGAAGAGGAAGGGCTGCGGGCGCGGCCCCAAGGACTTCTCTTCCCTGCGCTCGCGGCGGGCTTCGTCGCGCGTAAGTCCGCCTTGCCAGGATGCGCTGGACGGCTTCCGCCATTTTCTTTTCGCTGGGCTGGCGCGCGACTTGGAGCAGCAAGGATTTCGAGATAATGCCACGTTCGAGACAGCGGCGGCGCAACGCGTCCGGAATCTCGCGTAGCGAGAGCGTCTCCGTCACCGAAGAGCGCGCGCGGCCGATTTTCTTGGCGATATCGTCGTGCGTGTAATCGAAATGATCCGCGAGGCGCTGGAGACCGTCGGCTTCCTCGAAGGGCGTGAGGTCTTTGCGCTGGAGATTTTCGATGAGCGCGAGTTCCAATGTTTCCGCGTCATCGGCGATCTTTTCGATGCAAGGAACTTCGCGCAGGCCGGCGCCTTGCGCGGCGTGCCAGCGGCGCTCGCCGGAGATGATGTCGTAGCAATCTTCGCGCGGCGACGAAGCGGACGAGCAGCGGTTCCAGGACGCCTTTTTCGCGGATGGAATCGGTGAGTTCGCGCAAATCTCCCAGGGCCTTGCGGGGCTGGTCGGGATTGGGGCGAATCTTGGCAAGCGGAATCATGCGGCCCACCGCCGCGCCGCTGAAACTCGTCAGCGACTCGACGTAGTGCGCGTCATGCCGCATCTTCAGTGTGACGGGCAACCCGATCCTCTTCGACACGATGGATGACCTCCAGGGCGAACTTCATGTATTCCTTGGCGCCGGGCGATTTCGGAGCGTAGGTGAAAATAGTTTCTTTGTAGGCCGGGCTTTCTTCGAGGCGCACGTTCTTGCTGATGCGCGTCTTGAAAAGGACGGAACCGAATACGGAGCGAATCTGTTCGTGCGTGTCGCGCGAAATGTTGGTGCGCTTATCGAAAAGCGTGATGACCACGCCCAGCACCTTGAGCGCGGGGTTGGGACGCGCGCGGATGCGCTCGTAGGTTTCGAGCAGATCGTCGGTGCCTTCGATGGCGAAGTAGGCCGCTTGAATCGGCACGACGAGATGCGTGGACGCGACCATGGCGTTCACCGTGAGGATGCCGAGCGCCGGGGGCGTGTCCAGCACGATGTAGTCGAACTCTTTCAGGATGGGCGTGAGCGCATCTTTCAATTTGAACGGCGCGTCGAATTGTCCGGCGAGCTGCTGCTCAATTTTCGCGAGCGCGAGTTTGGCCGGCACCAGCGAAAGGAGCGGCGTCTTGGTTTTCAATATCGCCGACGCGATGTCCACGCGATGATCGCCCAGGACGTCGAACATCGAAGTTTGAATTTCCGCGGAATCGAAAAACGAGAGCGTCGAATTGGCCTGGGGATCGAGATCGATGAGGAGGGTGCGCTTGCCTCGCTGCGCGATGGCCGCAGCCAGATTGATTGCCGTGGTGGTCTTTCCGACGCCGCCTTTTTGGTTGGCGATGGAGAGGATGGTGGTCATATTATTAGGCGGGCTGCAAGTACAGCCCGAACCCGTATTAGGCGGGCTGTAAGTACAGCCCGCACCCGAATGCCCGCACGGCGTGCGAGCGAACTGCCTTCCCGGGACCGCAATCGCATCCCTATACCTAGTGGTGAACTTCGGCCGAGCCACTAAGCGCGTTCAATCTACCTGCGGAACTCGGTCAGTGCAAGGAAAATATGCGGACGGGAGGGAGGGTTCGGCGTCCGCGGAACGGCTGCGTCTGAACGACGACTGAATTCTGAACGACGACAGTCCGAACAACAACTTCATCTGAACGACGACTACATTTTGTAGCGGCCGAGATCGTCGTCGGACAAATTCTCGAGCCACTTGCGCAGCTCTTCGCTGGTCGTTTTTTCCGTCACGGCGCTGTGGACTGTGCGCGAGCGTCTTCGAGCACTTCGTCTTCGACGAAGATCGGGCAATCCACGCGCAGCGCGAGGGCCAGCGCGTCGCTCGGACGCGAATCGATGGACATGATCTGTCCGGCGCGCTCGACCCAGATGAGCGCGTAAAACGTGTCGTCCTTCAAATCGTTGACGACGACGCGCTGCACGCGGACTTCGAGGCCGAGCAGCACGTTGCGGAGAAGATCGTGCGTCATGGGGCGCGGCGTCTGAACTTTTTCGATTTCGAGCGCGATGGCGTTGGCTTCGTACACGCCGACCCAGATGGGCAGGACGGCGCTGCCGTGCGCGTCCTTGAGAACGACGATCGGCATATTCGTGACCGGGTCCATCATCAGGCCGCGAATTTTCATTTCCACTTCCATCGCCGCCTCCCAGGATTCTTAGATGACGCGTTCTCCGACAAGGCTGTTCGCCGCGGCCTTGGTGATTCGGACTTGAACGTATTCTCCCAGCCGCACAGGCGCAGCGGAAGTGAAATTTACCACGCGGTTGCTCGATGTGCGACCCGCCCACTGCCCTTCGCGGCGCGAGGCGCCGTCGGCGAGGACCTCGAAGGACTCGCCGACGAGCGTTTCGTTGCGCGCCTGTTGAATTTCGCGCTGGCGCTGCATCAAGACGGCGAGGCGCGAGGCCTTCTCTTCTTCGGAGACGGCGTCCGGGAGATGCTGCGCGTCGGTGTTCGGGCGCGGGGAAAATGCGAAGGTGAACGCGCCGTCGTATTGCACGTGCGTCCATCAGGGTGAGCGTGTCGTCGAAATCGGCTTCGGTCTCGCCGGGGAAACCGACGATGATGTCGGTGGTCATGCTGATGGGGCGGCGCGCGGACTTCAGCAGTGCGACGATTTTCGAGATATTCGTCGCGCGTGTAGGTGCGGCGCATGGCGCGGAGAATGCGCGTCGAACCGGACTGCACGGGCAAGTGAACGTGATCGCAGAGCTGCGGCGTCGCGTCGATCGCTTCGACGATGTCGCGGCCGAAATCGCGCGGATGCGAGGTGGTGAAGCGCACGCGGCGAATGCCCGCGACTCCCGCGGCCGCGACGAGCAGTTCGGCGAAACTCATGCGGCGCGGCGAGGGATCGCGATAGGAATTTACGGTCTGGCCGAGGAATTGAATTTCGGTGAAGCCGGAGTCCGCAAGTTGGCGGACTTCTTCGAGCACGTGCGGCGCTGGCGCGGCTGCGCTCCGGGCCGCGCGTGAACGGGACGACGCAGTAGGCGCAGGACTTGTCGCAGCCTTCGATGATGGTGATGTAGGCGCGGATGGGATTGTCGCGGCGCGTGAGTTCGGTCTCGAAGGTTTCGTCGGTATCGGTATCGAGTCCGGCGACCCGGCGATTGCCGGCTTCGAGTTCGGCGAGCAGCGCGGGAAGTTTACGGTAACTCGCGGAGCCACACACCAGACTCACCCACGGCGCGCGCTCGAAGAATTTCTTCGCCTTCCTGTTGCGCGAGGCAGCCGAGCACGCCGATCCACTTCCCTGTTCCCTGCATGATCTTCATGTCGCCGAGGCGCGCGAACACTTTTTGCGCGGCTTTTTCGCGGATGCTGCAGGTGTTGTAGAGGACGAGTTGCGCTTCGGCGGGCGTTTCCACCTGGCGATAGCCGCGGCCGAGGCAAGACGCCGGCGACTTTTTCGGAATCGTGATCGTTCATCTGGCAGCCGAACGTTTCGAGGTAGAACGTGCGCGCGTCGGAGGCGATGTTCGCGGAATCGTCGAGTCGCGTGGATGCGAACGCTTGCGCTGCGCGCCCGGTCAGCGTTTCGAGGCGAACGTCAAAATTCGTGGCCATCGGTTCGGAAGTTCATCGTATCACAGGTGCGGTAGTGCGGCCGGACGCGCTGTGTCACTCGCAGTGGAGGGCTCCGATGAGATCGAGGACTTGGCGATTCTGGGCTCCTCGATCAGCATGTGCACGGGGTTGGGCACCCCCCCCAAAAAAAAACCAACTAGAGTGAATCCATATTTTCTGCGCACTTCCTCGAGCGCCCGAGAACAAAGTGTCGTGCCCGCACGCTCCCCAGCAAAACGAATCGCCGATAACAACTGAAGGTCTGGAAATGCAGATCGCCCCGGCCGTAGTAGCGTTTGAGTTTCTTCGGCATCGAGAAGAGAAAAGCCCCACGTTCGCCCGTTCGGGACGAACATGGGGCACCCTCGCGGTACTGCGCGGGCACTTCCCGCAATGTTATACTCGGCGCGTGAATGTTCCTTATGAAAGAAACAACCCGCAACCTGGGCCACCCGCCTGAAACTTCGGTGGGGGAGGCAGGAAACTCTTATGTGCCCGGTGAAGTGGAAGCCCTAATGGCAACAATCGTCAATCGTCTGGACTATAACCTTGCATACGCAAATGCTTCGGCGGTTGCGGGGAAGCACTATCCGTTCCCGTTCAATGGTGGCGCCAGCCTACTCGGGTTGCTTCAAGCAGGCTATAACGCCTTCCAGTACGATAGTGGAATGAACAAGCTGAGTTCGGCGCTGACGACGGATGGCTTCTTGCCAGCGGATAGCTATGTTTGTCAGCAATTGGAAGCTGCTCGCAAGTTTGCACTGACAGTGTCCGGGATGACGCCAGATCAACTGATGAACGAATATCCGTATACTTTCAACCTTGGTGAAGGGCGCAAGCCAGCTGCCGGAGCATTCAACGTAACCTATTTTGGGAGCACGGTGGTGTATATGCAGACGTTACCATGGGAAAAGAAAAAATGACTTCAAATCTGTCCTCCTGCAGCGTGCTGGCGTCAATGCTATTGCTCCTAGCTACCCAGGTCTCGATGGAGCGACCTAAATCCGACCAGTCTCTCTCTCCCGATCTCGGTTCTCCCATCGTTGTGCAAGTCGTTTCCCAACAAGTTTGGGTAGTAAACGATAAGCGCGCACTTTGGGAGACAAGCGATGGGGGACGGACGTGGACGACAATCAGCCAGCCGGGCCCTTCATCGAGTGTGGGATTCGGCGGCTTTCACTTCTTGAATGGGCGAACAGGGTTCATCGTCGATCGCGGCAGGTTCCTTCGAACTACAGACGGAGGCGCAACCTGGAACCTAATGGGTGAAGTTTCAGCTTACATCACGAGCTTTACCTTCGTGGACGAAGAGCGTGGGTGGGCCATCGGCGTAACTGGCGCTGGCACTGCCGAAGCTCGGCCTGCGGCGCTTTCTACCCAGGACGGGGGGAAGACGTGGCAGAATCTCACCCTGCCTGAACTCGAACCGGACGACGCTGTCCTTCGCAGCGTCTTTTTCTACGATTCAAAGAACGGATGGATCGCCGGCGACGGATGCATTCTTAGGACGCGCGATGGCGGAGAACACTGGGCTGTTGTCTATCAAGATCGGGACATTCACGAAGAGGTTTTCTTTTCGACGGGCCAACTCGGATGGGCCACGATGAAAAACTCCGGCGATTTCGTTCTTAGTGAGGATGCCGGAAGCCATTGGGTTCGTGTCAACGGCCCGCAGCCCTATGGAGACTGGCCGTCCCGCGTTGTGTGCACGACGAAGAGGCACTGTCTGGTTTCCAGTTTCCGGCTGTATATGACTGGCGACGGGGGTGGGACATGGAAGCAGGTATCTGCCGGGATGTCCCATGAATACGCATATTTTGGGTATGTGGGAATGAACGCAAATGGGGACTTGCTCGCGTTAGGCACTCTGGATGAGGCCAGAGGCGGTGCGTTCGCCATGATCAGTGTAGACGGCGGGGCCAGTTGGAGGCGTATTACCGGGGGAAAAAGCTCAAACGTCGTCGGGCCTTAGACGGAACAGGGGGAGTCTAGCTAAGGCCAGCCTTTGGCTTGAGGGTTTCGCGTTGAAGCGGGTGGGCCAGCCTTTGGCGGGTGGGGCAGCCTTCGAACTTATGGGTGGCCCATTTTTCGCGCGGAGCGCGAAAGGTGGGGCTCTTGAATTTTTTCTTTCCTCCCCGCGACAAGTGACTCAAGGCGAGAGCCTACGACACGGAAGACAATCTCCTGAGCATCACGGACGCGAACGACCACACGACCAATTTCTCCTACGACAGCTTCGGCCGCATCACGAGCACCAATTTCCCATTTGCCTCGCCACAATTCAAAACGAGCGAGAAAATGACTTCGTCGGCGACTGTAGATGAATTTGTAGCTGCGAAAGCACTCAGCTTCAACAAGTTTCAACAGAGTTCAACAAGAAGGCCGCAAACGATTCAACAGCAATCACTTAGAATCAACAAGAATCCATAGATTTCAACAAGTGCTGGCACCTGGTTCGGGACCAGGGGGTCGGAGGTTCAAATCCTCTCGCCCCGACCAATCTTCTCCAGTGACAATCGCTTTGCGTGGTACGGAAAATGGCTTACACCAACAGCCGGCTTCAGTCTTCAACTCAACT
>CAWCYS010000003.1:0-82082 GCA_963799715.1 Terriglobia bacterium | reverse complement strand
GAGCAGCTGATCGCGTTCTTCGACGAGCACGTCGACGTGTGGGTCGACGGCGAGCTGCAGGAGCGACCGGTGAGCGCCTGGTCGAACCGTTGAACGGCCTGGCGGCTATCGAGGCCGTCCGGCCCCGAAAGCCCTTTGCCGGGAATCGGTAGATGTCCCGTCGCCAGCTCCACTTCACCGCGTTCATCTACCCCGCGGGCTACCACGAGTCGGCCTGGCGCGTGGCGCCTGCGGACCCGCGCTCGGTCCTGACGCTGCCCTACTACGCCGAGCTCGCCCGGATCGCCGAGCGCGGGCTGATCGACGCGATGTTCATGGCCGACAACATGGCGATCGCCGAGTACCGCGCCGAGTTCATGCCGCAGACGCTGTTCGACCCCGTCGAGCTGCTGTCGGCGCTGGCGGCGGTGACCGAGCGCATCGGCCTGATCGCGACCGGCTCGACGACCTACACCGCGCCGTGGGACCTGGCGAGGCGCTTCGCGACGCTCGACTTCCTCAGCGGCGGCCGCGCCGGCTGGAACATCGTCACGACCCGCTCGGTGCTGACCGCCGCCAACTACGGCGGCCCCGCGCACCCGTCGCTCGCCGAGCGCTACGAGCACGCGGCGGAGTTCGTCGACGTCGTGCTGCGCCTGTGGGACGGCTGGGAGGACGACGCCGTCGTCGGCTCCAAGCAGACCGGCGTCTGGGCCGACCGCTCGAAGCTGCATGCGCCGCGCTTCCGGGGCGAGCACTACCAGGTCGCGGGCATCCTGCCGTTCCCGCGCTCGCCGCAGGGCTACCCGGTCCTGGTCCAGGCCGGCTCCTCGCCGGCCGGCATCGGCCTCGCCGCGCGCCACGCAGAGCTGGTGTTCACGCGCCAGCCGACGCTCGAGGCCGCGGTCGCGTTCCGGCGCGAGCTGCGGTCGCAGGCGGCCGCGGCCGCGGACGCTCGCCCGACCACGTCCACGTGCTGCCGGCGCTGGCCTACACGCTCGGCGGGACCGAGGCAGGACGCGCAGTCGCGCCAGCGCGAGCTGGAGGAGCTGGCCAGCGACGAGTTCCGCTGGCGCAACATGCTCTGGAAGATCGGCCTCGATCCCGACGGCGGCTTCGACCCCGACCGTCCGCTGCCCGACGAGATCCTGCAGGGTCCGCCGCCTCGAGCGGCGCCGAGCCGGTGTTCGCGGCCGCGCGCCGTGAGCCCGTGCCGCTGCGCGAGCTTGCGCGGCGCCACGCCGGCGTGCCCAACAGGCCTGACGTTCGTCGGGACCCCCGAGCAGCTCGCCGGCTTCATCGAGGAGTGGTGGCGGGCGGGAGCCGTCGACGGCTTCACGCTGATGGCGAACACGCTGCCCGACGGGCTCGCCGCCGTGGTCGAGCACGTGCTGCCGACCCTGCGCCGCCGCGGCCTGTTCCGCAGCGAGTACAGGGGACGACGCTGCGCGAGCACCTCGGCGTGCCGCGGCCGCGCAACCGCCACGCGCCGCGGCACGCGTCTCCGGGACCGGCGCGCTGGCGCCGGACCGATGACAATATTCGTGAGGCGCTGCCGTCTATACGGTGAACATGCTTAGGATTCGCCCAATGGCCCTGGTACGTGTTCGGGGACCGCTGCGCAAGCTCGCGGGGTGGCCGCGCGGAGCATGAGCTCGACGGCGCGACGGTAATTGAGCTGCTTCGGTCCCTCGAGCTCCTCCACCCGGACGTGAGAGGGTGGATACTCGACGAGCGCGGGCTGATCCGCCGACATATCAATGTGTTCGTCAACGGCGAGCGTGGGGATGAGGCGACGGCAGTCGCGCTCCGGGATCGCGTCGAGGTGCTCCCGGCGATAACAGGAGGCTGAGAGATTGACCGAGCTGCTGGTAGGAACCAAGAAGGGATTGTTCCTGCTCGAAGGTGAGCCCGATTCTCGCTTTGAGATCACGGCGCGCGCGTTTGCGGGACAGCCGGTCGACTTCGCGACCCGCGATCCACGCAGCGGCCGGCCGCTCGCGACGGTGACCTCGCCGTTCTTCGGGGCCGAAGATCTTCTTCACCGACGACTTATCCGGACGCGGAGTGGGAGCAGGCCGATGGCGTTGCTCTGCCGAAGGTGGCGATTCGGCGCTCGAGCGGATCTGGGTGATCGTCCGGGTGAGGCCGACGGCACGCTGTACGCGGGGAGAACCGGAATCTGTTGAGAGCCACGACGGCGAGCGAAGCGGCGGATCAACGCGGGACTGTGGAGTAGCGCCAGGCTGCACCGAGCCGGGTGTGGCGGTCGCTGTGGACTTGCACTACTGGGTGGAGATCGTGAAACCGGCCGTCGCCGTCTCGGCGGCCGGGATGTGGCTGAGGCGAGGATGGTGGGTGTACCTGGAGGCGGGACGAGGCGCTCAACCCGCGGTACCTCCCCGAGGAGGCGCTCGAGGACGAGAACGCGGGCCGCTGTGTACACCACGTCGAGCGCGCGCCCGAGGAAACCGAGCGGCTGTTCATGCAGTTCCGATGGCGGCGTCTATCGCCTGGACGACGCGGGGAAAGCTGGACCAGTATCGGCGGCGGCGGGCTCCCGTCTGACTTCGGCTTCCCGCTCCATGGTCGACCCCGACGATCCCGACAGCGCCTACGTGATCCCGCCTGTCGCCGACGGTGAACATTGTGTGACCCCCGACGTCGCGTGCGCGTCTATGAGACGCGCAACGGGGCTCTTCCTGGGCGCCGCGCGGCGACGGCCTCCCGGCGACGCACGCCTACCTGACCGTGCTGCGGCAGGCGTTCGGCCGGACCGGAAGCGGCGAGGCGCTCGAACTGTACTTCGGCGCCACCTCCGGCGATATCTTCGGCTCGGGCGACGCGGGCGCCACCTGGTCGACGGTCGCGACGCGCCTGCCGCCGGTGTTCTCCGTCGTTGCCGTCTAGCGAGATTCGTCCGGCGCGGAGCGTCACGCGAGCCTGCGTGGTCGGTCGCGCTCGTTCAGCGGTCGATGGGTTTGATCGTGTCAGCTGACGGAAAGCGCGGTGGCTATCTGGGTGGCCCACGACGCGATCGTGGTGCCGTAGTTGGCATCGAACCGGGCTAGCCACGCCTCGCCGGCCGGTGGTAAGCGCGGTCAGGTCGTAGGTGACGCGTAGACGCGTCGTGTCGTCTGCGAGGCCGCGACGTCGACCGCGATCGTGCCGGCGGTCATGCCGTGCGTCACGCGCGCGTAACGGACGCCGTCGGGCCGGTCGTCGACCATGATCCACGTCGTCTGGTGGCTGCCGTGCGCGTGTGGAAGACGGCGCCGGGACCATCGCGACGATCGGGTTCGGGTAGTGAGGGTCCCAGCCATCGGCCCAGCGACGCTCGCCTTCGGCCGTGAAGAGCGCAATGGCCTGGTCCGGCGGAAGTCCGACGGTGAGCTCGGCACTGCGATCGCACACTGATGGGCATGACCGCAATGGTGCCCCATGTCCGCGCCGCAATTGGCGCGGACTTCTACCCCTAGCGCCCGTAGAAATGCCCGTAGAATCCACGCCGATGGACGCCCTTAGACCGCCGAATCCTCGCCGTGGTCGCCGAAGACGGTCGCGTATCGCTCAGGAGCTCGCCGCCCGTGTGCAGCTCGGCGCGAGCGCCACGCGCGAGCGCCTACGCCGACTCGAGCAGCGAGGCGTCGTGACCGGCTACCGAGCCGCCGTCGATGAAGCTGCCGTCGGCTACCCGCTCGAGGCGCTCGTCGACGTTGATCTGGCGCCCGGAGCCGACGCGCGAGGCGTTCGAGGCCGGCCTCCGCGGGAGCGCAGCGGTCGTCGAGGCCGTGCACGCAACAGGCGACCACGATTACCTCGTGCGCCTGCGCTGCAGCGGACACCGACGACCTGCACGCAGACCGTACGCAGTCTCAAGGCCGAACTCGGAGCCGCAGCGCACGGTCACGCGGCTCGTCCTGCACCACACCGTCCCCGGCCGGCCGCGCCTGCCGCCAGCCGGTGACGCGCTCGCCGGCCACCGTCAGCATTCGCGCCTGCCCGCGCCCCAGGCCCGGTCGCTGGCTGAGGTTCGGCTGCTCACCGTCGAGGCGGACGCCTTCGACACGCGGAACAATGCAAGCGTGGACGAGCGTGCTCGGGACCTGGCGGAGCAGGGTTTCGTGTGGGTTCGCGAGCGGCTGCTTGAGGCGGCGGAGGCGTGTCGCGTGGCGCGGACGCTGATCGATGCGCGCTGCTCCGTCGACGGCGTCGCCAGTTTCGAGATCGTGGGGGACTTTGTTCTCCCCGCCGCCGGACGGGCGCGATAGCAGGGGATTTCAGACCCTCCATTTCGACTTCGGGCTTCCACTCGACCCCGCCTCAGAGCTGGATGTCGGCCGCTTCACGGCGCTCCACATCCCGCGCGGCTTCGAAGGTGTCTCGGCGGTCACGCGGCTTGTGCCGTTGGCGGCCGCTGCTCAGCGCAGCGTGTGTGGCCCGATCGCGCCGAGCTGATCGACCGGTGGTCGCGTACGGCGAGACGCACGGCGCGTGGGATGGCGCGGCGGGGCTACGTCGAGGGGAGCCTGGCGCGATTGGTCGAGGCGGCCGCGGGCTCACCGCGGCTCCCGAGCGTCAAGGCTGAGCCCGGTTTTCTCTGCGGCACGGAGTTCGGAAGCGTCCGCATCAGAGGCGCGGTTCCTGGAGGAGACGCGGGTTGCGGATTGACGCCGTCGAGGTCGACGTCGCGTTGTCGCCCGGTGAGCTGCTGGTCTTCGACAACCTCGCGGTGGCGCACGGTCGTCGCGGGAGTCGCCGCCCGGCGAGCTGCATCAGTGGGTGTTCGGCGCGAAGTACGTGGGCTTGCGAGCAGCTCGAAGACCGCGACCGGGTGCCGCGGCCTTCGACGGCGCGCGCGGCCGTGACGCGGAGTGTGTTGCGCCGGAAGCCTCGATCCCGTAGGCGGCCACGAAGTGACCGCTCGCATCGTCGACGCCTGAGTGCAGCACGAGGTTCGACGTGAACGCGACCCCGTGTACGGTCGAGCCGTGGCGTCGCGGGACTCGTGGCGGTACGCACGTAGCGGTGAAGACCGGTGGGGTTTGCCGCGCGTACGTACGACCCCCGCACCTCGAGTGGGACGGACCGCGGGTCGACGTCGAGATAGGACAGCGTGCGGTCGCTGCGCGTGCTCAGGTTGATCAGCAGCCGCAGGACGTGCCGTTCGGCGAGGTCCGCAACGTCGCCGGTGAGCGCGGTATCAGCGTCGGAGTCCAGGTGGAAGGCCGGATCGACGCTCTGCTGCACCAGCGAGAGCCGGACGAAGCTGAGCGGTACGCCGCTCCCGCGTAGCCGATACTAGGAAGCCAGCGAGCGAACGCGATGCACGCGGGCAGCGCGCTGACGATCCCGTCCACACTCGGCCAAGTGGGGAAATACCCGCGGCATCCGTCGCGATCGGCGCGCGCACGCATCCGAAGCTCACGCTCCACCGTATCGGCCATCCCCGCCATGCCCCGGAATGCCATCACGAACCCCACCGGATGTCGGTCCCGCTCCAGCGCACGGATGGCTCCCGCAGACACGCCGCTCATCCTATGCTCGCCCGAGGGTCGAACGGCCATGCCGCCTGCTCAGGAGCGTTGCGGGAATCCCGTGGCGTGTCAGTGTCGGAGCAGGCCACGCACGCCTGCGGACCGCGCGACGGTTCCCGCTCACGCCCGGTCGCAGGCGCCGGTCGTGCTCGTGGCGAGAAAGCAGTGCTCCGATCATCTTGCCCGTCGCTGACGTAGAGTCCCCAGCGTGCCGGCCTGCCCCATTGCTCCGCGCCCAACTTCGCGCAGACGCTCACCGACTCGGAGCGGGAGATCATGCACCGCGACGCTGCCCACTGGCGCCCGTACCTCGAGCGCGGCGACATGGTCGTGTTCGGGCCGATCCTGACCGAGGAGAACTCGTATGGCCTCGCGGTTGTCGAGACAGACGACGAGCCCGCGCTGCACGAGTTCGCTGCGCAGGATCCGGTCGTGACGACCGGAACGGGCGGTCTTTGAGTTCGGGCGAATGGCCGCGGGTCACGTTCGGGCGCGCTGACGAGAGTCGCGCCGGGTACGCGGAGTTGACGGCTCGGCGGGAAAGGAGCGTTCGTGTCTGACATTCGAATCACGGCCGTTCTCGGAGCGGGTGCGCTCGGCGCAGCGATGGCGGCTCGGCTGGGCGAGACGGGTCATGAGGTTCGTCTGTGGAACCGCACGGCGGAGCGGGCTCGTGCGGCCGCGGCGCAGGCGCGCGGCGTCACGGCAGTCGGCGCGGCGGCCGAGGCGGTCAGCGGTGCGTCAGTCGTGATCACGGTGCTTCGCGACGGCGACGCCGTTGCCGAGGTCATGGCCGATGCGATCGCCGGTGTCGGAGAGGGCGCCGTGTGGATTCAGGCGAGCACCGTCGGTCCGCGTAGCGCCCGTGCCCTCGCCGACCTCGCTCGGGACGCACGGTGTCGCCTACCTCGACGCGCCGGTGTCCGGCAGCACGACGCCCGCCCGCGAGGGGAAGCTGGTGTGGCTGGTCGCCGGCGATGATGCGGCGCTTGAGCCGTGCCCGTCCTGTGCTGGACGCGCTTGGCTCCTCGGTGCTGCATGTCGGGACCGGGGTCGAGGGTAGTGCGCTCAAGCTCGCGGTCAATGCGTGGATGACCGCGGCGACCGTCGCGATGAGCGACGTGCTCGCGCTCTGTGACGCTCTCGGGATCGATCATGCGACGTTCGTGACGGCGCTCGAGGCCGGTCCGCTGGCGATGCCCTACGAGTTGCAGAAGGTGCGTTCGATGGACGCCGGCGCCTACAACGCCGGATTCGCGGTGCACTCGCGTTGAAGGACATCGACCTCGCGGCGGAGCTGGCTGCCCCGAGTCCTCTGCTCGGCGTCGTCCATGACCGTCTCGAGCGCGCCGTCGCCGCAGGACACGGCAGCGATGACCTCGCCGCAGTCGACTACCTACGAACGAGTGTCTAGGTGCGACCGGCGGCCAGCTTCACGACGCGGTCGACGATTCCGCGCGGGTACGGTCAGCGCAGGTTGGGTCGCCCTGTCGCTGCTGTTCCGCTCGGTCTACCGATTGTCGACGGAATGCCGGAAAGCGAGTCCTATCCTGGTGCTGGATGTGCGCTGCGTTGAGGAGGCCGGTTCGATGAGTGGTGTAGCGGCGGCGTCGATCAGGCTCCTGCTCGCCGACGTTGATGGGACGCTTGTGACATCGGAGAAGGCGCTGACCGAGCGCGCGGTCGCGGCCGTCAGGAAGCTCAAGGCCGCGGGCGTGCTCTTTGCCATCACGAGCGGGCGTCCGCCGAGGGGGATGGCGATGCTCATCGAACCGCTGGAGCTCGAGCTGCCGCTGGCCGCCTTCAACGGTGGTCTGTTGGTCGACCGCCACCTCGTCGTGCTCGAGCAGCATGAGATCCCGCGGCGCAGCGTGCTCCCGGTCGTCGAGCTGCTCGAGTCCCACGCTCTCGACGCCTGGCTGTATCGCGGGGCCGACTGGTACGTGCAGCGACGGGCCGCACCGCACGTGGACCGCGAGGCTCGCACCGTGGCGTTCGCCCCGACGGTCGTGGAGAGCTACGACGATCTGACCGACGGGGTCGCGAAGCCGTCGGCGTGAGCGACGACCCGCACGCGATCGCCGCCGCAGCGAGCGCTGCGCAGGACCGCTTCGGCGATCACCTTTCGGTGGCGAGCTCACAGCCCTACTACCTCGACGTGACTCACCCTAGGCCAACAGGGCGCGGTGCTGCTCGATCTGTCAGCCAGATACGCGATCCCGCCGCAGGAGATCGCGACGATCGGGAACAGGCCCAATGACATGCTGATGTTCGCCAGCAGGCCTGAGCATCGCGATGGGCAATGCCGAGAGCGACGTCAAGCAAGCGGCAAGCTTGGTCACGACGTCGAACACCGAGGAAGGGTTCGCGAACGCCGTCGAACGCCTCATCCTCCCCCGAGCACCTGGATAGCGTCTCGGGCACAGGCGTCGCGGTGGAGATGACCGGTCCCTTTGTGAGCGCACTCGGCGACGAGGACGATGCGTGGCTGCGCGCGGTGCTCCTCGAGCGATGGGGCGGTGAGCCGATCGTTGGGCGAGGGCGTGCGTATCGCGTCGACGACCTCGAGGGCATCGCGGCGTTGATCGGCGATGAGCGTGTCGGGGTTCTGACGTATCGCATCGACGGCGACGTCTGTGAGATCGTGACGCTCAACGCGTTCCGTGAGGGTGTCGGTGTCGGTCGCGCGCTGATCGAAGCGGTGGTGATCCGAGCACGAGCCGCGGGCGCGCGCACGCTGCTCGTGATGACGACGAACGACAACGTCGGCGCGCTGCGTTTCTACCAGCGCGCGGGGTTTCGCCTACACGAACTGCGATCCGGCGCGGTGGACGAGGCGCGTCGCGTCAAACCGACGATCCCGCTGATGGGTCACGACGACATCCCGATCCGCGACGAGCTCGATCTCGTGCGGATCCTCTCGGATGACCGGTCGGCGCCGAGCTGACGAGCTGAGCTGCCGCCCCTCGCGGCGGGGAGAGTGCACTGCTATCGGCGCGCAATGAATAAGCGGCAGCGGCCATCCCCGCGAACCCGGCTTCACGGCGGCGGCCGCTGCGCTGCCGGAGCGCCCTTGGACGCGCTCGCCGGCTCCTCCACGAAGCTCGTGCCGATCGCGCGCGAGTCGCCGGTGAAATCGTGCCAGATCCAGAGCGCGTCATAGATCCCCGGCTTCAGGTTGTTGACCGGGGTGCCCACGCGGTGTTGACGTCGAAGAAAGCTCGACCACCGGCTTCGTGCCGTTCGCCCGTGTGATTATGAGTGAAACGGGATACGCGCTCGGGATGACCCGTCGTTGGACCCGAGGAGGCCGCCCGCGCGCGCCGGTGAACCGCCCGTAGAGCGTCTCGCCGTCGACCGGCGAGGTGCTCGCGATGTGGGCGACATCCGTCTCGGCGAAGCCGCCGCTGCGGTCGTCGGCCTGCTCGATCGCCCGGACCGGGAGCCCCTCGGCCGACCCGCTCAGGGGACAGATCCGGCCCGTCAGCGTTGCGCCGTTCTGGCCCGTCAGCCCAGCTGCCGAGCTGATTGGCAGTATCGACGGCGGCGCTCCGTAGTAGAGGCCGGGCTGGCACCTGCTCCCAGGCCCGAGCACCGTCTGCTCCCCGTCGATCACGGCCACGAGGTGCGCCACGTGCAGCCTGGTCAGCACCCGGTGCCGGTTTCTCAGCGTCAGGACGTCGCCGCCGGTTAGCGACGGCGCGCCGCGGAACGGTCCGACCACGATCGTGCCCGTGTTGTCGGCGGTGGCGGAGAGCTTGTCGGCGCCGCGCGCGCGGGTGAGGCTGAGGCGGCGCCGGGCAACAGGCCGGAGCAAAGGGCGGCCCCGAACTGCACGGTCGGCCGTGCATGTGGCGAAGCCCGTCGGCCTCATTAGCGGGAGGACGTCCGCAAGCGGACTCGTATATATCGACTGCGCGCCGGGCTCGCCCAGCTCGACGCTGAGGTTGACCAGGGCGCCAGCCTCGTTGCCCTTCCGGTCGAGCGACGGCCCGACCGCCTGCGGCTCCGTGAACGCCCGGTTCTCGTTCGAGCTCATGGTGACCGCCTCGCCGGTGGAGATCGGCCCGGTCGCGATCGTCGCGGTGTCGGTCTGCGTGTTGCAGGTGTCATTCGCTGGGTAGCTGGTGCTGCCGACGCGGAGCGTGAGCACGCCTGTCTGGAAACACGGGCCGAGCGTCACGAAGCCGCCCTTGCGGTTGCTGACGTCGGCGCCGATGTTGAGGTCGATCCATCCGGTCCATCCCGATTCGGTGAACGGATTGCCGCCGTTGCCGGTCGTGATGAAGTCCGGCAGAAGCGGGGCGCCGGTGACGTCGACCTTGATGAGGTCGCGGTCGTCGCCGACAGCGAAGGGTGACAGCGACAGCGACCACGCTCCACTTGCGTTGGTGGTCGTGGAAGCCTGGACCACCTTCGTGGGAAACGGGTTCCGCGGCGGGGTCGCGCCCGAGCTCGCCGGAGTTGTGGTGCCCGGACCCGCCGACGTGGTCGTGCCCGCACTTCCCCCCCGAAGGGCGCGATACACGGCGACGGCGACCCGTACGCCGGGCGTGTGGAGCCGATGTTGCCGCTCAGCGTGCTGCTGAACTGCGTCAGGTCGATCTGGGGGAGTGGCAGCGGTGATGCGCTTTGGGTCGTGCGCTGTACGCAGCCGCCATCGTCGTTCGACCACATCTCCTGGATCAGGTATTCGTGGCCCCCGATGAGTTGGTCGAGGGCGAGCCGTTCGCGGCGTAGCCGAGCGGGTTCCCGATCTGCGGACCCACCTCGCACTTGTCGCCGACCTCGAAGCCGTTGGGGTCCTCCCATCCGGTGCCCTCGGGATCGGTGATGGCCTCGACGGTCTCGTGAGCGACGGTGTCGATCGTCGCCTCGGCGTCGGGGTTGCCCTCGGGGTCGCCGCCCTGCCCGGCCACGACCTCGACGATCGGGTCGATGATCACACCGTAGATCGTCACGCCGCCCGCTCGGTCCATGGCCTCGTGGTAGCCGGCGAAGGTGTTGGTACCGCAGGAGCCGGCGGTGATGCATTCGTCGACGTTGGGCGGCAGCAGCACGAACCAGAGGTTGCTCAGGCCGCGCTCGTCCTTCGGCGCGACCGCGTCGATCTGGCCTGGACCTGTTCGTCGGTCAGGCAGGTCGGCGCGCCGCTGGGCGACGCGCAGCCGCCGGTTGCCGGATAGGGGTTGAAGTCGTCGATCGAGTCGCTCGACGAGCCGTAGGCGATCGAGTAACTCCCAGGCGCGGCGGCGGTGGCGCCGGTCTGCTGCCCGTACTGGCGCAGGGCCGAGAAGACGTTGTTCGTCGTGCCGCTCGCGGCGGCGGCGTCGGTCAGGAACTGCTCAACGAGCGCCTCGTAGCCGGCGGTGTAGGGGTAGCCGGAGGGTGCCCAGAAGATCGTGTGGACGGTGACTCTCGCGGCCATAACCGCGCCGCCGTTGTAGTCGACGGCCGTCGGCGCGCCGGTCGCGATGTTGGCGTGCGCGTACGAGGGAAAGAGGCCGAGCGCCCCGCCGACGCGCGGCTGGAACGTCGTGCTCGCCGGCGCGTTGCCGCTCCACAGCGCCAATGCTGCGATTGTCGTGGCCCCCAATCCGATCGCTCTGCGCATGACCTCTCCTCGACTCGTGCGGGGGTCCGATGGCCGCTCGAACGACCCCGCGGAGGCAACTCCGCATGTCGCCGTCGGCCACTGCCTGCACCGCAGCATACGAAGCGCGGGCCTTGGGCGCGACTTCGGACGCTCGACACGAGTCTCCAGCGCGCGTTTCGGTCGCGCACGCGCGGGGTTTCGTGGCCGCAACTCGCGCGGGTTCGGTGGTTAGTGTCCGCCGGTTGTCGAAGTCTCGGATCCGTAATCGATGACCGAGAGCTCGGTTCCTTCGATGGATGGGTCAGCGGGCAGCGACGCTCGTGTGCTCCTGAGTCGTGTGCCGTTCGCCCATACGGGGTCGTTCGAGGACCCTCAGCGCGCAGCAACTGGAACCGACTTCGCGTGGCTTGTTGAGCACTACTCGCTTGAGGCAGCGCGCGTCTGGTTGCTGGTGATGCCGTAGCTACGCAGCACCTCGGCGACGTCTTCGCTCGGTGGCCTGCCTGCGACCCAGACGCCGGTTCGGTCCGCGCCGGCGTCGAGCAGGAGTTGGACGCTGGCGACCCAGTCGCCGTTCGTGTTGGGGTGTTCGCCGCTCGCGACGGTCGCGTATCCGAGGGGTGTGCCATCGAAGTTGGCGTCGCGGGCGTCGAGTTCGGCGCCGTGCTCGAGCAGCAGGCGCACCGTCTCGGCGTCCCCGGCGGCCGCCGCGGCGTGCAGAGGCGTCTCTCCGAAGTCGTTGCGAGCGTTTGGGGAGAACCCGAGCTCGATCATCAGGCGCACGGCGTCTGCCGCGGCGCCGCCGCCGGCCACCTCGACAATTGCAGCACGGTCACGAGCGGAGAGGCGATCGCGTAAGTCTGGCCGTTCGGATAGAAGCAGCTCGGCGCGGAGCCGATCGCCACGGGCACTGGCGCCGAGGAACCTGTCGATATCGGTGGCATCGTCGATCACGCCCCGGCTGAGCAGCACAGCCACGACCTCCTGATGGCCAGCCCGCACCGCTCGGCGCAGCGGCGAAAGCCCGTCCTGATCAAGCCTGCGCGGCTCGGCACCACCGGCAAGCAACTCCTCGACCACGCGGCGCGGCGCCGGCAGCGCAGGCGCGGGCAAGCAAGCCGCTCGCAAGCTCGCTCACCCGCTCGGGGGTCTGCCGCTTGGCGGCGTCGAGCAGCAGACGGACGCCCTCGGCATCGCTTCCCCCCGACCGCGACATCGACCGCCCAACTGCCGGCAACGGTGGCGCCGTGGTTCAGCAGTAGCCGCAAGCACTCGTGGTCGCGGTGTCCGGCGGCCTGGTAGAGCGACTCGCCGTCATTCGGGTTGGCCGACCGTTCCAGCAAAAGGCGCGGTGATGCCGGGGTTGTTCGCCGTCACCGAACCGTGCAGCGCCGGACCGGTAGCCATGGTGGGGTCTGGCACCGTTGTTTGTATCCGGGCTGACGCCGGCGTCCAGCAACAGCCGGGCGACCTCCACCATCCCGGCCGCTCGGCCCGGGGTCGATCCGATGCCAGCGCGAGTAGCAGACGTACAACAGCGGCGGCCAGCCGCGCTCGCGGTCGACCGCGCTCGCCGCCGACCGGTCGGCCGCGACCAGCTGCCCGACCAGGCGCACGTCGCCGACCACAGCCGCGGCACGAATGTCCGCCCGTGCCAGACGCGGATCATCCTCCAGCAGGATCCGCGCCCGGCGCTCCCGATCCTCGACCGACGCCGCCACGAACGCCGCAGCCCGCTGCATGATCCCGGCTCGCGATTCGACCGCCGCCTTGAGCTTCGGCCAGCTCGCGAACCCGAGCTCGCGGGCGATCACAAGCTGAGCGACCGCGAGCGTGACCGCCCTCGGTCCACGCGCTCCAACCTGCCGGACGACCCGCTCCAGCGACACCGCCTCGCCAGCACGCGCCGCATCCCGCAACTCCTTCGCCTGCCGGCGCAGCTGCTCGAGATCCAAACGATCACGGCAAGAGTCAGACATGGCATCTCCCTTCACCGCCTGCGGCCCGCAGCTCAGGCCAAGGAAGAGGCCAGGAACATGATCAACTTCCCAGAGGTGGACACCGTCCTTCCCGCGGACCCGGAGGCGCCCTCCAGCGCCCACGCAAATCGTAGCCGTGGACTGCCCGGCTACGACACTCGCCGCCGCACCCGTGCTCAAGCAAACGCGTCAGGCTCGTATGCCGTCGAGGAGCCAAGGTCGAGGAGCCTCGGAAGTTCGCGCATGTCCTCGAACACGATCGTGTTCGGCCCCTCCAGGAGCTCGGCTGGCGAAAGCCCGCCGGCGAAGGCCAGAGCGCGCATGCCCGCGGCGCGCGCCGCTTCGACGCCGGAGCGGCTGTCCTCGACCACCACGCAGCCTGGCCGGCGTGGTCGCCATCTGCTCGGCAGCGTGCAGGAAGAGGTCCGGGGCGGGCTTGCCTCTGGCGACGTCCTCCGCACTGAAGATCCGCCCCTCGAACCGCTCGTACAGGCCTGTCAACCCGAGCGTGTAGCGCAGGTACTCGTGAGTGCCGCTCGACGCGACGCAGCTCGGCAGGGTGATCGCGTCGAGTGCCTCCAGCACGCCTTCGACGGGAGCGAGCTCGGCCTCGAACGCCTGTCTGTAGAGCGGCTGTACCTGCTCTTCCCAGTCGACCGGCAGCTTGCGTCCGAGGTGCGCCTCGATTGCGGCCTGGGTGTCGCGGTCGGAGCGCCCGACGAACCGCTCGACCACCTCCGCCTCGCTGAGAGGCCATCCCAGCTCGCGCAGCACCAGCACGTCCACCTTGACCGCCAGGCGCTCGCTGTCGATGAGCACGCCATCGCAATCGAAGATCACGAGTCCGATGGACCCGGGGGCGAGGTGGGTCAACTCAGCTTCGGCTATGAGTGATCGAGGCCGTGCCGTCGGGGTTGGCGACGTCCTCTCGTTCCCCGGCCGCGACGTGGCAGGCGACCTGCACCGATCCGATCTGGCTTGGCCGGGGCGTGACCTGCGCGCACTTCTCGATCGCGTGGGGACAGCGCCAGCGGAAGCGACAGCCCTCGCTCGGGTTGATCACACGCGGCGGCTCCCCGGTGTCGGCCGAGATCAACTCGTCCTTCTCGCGCGGGGTCGGCCACCGCCGAGAGGAGCAGCTGCGTGTAGGGATGCTTTGGATCCGAGAGCACCGTCTCCGTCGGGCCGGCCTCCACCTGGTGACCGGCGTACATCACGATGATGCGATCGGCGACATACCGCGCACTGGCGAGGTCGTGGGTGATGTAGAGAAGCGACACGCCCTCCTGGTCGCGCAGGCCGGCCATCATGTTCAGGACGCCCGCGCGGATCGACACGTCGAGCATCGATACCGGCTCGTCGGCGAGGATCAGCTTCGGCCGCACCGCCAAGCGCCTGGGCGAAGCCGACCCGCTGGCGCTCTCCCCCGCTCATCTCGTACGGGAATCTCCGGAGCATCCTGGCGTTCAGCCCCACGCTCTCGAACACCCGCTCCGCCTCCCGCTTCCGCTCGTCGCGACTCAGCTCCGGCCGGTGCAGCGCCAGGTTTCGCAGCACCCCGTGGGAGACCCGAAACACCGGGTTGAACGAGCTGAACGGATCCTGGAAGACCATCGCCACCTCCCCCCGGTACGCGAGCAGATCCTTCCGGGAGCGCAGGCGCCGGATCGGCCGGTTGCGGTAGTAGATCTCCCCCCGGGTGGGCGGATAGATCCGGTCGATGCAGCCGCGCCACGGTGCTCTTGCCGCTGCCGCTTTCTCCCACCAGGGCCACGATCTCGCGTTCGCGAATGGTCATGTTGAAATCGTCGACCGCATGCAGGATCTGCTTGGCGAACATCCCGCCGAGTCGGAAATGCCGTGTCAGGTCGACCGTTCGGAGCAGAAGCTGCTCGTCGGCGGCCGTTGGTGGTCTCATGCTCGTCGCGCGCCTGGGACATTGCTCACACCGCCTCCTTCGCCTGTTCGGCATAGAGGAGGCAGCGCACAGTGGTGTCGCCGATCCGGTACAGCTCCGGGTCGTGGCTCAGGCACTCAGGCATCACCTCCGAACAGCGCGGGTGGAAGAGACAGCCGCTGGGTGGCCGGGCGAGGTCCGGGGGGCTTCCGGGAATTCCGAGCAGCTCCCGGCGTGGCCCGGTGACCGACGGGAACGCGTTGATCAGGCCGCGAGTGTACGGGATGAAGGGGCTCGCTCGAAGATGCGCTCGGTCGCAGCCTCCTCGGCGATCTGGCCTGCGTACATCACGACCACTCGGTCGGAGTACCGGCTCACCACCGACATGTCGTGGGTGACGAAGATGACCGCAAACCCGAGGCTTCGCTGGAGTTCCCTGATCTTGGTCATCAGGGAGCGCTGCGCCACCACGTCAAGCGCCGAGGTCGGCTCGTCCATCATCACGAGCTGTGGAGTGAAGAGCAGCGCCATCGCGATCATCGCGCGCTGGCGCATCCCGCCGCTCAGCTGGTGGGGGTAGCTGCCCAGGTGGACCGCGTCGATCCCCACCAGAGCCAGAACCTCCTCCGACCGCTGCCGGATCTCCTCAGCCGACAGCCGGCCGTGAGCCTGGAGCGCGTCCTTGAACTGCGCTCCGATGCTCTTCATCGGGTTGAGCGCGTTCATCGCGCTCTGCATGACCACCGAGTAATCACGCCAGCGCATGTGGCGGAGCTCATCGCGGTTGAGCCGCACCATGTCCGCTCCGCGGAAGATGACCTGCTCCTCCGACGACCTCGCCGGGCGGTGAGAGCAGCTGTGCCACCCCGAACAGCAGCGTCGACTTCCCGCACCCGGACTCGCCGACGATCCCCAGGAACTCTCCCGGCTGCAACCGTCAAGCGAGACCCGGTCGACGGCGCGCACATCGGCCGGCGTCCGTCAGATAGTCGACCGTCAGGTCGACGACTTCAAGCAGCGGCTCGGCCACGCCGCCTCCACCGCCGGGCACCCATCCTCCGGCATCTTGCGCCGCCGCTTGCGCACCGGCCGCAGCGCGGGATTCCCGATCTCGTCGAACGCGTAGTTCAGCAGCGCGAACCCGGTGCCCAGCAGGGCCACCGCCGCGCCCGGAGCCAGCGCCCACCAGGCGTTGCCGGCCTCGAGCGCCGCGCCCTGCTGCGCGTTGTAGAGCATCGTGCCCCACATCAGCTCGCTGCTGTTGCCCAGCCCGAGGAACTGAAGGCTCGCGGCGAACCCCACGACGTACACCGCGAGCGCGAGGAACGATGCGGCCAGCAGCGAGGTCATCGTCGGCACGATCTCGACGAGGATGATGTAGATCGCGCGCTCTCCGCGTGCCCGGGCCGCGACGAGGAAGTCGCGGTTGCGGATCGACAGCCCCTGGGAGCGCAGCTGACGGGCCTGGAACGCCCAGCTGGTGATGCACAGCACGATTATCAGCGAGGTCACACCCGGCTGGAGGTAGGCCGCCAGCAGGATCAGCAGCGGGAGCACGGGGATGATCAGGAAGACGTCGGTCACCACCGTCAGCACGCGATCGACGATTCCGCCCAGATACGCCGAGGTGACGCCGACGATCATCGAGATGAAGGTCGCGATCGTCGTCACCAGGAGCGTGACCACGAGCGTCTGGCGCGTGCTCCAGATGAGCTGGGAGAACACATCCTGGCCGAGCTGCGTGGTGCCCAGCAGATGGGCGGACGAGGGTCCCGCGTTCGGGGCGTAGATGATCGCCTGGGGGTCGTCGGGCGCGATCAGTCCCGGGAAGGCGGCGACGAAGCAGATCAGCAGCAGGATCAGGGCGCCGACCGTCGCCTTGCGGTTGCCGAGGACCGCTCGCATGAAGCGCCGGCCCGATCCCGTCTTCTCGACGTCGAGAACGGGATCGGTCGCGGCGGCGTTCGAGGCTGAGGTGCCGGTCGCCATCTCATGCCTCTCGCGTTCGAGGATCGAGCACGGCCGTGAGCAGGTCGGCGATCAGCACGCAGACCAGCACCGCCAGCGTGTAGAACAGGAACAGCCCCTGCATCAGCGGAAGATCGTGATCGGTCGTGGCGGTGTAGAAGAGGTAGCCGAGTCCGGGATAGGAGAACAGGTACTCGATCACGATCGCGCCGCCCAGGACGTAGCCGAGCTGCATCGCGAACCCCGTCAGGTTGGGAAGGATCGCGTTGCGCGCCGCGTAATCGAACATCACGCGGCGGTTCGACAGACCCTTCGCGCGGCCCATCCTCACGTAGTCCTCGGCGATCGTCGTGATCATGTTGTTGCGCATCGAGTACACCCACAGCCCCGCGGTCACGACCGTGAGGCTGAGTCCCGGGGAGAAGCGCATGGTCGAGCACGTCCCCGATGAATGAGAGCGAGAACGTCGGCGTGGCTCCGAGGCTGTAGTTGGAACCCAGCGGCAGCCAGTTGAGCTTGACCGCGAAGACGTAGATCAGCAGCAGGCCGACGAAGAAGACGGGGACGCGTCGAGACGATGAACAGGGTCGGCGGGAGGATCGCGTCGAGCCGGCCGCCCCGCCGCCAGGCGCTGAGCACGCCGACCAGCGTGCCGATCAGGAACGCGATCACGGTCGTCACCCCGACCAGTCCGAGCGTCCAGGGGAGCTTCGACGTGATCTCGCTCAGGACCGGCACGCCCTGAGCATCGACTCCGAACTGGCCGCGTCAGCGTGTTCCCGAGGTACTGGAAATAGCTGCTGACGAGGCCCTGATGGACGTTGACGCCGAACTCGATCTCGAGCGCGTGCAGCGCGTACAGTAGCACGGACCAAATGCCGATGATGGATCGAGACGAGCAAGTTTTGTGGCACGCCCGGCCTTCATACCAGCTCTCAAGGATGAGCTGCGCTTGGTAACGTCCCATTCGCAAAGCCATCCTTATATACAACCCCATCAGCGGCCGGCGACGCTCGCGCCGGCTTGCCGAGATTGATGCCGCTGGGAAGATTCTTGCCGACGCCGGAATTAATGTTGAGTTTGCGCCCGACGACGGAAGCCGGCTCGGCGACTCTCTTCGCGAAACAGGCCGTCGCGCAGCAAACTCGATCTCGTCATCGCCTGCGGAGGCGACGGCACCGTCAACGAAATCATCAACGGCCTCGCCGGCAGCGAGGTGCCGATGGCGCTGCTTCCCGCGGGCACGGCCAACATCCTGGCCAAAGAACTCGGCATCCCGTGGGACATTCCCGCTGCCGCGCGATCTGATTCCCACGAGCACGCCGCGGCGGATCGCGCTCGGCTGCATCGCCGCTCGCGACGCAGAGGAGACCGGGGGCCCGCCGGTCGCGCCGCGCTATTTTCTGTGCGTCGGCGGCAGCGGGCCGGACGGCGCCATCGTCAACGGTGTGGATTCACATTTCAAGAAGCAGGCGGGGCAACTGGCGTATTGGGTCGGAAGGATTCAAACAACTTTTCACGTACAATTTTCCGCTCATGCGCGTCGAGTCGCGCGAACGCACGGTCGAAGCGTCGCTCGTCGTCGTGGGACGCGCTGCCGAATACGGGGGCCCGTTCAAGATCACGACCGGCGCGAGCCTCTACGAAGATTCGTTCGAGATCGTCACCTTTTCGACGCGCAGCCGGTTGCGCTATCTCTTCGCGCTTCCCGCGCTTTATTTCGGCAAGCTGCGCAGCGTCCGCGGAATCAGCGCGTGGAAGACCACGGAAGTGACGTGCACGTCATTGCCGGGCGGCGCACTCTACGCGCACGTGGACGGCGAGCCAGTCGGCGCGCTGCCGCTTGCGCTTCTACGTCGTGCCCAACGCGCTGACGCTGCTGGTTCCGGCCTCGACGAAGTCCGCCGCGAACAGTAGCGGCAACTGCGGCCCATTGCGAACGAATGCGAGCAATGGTAGCCTCTGAATATAGCACGACCGAAGTGTCGGGGCGGGCGTCGTACAATGGCAGTATAGAAGCTTCCCAAGCTTCGGACGTGGGTTCGATTCCCATCGCCCGCTCCAAGTTTTCAATCCCATATCGCAGTAGAGCCACGCGGAGCGAGCTAGGCGCGGGCCTTCTCGATCATTTCCTCCCAGCGGCCCTGCGATTTCAGCAGGAGTTCCACCACCTCTCGGACCGCGCCCTTGCCACCAGAGCGCGCAGTGACGTAGTGCGCAGCGCGCTTCACTTCGGGTTCGGCGTTGTCCACGGCGACGGCCAGGCCAACGCGCTTCATGAGCGGGATATCGGGCAGGTCGTCGCCGACGTAGGCGACCTCCGATTCCTTCGCGCCCGTCTTCCGGAGAATTTCTTCGTACACAGGAATCTTGTAGGGAACGCCCTGATAGACGAACTCCACGCCGCCTTCCGCGGCGCGGCGGGTCACAGCGGCCGACGCTCTCCCCGTGATGATTCCCGTGCGAATGCCCGCCATTCTCAACAGCATCATGCCCACGCCGTCATGCGCGTCGAAACATTTGATTTCTTTCGTGCCGCCGTCGCTCTCGGAGAGCAGCCAAACTCCGCCGTCGGTCAGCACGCCGTCCACGTCGGTGAGCAGGACGCGGATTTTCTTCGCGCGGGCGCGGACCGCTGGGGAAACTTTAGCGGATTTCGATTTCGCCAAGGAAATCTCCTTTGAGAATTGCCTCCTGCAAGGCTATCACGGCAGCTGGCGAGGCCAAAGTGGGGCGGCGGAGGAGGACGGGCAACCGCCTTCGTTCACCGCAGCGGACCACGGCGGGCGCGAGAGTGCCTCTCCCACTAATCCTTGCCTGCGCGAAGGCGCTTTGTTGCCGGATTGTTTGCGGGGCCCCGCATCTGGGATATATTTCACGGGCAACGATTGGGTGTGTTGCCTTGAGGAGCATAGATGAGTCTGGCGCCCGGTACCAAATTTGGGCCGTATGAGATCGTCTCGCCGTTAGGTGCGGGCGGGATGGGCGAGGTTGAGCCGCTTTGCGGGCGTGAGCGAAGCGGGAGCCCGCAGACGAAATCCTGAGCGAAGCGAAGGATCCCAATGTTAACGCCGGGTACAAAATTCGGGCCGTACGAAATTGTTTCGCCGCTGGGCGCGGGCGGGATGGGGGAAGTGTATCGCGCGCGCGACTCGAAACTGGGGCGCGAGGTGGCGCTGAAAGTTTTGCCGGAGGCGTTTGCGGCGGACGCCACGCGCATGGCGCGCTTCCATCGCGAAGCGCAACTGCTGGCTTCGCTCAATCATCCGAATATCGCCGCGATTTACGGATTCGAGGATTCCGGAAAAGTTCACGCGTTCGTCATGGAGCTCGTCGAAGGGCCGACGCTTGCGGACCGCACGGCCACGGGCGCGATCCCCTGTGAACGAGGCGTTGGGCATTGCCAAACAGATTTGCGAGGCGCTGGAATTCGCGCACGAACGCGGCATCGTCCATCGCGATTTAAAGCCAGCGAACGTGAAGGTGACGTCCGGACGGCGCGGTGAAGGTGCTCGATTTCGGCCTGGCGAAGGCGCTCGAAACCGAGAACTCGGGAGTGAACCTCGCGAATTCGCCGACGCTGAGCGTCGCCGCCACGCGCGAAGGAATGATTCTTGGCACGGCAGCGTATATGTCGCCGGAGCAAGCGAAAGGACGCGCTGCCGACCGCCGCTCGGACATTTGGTCGTTCGGCTGCGTGCTTTACGAAATGTTGAGCGGGAAACAGCCGTTCAGCGGCGAGACGGTCTCGGACACGCTGGCTGAAGTGCTGAAGGTGGATCCGGACTGGAGTTCCCTGCCCGCGGATACGCCCGCCACTATTCAGAAGCTGGTGCGACGCAGTTTGCTGAAGGATCCGAAGCAGCGATTGCAGGCGATCGGCGAAGCGCGCATCGCGATCGAGCAGACACTGAATCCGACCGCCCAGGTGAGCGGGATTGATTTCATTGCTCCGGCGGCAACCGCGGCTGGCGCTGAGAAAGTGCGTCAGCCCGCGTGGCGGCGACTGCTGCCCTGGGGCGTCGTGGCGATTTTTCTGATCACGTCGGCAATTCTCGCGACTCTTTTCTGGCGCGTGGTTTCAGTTCCGGAGCGATCGGTTCGTTCGTATATTCTTCCGCCCGAACAAGCCACTTTTGTCTTCCAAGCTGCATTCGGAGCGCCGGTCCTTTCACCGGACGGCAAGAGGCTGGTGTTCAGCGCGAAAAGCGGCGGCGCCAATGAGATGCTTTGGGTGCGGGAACTCGATTCATTGACAAGCCGCCGGCTCGAAGGCACAGAAGGCGCTTCGTTTCCCTTCTGGTCGCCGGACAGTCAATTTGTAGGCTTTTTTGCGTCCGGCAAACTGATGAAGATTGATATTTCCGGAGGGCCGGCGCAGACGGTTTGCGACGCTTCCAGTGGACGCGGGGGCACATGGAGTAAGAGTGGCGTAATCCTCTTTGCTCCAAAGGTGTCCGGATCCCTGGAGAGGGTCTCAGCCGCCGGGGGAGAACCCGTAGCGATTTTTGCGGACGATAAAGCTGACCAACAACTTACGCTTCGTTGGCCATCCTTTCTGCCTGACGACAATCATTTTCTATACTGGTCGGGCAATCCCTTCGCTGTAGGCACTGCGGGAAACAATGGAATTTTTCTGGCGTCGCTGGACGGCAAACAACGGCAATTTCTCTTCTCGTCCGACAGTGATGCGCTTTATTCCTCTTCCGGATACGTGCTCTTCCTACGGGGTGAGACTTTGATGGCCCAACCCTTTGACGCGGATGGCCTGAAGCTTACCGGCGATGCCGTTCCAATCGCCGAACATATCGGAAACCCGCAGAGGTACCGGCTCGGTCATTTTTCCGTCTCGCAACATGGTGAGCTAGTTTATGAAGGGTCGGAGACGGATGCGGGTCAAGTGGTTTGGATGGACGTGGGCGGAAAGCAGTTGGGCACTTTGGGCGAACCCGGAGGGGTCCTAGACGCGCGGCTCTCGCCGGATGGCAAGACACTGATCGAGGCAATCGAGGATCCGCAAACGTCAAACAGTGATCTCTGGCTGGTGGATTTGACGCGCGGGGTGCGCACGCGCTTTACGTTCGACCCGGCATCGCACGGCTACCCCGCGTGGTCGCCCGATGGGACAGAGATCGCCTTTTCATCGACGCACGCAGGAAATCTGAGCATGTATGAAAAGGCGGCGAACGGAACCGGCGACATTCAGCCGCTGGCCGGGGACGGTGTAGAACAACTTGTGAGCGACTGGTCCAGAGACGGGCGGTATATTGTCTACGATCGTCTGGATCCACAAGCAGGGGGCGGATTCGGCATTTGGATTTTGCCGCTCTTTGGAGACAAGAAACCGTTCCCCTTCATCCAAAATGCCTACAATCTGCTGACTCCAACTTTTTCTCCGGACGGCAAGTGGATTGCGTATTCTTCGCAAGAGTCCGGGAGGCGCGAGATATTTATCTCGTCGTTCCCAGGGGCGAACAGCAAGTGGCAGGTCTCGGCTAACGGCGGAGCGGCACCGCGTTGGCGCGCGGATGGGAAAGAACTGTTCTATATCAGCGAGGACAACAAGCTGATGACCGTGGAGATTCAAGAGAAGGGCAGCTCCCTCGAAATCGGAAATACGCAAACGTTGTTCTCGGTGAACGCTTCCTCGAGCTTGCTGCTGCCCTACGACGTAACGAGTGACGGGAAAAAGTTTGTCATTGTGGTTCCCGTCTCGGGATCGGGCGGAGAGCCGATCACGCTGGTGACGAACTGGGTCGCGGCGGTGAAGAAACCATGAGGCTGCCCGCGGGAAGAGAATTCGGGCGGCGCAGGAGACTATCACCGGCGGGTGGAAAAGAGCGAAACCAAATGGTCGATTCTCGATTTTAGATTCTTGGGGACGCTGCGGCCGCGGGAGACAAGTCTCCGCACTTTTTGTGCAGCAGGCATACGCGAAACTTACCGAACTCCTCCTCTAGAATATTGGAATAGATCACGAAGAAGCCAGCGACACCCTCGATTGCTAAACCTGCCGAATAGGCGAATACATCGTTCAACCTGGGGAAAATAGTTCCTAGCGTTCCTACCAGGAGTCCAAGGGGAAGGTTGACCACGAAATAAATTCCGATGCAATAGGCGAAGGTGCGCCAAGTGTAGGTCCACCAAATTCGCAGCGTGCGGGCGACGGTGGGAGGCAACACTGCGCCTGCGTCCGCGTCCAGAAGCGGCGTCAAAGCGAGGCGGAAATTGCGAAATTTCTTTTTGAGAATGAAATGGAGCACCGGGAGTGCCGCGGCGTAATTGATGACGTACGGGCCGAACTCCGTCAGATAGCGGTACAGCCAGAACGAAATGGCGCCTCGCGCATAGAGCGAGTCTGTCGCGAAGAGAAGCGCAGCGACGAAGATCGCGAAAAGGATTGCTTTGCGCCAGTAAAAAGCCCACCAGATTCGAAGGGCGCGCCAGAACGTCTTTGATATGCACTC
Source organism: Terriglobia bacterium (assembly GCA_963799715.1). Taxonomy (GTDB): domain Bacteria; phylum Acidobacteriota; class Terriglobia; order Acidiferrales; family UBA7541; genus DASPOJ01. Next base: position 58,659 of record CAWCYS010000003.1, on the reverse strand, counting down.
GATGGCGGCCGCACGGTTCCCGGCCGCGGTGCCGTCTCCAAGCATCGATGACATCTGGCTCATGGGAATTGTCGCGATGCTAGCGAAGGGAAATTCCCGCGTCAATGCGGCTTGCCACACGCGGTATCTCGAAGCGAGTCACCCCACTCGGAAATGGCGGACAAGACGGAATTGCGATAGCGGGCAACGGGACGGACGGCAAAGACGATCTGCAACTCAAACTGTGGTTGGAGTTGTCTCGACCGCCGGCGCTGGGGCCGGAGCCGTCCTCGGCAGTAGGCAAACTTGAAAATCGGGGAAGCCCTCGTCAAGGATACTGTTATAGATCACGAAGAGGCCGACTGCAGCGTCGATGGTCAATTGAGCCAGAAAGGTGAATCCTACCGCGAACTGAGGAAGGAGAGCCGACAGTGTTCCGACCAGCATGTTCAAAGGCAAGGCGACAAAGGAAACGATCAAGCCAAGCATGAAGGCTCGCCAGGAGAACGCCCACCAGATTCGCAGTGTGCGTCCAAGAGTGGCCGGAAGGACTTGATCGCCTAGGACACCGTTCTGACAGGAAACCAACCCGATGCGAAACTTCCGAAACTTCTTTCGCAAGACCATATAAAACACGGGGATGGCCACGGCATACGTAATCAGGATTGGCGCGTACCTCACCGTTGGAAGGTAAAACCAGTCTGGGATGTAGCCCTTCTCGAACCACGGCCGCTCAACCAATATGACGCCGGCGAAGAGAATCACGGTGACGACGGTGTTTCGCCAGTAGTAGGCCCACCAGATTCGGAAGGCATGGCTCAGAGTGGGCTGAACGTAGGAATCCTGAATGGACGCTTGTGGAGTGGCGTTAGCGCCACCTTCTACGAACATGGACGGAGCAGGAGACATCGGCGTGGGCGGGATGGTAGCGAAGGTTGTCGCCAGCGTCAATTTTAAGTATGGGAACAAAAAGCGAAGAAGCTAGAAGAGTTCGAGGGTCCAGAGATCGTGGAGATGGAGGACGCCGAGGGGACGCTGCTCATTGTCCACGACGACGATGGAGGTGATGCGGCGGCGCTCCATTAATATTTAGCGCGGTGCCGGCTAGTTCGTGCGGTGACAACGTGACGGGAGCCGTCGTCATGTACTCGCCGGCGGCGACGTGGAAGGCTTCGGAGCCGCGCTGCTGCATCAGGCGGCGCAGATCGCCGTCGGTGACGATTCCTGCGAGGCGGCCTTCGTGCGTCGAGGACCGTGGTCATGCCGAGACCTTTGCGGCTCATCTCGTAGATTACGTCGGTCAGTTTCGTATCGAGATTCACCCGCGGCAAGGCGTCGCCGGAGTGCATGAGGCTTTCGGCGCGCAGCAGCTTCCTGCCGAGGCGACCGCTGGGATGCAGCGCGGCGAAATCGCCTTCCTTGAAGCCGCGGCGTTCGAGCAGGGCGATGGCGAGCGCGTCGCCAACGGCGAGCGTGGCGGTGGTGGAGGCCGTCGGTGCGAGATTGAGCGAGCACGCTTCTTCTTTCACGCGAATATCGAGGACGACCTCGCTTGCGGCCGCGAGTGTGGAACGCGCGTTGCCGGTGAGCGTGACGATCGGGAACGGCCAAGCGCTTGATCGTCTCGAGGAGCGCGACGATCTCCTCGGTCTCGCCGCCGTAGCTGATGGCGAGGAGCGCGTCGTTGCGCGTGAGCATACCGAGATCGCCGTGCAGCGCGTCGGCGGGATGCAAGAAAAACGACGGCGTTCCGGTGCTCGAAAGCGTGGCGGCGATTTTTCGTCCGATTAGGCCGGACTTGCCCATGCCCGTCACGACGACGCGGCCTTTACACACGAGCAGGAGTTCGATGGCTTTTTCAAAGCGCGCGTCGAGACGCTCGATAAGATCCGTGATCGCGGCGGCTTCGATGCGCAAAACGCGCTTGGCGGTTTCGAGGCTCACGCGCCCTCCCACTTGCGGACGAGCGAGGCGAGTTGCGCGAGTTTGCCGAACAGGCTGGGCGCAAGATCGAGACGCAACGCATTTGTGCCGTCGGAAAGCGCTTGCGGCGGATTTTCGTGGACTTCCACGAAAATGCCGTCCACGCCAGCGGCGACGCCTGCGCGCGCCAGCGGCTCGATGAATTCCGGCTGGCCGCCGCTCGACTTCCCTTCCCCGCCGGGCAATTGCAATGCGTGCGTCACGTCGAACACCACGGGACAACCCGTGCGGCTGCAAGATGCTGAAGGAGCGCATGTCCACGACGAGATTCTGGTAGCCGAAGGAGCTGCCGCGCTCGGTGAGCACGATTTTCTCGTTGCCCGTGCTCGCGATTTTTTCCACCGCGTTGGCCATTTCCCACGGCGAGACGAACTGGCCCTTCTTGAGATTGACGACGCGCGCCCGTCCTGCCCGCGGCGACGAGCATGTCGGTCTGGCGGCAGAGGAACGCGGGAATTTGAATCACATCGCAAATCTCCGCGACGGGGCCGGCTTGTTCGACAGCGTGAATGTCCGTGAGGACCGGAACGCCGAGCGACTGCTTGATGCGCTGCAAAATCGCCAGGCCGTCCTTCATTCCCGGCCCACGATAGGAAGAAATCGAGGTGCGATTGGCTTTGTCGTAGGAGGCTTTGAAAATGAAATGGAGGCCCGCGGCGGCGGTGATCTCCGCGAGGCGCTGCGCGATCATGCGGGTGTGCGCCTCGTTTTCGATGACGCACGGTCCGGCGATCACGAAGAGCGGCTGCGAACCGCCAATCGAGAATTTGCCGACCGGAATTTCGCGCGTGGGGGACATATTCGGAATTGTAGCCTATGCGGGATAGATGGGATTTGCAATCGGCGCGACGGGCGGAGGCAGTCGATTGCGACCGCGTCAACTCATTGCTTGGTGAGGTGGTAATCGGTGAAATTCATGCCAATCGTGACCGCCCCGTTTGAGAGAGCGAGTTGGTCCTCGACATGGGCGGGCAATTGAAAGCCTTGGAGAGGCTGATACTGGATCTGTACGCTCAATTTCTCCTCTTCATCGGTGATATCGCCTTCGACGGTCTTATCGCTATCCATCTCCGTCAACAACCATAAGCCGCCATCCGTTTTCGCGAACTTGGGCTGCATCACCATCGTGGAGCCTTCGCTCTTCAGTTCCATCTTCGTGAGCAGAGAATCTTTCGTCAGGACGAACTCCCTACTCCCATCTCCAAATGACCCGGAATAGTGAAATCCATCCGGCTGCTCCCAAGGCATCATCTTTTTTTCATCGTCTGACCCGGTAAACATGCCTGTGAATACGAGCGAATCCCACATCTGGAAAAAGGCCTCCACCAATTGCTGCCCAGCCGAAACAGTATCATCCGCGCTGTGATCCGCGGGTTTTCCGCGGGCCAGGATAGGAGTTACTGTGGCAGTCCCTTGATCGTCCACCACGACGGAATACCGGCTCTTGTCCAATTGTGCGAGCTTCGACTGATCGCCGTCGGATTGGCTCGTACTTAGCTGGACGGTGCACCGGAATGACTGGAGGCCACGGCTGTGCAGGTAATAGTAGGACTTATCCGCATTCGGAAGGATCTCTTCTTTGCTCGGCCCTTTGTTTGCCGAATCCGACCCGGCGCCTCCCGATTGGTGACAGCCCTGAATCGCAGCGAAAATCATGACAAACGCAAAGGCAAGGGGCAATGCGCTCGGTCGGCGTGCGAACCTTCCGGGGCTGGATTTCTTCATTGAAGTTCCCCTGAACTTTCTAGCCAGCAGCCCGCGTCAGGCGCCATGGACTCGGGCGCGGGCCGTCGTGCGTTCGGTGCAGTCCAGGCTGTACTTCCGCGAGGCTCCAATGAACGCGGAGAAAAGCGGGTGCGGAGCGAGCGGCTTGGATTTGAATTCGGGATGAAACTGGCAGCCGAGGAACCAGGGGTGGCCCGGCACCTCAACAATTTCGACGTAGGTGGCGTCGGGCGTTTTTCCGGAGATACGCAGACCCGCTCCCGTTAGCGCGGCCTCGTACTCGCGATTGAATTCGTAACGGTGCCGATGGCGTTCGCTGATTTCGGTGGTGCCGTAGGCGTGATGCGCGAGCGAGCCCGGCTCGAGTTTGCAGTCCCACGCGCCGAGGCGCATGGTGCCGCCCATTTCGTCCACGCCAAGCAATTCGCGCAGCTTGTAAATCACGCGATGCGGGGTGCGCGGCTCGAATTCGGTGCTATCGGCGTCGGCGAGGCCCAGGACGTCGCGCGCGTATTCGATCGTGGCGCACTGCATTCCAAGGCAGATGCCGAAGAACGGGAGGCCGCTCTCGCGCGCGTGCTGGATCGCGTAGATCATTCCCTGGATGCCGCGCTTGCCGAAGCCGCCGGGGACGAGGACGCCGTCGGCGTCGCGTAAGCGGTGCGCCGCGGTTTCGAGCGAATCGATCTCTTCGGCTTCCACCCAGTCAATCACGGTGCGCAGGCGATGGGCGAGGCCGCCGTGCATCAAGGCGTCGCGCAAACTCTTGTAGGCGTCTTCCAATTGAACGTATTTGCCGACGACGGCGATGCGCACTTCGCCTTCGGGATTGCGAATCAATTCGACCAGATGACGCCAGCGATCGAGGCGCGGTTCGGGGGCTTCGAGGCGCAAGAGGCGCAGGATTTGATTGTCGATACCCTCGGCGGCGAAAAGCACCGGGACTTCGTAAATCGTATCCACATCCAGGGCGGCGATCACTTGCGGCTCGGGGATATTGCAGAAAAGCGCGATCTTGGCTTTCATCTCGTGCGGGATGTGGCGGTCGCACCGGCAAAGCAACAAGTCCGGCTGGATTCCAAGGCTGAGCAATTCCTTCACGGAATGCTGCGTCGGTTTGGTCTTCAGCTCGCCCGCGGAGTGAATAAATGGAACCAGCGTGACGTGGACGAAGAGCGTATTCTCGGCGCCCAGTTCGAGGCGCATCTGGCGAACCGCTTCGAGAAACGGGAGCGATTCGATGTCTCCCACAGTGCCGCCAATTTCGACGATGACTACGTCCGTATCGCCGGACACTTTCTTAAATGCGGCTTTGATTTCATCGGTGACGTGAGGGATGACCTGCACCGTCTTGCCAAGATAATCGCCACGGCGCTCCTTCGCGAGAATGGACTCGTAGATCCGGCCGGAAGTCCAATTGTGATCGCGCGTGAGCTTGGCGGAGGTGAATCGTTCGTAGTGGCCCAGATCGAGGTCGGTCTCAGCGCCGTCGTCGGTGACGTACACTTCGCCGTGCTGGTACGGGCTCATAGTGCCCGGATCCACGTTCAGGTATGGGTCACATTTTTGGAGAGTGACGCGAAGACCCCGGCTTTCGAGCAGGCAGCCAATCGACGCCGCCGAGACTCCCTTGCCGAGGGAGGAAACCACACCACCGGTTACAAAGATATACTTCGGCCCCATCCGCACAGTTCAAAGCGCAATTCCAATCCGCCGTTGAACTGGATTTTTTCCTCCAGCGATGTCTGCGTACGCTGCATTCTACCAAACGCGGGGGCCGTGTCAACGCGAATGGAGACGAGGTCCAAAGTGCCTCTTGTGTTCGGGAGGTCATCCGAAATATTCTTCGGCACATTACGAAAGGCATTACGACCATGAAAATGGCAACACAGAGCCGTCATCGGAGTTTCTCGCAGGTGGCGATCCTCGCGTGCTTGCTCGCGCCACTCGCCCTCGCGGGCGCCCCACAGGATGAGCTCGGCACTCCGTATCCACCCAATATTCAAACATTGAAAATTCCAGCCCTGAACCCGATTAAGGTTCCGGTGTTTGCGAGCGCACCGAAATTCTGGCTGGCCGACGTGAACGACCGGTCCGGTAACCCGCGGCCTCTGCTTGTGACGGCCTGGGACGTGTACGATGCGGACAACCGAAAGGATGTCCTGCACGGCATCTATCTCGAAAAACGGCCCGTCGCGATTGTGCAGGGCGCTTTCGATCAAGCCCTGCGCCAGAGCGGGTTGGAAGCCGCCGAAGCCAGTGCGGCAGACCTTACGCTGCACATTTACCTGCTTCGTTTCGGCATTACCGGGCGATCCGGTCCGGATCGACTGGTGGAGATCGAACTTGTAGCGGTTCTGGAGAATCCCAAGACGGGCGAAACACGCGAGATTCACGCGCTCGGCACGGCTGTCGCGGACCACTCCATCGATGAGGTCAGGTTTGCCCGTCAATTGGCGAACGCATTCGCCTCCGCCGTGCAGCAGGCTTTGCAGAATTTCTTTTGGGGCCAGCAACTGCAACAAGCGATTTCCGGTTTGACGTCGGCTGCGCACGCGCCATCCGGCACGGGCTCGCCCGTAACCGCCGGTGGAGGGCGACGATGAGGCGAGCAGACCGCCGAACCATATTCTTCGTCGCGCCTGTGCTGGCTTTGTTGCTGGCGCCGGCTTCCGGCACCGCGAAGAATCCGCAGCGCTTTCAAGCCATCGTAGTTACGCGTTTCACCAACGCTCCTGATGTCGAGCTCCCCCCCGAGGCTTCGGACTATCTCTACGCCGAACTGCTCACGGAAGTGCGTCAATCCGGCCTCGCCGCCGAAGTTCTCGGCGAAGGAGAAGTTATCGGTGAGGGCGAAGTTGGTCAGACCCTGATTATCACGGGCCAGTTCACCCATTTCGATATTGGGGTAAACCTGGCCGCCGCCCTGGTGGTGGGGGTCAAGTTGCCCAAACCTCACCTAGAGCTCGATGCGACGATCCTGCGGGCGAGCGACCATGAAATTCTGGGGCGAGTGCTTCACATCAAGTCGAGCGGCGCTATCTACCGGGATTCTGCGAACGAAGTGGTAAAGGAGCTAGAGAAGATTGATTCTTCCGGTGCGTCCGAGCCAGACAGCGCTGCGAACCGGCAGTTTGCCGGAGGACGTTTGCGTAGGCAGTACGTCGGGGGCTACATCACGGCGATTCGCCCGGCAGGTTTCTCCATTCTGGACGATCAGGTTGATGTTAGCAGCGCGACGATTCGCCGCTCGCCCGGTGGAATCGTTCTGACGGAATGGCTGCACAGCGGGCACGGCAATCATGGCCCGCCATTGCTCAAACCGGACGACCTCAAATGGGGAATGCTCGTCGAGGCCAAGGGGCACTGGATCAGCGAGCATTCTTTCAAGGCTGATTATGTGGCGGTCGTATCGCTCTGGCTGGGGGAGAAAAAAATTGAGGGTGAAGCCTATTTCGAGGGAAATCCCCCCGATGCGCCAAACATTGCCTCCGGCCAGCCGGCGCGACTGATGGTAGGAGGCTACACGCTCAACATAAGCACGACGACGCAGCGCAAGTGGAACCCGCCCGCAGGGGGAAGCCTCACTGGCCTCCGGGTGAAGTACACGGGGACCCCGAACGAGGACGGCACCATTGATGTGCGGACGCTGGAACTTGGCGCGCCTCCGCCCGCTGCCGCCTTCAAACTTCCGGGCGATTTCCTGGTGACTCAGAGTACGGACTCAGACACCGGCACTCCGGGACTGGAGATCACAGAGGGGCCGACGGTGGTCAACCGGTACAAACTTGTGACCGACCCCGCCGTCAAGGACTACGTCTCCCGACTCGGGAAATCCCTCCTCCCTGCGGCCATACCAGATCCCTTGCACGCATTCGGCATCCAGTTTTTGATTATCGAGGACCCGGAGATCAACGCATTCGCGCTCTCGGACGGGCGGGTGTTCGTCACCACAGGGCTGCTCGCCGCCGTCGAGAACGAGGCGCAGCTCGCATTTATTCTTAGCCATGAGACAGCTCATGTGCTCCAGTCTCACGCCTGGCGAGAGACCGTCTCCACACGTCCTGATAGGGCTGCAGTAACACTCGCCGAGTTTGTTGAAATTGCCGCCGGCATCGGGGGCTACGCCATTGGCACGCTCGCCGCGGAATGGACGATAGCAGGGGCGGAACTGTCCATTTACGGGCACCAGAGGCGGTTCGAGGAGCAAGCCGACATTGTCGGCCTGCAAAACATGATCGAACACGGCTACGACCCTCGCGAAGCCGCCAGTTTTTTCCGGATAGACATGGAGCGTCATGGCGACCGCGCCGGGACCTCCGTGTGGTCTGATCACGATTCTACCGAAACACGCGGGAGCTGGCTCACGGACATCCTCGCCTGGGAGTATCCAAATCATTCCTGGTCAGGAACCAAGTTGGACTCGGCCGAGTTTCAACAGATGAAGCGCGCCCTCGGTCCCGTTGACATCGAGTAAGCGGCCGGCTGGCGCCAGTGCCACGCACTCCACGCCGCTTCTTCCCATGGCTGACAGCTTCTGCCGTGTTCGGGCTGCCCGCATCCCGCCAGAGCGGGGCATTGCGCCGGAATGCGATTTAGGAAGAATGGCGTGCAACTTTTTTTCGAGTTCGTGTGTCCTACCACAGGCTGGTTCCGACCGGTGGCGCGTTGCCGGGGAGCTCAGGGGATAGCTTGCAGCGGACGGAATTCAGGTAGAATTCATTGGAACCACCGCGCACGCCACAGTAAAACGAAATTGGGGATGAGAATGAAATTGGGAGCAGCGAAGAAGTTTGGGAAGACGATGCCGCCGGCTGCACGGAGACGCGCGATGAAGCGAATCGTTCCTCGCAGCGGCGCTGCTGGCTTCCATCGGCTTCAGCGGCTGCAAGCATAACAGCACTACGCCCGACGACGCCGACGGTCACTATCACGCCGGCCTCCGGAACTGTCGAAGCGGGCGACGCAACTCCAGTTTGGCGCGACGGTGGTAAACGCAACTCGTCCAGCGACCGGCACCGGCGATCACCTGGCTGGTCAACGGTGTGTCGGGCGTCAGCGCAACAAGACGGCGGGTTTTGGGACCGTGGATGCAACGGGCTTATACACCGCGCCGAACGCCGTGCCGAGTCAGCCGCAGTGGTCACCTCACCGCGGAACTGACTCACGACAACTCCGATCTTCAACTACCGCGATGGTGAACATCGCGTCGGTGCCCGTTGTAAACATTTCTCCGACGACGGTCTACCGTCGCGGCCGGCCAGCAAGACGACGCTGACGATCTGCCTGTTTGATGTGCCGGTGGTAAACAACGATTCCGCAGACCGGAGTGACGTACTACGTGAACGGCGATCGCCGGTGGAAATTCCACGTACGGCACGGTAGCGAGTTGCGCCGGCCGCCACCGTCAACCTGTACGCCGTCGCTCCCAGACGCGCCGCGCCGCAGCAAGCGGTCTATACCGCGCCGCAAATACCGCCGTCCGGCGGGCAGGTCGTGGTCACTGCGGTGCTGAATGCGGACAATACGCAGACATCGGCCGCGACCATCACCGACACTTTTTCCTCATTTTCACTGCAAGGCTCGTTGGTTTTCAATCTTTCAGGCACATTCACATTGAATCAGGGGGGCTGCGCGAAGTCCGGATATTTTGCGCGGGCGGGTCGTGTCACCGCGGACGGACAGGGCGGACTGACCGTCATCGAAGACGTGAACGTTGCGGGGAGCCCGCCGCAGAATATTCAAGTCAACGGGACGTACACGATTGGCGTGGATGGCCGTGGGACGGCGCACAGTGACCGATCCGACCGCGTTCGGCTGCGGGACGACCGCGTCGAACTATTACATTGTCTTCGTCAGCGAATCGCAGGTCCAGATCACCGAAGCGGACATAGTTCGCGACCGGGCACGGCGAAGGGACGCGCAGGATCCGAACGCGGCCTTCACGGGGAATCATCCCGGCGAACAGTTTCGCGTTCGACTTCTCGGGTTCGAGCGTGCCGGGCGGCGTGACGAAACCAACTTCGCAAATCGGCGCAGTTCACTATGTCCGGCGCCGACAATTTCAAATCCAGGTCAGGAAGACATCAACGCCGGCGGCGCTTTGACGTCGGTGCCCTCGGGTTCGCTCTCGGGATCATTTATCACAACGGACGCGAACGGACGAGGGACGGCGACGATCCAGGGGGCTTCCTTTGCCTATTACATGATCACGGCCGCGACACGTGCGCTTTCTCGAATTGGACGCGGCGGGAACCTTGACCGGCGATGCGCTCCAGCAGCCGAACAATCCGATGTTCTCGACGAGTTCTCTCTCCGCGGAATGCTCGTTCATCGCGAGCGGACGAAGCCCAACGGGATTTGTGGCCACCGGCGGAGTGTTCTTCGCCGACGGGGCGACCAGCCGCTTTCTCTGGGCGGTGTTCTGGACCAAAACGATCGCCGGCACCGTGCAATCCAATGCAGCCGCGAGCGGCAGCTACAGCGTGGACGCGAATGGACGAGGCACCGCGTCGCTGACGACGAACGCGGGCACGCTCACGTTTGTGTTCTACTTTGTCCAGGCGGGTCAGGCCGTTGCTGCAAGAGACCGATTCCTCCATTGAGGCCGACGGGATGCTCGTCACCGCAGCAAGGAGGCCCGGCAGCGGACTGGGATTCACGACGCAGAGCTTAGTGGGCGCGTTCGCGCAGCAATGGACGGGCGGTGCGGCGAGTCTCCTTCAATGAGGCCGACACGACCGGACAGATCGTGCTGACCGGGACCACCGCGACCGTTGCGGGGAACTGGGACACGAACAATGCGTTTACGCTCACACCCGGGAACGCAGTGAAGGGAACGTACTCGATGAGCGGGAACGGCCGGGGGACGCTGGTGCTAACGGATGCGGCCAGCAACACCTACAACATTTCCATTTACATTGTCCAGCCTCACTCCCACCGGATCGATGGTGTTTGTGGTCGGGACGGATGCTAGCAGAGTGATTTCGGGACAACTGCTCAACAATTCTAGCGGACGCATTTCGCACAGCGGCCTGCGTCCGGGAAGTCTGCAGCAAAGCTGCCGCCCCTACAAAGTCACTTGCTCCGCATGAGGCGCTCGACGCGCTCCACGTCCGCAGGCACATCCACGCTCACGGAATCGTGAGACGTTTCCGCTACGCGAATCGTATAACCATTTTCGAGCCAGCGCAACTGCTCGAGCTGCTCGACGCGTTCGAGATCCCCCAGCGGGAGCGTGGGGAATTCCAGCAACGCTTCGCGGCGATAAACGTAAAGTGCCCAGATGCTTCCAGTGGCGGGCGCGAGCGAGACCGTCGCGATCGCGAACCCACGGAATCGGCGCGCGTGAAAAATAGAGCGCCCTGCCCTCGAAATCCAGAACAGCCTTGACGACGTTGGGATCCATGATTTCGTCGGGAACGGAAATCGGCACGGCGAGCGTTGCGACAGGGGCCTGGGGATCTTCCGTTAAGCGCTCTCGACGGCGGCGTCAATCACGGAAGGCTCGATGAGCGGCTCGTCTCCCTGAACGTTGACCAGAACGTCGGCGTCCTTGCCGAGGGCGCCTCGCCGCAACTTCGGCGCAGCGTTCAGTGCCGGAACGGTGTGCGGCGCGCGTCATCACGCAGCGGCCGCCGAAGGCCTCGACGGCGCGGAGGACGCGTTCGTCGTCCGTGGCGACCACCACGCTGGAAACGCTCTTGGCAAGCCGAACGCGCTCCCAGACGTGCTGAATCATCGGTTTGCCGGCCGAGGGGCACGAGCGGCTTTCCTGGAAGCCGCGTGGAAGCGTAACGCGCCGGAATTACCGCCAGACAAATCATCGGGATCGACGAAACCTCCGTAGTGCAGAATGAGACAGCGCTGAACGCGACTCGATGCTACCACAGGGTCTCCAACGACGCGGCGAATAGAAACGGTTGCGCTGCGGCCAGAGTGGTGGTAGAATGCAAATCAAGCAGCACGTTTGGTGCAGCCTCTCAACCGCCCAACGGCGACAGACCGAATTGGGGGGACGGTGAAGGCAAGAGAGCGTTACGCGGGCTGGCGTTTTCTAACTTTGATTGTTTGCGCCCTCGCCGCGACCACAGTTAGCGCCCAAGTGACGGGACCCGAAGCGCCCGCACCGCCTCCTGCGCCCGCACCGCGCAGCGATTCCCGACAAGAAACCAATTCAAGTCGAAGTGAACATGGCGCTGGTGAACGTCACGGTCACCGATCCGTACGATCGTCTGGTCACCGGCCTCGAGAAAGAAAACTTCCGCGTGTTCGAGGACGGCGTCGAGCAGGAAGTCGTATCGTTCTCGAGCGAGGACGTGCCGATCTCGATCGGCGTGGTGTTCGACATGAGCGGCAGCATGTCCGACAAAGTGGACAAGGCGCGGCAGGCCGCGGTGCAGTTTTTCAAGACGGCGAATCCGCTGGACGAATTTTTCATGGTGAGCTTCAACGACCGCGCGGAATTGACGAGCCGCTTCACGTCCAGCGTGGAAGAACTGGAAAACCGGATGATGTTCACGGAAGCGCACGGACGCACGGCGCTGCTGGATGCGATCTACCTGGGCCTCTCCGAGATGAGGGGTGCACGCAACGCCAAACGCGCCTTGCTCATCATATCGGATGGGGGAGATAATCATAGCCGGTACAACGAGAACGACATCAAGAACTTTCTGAAGGAAGCCGATTGCCAGCTCTACGCAGTCGGCGTATTCGATCCGCTCGAGCATCCGGTCGCGCACATCGGAAGAGATGGAAGGACCTTCGCTGCTGGAGGAATTGACGGACATGACGGGCGGGCGGGTTTTCCCGGTGGAAAACCTGAACGATCTGCCCGACATCGCTGCAAAAATCGGGATGGAGCTGCGCAACCAATATGTCCTGGGATACAAGCCGAGCAACAACCGACACGACGGAACGTGGCGAAAAATCAAAGTCAAGCTCCGTCCACCCCGGGGTCTGCCTCCTCTCAACGTCTACGCCAAGACCGGATACTTCGCGCCCGCGCCCTAATCGGGACGCTCCGCGTTTTCGGCCTGCTCTCCTGCGCATTGATTCTGCTGGTCGCGTCGAGCCTCGCGTTCGCGCAAGTCTCCGTCCAGCAGCCGCCACCGCCTCCGGGCGCGATCGCAATCCCCTGCCACAGCGTCCAGGGCCGTACACGATTCACAGCAACGTGAACCTCGTGCTGCTGCACGTTTCCGTGCTGAACGAGCGCGGCGTATTTGTGCCGGGGCTGACGCAGGATAGCTTCAAAGTCTTCGAGGACAAGGTCGAGCAGAAGCTCGCCGTGTTCAAGCAAGAGGACGTGCCGGTGAGCGTGGGGCTGGTGATCGACAACAGCGGCAGCATGCGGGATAAGCGGCCGGAGGTGAATACGGCGGCGCTTACGTTCGTGAAGACCTCGAATCCGCAGGACGAGGCGTTCGTCGTCAATTTCAACGACGACTACTACCTCGATACCGAACACGATTTCACCAGCGACATCAACGAGATGAAGGCCGCCCTCGAGCGGATTGACGCGCGCGGCAGCACGGCGCTCTACGACGCGATCATCGGCTCGCTCGATCATCTGAAGAAGGGCCACAAGGACAAGAAAGTTCTGCTGGTGGTGACCGACGGCGAAGACAACGCCAGCCGGCATCACCTGGAAGACGTCATCGAGGAAGCGCAGAAGATCGGACGCGCTGATCTACGCGATCGGCCTCTACAGCAAAGAGGACTATCACGAGGATCGCAGCGCGATGAACAAAGCCAAGCGCGGGCTGCAACAACTGGCGCAGGCCACCGGCGGGCTCGCCTTCTTCCCCGAAGAAGTGGACGACACCGAAGCCATCTGCACGCAAATCGCGCACGACATCCGCAACCAGTACACCTGGCGTACTACCCCACCAACACCGCGCAGGACGGCACGTACCGCAGCGTCCAGGTGGACGTCGTTCCGCCCAGGGGCGCGGGCAAGCTGACCGTGCGCACGCGCACCGGCTACTACGCGCGCCGCGCGCCCAGTACCGGCGATTGAGCCGGCGGCGCCGCCTGGTTCCGCCTCGGTTTCAATCTCGGGGCGATCAACGTCAGAAAACTGCTTCCGTGTGGAATCACTCCGCCGAAATTTTCGGCGACGGTCTGGCCCATGTCGGCGAGGGTGTCTCGCGTGCCGAGCGCGACGCCGTGACGGCCGCCGGGGCTGAACGTGAGAATCGGAACGTATTCGCGGGAATGATCCGTCGTGGGCCAGGCGGGATCGGGATCGCAGCCGTGGTCGGCGGTGATGAGCAGCAGGTCGCGCGCTTGCATCGCAGCGAGAAGCGCGGCGAGCAGCGCGTCGAACTCCTCCAGCGAGCGGGCAAAACCTTCCACATCTTTGCGATGGCCGTAGAGCATGTCGAAATCCACCAGATTGCAGAAGATCAGGCCGCGATTCTGGCGCGCCATCTCGGCGTGCAGCTTCAGCATGCCGTCGGCGTTGTTTTTCGTGGTGACGTAATTCCCCACCCCGCGGCCGTTGTAAATGTCGTGAATTTTGCCGACGCCGAAAACCGGCACGCCGCGCTCGGCAAGCACGTCGAGCAGCATCGGGCGCGGCGGCTCGACGGCGTAATCGTGGCGGCGCTCGGTGCGCCGGAAATTTCCGGGCGTGCCGGTGAAAGGCCGCGCGATGACGCGGCCGACGCGATTCGGGCCATCCAGCAATTTGCGCGCGATCTCGCACATGCGATACAGCTCGGCGATGGGGATCACGTCTTCGTGCGCGGCGATCTGGAAGACGCTGTCGCCGGACGTGTACACGATCGGAAAGCCCGTGCGCACGTGCTCCTCGCCCAGTTCCTTGATGATTTCGGTGCCGGAGGCGGGCTTATTGCCGAGCGTCTTGCGGCCGATGGCGCGCTCGAACTGCTCGATCAATTCGCGCGGAAAGCCGTGCTTGTAAACGGGGAACGCCTGCGGCAGCCAGATGCCGGCCATTTCCCAGTGGCCCGTCGTGGTGTCCTTGCCGGGAGAATGCGTGGCGCCTTTGCCGAAGCAGCCCTCGGGCGCGGCGGGCGGAACGAGATGATCGAGCGGCGCGATATTCGCGAGGCCGAGGCGCACGAGATTGGGCAGGCGCAACGGGCGCGAGCGGGCGATGTGGCCGAGCGTGTTGCGGCCGACGTCGCCGTACTCGGCGGCGTCCGGCAATTCGCCGATGCCGACGCTATCGAGAACGATCCAGATCACGCGATCGAATGCGGGCACGGCAACACCTCAGGTCTTCGCAGGCGAATCTAGCACAGTCGGCGGAGTTCGGGAGCCGGGCGGGCGGAACCGCTCACAACTCGCGCAACGCGACCGCGATGGGACGACGCGCGGCGCGAATCGCGGGCGGAACGCCGCCGATGAATCCCATGAAAAGCGCAAAGGCAATTCCGATGGCAAAGAGAAGCGGGGTGATGCGAAACGAAAAGGATACGTGGGAAAACGTTTGAAAATTCAACGTGCCGACCGTGATCCAGGAGCTGCAGGAACGGAAGCAACCTACGGGAATGCAGCCGACCAGCCCGCCGATGAATGCAATGAACAGCGCTTCAAAAACAAAGGACAGCACGACGCTGATTCCGCTGAATCCGAGCGCGCGCAACGTGGCGACTTCGCGCGAGCGTTCCGAGACCGCGGAGTACATCGTATTGAGCGCGCCGAACACGGCGCCGATTCCCATCACGATTGCGACCAACGACCCCATCACCCTGATGAAATCCGCCAGCCCTTCGGACTGCTTCGCATAGTAATCGAGCTCGCGATCGACGGAAACCGTAAGCCTCGGGTCCGATGTCAACGCATCCTTGAATTTCTGAAAGGCGTCCGGAGAAGGCAGATGCACCGTGACGGACTGGAACGCGCTGGGCGGACGATTGTATGCCTGGTCGAGCAGCGTGGCGTCGCACCAGATCTCGGAATCGAACGCGCTTCCTCCCGCGTCGAAAATGCCGACGACTTTCCAGTTGACGCCAGAAATATGCACGGTATTTCCGAGATCCAACCCGGCATAGGATTTCACCGCGTTTTTGCCGACGATGAGTTCGTCGAGGCCGGGCGTGAAGTTCCTGCCCTCGATGATGTGGATGCTGGGCCGCACTTCGAGCGCCTTGCTCGAAACTCCCCGTACTTGCGCATTCGCGTCCGTGCCGGTGTCTTTGAGCGGCAGGGGCGCGATGACGACAACCTCCGGGCTGACAAGCGGACCGTCCGGCGCCACGCATGATGCCCGGGGCGCTTTCGATGATCTGCACTTGATCGAGCAGGACGGCGCCGACCATTTCCGTGTTCGAGCCCGCGCGCATGATCAGCGCGTTGGACGGCGAACCGGACGCCACCAGCGTGTGCATGAAATCCTTCCGCCATGGACAGCATGGCGATCAGCACGCCGACCGTTCCCGCAATGCCCAGGACCGCGACGACGGACGAGGTCCACCGCGCCCTGACACTTCGCAAATTGTAAATGATGGGGATCGCCAAACCCGGTCTCCTTGTTCCGCACACCTTTCTTGGCGGGCTCCAAGTGGAGCCCGCACTTGCTCTGGCGGGCTCCAAGTGGAGCCCGCACCCGTCAAATTCTGCGAAGCGCATCCACGACTTTCAGCTGGCTCGCCGAAAGCGCCGGCAACAAGCCCGGCCACCGCGCCCACCGCAATCGCTGCCGCGATACCGACGAACACCTGGTCCGGGGGAAAATAGAGCAATGGAAGCACCGAGGCCAGTGGATTGCCGTAAGCCATCGCAAGTTTGGCGAGCGTAACGGCGATGCCGATGCCGAGCGTTCCTCCGATCAGTGAAATGAGAACGGACTCCGCGAGCACGAAGAACAACAGGAACCGGTCGGAGAATCCAAGCGCCTTAAATATGGCGAGTTCGGCCGTCCGCTCGCGCACGGCAATCGCCATGGTGTTTCCAGTGACCAAAAGCAGCGTGAAGAAAACGATGGCGCCGATGACCAGGATGATGAACTCGATGTTGCCGGTCTGCTTCACGAACGACTGGGCAAACGCCTGCTCGGTGTCGGTCTTGGTTTCCGCGTCGGAGTTCGCGAACGTCTGGTCAATTCTCTTCACGACCGTGACTGCGTCATCCGGGTTCGTCAAGTTTCACGACGTACCAGCCCGGGTGATCTACCCCGTAGCGATTCCGCTTTGTTTCATGGTCTCGTTGAGGTAGTCGTACTGAAACCAGAATTGAGTCGTATCGTCCTTGGGGCGCGCGCCGGTGTAAATGCCCACTAGATTGAATTGCCAATGGCCGGAATAGATCGTGCCCTCGATCGGGATGCGGTCGCCAATTTTCCAGCCGAATCGCTTGGCGGTCTCCACTCCCGGCGATGGCGGCCTGCCGGTCGGCCACAAAGGCCTTCAATTCGTCGTCCGGGACAAGGTACTCGGGATACATCGCGTGCCAAGTTTCAGGATCCACCGCGAACTGCGGGAAGAAATTCTTGGGATCCTGGTAAGTGCCGCCAAACCAGGTGGCGTGAGAGACGGCCTTGACGCCGGGGATGGCAGCGATGCGATCCATGTACGAGATGGGCAGCGGCTCGATAAAAGTGACGCGATTCATGACGATGAGGCGATCCGCGCCGGCGACCTCCACGCCTTGATTGAACGCGAAGCGGACGATCACCAGCAGCCCGAACAGGAGCATGGCGATGGCGAACGAGCCAATCGTGAGTCCCGTGCGAATTTTTTTCCGGAAAAGATTGACAAGAAGCAGGCGAAAATATTTCACGCCGGCCCTCCCGCGGCTTGCGCCTCGACCAGCACGCCCTTATTCAAGTGGAGAATCGCGCCGGCGCGGTCTGCGGCCAGTTGGTCGTGCGTCACCATGAGAATCGTCTTGGCGTGTTCCTTGCAGAGACGCGTGAGGAATTCGAGAATTTCGTCGGCGCTTTTGCGATCGAGGTCGCCGGTGGGCTCGTCGCAGAGGAGAAAGGTCGGGTCGGCGACGATGGCGCGGGCGATGGCGACGCGCTGTTCCTGTCCGCCGGAGAGCTGGCGCGGATAGTGATCGCTGCGATCGGCCAGGCCGACAATTTCGCAGGGCCGCGTCCACATGCTGCTTTCGTTCGGCCTTCGAGAGTTTGGTGAGCAGCAGGGGCAGCTCGACATTTTGAAACGCCGTGAGCACGGGCAGCAGGTTGTACATCTGAAAGATGAAGCCGACGTGGCGCGCGCGCCACTGCGTGAGCTTGCCCGCGGACATGTGGGTGATCTCGTCGCCGGCAACGGAAATCGTGCCGTGCGAAGGCGTGTCGAGGCCGCCGAGAAGATTGAGCAGCGTCGTCTTGCCGGAGCCGCTGGGGCCCATGAACGCGACGAATTCGCCCTTGCCGACGTCGAGGTTCAAGCCCTTGCAGGACGCGAATCTCTTCCCCGCCGCGGCGATAGTCCTTCTCCAGGCCGCGGATGCGAATCAGGCTTTCTTCACCGGCCGTTCCGTCCACTCGAACCATCTCGGATGCTCCTATTTTTGAATGGCAACTGCTTCGCCATCGTGCAAGGCGGCAGGCGATTTTACTACGACGCTTGTCACCGACGGAGACTCCGGCTACGACTTCGACGTCGGTCCCGCGCGGCTTGGCCGAGCGTAACCGCCTGCCGCTCGACGTGATCGCCCTTGAAGAGGAAAACAATTTTCTGGCCGTTGTCGTCCTGCACGGCATCGGCCGGAATCACGACCGCGGCGGACGGGTCCCTTCTGCGCGGCCGGGGCGTCGCCGAGAAAGTGAACCTTGACGCCCATGTCCGGCAGCATGCGCGGATCGAGCTTCAGAAACGAGATGCGCACCTTTACGGTGGCCTTTTCGCGATCGGCCGTGGGAATGACGATGCGCACGCGCGAAGGAATCTGCCAATCGGGATAAGCGTCGAGGGTTGCCGTCACCGGTTGGCCCGGCAGAACGCGCGCGATGTAGTTCTCGTTGACGTCCACTTCGATCTCGAGCGAATTCATGTCCACGATGGTCCCGATTCCGGTGCGGGTGAAGCCGCCTCCCGCGGAAATCGGCGAAACCATCTCCCCAACCTGCGCGTCTTTCGTGACCATGATTCCGTCGTACGGCGCGTGAATCGTGCAATTGTCCACGGCCTGCTGCGCCTCGCGAATCCGGGATTCGGCGGCGAGGACTTGCGCCTTCGCCAGGTTGATCTTCGCGCGCAGGCTGTCGTCATTCGTGCGGGCGGTATCGAGGAATTCCTTGCTTTCTACACCTTGCGATTCGAGTTGCTCCGCGCGTCGCAACTCGATGTCCGCGTACTTGAGCTGCACTTGCAAATCCTCGATGCTGGCTTGCGTGGAGTCGCGGTCGGCCTTCGCGGACTCCAGCGCGCGCTGGACATCGGAATCGTCCAAGGTGGCCAGGATCTGATCTTTTTTCACGTGCACGCCCTCATCGAAAAAGATGCCCGTGACGCGCCCGGTGATCTTGGCCGCGACCGTCGCTTCGCGGCGTGGCGTGATGTAACCGCTGGCATCCAAGAGTGCGGGGCGCGAGGAATCCGGCTTCTGCGCGACGACGACCTCGACCACCGGCGCCTGCGTGCGGAAGGCCCAAATGGCCCCTGCCACGCCCACCAGAATCAGCACGGCAAGCGCGGCGATTGCGAATCGCTTGCTGCTCTTGCCGCCTTTGCGGCGCTCATCGCTGATGCGCAGCGAAGACAAGTCTGGCTTCGGCGGATTGGTTGGAGACGCCATCTCTGAATTTGACCCCTGAAGTGAGGGCGCTACTCGTTCTACGCTCTAGGGATACAAAACATTACATCGAAAAATCGAGAGAAAGTCTAGTCGGGAAAGCCAGTGGGCTAGGCAAGTTTCCGGTGTCCGGGGTTTTGGACCGAGCACGCCTTTCCAATTGGACCAGCGCTGACCGCTGTGGCGTCAGTTGTGCGTTGGCGCTGCAGGTTGCGCGTAGTAGAGCTGGCGAGTGCGCGCGGTCAGACCCGGTTTTGCGAGATGGATTTCCAAGTGATGGTAATCGTTTGGCCCGGCCGGCGGAGGGGGATCGAAGGAAATCTCGTAGTAGGGCGCCGAATCGTTCACGCACTCTTGGAGAGATTTCGCGATATCGTTGCCGGCGATGAGAGCGAGACCCCCGCTTTGAATTGCGGTCACCTGAAGGGCCACATTTCCCAACTGCGCCTGGCTCGGTTTGCTGATACCTTTGAGGAACCGTTCATAGTCCGAAGCATGCATCGCGTACTCGCTAGTTCCTAGGGGATCGATGCTGTAGAGCGTGATGCGGCCCCACAGAAGATTCGTCGAGAGGCCCACAATATTCCCAAAGACCTGTTGTTCCAGCCGCAAATCCATCGTAACTTCCGGGCCGCTTAGGAGAGGCCAACCGGGAGAGACCCACAGGATCAATTTGCGCCCCGGGCGCGAATATAGGCTCGTTACGAGCTGACTCAGGGCGTCGAGGGAAATCCGCAAGCGGTCGGTCGCACCCCAGAAATGGCCGGCGGGGCCGATATCCCGGCGACCGACGTTCTTCTTCTCCAGTGAAGCACTGAGCGCATTGCCATCACTGGAGAAATCCGCCACGAGCTGGAAGCCATCATCCGTCAGGATCTCCAGGGCAACGGGATACGCGAGGTTCCCTCTATCGGCGCGAAGGAATTTGCCGAGCTGCAAGCGCTCGTAGTCCAAGACTTGCGCGGTGATGTTGACCGCATCTACCACCAGGACGACCTCAATGGGAGCGTCGCGAGCGCTGACGGCCTCAAACGAAGTGATGGTCTGCGGGGTCTTGTTATCCAGGAGAGTGAAGTCTTGCCGCTGAAGACCGGCGACATGCGACTCAGTCTTGGAGGTGACGACGACGTTAAGGTAAATCCTACCGGTGCCAGCTTGGGTTCGCGGAGTGGCGTGTTGGGCCGAAACGACAGCGGAGCAAGAAAGACACACGAGGAGCAAACAGCCGAATCGCACGTTGGAGAACATGGCTCCTAATTCTCCCCCCAAGGCCCTGCGAGGCTTCACCGGAGTGTTAAATACATACATTTAATTAAACATGCAAGGGTTTCGACTGCCCCTGATTGCGGCGGGCTCGGAAGTGATCCACTTGGCTGCGAAATTTCATTCACGAGACCTGTCCCACTCCCGGCGGGTGGAAGCAGTTTGTCGCGGGCGGCGCCGCGACGTTTAATTCGAGGTTTAGGCCGTGGGAGATGAACGCGCCTGTAGGAGCGCATCGCCTGGGCGCGGCCAAACCACTTCCGGCGAAACCGACGAAGTGGCGGCCTGGATCGCTCACGCGTATTCCCAGCGCCGCGCGATTTTGCGGGCGATCGCGAACAGCACAATGCCCGTCGCGAGAAGCACCGAGACCTGCGGCCAAAGGTGCGACACCGGCTCATCCCGCCAAAACACTTTCGTGAAACCATCGATGGCCCAAGCGTTGATCGTGAGCAATCCGGCCTTCTGCATCCCGGGTGGCATAAGAAAACGAGGAAACATGCTGCCGCCGACGGAAGACATGATCAGAATCGTCAGCGTCGAGAGTGCGCCCAGTTGCGCCCGCGTGCGGCAGATGCTGGCCAGCAACATGCCAAAAGCGCCGACTGCAAAAGCGGTGCTCACGCCCATGACGACAAAACCGGGGACATGATTGAAGAAATCGAGCTTGAAGACAGCCCAGGCCCAGACGAACATCACCACCAGTTGTGAGAACGCCAGCATGGTGTTGAACGCCAGTTTGCCTGCCAACAGCGAGGTCATGGTTACACGCGAACTGAGCACGCGCTCCAACGTGCCGCTGTCGGCTTCATCCAGTAGCGACCCCGAAGCGCCGCTCGCTGTGAAGAGCAGGAACATCACGCCGATCGCGGCGGCATAGAAAGACACCATCGGATTGTTCTTGTTTTCTCCGACCACGGCTCGGGCCTTGACCGCAACGATCCCGCCGCCGCTGGGCGCGTCGTGGGCGGCGTCTTCTCCGGTACTGGTTCCCGCGTTCTCACTCTCGCGCTGACGCAGCCGTTCAAGACTGGCATCCATCCGCTGTACGTTGTTCCGGCGTGAATCCTCCGACGAATTGATCCGCGTACTTTGATCCCTGCTCCGCCATGACGTCCGGCATGGAAGTCATGGCGACCTTTTGCAGAAGCCCCGCGACCATCTGCGGCGCCACTGGGTCGCTGCTGTCGTTAAGCAGCTGAATCGCCGGACCGTTTTGGTCGCCGCGGAAAGAAATTGGATTCTCGCCGAAACCACGCGGGACGATGAGCGCGACCGGTACATCGCCCGCCTTCACCGCTGCCTCTGCGGTTGCGGCCGTGTACTCCGGTGATTGTGCGCCTCCGTTGGACGCGGGTCTCGTTCTGATGACCAGCGAACCTTCCCGTTCCAGGCCCCTTACCAATTGTTGCGATACCTGGCTCTGGTCTTCGTCCACCACGATGACTGTGACTTTCGGCACGGTATCCCGGCGCCCGCCGAAGATAACGGCAAAAATGCTGAAGAAGGTGATCGGCAGGATGAAACTCAACGCGAGCGCGGCTCGATCGCGGCGCAGGGAAACCATGGCGGTGCGTATGATGGGGACGATCATTCGCGCAACTCCCTTCCCGTCAAGTGCAGGAACACGGACTCCAGGTTCGGACGGCGCAGCGACACGTCAACCACGTCGAGGCCCGCCCTGGCTGCCTCGTCGAGCAAGCCGGCAATTTCCGTAGGACGTTCGACGGAGAACTCTGCGGTGGAGTCGACCAAACGCCCGCCGCGCTGCCCGACCCACGCAGCGAGGCCGTCAGCGGGACCCGCGAAGCGCGCCAACACCTGGCTGCGCGAGGCGAAAGCGTTCTGGACCAGCTCTTCGTTCGTGCCCAAGGCGATGATGCGCCCGTGGTCAACGATGGCGATGCGATCGCACAGCCGCTCCGCTTCTTCCATATAGTGCGTGGTGTAGATGATCGCGGTCCCTTCGCTATGCAGCGTCTTCGATCATCTCAAAAATGCGATTGCGCGACTGTGGGTCCACCCCCACTGTCGGCTCATCCATCAGCACCAGCTTGGGCACGGTGAATCATCCCGGCTGCCATGTTCAGGCGCCGCCTCATCCCGCCGGAGAGATTCTTGGCCAGATCTCCGGCCCGGTCCTGAAGCGACGACCAGTCGAGGCACCATGCGACGGCTTGCTGCAGCCCGGTCCCGGCCAGTCCGTGGTATCGCCCGAAAGATTCCAGATTTTCCTTGCACGTGAGCCGCGGATAGAGGGCCAGTTCTTGCGGCACCCATCCCAGCGCCTCGCGGGCCGAGTTTGAACCGGCCGGAGAGCCGAAGACTGCGACCCGGCCTGCATCCGGAACTCACTCGGCCAACAATGGCGCGGATCAACGTGCTCTTGCCCGCTCCGTTTGGCCCGAGCAATCCCAGGCATTCGCCACTGCGCAATTCGAGCGAGATGCCATCAACGGCAGTCACCTGGTCGAAGCGCTTGACCAGCGATTCAATCTGCAGAGGCAGCAACGAAGATGAAATCGCACCGGCTGGCTCAGACACCATGCACATCTCCTGACTTTCGCGACCGACGCCATGTTACTCCTACGGCGCGGAACGCCACAGAATTTCAGCCTGCGCGCGAGGGGTTTGTCGCGGGCGGCGCGGCGAAGTATAATTCGAGGTTTAGGCACTGCGCGCTGAACGCGCCTGTAGGAGCGCACCTGCGTGGGCGAAGCCAAACCGATTCCGGCGAAACCGAAGGGGCAGGCTGGGCCGGCGTCCGAACCGGAAATGCTGCACGTGCGCGGCGCGCGGGTCCACAACCTCAAGAACATCAGCTTCAGCATTCCGCACAACGCGATCACGGTGGTTAGCGGCGTTTCGGGCTCGGGGAAATCCTCGCTGGCATTCGACACGATCTATGCCGAGGGCCAGCGGCGTTACATCGAGTCGCTTTCGACCTACGCGCGGCAATTCCTCGAGCGCATCGAGAAGCCCGACGTGGACGAGATCACCGGAATCGCTCCGGCGATCGCCATCCGGCAGAAAAACTCCACGCGCAATCCGCGCTCGACCGTCGCGACGGCGACGGAAATCTACGATTATCTGCGGCTGCTCTACGCGCGGACGGGGCGCACGCTCTGCACGCGCTGCGGCGCGGAAGTCCGGCGCGACACGATGGACGAGATCGCGGCGCGCGTGATGGCGCTCGCCGCGGGGCGCCGATTCTACGTGCTGTTCACGCTGGCGCTCCCCGAAGCTCGCGCCGGCCAAGCGGCCGGGCCGGAAACGCGCGGCGCAGCTCGAAGACAACCACGCGCGTTCGCGACGGCCCTCGCGGAGTTGCAGAAGCGCGGCTTCAACCGGCTCTACCAGAATGGCCGCGTGCACGAATTCTCGAATCCCGAATCGCTGCTGGACGTAGATTTTCAGAAGCCCGTGTACGTGCTGGTGGATCGTCTGGCGATCTCGCCGATGAAATTCGTTCGCGGCTGGTGGACTCGATCGAGATCTGCTACCGCGAAGGAAAAGGCGAAACGATTTTGGAATTTCCGGCCGCGGAGCCGGGCGGCGCTGCCGAACGCCTGACGTTCAACGAGCGATTCGAGTGCAAGAATTGCGGCGCGGTGTACGCGGAGCCGGAGCCGCGGCTATTTTCCTTCAACAATCCCTACGGCGCGTGCCCGCGCTGCCAGGGATTCGGCAACACGATTGATTTCGATCTCGATCGCGTGATTCCCGACAAAGGCAAATCCCTCAACGAAGGTGCAATTGCGCCGTGGACCAAGCCGCGATACCGCGCCATCTGGAACGAGCTGAAGAAATTCGCCCGCGCGAAAAACATCCCGCTCGACGCGCCTTATCGCGAGCTGACCGCGGCGCAGCGCGAGCAAATTCTCGTCGGCGACCGCAAGGCGGGCTACGTCGGCATCAAGGGATTCTTCGACTGGCTCGAACGCAAGAAGTACAAGCTGCACGTGCGCGTTTTCCTGAGCCGCTATCGCGGATACGCGACGTGCCCCGAATGCAACGGCACGCGGCTGCGGCCCGAGGCGCGGGCGGTGCGCGTGGCCGGGAAGACCGATCACCGAAGTGTGCGCGATGACCGTGACGCAGGCGCGGCAATTCTTCGCGGCCTGGAATTGAGCGCCATCCGACGCGCGCATTGCGGACAAAATTCTGGAAGAGATCCAAAGCCGGCTGCGATTTCTGGACGAAGTCGGCCTCGATTACCTTTCACTCGATCGGCTGACTTCGACGCTTTCCGGCGGCGAAGCGCAACGCATTCAGCTGGCGACGTCGCTGGGCTCGCATCTGGTCGGCGCGCTGTACGTGCTGGATGAACCTTCGATCGGACTGCATCCGCGCGACACGCACCGGCTGATCGCGATTCTCGAAAGTTTGCGCGATCTGGGCAACACGATTCTCGTCGTCGAGCACGATCCGGACACGATCAACGCCGCGGACTATCTGCTCGATCTCGGCCCCGGGCGCTGGGGAACTCGGCGGGAAATTGATGTACGCCGGGCCGCTCGCCATCCGCCGGCGAGAGCGGGCAATCGCTGACGGCGAAATATCTGTCCGGCGAATTGCGGATTCCCGTGCCCGACGTTCCGGCACAAACCAAACGGGCGATTTCTCCGCGTCTTCGGCGCGCGCGTGCACAACCTGCAGAATCTCGACGTGATGATTCCGCTGGGGACGCTGGTGGCGGTTCACCGGCGTGTCCGGGTCGGGCAAATCCACGTTTGTCTACGACGTGCTTTACAAGATCGTCTGCAAGCGAAGCGCGCCAACCTGCTGCGGATCGAAGAAGCCGCAGAGGCGAACGGCGGGGCCATCGTTGCGGAACCCGAGGACCCGAGCGTCTCGAAAGTGGTAGATGCATGCGACCGCATCGAGGGCGACGCGCATCTCAAAGAAATCGTGCTTGTGGACCAATCGCCCATCGGACGCACGCCGCGGTCGAATCCCTCGACGTATCTCAAGGCGTTCGACGCGATTCGCGAAACGTTTGCGGCGACGCCCGAAGCCAAGCGGCGCGGCTACACGCCCGGCCATTTTTCATTCAATATTCCCGGCGGGCGCTGCGAGGCCTGCCAGGGCGACGGCACCGTCACGGTCGAGATGCAATTTCTCGCCGATGTGGAACTGTTTGCGAGGAATGCCGCGGCACGCGATTCAAGAGCGGCGTACTGGAAGTGCGCTACCGCGAGAAAAACATTCACGAGGTGCTGCAGCTCACCGTGCGCGAGGCGATCGGATTTTTCTCGGCCGTGCCGAAAATCGTCTCCAAGTTGAAGGTGCTCGACGAAGTCGGCCTCGGTTATTTGCGGCTGGGGCAATCGGCGACGACGCTCTCCGGTGGCGAATCGCAGCGTCTGAAGCTGGCCGCGCATCTCATGCATCAGGCGAACGCGGGCGTGCTTTATATTTTCGACGAACCGACGACCGGACTGCATTTCGACGATATCCAGAAATTGCTCGCGCGTACTGCGCAAACTGCTCGACGCGGGCGCTTCCGTCATCGTGATCGAACACAATCTCGACGTCATCAAGTCGGCGGACTGGGTGATCGATCTCGGCCCCGAAGGCGGCGATCGCGGCGGGCGAATCGTCGCCACAGGGACGCCGGAACAGATGGCGCGCAATCCGCATTCGCACACGGGCCGCTTCCTCGCGCGCGTGCTGAACAACAATCACCGGGGCAAGCACGCGCGCGCAAACAACGGACAATGAAGCGAATTCTGCACGGCGGCCGCTTCCCTTCTCTTTCTGGCATTGGGACTTGTGTCCCGCGGCATGCCGCCGCCCAGACGCAGCCTCCTCCCGCGCAGAAGATCCCCTGCGCCGAAACCCAAACCCGCGCAAACCGATCCGCTGGCGCCGCTGCTCCAGCAGGCGCAAGACGCGATCGACAAAGGCAATTACACCGACGCGATCGACCCGCTGCAAAAATACATCGCGCAGCGGCCCGACTACGCGTACGCCCATTTTCAATTGGGCTACGCCTACTCCGAACTGCAGCGCTGGGATGACGCGCAGGCGGAGTACGAACGCACGATCACGCTTGATCCGCACATGGCCGAGGCGTACTTGAATCTGGGGATCGTGCTGATGGAGAGCAATCCGTTCGCGGCGGCGGATGCGTTTCGCCAGGCGGCGAGTTTGCAGCCGACGCAGAGCCGGCCGCGATTCCTATACGGCCTGGCGCTCGAAAGAGCCGGGAAACGCGAAGAGGCCGTTGCGCAATTCAAAGCCGCGCTCGTGATCTCACCCAAGGATTTCGATATTCATCTCGCGCTTGCTCGCACACTTTTAGCGCTGAAACGAGCGCCCGAGGCGGAGACCGAATTTCGCCGGGCGACGGAGATTAATCCCGGCGACGCGCCGGCTGCGCTCGGGTTGGCACAATCGCTGCGAGACCCAACAGAAATATCAGGCGGCCGCGGACGCGCTCGACGCCTATCTGAAGCTGCGCCCCGACGACGCGGCGCGACGCATCGCGCGCGCCTACGACTTGATGCAGGTCAATCAGTTCGATGCGGCCCTGGCGGAACTGGACCGCGCCGAGGCTGCGGCGCCTCCCACGCCGGACAGCCGAAAGATTCGCGGCGGCATCTATATGCAGCAGAGCCGCTGGAAGGACGCCAGCGCCATTCTCGAGGCTGCGATTCCCGTTTCGCCCGGCGACGCCGAACTTTACGCGTGGCTCGGGCGTTGCCAATTGGAATTGCACGATTACCCGGATTCGGTAGACAATCTTAACAAGGCCCTGCAATTGGAGCCTGCAAAGGTCGATCCGTTGCAGGATTTGGTGGACGCCCTTTATTTCGGCAAGAATTATGACGCCACGCTTCAAGCTCTCGACCTGCTCTCGCAACGCGAGCCGCTCAAACCCGGCGCGTGGTTTGTGCGCGCCTCTTGCTACGATTCACTGGACCAGAAAGCGAACGCCGTGGCCGCCTATCAGAAATTTCTTGATCTGGACCAGGGCCATCATGACACGCAGGACTTTCAAGCTCAGCAACGCGTCCTCGCCTTGCAGCGCCAGCTTCAGAAGAGACACTAGGATGAGAGTCTTCGCGCGAGCCGCGACGCTCACCCTGGCGCTGGCGAGCCTGTGGCCGGTTCCGCGGGTTTCTGCGGGCCCGACCGCTTCGCGCAATTGCAGGCCGCTTTACGACCACGAGACCGACCCGGTTCGCAAGGCGAACGATTTGGCGAAGCTCGAGCCCGGATCAGTTCGCGGCCGTGCGCCAGAAATTGTCCGGCGGAGACGAAGTAGGAGCATTGCAGGAACTCGAAAACTTTCGCGACGAGGTGGGCGCGACGATTGCCGCCTTGCAACCGCTCGCCCCGAAAGCGGAAAGCCATCCCGATGGATTCAAGAATCTACAAATCGCGCTGCGCGAAGCCCTGAGGGAGACGGACGCCATCATCGAGCGCCTGGAAGTGGACAAGCGGCCCTGGTTTCGCGCCGTTCGCACCGACCTGCAAGATTCGCAAAATACTTCTGATCGACGCGCTCTTCCCGGAGAAGCTGGGAAAGAACCCGAAACGAAATCCTTCGCCGGGAGGTCCCCAATGACGCGCACAAGCAAACCAAGACGATGGCGTCGCGACGGTATTGGCCGCGTGTTTGATTGGCGCGTTGGCCGGATGCGCGGCCGCGCGTCCTTCGCCGCAGAAAAAAGACTATCTGAGCGACTCTGAAGCCGACAAGATCCGAGATGCCTACACACCCGCGGCCAAAATCAAACTGTTCGTCTCGTTCGCGGGCGACCGCGTCAAGCGAATTCAGTACGAAATCGGACACCTCGATCCGCAGGATCACCGGCAGCTGGAGCGCGTCAACGACCACGCTCAACGAATATTCCGGTTGTCATGGACGATGCCTCCGACCTAATCGACATCGCCATCGAAAAACAGCAGGAAATTCACGAAGCCCTCCAGGACTTGCAGCTGCACACCAAAGAATACCTCACCTACCTGCAGCAGCTTCGAACCTCAGGGCCGAGCCGCGACGAGTATAAAGACAATCTCGACGACGCCGTCGAAGCCACGCAGGACGCTCAATCCGACGCCGACAAAGCGCTCAAGGAAATTCAGCCGCCTCCCGTGCGGCGAGGACCGTGAGGATGGCCCGAACGGCGAGGGCGCCACCGTCTCCGCGCGAAATCCAACCGTGCCCGGCGGGTCGCTCGCGTTTCAGCGCGATGTTCACGCGGCTGGGCTGCACAGGGCGGCCGCCGCAATTCGTTGTTGAGTTTTACCCGTACGCGAATCTTTCGCACACCATTCTACTGCGCGAAGAAGTCGCGCGCGTGCGCATTTCGGACGTGCTGCGGAAGGCGTCACTGCCGGTGCTGGAAGCGGCCGCGGCGGTCCTGCTCGGGCGGCTGTACCGGCGACGCGTTCCCCGCGAGCTGATGCATTGCTATCGCGAATTCAGCGCCTCTTCCGCCACGCAGAAAAAAATCGAACGCATGCGCCCGGGCGAGACGCGCCGCAAAACGCGGCACGCGCGCGGCTCCGCGCACGATCTCCAGCCGATGTTCGCCGCGCTCAACGCGCGTTACTTCGACGGCGCGCTGCACACGCCGCGTCTCGCGTGGAGCGATCGCCCGTGGCGGCGGCAGCTCGGATGCTTCGATCCGGGCCTCGATTTGATTGTCATGAACGTCCGGCTGGACCGGCCGGAGACGCCGCGCTACGTCGTGGAATCCATTCTGTTTCACGAGATGCTGCACGTGAAGCATCCTTTGCGCGTGGCGCGCTGCGGCCTGGAAATTCACTCCGCGGAATTCCGGCGCGAAGAAAAACGCTTCGCGCACTACGACAAGGCGCGCAAGTATCTCGAGCGGCTGCGCTAGCCTGCGCGCTTCACCTGCCGAGCAGCAGCAGTTCGATCCCCGGGAATTTCTGATCGCTTAGCAGGTGCGGATGGCCGGCCTCGCACCAATTCCGCAGGAGGACGCTGGTGCGATCCGGGCCGGTTGGCGTTTCGGTGAGATCGAGCACCAGCCAGACGCGGGGCGCGTCGAGATGAAGACCTTCCAGCGATTCGCCCAGCGGTTCGACGAGGAAATCACGATACTCGAGGCGGCCCGGCTGGTGCGCCGGATATACGACGACCGGACCGAGACCCCGGGCGTCGAGCGAGCGGTAGTATTCGTAGGTCATGCGGCCGGTGGAAACGTAGATCAGCGCGGCGTCTCCTGGCTGCGCATCGTGTAACAGGACGCGCGCGGCGTCGCGCCAATCGTCGCGATACAAATCGAAGTCGCGCAGATAATACGAACGCACACCTTGCAGGGACATCCCGCAGACCACGAGCAGCGCCGCAAGGACCAGAACGCTGCGCCGCAACTGCTCCAAACCAACGGCGGCAAGAATGATCAGGGCAGGAAGGCTCACTAACAGATAGCGGATGAAGAAAGCCGGCTTCCAGATCGATAGCACGAGGCATCCGCAAATCGGGAATAGAAACCACAACCACATCGCCGCGTGCTGCCAAGATTCGATGGAACGTCCTTTTGCGCGCCAGACGCGCCATGCGGCCCAAGCGGCAAGCACGCAGGCAACTGCGTACGCGGCCAGCAGGCCGAGGCCATCGTTTCCAGAAAACACCGTGAAGAAATAAAGGACGTACGACGCCGCGGGACGCTGAAGCCAGTTGAATGCCCCAGCTCCGTGAAGCACCACGAACGCAATTGCGGGCAGCAGCATGTACAGCAGTGCGCGAAATGCGCGCAGCCATGTGCGAAAAGAACATTCGACAGGGCGGACGAGCGCCAGCGACACACATTGCGCGGCGATAACCAACACCGCATAAAAGTGGGTATAAACGGCCAGTGCGCTCGCAACGGCCCACAGTAAGCCGTAGCGCGCTCCACCTGATTGAACGTGCTTCACGAGGAGCAACATGCTGAGGGAAACGAGAAACATCACGAGCGAGTAGCCGCGCGCTTGTTGGGAATAAGCGACGCAACAGGCGTTTACAGCACCCAGCGTCGCCGCGATGAGGCCAGCGCGCCTCGACGCGATCGCGGCGCCCAGCGCGTAGAACAACGGAATCGCCGCCACGCCGAAAAGCACCGAAAGGCCCCGCACCCAGGCTTCACTTGCGCCGAAATGCATCCAGGCGCGCAGCGCGAGGTAGTACAACGTCATGTTCGCTTCGCGGGCCCACAGCAAGTGTGCGAAACCGGCGAAATCGAGCCGCGCGATTTCGGCGCTGAAGCCTTCATCGTGCCAAAAGGTTTTTGCGGCGAGAGCGTGGAGACGCAACGCGGCGGCGAGTGCGGTAAGGGCCGCAACTCCGTAGCGTGCCCAATGCGAGGGCGAGTCTGCTGCGCGCACTTCTCGCGATTGTATGTTTCGTGGCCAAAGGTATAAAGCGCTCATCGCGCGGGACATGGGCGGCGTGTCGGCGTTGACAACATCTTCGGCCATCGCCACACCAACGACTCGTGCATTGATTGGGGTCTTATCGGTGGCGAGAATTTCGCGATTATTGTTCCCGGCGTCATTCGTTCTTGGGCGCTTCCTGCTTCACATCCTGCTGCAATTTCGCCAGGCGTTTGCGGATCTTGTCCGAGTCGCCACCGTGCGGGAGAAGCTCCAGATATTTTTGGTACGCGGCGATGGCCTTCTCTTTATTGTGCTCCTTTTCCCAAGCCTCGCCGAGCAGTTCCCACGGCAACGCTAGCTTCGGCTGGTATTGCGTCGCGTCCTGGAAACGGTTGATGGCCGCATCGTAGTCGCCTTTGTCCATATAGAACTTCCCCACTTGAATGCTCTTTTGCGCGTTGTAGGGATCGAACACCGGCACCGGCGGCGCGTCCGCCGGACTCGGTGGGGGCACCGACGGTTGCTCGGGTGGCGGCGGAGGCGGCGGGCCGGAGGCGGGCGACATCTGTTGCCCCACGGCGGGCAGACTGAATGCCAGGAATGCGAGGAGGAAAGTCGTCCGGCGAAGCATCTCTACATAGGATTGGATTCGCTTTGCTATCATGAAGGTTGCCGCAGCGCGCACGGCTGCGCCGGCAAGTTTACCTCGCGATGGACCTCGCCGAAAAAGTTTCGAGTCTGCCGGCTGAGCCGGGCGTTTACCTCTTCAAGGACGCGCTCGGCAATATTCTCTACGTCGGCGAATCCGGTTCGCTGCGCAGCCGCGTCAAATCCTATTTTCTCGAATCCAACTGGGCCAACTCAAAGACGGGCTCGCTGGTGCGCGAGATCGTCGACCTCGAATTCATCGTCGTGGACAACGAGCGCGAGGCACTGGCGCTCGAGAACGTGCTCATCAAGCAGCACAAGCCGAAGTTCAATGTGCTGCTGCGCGACGACAAGACCTATCCGTACATTCGCTACACGGCATTCGAGAAGTTCCCTCGCGTGTACGTGACGCGGCGGCTCGTCAAAGACGGCTCGATCTATTTCGGCCCGTACTTCCCGCACAGCCTCGCAAATCGCATCGTGCACTTCATTCACAAGCGCTTTCGCGTGCCGTCGTGCACGGTGGACTTGACGCGCGCGCACCCGCGACCCTGCCTCCAGTATTACATTCACCGCTGCCACGGGCCGTGCGTGCCGGGACTCGTCAGCGACGAGCGCTACGCCGAAGCCGCCCGCGACACGCGGCTTCTTCTCGAAGGCCGCCGGCACGATCTAATCAAAAGCCTCGAGCAGCGCATGGAGGACGCGTCGCGCGAAGAACGCTACGAGCAGGCCGCGAGTTATCGCGACCTCCTGCGGACGCTCGAAGAGATCGAGGAGCGGCAAAAAATCGTCGCCGCCGCGGGCGACGATACGGACGCGATCGCCTGGCACGCGGAGCCGCCAAACGTCGCGGTGAATCTCTTCCACATCCGCGGCGGACGCGTCCTGGACCGGCGCGATTTTTACTGGGAGGACATGGAGGAGTTTCACGCGCCGGAATTTCTGACTTCGTTGTTGAAGCAACTCTATCTCGATTCCGCCTATCTCCCACGCTATATCCACGTGCCGACGGATTTCCCGGAGCGCGCGCTGCTCGAAGAAATACTGACCGAGCGCGCCGGACGTCTCGACCCGCCGCGCTCTCGCGTGGAGATCGTCGTGCCGCAACGCGGGCCAAAACACGCGTTTCTCGAACTCGTCGAGAAGAATGCGCAGCACTCCTTCGAGCAGCGTTTTCGCGTCCGCAAACCGGATCCGAAGGCCGTCGCCGAAGCGTTCGAGCAATCGCTGGGACTCGCCGAGCCGCCGCGGCGCATCGAGAGCTTCGACATCTCTCATATTCAAGGCTCGGATACGGTCGCCTCAATGGTGGTCTGGGAGGAAGGCCGGCTGAAAAAATCCGACTATCGCAAGTTCATCATTCGCGGGGAGTGGGGAAACGACGATTTCGCCTCGATGCGCGAAGCGGTGGGGCGGCGCTACCGGCGATTGCAGGAGGAACATAAGCCGCTGCCCAGCCTGATTTTGATTGACGGCGGACTCGGCCAATTGCACGCAGCCGGGGCGGCGCTGGACGAGCTGCAAATCATCAATCAGCCGGTGGCGGCCATCGCGAAGCAGGAAGAGATTATCTACGTTCTGGATCGCGAAGACGATCCGGTGCGCCTCGAGCGTCACTCACCGATCCTGCATTTGATCCAGGAAATTCGCGACGAAACGCATCGCTTCGCCGTGGGCTTTCACCGGCAGCGCCGCGCGCGACGCACATTGCATTCAGAGCTCCAGGAGATTCCGGGCGTTGGCGCCGCCACCGCGCGCAAGCTGCTGCGCAAATTCGGCAGCGTCGCCCGGGTGCAGAAAGCAAGCCAGGAAGAGCTGGCAAGCGTCATCTCCAGCGCGCAAGCGGCGCGCGTGATCGAGCATTTCCGGAATCCGGCGCCGTCGTGAGACCGCAATTGACATTCGCGGCCGCGGTGGCTCGCGCCGCGACCACATTTCTTGCAACGGCAGGGTCGCTGTGCTACGGTTTGAACAGGAGATTCATCCATGAGTGACCACGTAGGTTCCAAAATCACATTTTTCCTCGTTGGCATGGGCGTCGGCGCCCTCATCGGAATTCTCTTTGCGCCGAAGTCCGGTGAAGAGACGCGCGAATTCTTGACGCAAAAGGCCGAAGAAGGTCGCGAATACGCGCAGCGCAAGGCCCGGGAACTCCGCGAACGCGCGGAGGACCTCGTGGAGCGCGGCAAGCAAGTGGCGCAGAAACAGAAGGATTCCATTTCGGCTGCTGTGGACGCCGGCCGCGAAGCGTACGCGCGTGAAAAAGGCAAAGCGCAGTAGCCGTTAAGATTCGCGGTCCGAGGAAGGGCGAGCGATGAACGGGTGGCTAGCGGCATTTGTTGCGATTACGGGATTGGCGGTGCTTCTGCAGGCCTCCATCCTCGCGGCGATGTACTTCCAGATGCGTCAGGCGACGCGCAAGCTGGAGGCGATCGCCACCGACTTACAGAGCAAAGTAAATCCGATTCTTTCCCGCATCCAGATTCTTACCGAGGACGTGCAGCCGCGCATCTCGACGATGGTTTCCGACGCGGCGGAGATCACGCACTTGGCGCGGAGTTCCGCGCAGCGCATGGATCGCGCCTTCACGGAAATGCTCGACCGGCTGCGTCTGCAACTCGTGCACGCGGACCAGATTCTTACCGGCGCGCTCGAGGCCGTGGAAGATGCGGGCACGCAATTTCGCAAGACGATTCTGGGGCCCGTGCAATCCGCTTCCGCGCTGATTCGCGGAATCCAGACCGGCCTTGAATTCTTCCGCTCGGCGCGGAGCAATCGCCGCCCGGAAAGCCCGGCCCATCCCTCCGAACCGCAGGACGAAGGGCTTTTCATCTAGCAGGAATCCTCGCGAAAAAAATAGAGTACTAGAGGTGCGCGTCTAAACGATCCAGCCGCCGCCGAGCACGATCTCGCCGTCGTAGAAAATCGCGGCTTGGCCCGGCGTCACGGCGCGCTGCGGCTCGTCAAATTGCACGCGCGCGCGCCGCCGCCGTCCCGAGGCTCGACTGTGGCGCTCGCGGCTTCGTGGCGATTGCGAATCTTCACGGTGGCGCGCAACAGGCCGCTCGGGGAACGCGAACGGAATCCAGTTCACGTCGCGCACGTCGCACGCGGCGCTGCGCAACTCCTCGTCTTCGCCGACGATCACGCGATTCGATCCGCGATCGAGCGAAACCACGTAGAGCGGCCGGCCCACGGCCACTCCCAATCCGCGCCGCTGGCCCACGGTGAAGCGGTGAAGCCCCTGATGTCGGCCCAGGACTTCACCGCTGGTCGTGACGATTTCGCCTTCTTCGTCCGGCACGCTCTCGCCGCGCTCCGCCAAGTACGACTCGATGAACTGCACGTAATGGCCCGACGGCACAAAACAAATCTCCTGGCTCTCCGGCCTTTTCCGCCACGGGCAAGGCGGCGCGGCGCGCAATTTCGCGCACGCTCTGCTTGTCCAATTCGCCGAGCGGAAAAATCGTGCGGGACATCTGCTCCTGCGTCAGGCCGTAGAGAAAGTAGGACTGATCCTTCGCTTCGTCCACGGCGCGCAACAATTCATAGCGGCCGCTCGTTTCGTTGAATCGAATGCGCGCGTAGTGGCCCGTCGCCAGACGCTCGGCTCCGATCTTGCGCGCGGTCGCGATCAGCGGGTCGAATTTCACATGCGTGTTGCACTGCGCGCACGGCACCGGCGTCGAGCCCGCAAGATACGAATCCACGAACGGACGCACGACCGTTTCCTCGAAGCGGTCTTCGTAATTCAAGACGTAATGCGGAATTCCCAGATGCTGCGCCACACGCCGCGCGTCATACGCATCATCGAGCGAACAACAGCGCTGCGGCACCGTGCCCACAGGACGCAACTCCGGCAATCGGCGCTGATCCCAGAGCTGCATCGTCAGCCCGATCACGGACTCGCCGCGCTCGCAGAGAATCGCCGCCACCGTGGAACTGTCCACGCCGCCGCTCATCGCCACGGCGATCGGCGCGCGTTCCTTTTGAATCAGAGCTCATCGTGCCACCGCCGCGTCCCGCCACTGCGGGTTGAGGCTGCGCAGGCGCTGCACGACAGGAGGAATCACGTCGAGCGCGTAAGCGAGGTCGTCATCCGTCGTGTAGCGGCCGAGGCTGAATCGCACGGAAGCATGCGCGTCCGGCATCGGCAGGCCGATCGCGGTGAGCACGTGCGACGGTTCCACCGTGCCCGAAGAGCACGCCGCGCCAGCCGAGCACGCGATTCCCTTAAGGTCCAGCGCGATCACCAGCGCCTCCGCTTCCGACGTGAGGAAAAAGCAGATTGGAGGTGTTCGGCGTGCGCGGCGCGCAGCAGCCGTTGATGCGCACGAGCGGAATCGCCGCCAGCATCCCGCGCTCGAAGCGGTCGCGCAACGCCGCGATTCGCGGCGCTTCTTCTGCCGAGCTGCATCGCGCGATTTCCGCGGCCTTGCCCATGCCCACGATGCCCGGCACATTTTCCGTTCCGGGCCGGCCGTCGCGCCCGGCATGGCCGCCGAAAAACAACGGATCGAGCCGCGTCCCTTCGCGCACGTACAGCGCGCCGACGCCCTTCGGCCCGTAAATTTTGTGCGCCGAAATCGAAAGCAAATGCGCGCCGAGCTGGTTCACATCCAGCGCAATTTTGCCGGCGGCCTGCACCGCGTCCGTGTGCAGGAGAATTTTCTTTTCGGCCGCGAATTGCGCGATGCGTTCCGACTGGCTCGAGCGTCCCCAATTCGTTATTCGCGAGCATCACCGAGATCAGACACCGTTTCCGGGCGAATCGCGCGCGCAATTTCTTCGGGACATACGCGTCCTTCGCGATTCACCGGCACGTACGTCACTTCCACGCCGCGCCGCTCCAACTCCTCGCACGGGCGTCTTCACCGCGGCGTGCTCCACCGTCGTCGTCACCACATGCTTCCGCTCGCCGGCCACTGCCGCCGGCAGGGGGGCCGCGCTCACCGCGCCGAAGATGGCTTGATTGTTCGATTCCGTCCCGCCGCTGGTGAACACAATTTCCGATGCGCGCGCCCCCAACAATTTCGCGACGGATTCCCGCGCCTCCTCGACCGCCGCGCGGCACTTCTGCCCGAACGCGTGAATCGAGCTGGCGTTGCCGTAGTCGCCGGCGAAAAACGGCAGCATCGCCGCAAGGACTTCCGGGGCTACGGGAGTCGTGGCGTTGTAATCGAGATACACGCGTCGCATGGATGCATTCATCAAGGGCGGAAGCCCGGTCACTCGCGAATGATTCAGAATAGCCGCAGCCAGCAGGAGGGTCAAGGAACGGAGGTTGGACGGCGGCGCAGATGTGCTTTACTGGTGCCGTACTCACCGATTCCATATAATCGCGCCCGATAGCCAGGCCTAAGGAGCATTTGCAGAATAGGAGAAGCCAACATGGGAATTCTTTTCATCTTACTGTTTCTTGGAGCGTTAATTTTTGGCGCGATGCGTACGTTTGAATTGGTCGGGCTGCCCCACGAGGGCCGAACCTTGAAGATACATGCGTTTCGCGGTCTTCCATTCTTTCTCATCGCGCTCTTCTTCGGATTCATAGCCATGTCCTTCACCACGGTGACGGCGGGGACCATCGGAGTTGTGCTGCGCTTCGGGAGGCCCGTCCGACAACTCACTCCGGGACCGCACTTCGTTCTGCCTTTCGCGGACACCGTTACGCCAGTCAGCGTGCAGACCTCCATCGTGAAGCCGTCCGAGAACGCCGCCAGCCACGACTTGCAGGTCGTCCATGCTGAAGTCACGCTCGCATATCACATCGACCCGGCGTATGCGACTGACATTCTGGTGACTCTCAATGACGACGCAGAGACTCGAGTCATCACTCCCGCCATTCTGGAAGCCATCAAATCGGTCACGGCTCAATACGACGTCCAACAGTTGGTGAGTGAACGCCCCCTCGTAAGTGATGGCATCGAAACTTTCGTGAGGGCACGTCTCGCGCCCTACCACATCGTTGCGGAGACGACCTCAATCACGGATTTCAGTTTCTCTCAGGATTTTGAGAACGCCATCGAGGCGAAGGTCACGGCCGAGCAGTTGGCAGAGAAGGCGAAGAACGACCTCACTCGCATTCAGATCCAGGCTCAACAGCAAGTTGCCCAGGCGCAGGGAGAAGCGGATGCCCTCAAACTGCAAAAAGAGCAGATCACGCCGGAGTTGCTCCAGCTCCGCACGATCGAAATGATGAAAGAAAAATGGGACGGACACCTTCCGAGTACGTTGGTTGAAGGAAGCGGTGGCGCGCTGCCCATGATGGACGTATTGGCGGAGGCTCGAAGTAAGAACAAGTAACAAGGCGCAAACGCTCTCACGCGCTATCGACGCAAATCCCCGATAACCCTGGCGATTCGCGCGCTTCGGCCAAACTGACAATGCGCGCGGCTTTCTGCCTGGGTACGGGTAGGCTGCGCGCCGACTGATGGCTTATCATGAGTGCGCTCATGAATTCAGACTCAGCGCGCAGAGTTGTCCTCGTCACCGGCGCGCCCGGCGCGGGGAAGACGAGCGTCGCCGAACCGCTCGCCGCGGCGCTGGGATTTGCGCTGCTCTCGAAGGATCCCATCAAAGAGGCGCTCTTCGACGCGCTCGATGGCTGCGCGGGCGATCTCGCGCAGTCGCGCAAGTTCAGCGACGCGGCGATCGCGGTGATGCTCGCGTTGGCGGCGCAGTGCCCACAAGTCGTGCTGGAGGCGAATTTTCATCCGCACAACGTGCACGAACGAGAACGAATCAAGAATCTTGGCGGCAAGATTGTGGAGGCTTATTGCAGTTGCCCGCCGGAAGAGATGGCCCGTCGTTTCGCCGAACGCGCAGCCTCGACGCGCCGCCACCCTGCTCACGCGCTGAAGTCGCTCTCGCCCGAATTGCTCGCGGAGTACGACGGCCCAATCGGCATCGGCACAGTCATCAGAATTGTTACATTACGCCCAGTGAGCACCAGCGAGCTTGTGCGCCGAATTCGCGAAGCATGGTCCGGGTGATGCGCCGCCGACTAAAAAGGGGCTGGAATCGAAAAGATACGCCGCGCCCACGTAGCGCTTGGGGCACGTTGCCTTGACACTGTCTATCGCGTCCGTTAGCGTGAAACGTGGCCGTTTTCGCAGCGAACCCCTTCGCGCGCGCAGCCTGCACAAGCACTCAAGGGGAAGGCGCCCGTGACCGATCCCATCATCACGCTGACCACTGACTTCGGTACGTCCGACCATCTTGTCGGCACGATGAAAGGCGTCATTCTCAACATCAATCCCGCCGCACGACTTGTGGATTTGCAGCACCACGTAGCGCCGTTCGACGTGCTGGACGGCGCGCTCACCATCGGCGCGGCCTGGCAATATTTTCCGCCGCGCACGATTCACCTCGTGATCGTCGATCCGGGCGTGGGCACGGAGCGCCGGCCGCTGCTCGTCACGGCCGCGCAGCACTATTTCATCGCCCCGGACAACGGCGTGCTTTCGATGGTGTACGAGCGCGACCCCGCGCGACCGGTGCGCCACATCACGGCGTCTCACAATTTCCTCGATCCCGTCAGCCCGACGTTTCATGGCCGGGACGTTTTTGCGCCCGTGGCGGGCTGGCTCTCGAAAGGATGGCAAACGGAATCGTTCGGCGAATCGATCACGAATTTTGTGCGCTTCAGCGTGCCGAAACCCAAACCGAATGGCAGCGGCGTTGAAAGGTCTGGTGCTGAAGGTGGATACGTTCGGTAACCTGATGACGAATTTGCGCTCGGAAGATGTGCCGCCCGCCGCGGTCGAATCCGGAAAAATCAAACTTCAGGCCGGCGCCAAAACGATCGAGCGATTTGTTCTCACGTTCGGCCAGGGCGCGCCGGGCGAGCCGGTCGCGCTAATCGGATCGAGTGGATTTCTGGAAATCGCAATCAACAAAGGCAACGCCGCCCGCACGCTTGGCGTGGCGCGCGGCGCCGAAGTCACCTCGAACTTCCCGCCGCCTAGCGCGCTCACCGCTGCACAAATCCTGCGTGATCAGAAACGACCGCGTGCGCGGATCGAGCCAGTCGCGCAGCGCATCGCCCAGCAGATTGAACGCCAGCACCGCGGCCATGATCGCCAGCGCCGGGAAAATCACCAGGTGCGGCGCGTCGAACAAATGATTGCGCGCATCATTCAGCATCGCGCCCCAACTCGGCGTCGGCGCCAGCACGCCCAATCCCAGAAAACTCAGCGTGGATTCCGCAAGAATCGCGCCCGCCATTCCGATCGTCGCCTGAATCAGCACGGGTTGAATCGTGTTCGGCAGCAAGTGCCGCAGGAGAATGCGCGTATCGCTTGCGCCCAGCGATCGCGCCGCCGCGATGAATTCCATCTCTTTCACCTTCAGCACTTGCGCGCGCGCCAGCCGTGCGTAACCCGCCCAGCCCGTCACAATCAGCGCGAGAATCACCTTGCCGACGCCCGGTCCGAGAAACGCCGCCAGCGCAATCGCCAGCAAAATCCCCGGGAACGATAAAAATGCATTGATCAGCACGATGTTCACAACACTGTCGAACGCGCCGCCGATGTAGCCCGCGAGCGACCCGATCGCCAAGGCCCGTGAGTCCCGCGCCCAGCACGACAGAGACGCCCACCAGCATCGAAACGCGCGCGCCGTAAATCGTTCGCGATAAAATGTCGCGCCCCAATTCGTCCGTGCCGAACCAGTGCGCCGCGCTCGGCGACGCCAGGCGATTCGGCAGATCCTGCGCGGCGGGATCGCGCGGCGCAAGCCACGGCGCAAACAGCGCGGTCAGCAACAGCAGCGCCGTGACCACAAGTCCCCAGCGCCCCAGCGCGCTTCGCTTCCAGAACGATCCGAATGACGATTCGCCGCTCATTGCACGCGCACCCGCGGGTCCACCCAGGAATAAACCAAATCCGTCAGCAGGTTCACGAATACGTAGGAGAGCGCAATCACGAGAATGCATCCCTGCAAGCAGCGGATAGTCGCGCGTCGTGATCGCCTGCACTGCAATGCCGCCCGATTCCCGGCCACGAAAAAATCGTTTCGGTGACGATCGTCCCCGCCAGCAGCGAACCGAATTGCAGCCCGACCACGGTGATGATGGGCACCAGCGCGTTCGGAAACGCGTGGCGGAACAGCACCGCGCGTTCCGACAATCCCTTCGCACGCGCCGTGCGCACATAGTCGCTGGACAATTCCTCGATCATCGCCGCGCGCACCATTCGCGTCAGAATCGCCGCCAGCGCCGCTCCGAGCGTGACCGCGGGCAGCACGAGATGCGCCCAGCCGCCGCGTCCCGAGACCGGCAGCCAGCCGATCTCAATCGAGAAAAGCAAAATCAACATCGGGCCAAGCGCGAAATTCGGCACCGACAATCCGAGCAGCGTGAACACCGACGTCGCGCGATCGCCCGTGCTTCCCCGCTTCTGCGCCGAATAAACGCCCGCCGGAATCGCGATGAGCAGGCACACCAGCAACGCCGCAATCGCAAGCTCGAGCGTGGCCGGAAAATGCTCGAACACAATCGCGAACACGGGCCGGCTGAAGTGAAACGATTCTCCCCAATTGCCGCGCACCAGATCCCTTCAGGTAACGCGCGTATTGCGTGCCGATCGGCACGTCCAGGCCCAGCGCGTGGCGCAGCGGCCCGATATCTTCCGGGCGCGCATCCTCACCCAGCATCTGTTGCACCGGATCTCCCGGCACGATGTGAATCAGCAGAAACACCATCGTGAGGATCAGCCAGATGGCCGGAATCGTGTACAGCACGCGCCGCATCACTTTTTTAATCATGATTGAGTCAGGGACGCTCCGCTGTTTTCGGCACGATCG
Source organism: Terriglobia bacterium (assembly GCA_963799715.1). Taxonomy (GTDB): domain Bacteria; phylum Acidobacteriota; class Terriglobia; order Acidiferrales; family UBA7541; genus DASPOJ01. The sequence continues at coordinate 17,196 of CAWCYS010000003.1, read as the reverse complement.
CAGGCGCAGCCGCATCGCCCGCCGCGGCGTCCGTCGCGGCAAGTTTCAATCGCTCGATTTTCACGCGCGCCACGCGCCGCCGGTCCATCTCGATCACCGTGAAGCGATTCCCGCCGTAATCAAAACTCTCGCCGCCGCGCGGAATGAATTGCAACTGGTTCAGCACGAATCCGCCGACGGTCGCATACGCCGGATCCTCCGGCAGCGCGATGTTGTACTGCGTCTCGAGATCGCGCACCGGCAGCGACGCGTCGAAGATCATCGCCGCGTCCGCGCCGTGCCCCACCACTTGCGGCCGCTCCACCACGTCGAACTCATCGTGAATCTCGCCCGCCACCTGTTCGAGCAAATCCTCGAGCGTCACCAGTCCGAGAATGCTTCCGTACTCATCCACCACCGCCGCGATGCCCGTGCGATGTCTCGCGCAATTCCGCGAGCAATTCCACCGCGGGCTTGCTCTCCGGCACGATGCGAATATCGCGCAGCACGCGCCGCAAATCGAAGTCCGGCACGGGCAAACCCTCTTCGGCCCGCCGCTCGCGATCCAGCAGCACCCAAAGCATGTCCTTGATGTGAACGTAGCCCGCGAGATGATCCACCGTGCCTTCGTACACCGGAATGCGCGAGCGCTGCGTCGTCGCAAACATGCGCATCACCTCTTCCAGCCCGGACTCGATCGGCAGCACGTGCATGTCCGGACGCGGCACCATGATCTCGCGCACGCGCACCTGGCCAAGTTGGATCGCGCTCAGAACGAATTTCTCTTCGCCCGGCGCCAGCAATCCGCGCTCGCGCGCCTGACGAATCTGGATCTCCAGCTCCTCCGCCGAACGCACCACCGTGTGACTGTACGTCGACTCGAATCCGAGTCCGCGCATGATCATGCGGCTCGCGCCGTCGAGCGCGTCAATCGCCCAGCGAAACGTCTTCAGATACGCCGCGAACGGCACCGCCACCAGCAGCGCCACGCGCTCCGCGCGCTGCAAGCTCAACGATTTCGGCACCAGTTCGCCCAGCACCACGTGCAGCACCGTCAGCAGCGCGAACGCCAGCGCGAGTGACATCGCGTGCAGCACGATCACCGCCGGGCGTCCCGGCAACCAATCCAGCATCGGCCGCAGCAGCGCTGCCAGAGTCAATTCGCCCAGCGCGCCGAGGCCCAGGCTCGTCAGCGTGATTCCCACCTGCACGCCGGAGACGACGCGATCGAGCCGCCCCAGCAACGTCTGCACCACGCGCGCCCGCGACATTTCCCTGCTCCACCAACTGCCGCACGCGCGATAGCCGCACCGCCACCAGCGAAAATTCCGCCGCGGCGAAAAATCCGTTGATCAGAACCAGCGCGAGAATCGCCAGCAGCCGCAGTCCAATCATAGCTGTGCGGAGCTCCAGCGCCGTTGCGGTCTTCTCTGGCTGACCTCTGCGCGCGCGGACCGAATCTCCGCGGCCGGCATCACGGCGCCGAATCTCCACGCCGAGCCGCGGAGTTGTCCTCATGGCGGCGCATCTTTCAATTCGCAGGCGATTCGACCAGAGTCATGGGAAAAGTGTAACATTCGCGGCCCGCGACCGGCGGCCAGTGAACAACTATTCACAGAGCGGCGGTTGCATTGGCGCAAGTCTGTGATTCCGCAGCAAGTCCGCCGGAGCGAGAATTGTGGTTGCCTTTATTTCTTGGGCTTCTGCTTGCTGGGCTCGAATTGGGCCATGACTTCGGGAAGCTTCTCGGGATCGTTGATGACATTCATGAAAATGAGGCGAATGTCTACGGGAATGCCAAAGAATTCCCGCCATATCGGCAGGAAGCGGAGGTCCGCCGGGCACTCCCGCGGGCGGGATGGAATCCGGAAGGTGAACGGCGTACATGCTGCCGCCCGCCAGCGATTCATGGGGATACCGCATCAGCCACGCGCAATTGTGGACGTCTAGAATCATGCCGGCCGAGACCGCGACCCACTGTCCGGCGTCTTCCGCCGCGGGTTTTTGGCAATTCCAGAATTGGGCTTGCGGCACGGTGGTGGTGAGGTTGGTGAACCCGTAGGCATCAACGGGGATTCTCTGCAAGCCGTGCTGTTCGGCGAAACAGTCTTACTTCCGGCAAACCCTGGTTCCAATCGAGATTGGAATCTCCGAAAAGCTCGTAGGCGGGATGCCCCAGAGGAAGCGAATTGACGAAGGGAATGTAAAACGGATACGCATGCACGGCCGCGAAGAGACTGCACGCAGCGAGCGCCGCCATCAGGACGCTTCGCCGCTCGCGCCACCGGCGTCCCGATCCGCGACAGCAAGCGCGGCAGCGGAGCCAGCAAGAGAATCAGCCAAGACGATGGGGATCGTGAAGTGGCGGATGCTGATGTCGAAATGGCTGGCCATGCACGCCACGCGTGAAAACGACGAGCGAAACCCACAGCACGCGCCAGTGCACGCCCAACTCAGCGGGAATCGCCACCGGCTCGCCGGACTCCGCAGGGATGCGCCGTGCTGCGTTTGGCGAGAAGGGCCACGATCGAGCGCCAAGACGAGCACTGCTAGAAACCCGAGTGTGGACTTCAGCGCGAAGAGAACGAGGAAGTAGTACCACACGCCATGCGGATAGTCATGCCCGAGAAGAAACGTCGGCCGGAGCGCGGTAAATAACGACCATGAACACGCCACGCAGATAGAGCAACGGCGGCATGAGCAGCCGGCGCAGGATCAGCGAGACCCAGCCATTGCCCCAACTGGTAGAGAGCGTCGCTGGGCTGGTTCCAAGAAACGAAGTAAGTAAAAGACATACACCAGCAGGCTGCCCGGAAGACGCCCTTCCTCGTGGAACGCCAGCGTAGGCGCCGCCACGCGCGCGCATCAGGTTTCGTCAACGGCTGGCCGGGCACGGGACGCCAGCGTGTACTCAGCGAGAAGCCGGCAAAGGCAAAAAAGAGCAGCCCGGCGGTAAATTTTGAAAGTAGCGCGGCCGCCAGAGCCACGGCGAACAGCGTGATGTTTTGATTGTTGGGCTCATGCCACAACTCGGCAAACGTCCATAACGCCAGAAGAGAAGTTAAAGTAATCGCCACATCCGTCAGCACCAGCGGCCCGAAGGCGAGAAATACCGGCGTGCTGACAAACATGGCCAGGCACAAAAGGCCGCCCCAGTTGCCGCCCGAGCGCCCCGCGAAAATAAACACGACCCAGCCGAGCGCCAGCGTGCAAAGCAGCATGGGAAAGCGCGCCCAAGCCAACGTGGACACCGGATCGTTCCAGTGCTTGAGCACCCATTCGCCAAAAGCCCACTGGCCAAGGTATGCCGGAAAAAAGTTTTTGCTCTGGGTCCACGAAGCGTTCGAGTAATCCGCGCGCGTACCACGCAGCACTGGGGGCAGAGCCGCCAACATTTTAGCTAGCGGGGGATGCTCCTCGTTCATGCGCATGTCCAGCTTTTGCCAGTAACTGAGACCGGCGCCGATGTGGGCCAGCTCGTCGAACGTCACCGTCTCGCGCAGCGCCGCGCCCCCCGCCAAAAATCCCATCAGGGCCAGGAGCAAAATCGCGACGGCGATTGAGAGGATGCTTCGCGAGTCGCGATGCGGGCGCGTTGCGCCCGCGGGAGAAGTTCGGCTGGACATACTTCCTCCTGGAATTTTTGGGGGTTCTGCGCTGGCGCAGCTCACCCGCGTACGCTATTCCCTGAATTGCTCGGGATTACCCCGGCGGCTTCGCGAACCAGCCTTCAGCTCAAGTCCCACATCTAACTCCGGCGCCGCGCCGGTGTTAAGTCCACGGCGAGTTCGCAACGGGCGCATCACGGCGGCTCAACCCACATGAGTTCACTGTGTGCGGCAGATTCTAGTCGGTGTGGTTCGCAAATTCCATCGTTCAATTTCGAGCGGAGCGGCTCTTCGGACCGGGCGATGTTTTTCGATGAACTTCAGGAATCATTCGCGCTAGACTCCCTTTCGCGGAGGCCACGGCCATAAGCAAAATTCGCGCAATCGTCATCGCTCTACTGGCCGGGATAGCCGCAATCCTCATTGGTGCAACGGCCGACGTGTGGTGGATTGCGCATCGCGCCTTGCCGCAACTCGACGGCTCGATTGCGCTGCCCGGCCTCGCGGCGCAAGTTCGCGTGAAGCGCGACGCATGGGGCCGGCCGCACATCACGGCCAGTTCCGTCGAAGACATGGCGATGGCGCAAGGCTACGTCACCGCGCAGGATCGCCTGTGGCAGATGGATGTGCTCCGCCGCGTGGGCGAAGGCGAGATCTCGGAAGTGGTCGGCGTCGGCCCGCGAGGCGTTGCGCTTACGAGCGATCGTCTCTTTCGCACTTACGGCATCAAGCAGGCGGCCGAGCGCGATGCGGCCGCTCTTGATCCCGAAAGCCGCGCGCTATTTGAGGCCTACGCTCGCGGCGTGAACGCCTTCATCGCGTCTCACCAGAATCGCCTGCCGTGGGAATTTGTGGCGCTAGGTTACAAGCCGCGCCCGTGGACGCCCGCCGATTCGCTCGCCATCGTCGGCTACATGTGCCGCACGCTCTCGAACACGTGGCCGCAGGAGATCGATCGCGCCTGGGTGACGCAAAAGGTCGGCCCCGATCGCGCCGCGCAACTTTTCTCCCAAGATTCGCCGGACGATCGCGTCATCGTCGGCGGCGCACCGCCGCCCGGAGATCCCGCAAACTCGGTCTCCACATCCGATGTCGACCGCGCAGGAAATGTAGCGCCGGGCTTCAGCCCGGCATTCCCTTCCCTTCGCTCTGTCTCGCCAGCCGCGCGCGCCGAATCCGAAGCGTTCTCCTTCCTCGCCGGCTCCGATGAGAATAACGAAGACGTTCGCGCCGGTACCGGCAGCAACAATTGGGTCGTCAGCGGCGCGCACACATCCACTGGCCGGCCGCTCCTCGCGAACGATCCGCATCTCGAATTCACGATGCCGGACATTTGGTACGCCGTGCATCTCACGGCGCCGGGGTGGAACGTCGCAGGTGTGGCGCTGCCCGGCGAACCCCTCGTCATCCTCGGCCACAACGATCGCATCGCCTGGGGCTTCACGAACGATGGCGCCAACGTCCAGGACCTCTACGTCGAGACGTTCGACTCCGCGAATCCTGAAAACTATCGCGCGAACGGCCAATGGCTCAAGGCCAACGTCCGCACCGAAGAAATAAAAATCCGTGGCCAAGCCGCGCAGCAGTTCGACGTTTACACCACGCGGCACGGTCCGGTCGTCGAGCGCGATGGCAACACCGGCTACGCGCTTCAGTGGAGCGCGCTCCAGCCGGGCGGCCTAAGCCATTCGTATCTGCTGATGGGCCGCGCGCAAAACTGGCAGGAATTCAAGGACGCACTGCGCGACGTGGTCGGCCCCGCGCAAAATGCCGTTTACGCCGACGTGGACGGCAACATCGGCTTCATCGTCGCCGCGAAAATTCCCATTCGCAAAAAGGGCGACGGCTCCGTTCCCGTTCCCGGCGATACCGACGATTACGGTTGGACGGGTTACATCCCATTCGACGAATTGCCGCAAGTTTTAATCCGCCCGGCGGAATCATCGCCACGGCGAACGCCCGCGTCGTTGGCCCCAACTATCCGCACTATCATCACCGATCGCTGGGCTGCTCCGTGGCGCACTGAGCGAATTTACGATCTGCTCTCGGCGAGAAATAACCTATCTCCCGCGGATATGAACGAAATTCAGAACGATGTGCTAAGCCTTCCCGATCAGCGCTTAGCTGCCGCGCTGGTGCAAGCCTCGCGCGCCGCTCTCCCGCAAGATACGCGCACCCACGATCTTCTGGCCCGCCTCGCGAATTGGGATGGACTCGCCGAGGCGAATTCGGCGGAAGATCCCTTCGTTATCGCCACGCGCGAAGCGTTCCTACGCAACGTGCTTTCACCGTATCTGGGCGAGGATACCGACCGCTACTCCTGGCGTTCCGCCGTCTTCGTCGATTGGCTGCTCCGCGAACGCCCCGCGAACTGGCTGCCGCAAGGCTTTCGCAATTACGACGAATTGCTGATCCACTCCGCCGACGATGCCGTCGCACAACTCGCCGCGGAAACGCACAACTCCGATCCCTCCGCGTGGACGCTGGGGGCGCGCAACGCTCTGGCGATCTATCATCCGCTGGGCCGTGTCGGCATTCTGCGCAGACTGTTCAGCATCGGCCCTCTTCCCCAATCTGGCGACGTCTTCACCGTGAAGGCGATGACGAATACGCATGGCCCCTCGATGCGTTTCGTAGCCGATCTCTCTGATTGGGACAATTCCCTACTCGAAATCACTGCCGGCGAATCCGGCCAGTTCCTGAGCCGAAATTACAAAGACGAGTTCAGCGAGTGGTACGCCGGACGCCCCATCGCTGCGCCTTTCTCCGAAGCCGCCGAAGAATCCGCCCGCGTGCATACACTCCTTCTGAATCCCGCTCCCTAAGGGCGCGTATTTTCCCCTCTTGACGACCTGTACTTAGGTACAGTGCCCCATTCCCCATCGCATCGAGCCGTCAAGCGGCGAATCCCTCAACCCGCTGGTAGACTCAATTCGAGGCCCTTCATGCCCATCCCCGCGCCAAACTCACCGGCACCGCCAGCCGCGCCCGAGCCAATCTCGCCAAAGCCGCCCGAGAGTGCCGGCCCATTCAAGATCGCGTACAGAATCGTGCGCTGGTCGGCGCTGGGCGTCATGGTGATGGCGCTGATTCTGGTGGCCCACCAATCCCCTGCTCCCAAGATTCCTTATGACCCAAGCGCGGCGGCCCGGGCTCAGCAAAAATTCGCCGACGCCGGCCAGACGCAAGCCAATGGACAGCCCGCGCAAGTTCAGCTCGACCCGACGGAGTTGAATTCCTATCTGCAGCGATCGGTCGCCACGGAAGGCTCGTCTCAGCCGACCACCAATTACGTTATGCCCGGAGCCACGCCCGACGCGTCCGAAAACGATGCTGCGCAAAATCAAGCGTCACCGTCGGCGCAGCCCGGAGATTCCTCGTCCCCCGATGCCAACGCCGACACGAATGAGACCCTCGAGCAGATGCAATCCAACGTCAAAGATTTCAAAGTGGATATGGTCGGCGACCTCGCAAAGATTTATGTGCTGTTTGATTTTCACGGCAAGGAGATGTCGCTCGAACTCGACGGCCACCTCAGCGCGGACAACGGCTATTTGAAATTCGATCCCGTGGCCGGAAAACTCGGTTCTATGCCGCTGCCGCAATCCACGCTTCAGGCCGCGGTGGACAAGCTGATGTCTTCGCCCGAAAATCGCGAAAAGTTGCGCCTCCCTCCCGATGTGGACGGCATTCAGATCGTGAATGGCCAGGCCGTCCTGAGCTACAAGCCCGACGCCGCTCCGCAGCAATAGCCCGCCAAATCAATTCTCGAGAGCTTCTTTCGTCTCCGTCCTACGTGTACAATCCGCCCGCCGGGGTCACAGCGCCCTCGGCGCTCCGTTCGCGGTTCACCCCCGTACGGGGGCGAACCCTCGCGGCGAACCGCCTGCGGTAAACGTTCGCGGTGAACCGCGCACTTTTTCAGGAGAAGATTCCATGACCCCGATGACCCGGCGCGAATTCATAGCGGCGTCCGCAAGTTCACTCGTCGTAGCTTCGATTCCTCATTCTCTAGCCCAAGCCGCAAATCCCACGGACGCGAAACCGTGGTACGCCACCATGCGGCGCTGCGGCCAGATTAATTACAACGAGATTGACCCGTTGACGATCGATCCGAACGCCTGGATGGACTACTGGGCCTCTTTGAAGATTGACGCCGTGCTCATCAACGGCGGCGGCATCGAAGCCATGTATCCGACCGAGGTTCCCTTCCATCATCGCAGCCCGTATCTCGGCTCGCGTGATCTCTTCGGCGAAATGGCCGCGGCCGCGCGCAAGCGGAATATTCGCGTCGTCGCCCGCATGGATCCCTTTTACGTTTTCGAGGAGGCCCTCAACGCGCATCCGGAATGGATTCAGCGTGACGCCGACGGCACCCCCCGCGTCCGCCTGGAATGCCCCTGGCTCACCCGGACGTGCATGTTCACGGACTATTACACGGAACACATGCCCGCCATCTACCGCGAGATGAATGCGCGCTACAAACCCGACGGATTTTTCACCAACGCGTGGCCCAGTACCGGCACGCTCGAAGTTTGTTTCTGCCCCACCTGCCAGAAAATGTACAAAGAACAGACCGGCGGCGTTCCCCCGGCCCTGCCCGACGCGCAGAGCCCCGCCTATCGGAAATTCTACGAAATCTATATGGAGCGGACCGCGCAGATCTGGAGTCTTTGGGACAGCGTCGCGAAGGAAACGAATCCGGAGTCCGTTTACGTCGGCAATCTCGGCGGCGGCATTCGCACCGTAAAGGACCTGAAAAAGATCAGCGAGTTCGCCGCGTGGTTCAACGCCGACAATCAGGGGCGTTTCGGAGACCGGCCCATTTGGGGCGCGGCGCAGCAGGGCCGCGTGGCGCGATCCGTCATGGGGGATCGCACCGTGACGAATGTCATCGGCGCTTACACCACTAGCTCGCCGCTGTGGCGTCATGCGGCCAAGCCTGCTCCCGAGCTCACACTGTGGATGGCGCAATGCGCCGCCAGTGGCATGGTGCCCTGGTTTCACTGGCTCGGGGGCTCGCCGCTCGACAATCGCTGGCGGAAAACGGGCCGCGATTTCTATCAGTGGCTGGCCGCGAATGAACCGCACTTCCGCAATCGCCGCTCTCTCGCGGAACGTCGCCGTGCTGTATCCGCAAAGCACGATTTCTTTCTATCGCGCCGAAGGCAAAGAAGAGCGCCATCTGAATGGTGCGCCGATCGATTCCGCCGATTATCTGGAAGGGCTTTACTATTCGCTTCTCGATGGCCGAATCCCCTTCGATTTCGTCCACCAGGGAAACCTCTCCGCGGAGACGCTCAAGCCCTATCGCGCGCTGCTGATTCCAAACGCGGCGTTGCTCCGCGACGCGGAATGCGAGGCCATTCGTAGCTACGTGCATTCCGGCGGCAATCTGCTCGCAACGTTTGAAACTTCCCGCTACAACGAATGGGGCGAAATTCGCGGCGATTTCGGTCTGGCCGATCTTTTTGACGTGCACGCCGCCGGCGACGTCGAAGGTCCCGCGATCAACACCTACATGCACATCCATCGCGCCCACCCGATTCTCGAGAGCTTTCAGGATACGCAGATCCTGCCCGCGCCCGAATTCCGCGTGCCCGTGAGTTACCTCGGAGCCGATGAGACTTATCTTTCTCTCGTGCCGCCCTACCCGACTTTTCCGCCGGAGATGGTTTACCCGCGAGTGGCCAATACCGAGGAACCGACGGCAGTCTTCCGCCAGCTCGCATCTTCACGCGTGGTCTATTTCCCCGGCGACGTTGAGCGCACCGCATGGCGCTCGGGGATTCCGGATCTATCGCAGCTCATTACGAATTCCGTCCGTTGGCTCTTGGGAGATCGTGCGCCGGCGGTTTCGGTCGAAGGCGACGGCTTGATGGAACTCTTCGCCTGGGAGACTGAACCCGGCCTCGCGCTCCACATCGTGAACTATACGAATCCGAACGCGACGCGCCCTTTCATTCACAAGTTTTATCCGATCGGCCCGCTGCACGTGACGCTCCAGGTGCCGGCCGGAAAAACCCCCACCACCGCGCGCGCTCTTCGTTCCGGGGCAACGCTCGCGCTCCGCCAATCCGCCGGCGCGGTCCAATTCGATGTACCGTCGGTCCGCGATTACGAAGTCATCGCCCTGACGTGAAACTCCTCAAGCAGCCCGGTAGTGTGCGCACGAGAACTAGGGGATTACGTCAGGGCACGACTTTAGTCGTGCCGTAAGTGCCGCAAAGTCAATGCGACTTTAGCCGCTGAGGAGCGCTTTTCGGAGTTTCCACGCACACACGTAGGGACGACACAATCTCTCGGATTGGAACCCTTGCATGTCACTCTCCGCAACCCAATTTGATCAATTTCCAGGATTTGTCGCTGGCGCTCCCGCCACATCCTTCAGCACTTGCCCCACCCCATCCGCTGCAGCCACGCCATTGCGGCTGTAATCTGTAATCAAGTCGTAGCGCTGCTGTGCCGGGTCCGGATTCAATTCCCTGTTGTATTCATCCGAAATCTCTTTGCCCATTTGCTGAAGCCACACATCAGCCTGGCCGTTCAAATCGGTGCCGGACACCATCTCTTGCTTTCCAATGTATCCCGCCGCAATCCGCTGGACCATATTCCCTGCGTCGCGATAATAATATTCCGAAATCTGCCGATGCCCGTCCTCATGTTCGATCACGTGCTGCGCCGCGCCGGCCGGCAACCAAATCGTAATTTCCAGCCCCAGCGTCACGCGAATCTGAGTGATCGTCACAATTTCGTGCGTCGAGTCCCTATCCCGCACATCCCCGCTGACATTCGCACCGGAAGTGAAATTCGAATCGCACACCGCCGCTTCTCCCGGACTCATCGTCGGCATATCCGCCGGCGGATTCGCCGGATCGAATGTGCGCGACGCAAAGTTCTCCCCCTGCTTCTCGACGATCACGCCATTCGATCCCGCCCTATGCGATGCGACGCGGGTTCGGCGCCATGCAATCCAGCCAAAGGCGATCGTTCCCGCCAAGACGCAAAGAAGAAGCAGGGTCCGCCGCGACACGCCCATGGCCTCCGCAAACCATTCTCTGAAGAACTCCTCACGGGGACCACGCCTTTGTGCGCGTCGATGCCGCGCTCGCCACTCTCGCGGCCCGCCCGTTGTTTCAAGCCTGAGGGGTGTGCGTGAGAACTGGCTTGAGTTTTTCGAGGAAATCGTGCAGTAAAGAGGTATAGGCCGATCTCAACCATAGAGCCCGGATCAGGCGAATCTGTGGCCGCCCAATGGGAAGGATGTGTTGGGGGAAGTCACTCGGCGTTTTTCGTGCATCGCCTAGTGGAGCGTTTGGACCTGCGCGAATTCGAGCAGGCCTATGGCGAGGAAGGCTGCGCCGTGTATGTGCCGGAACTGGTGCTGAAGGTTTGGCTGTACGCGTACTCCTTGGGCGTGACGTTGGCGCGTCGCCTCGAGCAGAAGATCAATCCCCGCCTTGGGACTTGAACTGTCGGTTGCGTGAACGAAGAGTGCCCCGGATTTCTGAGAGGGAGTTGGAATCAATGCTATCCACATTCGCAAAACTGAACCTCAAGAATCAGAAAAGCGTCGTCGTCCTCAACGCGCCGAAGAGTTTCGAGCGAGAACTGGCCGCGCTGCGCGGCGTGAACATTCTGCGCGATTTGAAAGGGCGCGATGACATCGAGTTTTCACTCGCGTTTGTGACTACACAGGCGGAAGTGGACTCGCTGGCTAAGACGGTTGCCGGCCGCGCCGAAGGCGACGCCGTCATCTGGTTCGCCTATCCCAAGCAAACTTCAAAGAAATACAAATGCGAATTCAATCGCGACACCGGCTGGAACATCCTGGGCAAGCTGGGCTTCGAGTGCGTGAGGAGCGTCGCCATTGACGAGGATTGGTCCGGGGTTCGTTTCCGCCGGGTGGAGTTCATCAAATCGATGACCCGAGACAAATCCCGCATCCTTACCGCGAAGGGAAAAGCCAGAAAATCGCGGCGAATGTAACGCAAAGCCCTCGCTCCCCTTCGGGAATTTGGTTAGAGCACATTCCCTTCTGAAGGAAGAATAGCACCCGACACGCATCAATCCGTGTCCATCTGTGCTTCCTTCTCTGCTTCCGCTCCGTCATTTGCTCGGCAAACTGCTGCTATAGTCGTGGTCATGCCGGAAGCGCCGGAAGTCGAAGCCGTGGCCCGAGCGCTGCGCCCAGTGGTTCGCGGACAGACGATTCGCGGATGCAAAATCGTTCACCCGGTGGTGGTCCCAGCCGCTCAGCGAAAGTTACTTCCGCGCCATATTTGCGGCGCGAAGATCCTCCGCGTCGAACGGCGCGGAAAATACTTACTTCTCCCGCTCTCGCGCGGCTGCCTCATCTTCCATTTCCGCTTCGATGGTCAATTGCTGTGGTCTGACGGCGCGCGGAAACGAACGCCGAAAGACATCCACGCGGACGTTCTCTTCCACCTCAATCGCGGCACGCTCGCCTTCGTCGATCCGCGCCATCTAGGCCGGGTCGAGTGGCACGCAGCTCCCGAAGAAGTTTCCGGCATAGCCTCGCTGGGCCCAGACGCGCTTTCTTCGCGATTCGCCGCCGCGACGCTGGCGCAAATTCTCGGCCGCACGGATCGTCCCGTAAAAGTCGCACTCCTTGACCAGACTCGCCTGGCCGGCATCGGCAACATCTATTCCAGCGAATCGCTCTGGCGCGCACGCCTCGACCCGCGCCGCCCGGCGAACTCACTCCGCACCGCGGAAATTCGCCGCCTGCACAAAGCCGTTGTTTCGGTTCTTCGGCGTGCTTTAGAATGCTGCCTGAATCCGGCACCCGATTTCCGCGACCCCGAGTGGTGGTTTCAAGGTCTCGAACAGATCCTTGCGGTATACGGCCGCGGAGGAAAGCCGTGCCCTCGCTGCGGTGGAAAGATTCGCCGCATCACGCAAGCGGGCCGTTCGACGTTTTATTGCCCGAACTGCCAGAAGTGACGCACCGCCGTGGAGCGCGCGTCGTCGAATGAAAGTCGAGGCTTAAAATGCCCGCAAATCCGCCGCAAACCCGCAAGGCGGGCCCCGAGCCCGGAAAGAAGCCGGAGTTCGAGCACTCGCTCGCGCGCCTCGAGGAAATCGTTCGCCGTCTCGAAAATGCGAATCTCTCGCTCGACGATGCCATGAAACTTTTTGAAGAGGGCGTCGTCCTTTCGCGCGAATGTCAGAAGCAGCTCGAACAGGCCGAAGGCAAAGTGGAAATTCTCTTGAAAAAAGCCGGCGGCGAACTCACCGCGCAGCCCTTCGAGCCCGAGGGCGAGGAAGAGGCCTGACGCGTTTCGCGAGCCGCGCCGGCACTCGCGATTCCGTTGCATGATCGCATGACGACCTATCCTGCATTTTTCGAGCCCGATTGCAAGCTCGTGGATTCGGCCCTCGACCGGCTGCTTCCCGCCGAAGATGCGCCGCCGCCCTCCATTCACAAGGCGATGCGTTACAGCATTTTTGCCGGCGGCAAACGCGTGCGCCCGATCCTGTGCCTCGAATCGGCCCGCATTTTCACCGCACAACTCGAGCCGATTCTGCCGGTCGCCTGCTCGCTGGAATTCATCCACACCTATTCGCTGATTCACGACGATCTGCCCGCGCTGGACAACGACGATCTCCGCCGCGGCAAGCCGACTTCGCACAAGATGTTCGGCGAAGCGATCGCCATTCTCACCGGTGACGCGCTGCTCACGCTCGCCTTCGAGGTGCTGGCTGCCGCGCCGATTGAGCCAGCGCGCCGAGTTGCAGTCCTCGCCGAGATTGCCTCCGGTGCGGGCACGCGCAACGGAATGGTGGGCGGGCAGGTGGCCGATCTCGAAGCCGAGAGCAAGAAGGCCACCCCGGAAACTCTCGAATACATTCATCGCTCCAAGACAGCCGCGTTGATTCGCGCTTCGGTCGTCTCGGGTGCAATCGCCGGGGGCGCCGCAGCGGAAGATGTTGAACGACTGCGCCGCTTCGGCGAGCATATCGGTTGGGCATTTCAGGTTGTGGACGACATTTTGGACGTTGAAGAATCCTCCGCCGCGCTCGGCAAAACCGCCGGCAAAGATCAAGCGCAGAACAAGGCGACGTATCCCGCCCTATTCGGCCTCGAACGCTCGCACGCGTTCGCGAATGAGTTGGCAGCCAAGGCCCTGGCTGAAATCGAGCCTTACGGCGCTCGCGCGGCAAATCTTCGCGCGCTCGCGGAGTTTCTGGTTCTGCGCCGCGCGTAAATTCGAACGCCTTAAACCCCGACGTGACACCTGCAAAAAAGATCGAGAAGAAACGGCTCGATGTTTTGCTCGTCGAGCGCGGTCTCGCGGAATCTCGCCAGAAGGCACAGGCCCTTATCTTGGCGGGCGTCGTCTCCGTCGAAGGCGAGCGAAACGCGAAGGCGGGCGCGGCCATCCCTGTGCGGGCGCGAATTGAGGTCACCGGCTCCGGCCATCGCTACGCAAGCCGCGCCGGAACGAAACTCGAAGGCGCCCTGCGGGATTTCGGTGTAAATATCGCGGACAGAATCTGCCTCGATGTCGGCGCTTCCACGGGCGGCTTTACGGATTGCCTTCTGCAACGCGGCGCGCAGCGCGTTTTCGCCGTGGATGTGACGACGAGCCAGATGGCCTGGAAGCTGCAAACGGATCCGCGCGTCGTGCAAATCGAGAAGAACGCGCGCAACCTTCGCCCCGAAGATCTCGCCGCGCCACCGAGCATGGTCGTCATTGACGTTTCCTTCATTTCAGTCGCAAAGATTTTGGCCGCCGTCGTCGCATGCGCGTGCGCCGAAGCCGAGTTTTTAATTCTCGTCAAGCCGCAATTTGAGCTGGACCGCGGCGACATCGGCAAAGGCGGAATCGTGCGCGATCCCGCGCTGCACGAACGCGCCGTCGAACGCGTCCGCGCCGCCGCCAGCGCTGCTGGATTGCGCGTCATCGGCACGGTCCCGTCGCGTATACCCGGCGCGGAGGGAAATCAGGAGTTCTTTCTCTACGCCCGGCACGACGCGCCGGTAGTAAGGTAAAATGCCTGCGTGAGCCAAGTGATTCACAAGGTTGGAATAATTTCTCGGCCGCGGCCCAATGACATCGCCGCCGTCGTTCCCGGTTTGCTCTCCTGGCTCGCGAAACACGACGTTCGAAGTGTTTGTGGATTCGGAAACGGCGGCGTCGGCGTCGATTCCGGGCCACGAGCGTCCGCGCGCAGAGTTGCCGCGCATCGTGGACTTGCTGATCGTCCTTGGCGGAGACGGCACTTTGCTTGCTGCCGCGCGGCTTGATAATGAACGGGGCGTGCCGATTTTGCCGGTCAATCTCGGAGGCTTGGGCTTCCTCACCAGCGTGACGCTCGCCGAGTTGTACCCAATTCTGGAGCAGGCGCTCGCAGGAAAAAACCGCACCAGCGAACGCGTGATGCTGGACGTCCGCGTGCTTCGTGACCATACACAGCTGGAACGCCATCACGCCCTCAACGACGCCGTGCTGAACAAAGCCGCCCTCGCGCGCATGATCGATCTTACGTTGACGGTGAACGGCGAGTTCGTCAGCGATTTCCGGGCCGACGGCCTGATCATTTCCACGCCGACGGGCTCGACGGCATATTCCCTGGCGGCAGGCGGGCCCATCATGTATCCGCGCGTGGAAGCATTTCTTATTACGCCGATCTGTCCGCACATGCTCACGAATCGCCCGCTGGTCGTTCCGGAAACATCACACATCGAAGTGAGGTTTGTAGGTCCCGGCGAACCGGTCACGCTGACCCTCGACGGCCAAGTGGGTATCGCGTTCCACCCGGGCGACCGCGTGGAGATCGTGCGCGCCAAACAAAGATTGCGCCTGGTCCGCGCGCCCGAACGCACCTACTACCAGATTCTCCGCGACAAATTGAAATGGGGCGAACGCTGACGGCTTCGCTTCCAGGTTAACTTTTCTTTTCCTGCTTACGTTTTCCCCCTCCGTGCGTCTCAACCGATGGATGTTGACACTCTACATCCATGAGGGGTAGAGTCTCTACATCCTCTCGCGTTGAGGAACGCGGGCCAGCTCACTTGCCTTCGGCGAGCAGGTGTGGCGGCAGACGGTCGCAGATTGGCCCGCGAAAGTTCGGAGGTTACTGTGAAAGACGGCTATCAGAATCGCATCGAACTTCTGCAAGGCACGCTCGATCTCCTCATCCTCCAAACGCTGCGCTGGGGCCCGCAGCACGGCTACGGAATCAGCCGCGCCATCCAGTCGCAATCCGGCGACATTCTGCAAGTGGACACCGGCTCGCTCTATCCCGCGGTGCACCGCTTGGAACGCAAGAAGTGGATCGCCGCGGACTGGAAGATGTCGGAGAACAAGCAGCGCGTCCGCGTCTATCGCCTGACGCCGAAAGGCAGAAAGCAACTCGCGAGTGAACGCTCAAGATGGGCACAACTCAGTGGCGCCATCGCCGGAATCCTCAACGCGGCACGGGGAGAGTCCGAGTCATGAAGCGGCCGTGGCAACGGGGGAAGCACGATGAGGAATTGAGCGAGGAAATTCGCGCGCACTTGGAGATGGCCGCGCGCGAGCGCGAGGAGCGCGGCGGATCGGCAGGTGAGGCGCGCGCGGCGGCGCGGCGCGAGTTCGGCAACGTTGGCTTGGTGAAGGAGACGACGCGCGACATGTGGGGATGGGCGTGGCTCGAACGGCTTTGGCAAGACGTGCGCTACGGCCTGCGCATGATGCGGCGCAGCCCGGGATTCACAGCGGTGGCGGTGCTCACGCTCGCGCTCGGCATCGGCGCGACGACGGCGATCTTCAGTCTGCTCGACACGGTAATTTTGAAAACGCTTCCCGTGGCAAATCCGGAGCAACTCGTCCTCTTTTCGGGCAATCCTTCGGGAGGGAGCCACTCCGGCGACCTCCCGAGAGGCGCATGGTACCGCTTCAGCTATCACAACTATCTTTTCTTCCGCGACCACGACGATTCCTTCACCGACCTAGCCGCCTTTGACACCAGCCGATACGCTCTAAAGATTCAGACTCCCGGTTCGAGTGCGGGCGCGCACGCCGAATTTGGACATGGAAAAGTAGTTTCCGGGAATTATTTCTCGGTGCTCGGCGTGAAGCCCGCGGCTGGCCGAATGCTTTCTCCCGATGACGATCGGCCCCGCGCGCCGGCGGTCGCGGTCATGAGCTATGCCTACTGGCACCAGCGGTACAGCGATGATCCTTCCGTCGTGGGCCGGGTCATTGAAGTGAACGATGCACCAATCACAGTGGTAGGTGTCGCGGGGCCCGATTTTTTCGGCGAGAGCACGCAGTCCGAGGATTTCTGGTTTCCGCTCGTCGCTCAACCCCGGATTAATCGCCAGGCAAACAGGTTCGAAGATCGGGGAGTCTACTGGCTCAACTTCGTGGGCCGCCTGAGGCCGGGAGTCACACTCGAAAAGGCACAGGCGGCCGTCAACGTCCAGCTGCTCCAAATGCTGCAGACGGATGCCGGTTCGCATCCTTCCGACTCCGATAAGCGCGCCCTGTCCGATATGCACATCGAGCTGGCGCCCGGGGACAGAGGTCTTTCGATCCTGCGGACAGAATACTCTCAACCGAGCAATACGTCGTCGAAGTACAACCTGCACATAACA
>CAWCYS010000002.1:0-10684 GCA_963799715.1 Terriglobia bacterium | reverse complement strand
GAACGAAAATCCCCACACGTAAAATCGACGTGTGGGGCACCCACCGAAAAAGCCGGGCGGAGGCAAGCTCCGCCCCTACAACTGCAAAAACGATTCGCACCCCCATGATCCGCGTCACTCGCGAAACGCACTGCACGCCCGACTGGGCCACGCGCGCGCTGCGTCTCGCGGGCGGCGTGAATCGCTTCGGACGCAACAACTACCGCGCCGTGTGGGGTTGGAATCGCCTGACGTGGATCGGCGGCAAATGGCAGGACCGCAACGCCGCCGGAGAACTCGTGCGCGAAGTCGTCGAACTGCGCGAAGAACCGAAGTACGCGCCGCCGGATCGTTGGCACATCGAACGCTGGGTCGCCGCCGGAAGCGTATGGTTCGCCGCGCGCGTGGCTGTCCAATACGCTCGAGATCGAGGACGGGCGCAGCATCCCGGCGCTGGGGCCGTATCCTTCGCGCGGCGAGTACGAGCACTGCTTCACGCTGCAAGGGGCGCGTGGCGAATTCGTGCAACTCACGCCGGAAATTGTGTCGCACGTGGCGCGGGCGATTGAATGGTCGCGCAGGCTGCTGGCGTCCGAGCGGCGTGCCGCGCTCGCGCGTCGCGACGAGTACGAGGATCGCGCATACGACGCTTACGCCGACGCCGTGTTGAGCGATCCCGCGTGTGCGTTCAGCGGCGCGCCATTCGTGAGCGTTACGTAAGCAGGCTGAAAACGAAATTGCTGCCATTCTGAGTCGGAGAGGCGGCTCTTTGCCTTCAGGCCCTCCGTGGGAGGGCCCGCCGCCTCGGAGCGAAGAATCTCGCGGTTTCGCCCTGCGGGCGACCAGCCGCTCGTGGTTGAGATCGCGCCGTTCGCACGCAACCGCTAGATTCCTCGCTCGCCGTCCCGCAAACCCGGCGAGCCGAAACGCTCGCTCAGAATGACAACACTTGCGATTTGCGCTTAGTAGGACAGGCACTCTTGCCTGTCCTCTTCTGTCTTACCCCACCGAAAAAAACCTGGACAGGCAAGAGTGCCTGTCCTACTCAGAAGGAGCACTCGATGTCCGCAGAAACCGCAGTCATCGCCAACGTCACCGAGAATACCTGGACGCTGCATCGCACCTACGGCACGTTTCTTCATTAACGGTGTGACAGCGGATGCCGCCTCCGGTAGGACAGGCACTCCTGCCTGTCCATCTTCTTCCGCAGAAGAAAAACCCTGGACAGGCAAGAGTGCCTGTCCTACTGGGCGCGTCGCCGTTACCGTCGTCACGCCGCGCACCAGCGTCATGGACCTCGGCGACAAGCGCACCATGGATCTGCGCGTCAGCGCGCGCGAAATCGCCGACGATCTCTGCCGCGAAATCAACGGCGACGCCGGCGAAGACAGTTTTCTCGGCGCCTTCGTCTGCGCGGGCGATGCGCCCACCGACGAAGAAATCGCCGCGGCCGAGCGGCGTCTCGAAGCTTTCTATCGGCGCAAAGTCGCCGAAGCCGATCGCGAATGGGCGCGTTCAGCCACTCGCATTTATTCTCTCGACGATCTGCAACGCCGCGCCGCGCGCACCCTCGGCCTCGAACGCGAATGGAATTACGAGCTGCGCGAATCGCAGGAATGTCCCGGCTGCGGCGAACGCGTGAAGCCCAACGTGGCCGTCTGCAAATCGTGCGGCGCAATTCTGAATCGCGAAAAAGCCCAGCAATTGGGATTGGTTACCGCGACGCAGGCCGGCATTCCTCCGAAAGCGCCGAGCCACGAGAATCGCGCGAAGGCGTAGAGCCTCTGTCGCCCCGCCGGGGCTTCCTTGAAAGTATTTTGTGGGGGTTGCGTACCCAGGGCTCCCGCCCTGGGCTAACTTGTGCCGCGCCTCCGGCGCTGGATTGCTGCTTCGATCCATCGCGCAAAGACAAGCAGGAACAAGCCCCGTAGGGGCGAAACAAAGCAATAGCCCATGGCGGGAGCCCTGGGTAGCCGGAGCAAAACCGCGCGAGCCCCGTAAGGCGACACAGGGCTTAGGTGGCGCCGCGATGAATTTTGCGGAAACTATTTCTCGACTATCAGATCAGGAGATCATCATGACCACCACTACCCCGCAATCGCAAAAGATTGGCGAAATCGTTGAACTCGCGGGCGTCGGCGCGCTCATTACCGGCGGCATTCTCAGCATTCATCACTATCTCATCGCGGCGTTTTTTCTGGGCGGCGCCGCCGCGATTTACATCGGGCAGAAATTGCGAGGGCAGTAGCCTCCACTCGCGCGATTATCGTTTGCGACTTCTTTCCGTCTGTAGGGGCGGAGCTTGTCTCCGCCCGCTCTGCGGTTTTCTCCGCGGGTGCCCCACACGTCGGATTTACGCGTGTGGGGGGTCTTGACCTTCACAATTCACGCGCCGTTGACCATGAAAACGGGCGGAGACAAGCTCCGCCCCTACAACTGCAAAACCAATCGTCATACCGCGGCGCAATCGTCACTTGCATCCTTGTCACCTTGCATCCTTGCCTCGTCCCCTGGAGGATCTCATGCCGGTACTGGGCACAACCGCATACAACACGGCCGGGCAGATCACGTCGCTGGTGCGCTCGCTGCTGAACGACGCGGCCGGCAATCTTTTCACCGACACGTTGCTGATTCCGTACGCCAACGCGGCGTATCGCAAAGTGCAGCGCGCGCTCGCGAACATCGGCTCGGCCGGATTTCTCTCGGACGACGTGCTGCTTGTGGTGCCCGCGGTGGTCGCGGTGGATCCTTCGCTGCAAGTGTCCATCACCGATTCCACCGCGCCGCCGAACCAATTGCCGAGCGATCTCATCGTGCCCACGAAATTGTGGGAGCGCGCAAATCTTTCCACCGACGATTTCGTCGAGATGGTGGACCTCACCGATCACGGCGGGTTGCCGTCGCAAGAGCAGGGAATCACGCTGGATTTGTGGGAGTGGCGCGCGGACGGATTGTGGTTCCTCGGCGCGACGCAGGACACGCAAATTCGTTTGCGCTATCAGAAAGCGTTGCCCGATTTGGCGGACGGCACCAGCCCGGTGCTGATCCGCAACGCGCAGGAAGCGATCGCGTATTACACCGCGGCGCTGGCGTCGGCGTCGCGCGGATCGCCGCTGGCGGAGCGTTGGGACGGCGCCGGCGACGATGCGCTGGAAGATTTGGTTGCGCGCGCCGTGCAACGCGAACAGAACACCGTTCGCCGCCGCCGGCCGTATTCGTCGCGCAGCGGGTATGGGCCGATTGTGTAGTCGATTAGAAGACGGGGAGCTGCGAGGGAAGGACTCCTCGCGTAGGACCGGATGACCGAGATTGTATGCCTTCAACTTCCCGAGGCGGTCGGCAGGCGCTTCACTTTGGCGACAAGCCCGGTAGTGGGGCAGTTTCAGTGGGGGTACTCTCCTGTCCGAGTCATCAGCGCCGCGCAATGGATTGCGGTTCCTTGACGCTTGGCGACCGGTATCTACCTTCGCTAAGATAACTGAAGGATAGAAATGGGGAGGCGGCGCATGGAGACCTTCATTTGGTTTTCAGTTCCTGGAGCAGTTCTGTTGTGCGCTATAGTCATCACGCATCCCGCATTGATTCAGTCGGAAGGCAACAAAGTTCTAGGAGCGGTGGCCGTACCGACACTTGGATTCGGTGTCCATCAGTTCTACAGGCTAGTTTTTGAAATCCTTGGGGGGTTTGAGGGCAAGTGGCGGACTGCCCTAAATCGGATTCAGAGCGAATTCGCACCGAACAGCGGAATCGAGGACTGCAAACGGCGCAAGGCGTTCCTAATCTGGGAGACCACGTTTTATGGCGACAAGTTTCCATCCGCCTTCCGAGACCATAACAGAGGAGCCTGGCGCTATATTCTGTCGTTCCAGAGCACGGTGTTCGCTGCCGCATTGGCTCTGGGTTGGACAGTCCTCTGGTATTGCTTAGGAGGAAGACAGCAACACTTGGGCGCAACCGTAGCGCTAGAGGTTTTGGTTGGCCTGGTGTTTGCGCTCAAAGCGGAATATACGCGCAAATCAATAGTGAGGCAGGAGTATGCTGCCACATTCGCTTGGTGCCGCTTGTTCGCTAAGACGTGCGAAATGCTTCAGAAGATGCCGTGAGGCACAATCGGATTCGCGAGGGGAGCGGAGCGCGCGAGCAGAACACGATTCGCCGGTGACGGCCATATTCTTCGCGCAGCGGATATAGGGCGATTGTGTAACAAGTGAATCCGATGAGCGATTCGCGCCACGCGGCGAGATTTTTCTTCACTCGGTCTCTAAGGTGGTATTCTTATAATGTAGTTTGGTAGGACTTCGCTTCTTGTTCGCCTAAGCGAGGGTGACTCAGATGGAATACACAGACAGCATCCTAGTAGTCCGGCCGCGGATCGTCTCCGAAACAAAGCTCATGGTTTTCGGTTCGTCCGTCCAGTTCGTGGGCACTGGAGCTCGCTGTCAGCCTCCCGAGATTGGTTCTACGCTTCCCAGGCGGGACGTGAGACAACCAGTGCGGAGGGAGCACCCCGTCGAGGCGAGCACGACGATCGACGCAGGAATCCGCGCTAAGTTCCCGACGAGTGGGTCCAACCTTGTGACAGAATGTCCTCTCGAATAGCGATCTGCCCTGGAGCTGCGGGCAGCATCGAGTAGCGTCTTTTGGTAGTGAACGCGCTCGTAAGTCGGGAGCTCTCGATCATTGCATGCAACAGGGTGTACTCCTTCTGAGCGGGGCCGGCGGATGGAGCCACTTGCGCGAGGTCCCCTTGAGGGAAATGGACGCTAAGGTTCTCGAAATCCTCTTCGTATTCCTTATATAGGTCCCACATCAAGGTTTCCAACTCGGGAGGGTTATTCTGGGTCACTTCTAGGCCGATATCCTCCCTCGCCTCCTTGCGGTTTATCGGATGGCCGTGGAAAAACAGTCGGGAGGTCATTTTTTCCACGATTTCATTCACGTCGTGCTCCCGGTTGCGTGCCATATGCGTGAGCAGAATCTTCTTCGCAATCATTCGAGACTGCGAGAGAAAACGCTCAACGTTGCCGAGGGCCAACGGGTGCACCTGTGTGGCGAGAATCTCGAGGGCCTTGACAAGCTCATCTTCGTGGGTGATACCGACGGTCGACTTTACGAACTGGATGTAAGCTGAGACATCTTCAACGCTAATTCCAAGCCTTCGCCCCGTGTTTTGTTCAATGGGGTTGAAATCGTTCGACACAGTTGGATCGATAGGACCCAATTCAGCAAACGGGTGCATGACGATCTCATTTGCACCGAGGGCAAGGAGCGATGCGGCGCTGTACGCTCGAAAAGGCACGAGCACGCCCAGCGAGTTGGCAAACTCCCTGAACAAGGCTACGAGTCGCCAGGGCACAGTTCCATCTCCACCGTTGCTGCACAGAAAGAGATCCAGCTTCTCAACAGGCCGGGAGGGCAGTAACTGCAGATGGTCAAAGCACACACGCACTGAATCTGAACCAATTGCCGAAGGAACGCCCTGCCGAACGCTGGTCAAAAAGCACAATACGTGGGAATTCCGAATCTCTTCGATTCGCTTAATGAGACGGGTTCGCTGTTCAATGGCCATTTGCTTCGCTCGACGCGCAAGGTCTTAAGCAGAAAAGCAATTTCTAGATACTAGATATATAGCAGCCATTTCATCGCTCTACAAGCCCCATGAACTGTAAGCATCGGTGAGCCAAATGACCGTACTCGGCACTACCGACGTACCACTCGATCTCTTTGGCGGCATTGTCACGGACATGTCTGCGCCGGATCTGCCGTTCGGCGTCTCGCCCGATTGCCAGGACGTGGCGTTTCTGAATGGCGCGGTCAAGACGCGGCCCGGCCTGCTCTCCGTCTTTTCGCCGATCGCGGGAAATCCCACCATCAATTACCTCAAGAGCTATCACCGGCGCGAATCTCGCCGAGACGTTGCTCGCGCTCGATTCCGCGGGCTCGCTCTGGGGCGAAATCACGCCCGGCTCTCTCTCGCTCATCGCGTCCGGCAATCGTCGCCCGGCGCGCGCGGCGCGTCGTCCACGCTTTTCGGGCGCGAATACATCGCCTTCGGCGACGGCAAATTCGGCATCGACATCCCGCGCCAGTACGACGGCACCTATTTCGATCGCGTGAGCCAGTGCGGCGTGGGCGGCTGGCCGCATCGGCGCGGCCGCTTCCGACGTGATCGCCAATATCTCCACGATTTCGCGCGCGTCGAACGTCGTCACCGTCGTCACCGCGACGCCGCATCAACTTCTCTCCACCGATCAACTCGTCATCGCGGGCGTCACCACGGCCACGCCGATCGCCATCGCCACGATCTCGCGCGCGACCGGCATCGTCACGCTGACCCTCGCCTCCGCGCTCTCGCTCGCAGCGGGCGCCGAAATTCTCGTCGCGGGCGTCTCCGGCGGCGCCACCAGTTTCAACGGCACGTTCACGATTCTCACCGTGGACGGCTCGCAAACCATTTTCACTTTCTATCAGCAAGGCGCCGACGAAGCCGGCACGGGCGGCACCGCGGCGATTCCCTCGGACCTGAACGGCACCTTCGCCGTGCTGGCGATCGTCAACTCGACGCAAGTGACCTACACGCAAATCGGCGCGAACGAATCCGGCGTGGGCGGCACGGCGAATCCGCTAGGCTCGCTGACGCCCGGCGTGCATCAAGTGGCCGTGGCGCTATCTCACGCGGCAGGGCTACATCACGCAGCCTTCACCGGCGATTTCGTGGACGTCGGTCGGGTCGTGCCGCGCGCAAGTGACGAACATTCCGCTTCCGCTGGGCCTCTCGAACATCGTCGCGCGCATTGTGATGTTCACTGCGGCGGGCGGCGCGTCGTTCTACTACACCACCGGCACCGACGGCTCGCCGCAGATGCAGATCAACGACACCACGACCACCTCGTGGACACTCGATTTCTCAGATTCCGATTTACTGGCGGGCACTCTCGCGGATCCTCTCTTCAGTCTTGTCGAGCTGGGGGAATCGTCCGGCGTGATCGGCTACGCGGATCGCCTGTTCTGGTGGGGCGAACGCAACAAGCAAAATAATTGGCAGAATCTCACGTTCGACGGCGGCTTCGATCCCGCGGGCGGCGCACCGCTCGGCTGGACGCCCGACGCCACATTTTTCGCCGGCGGCCAGCGCGATAGCGGCGTCTTCGGCGGCGCGTACGATTTAATCGGCGACGGGTCCACCGCCACGCGCGGGCTCATCACGCAATCCGCCGTCGCCGACGAAGACGGCGTCCCGCGCATCGCGAATCTCACTTCGTATTCCGTGCGCGCGCGCGTGAAAGCCTACGGCGCGCCGACCGCCGGCACGCTGCACGTTCATCTCTATAGCCCGACCGGCGGCATCAACACGACGGGGCTGCAAGTCACCGCCGCGCAAGTCACCTCGTCGTGGCAGGAATTCATCGCCACGCTCACCGCGCCGCTCTCGACGATTCCGAGCGATCTCGTGCTGCGCGTCTATGCCGACGGCACGCCGGGCCCCGCGGGCAACGGCTTCGTCGTGGACAACATCGAGATTTTCCCCACCGCACGACGCCGTACAACACCGGCGTGGTGCGCTGCTCGAAAGCGGGCGATCCGGAAAGTTACGACGGCGTGAGCGGCCTGCTCGAAGCCGCGCCCGGCGACGGCACCTGCGTCCGCGCCGCGTTCGAGTTGCGCGGCATTTTGTATCTGGTGAAAGAGCGCTCGCTCTATTCCACGCAGGACGACGGCGTGAACGAGCCCGCCGCGTGGACCGTGAATGAAATTTCGCGCGTCGTGGGCACGCCGTCGGTGAATGGCGTGGACGTCGGCGAAGACTGGGCCGTCATCGCCGCGCGGGAAGGCCTGTATATTTATGATGGCAGCGAGCCGGTGAAAATCTCGCAGGAAATTCAGCCCATCTGGGACAGCATCAATTGGGATTACGGCGACACCATCTGGGTGCGCGTGGACACGCGAAATCGCCGCATCCTCTGCGGCGTCCCGATCGGCGCGGCCACCAGCCCGTCGCGCGTCTTGGTGCTCGATTACCGCAGCTGCTTCAACGCCGGCGAAATCGAATCGCTGGGGCCGTATCACTTCTCGACGTACAACGGAAAACTATTTGCCGCCGGGACGCTCGCGCCGCTGGTGCCCGTGGAATATCGTGGCGAATTGCGCGACGTTCGCCGAGCGCGCCGACGGCACCGCGCAACTATTTGTGGGCAACGGTCGTCACGGGCGGGGCAGGGAACGGCAAAATTTACGAATTGTCGGACACGCAATATTCCGACGACGGCGCGGCGATCAACTCCTACTACACGACGTTCTTTTTCCTGAGCCACGATCTCGAGCAGCAGTACGAGGTGCGCTCACACCGGAAACTATTTTCGTATTTAACGTTGTACGCCGAAGGCGCCGGCGCGCTGAATCTTTCGGCGTTTGTGGACAACGAAGCGTATCCGACGGCGTTGCCCTCGCTATCCTTATATACGCCCGGTCTCAAGGATTTGGAACTGCCCATCAACGTGCTCGGCGAACGCGTCGCCTTCCAGATCGGCACAAACGCAGCGGGAAGTTGGTTTCGTCTCGAACGATTTATTCCGTCGCTGATGCCCGATCCGTGGGCACTGGTGCGCGGGGTGAATTAGTGGCACAGCCACTCCCGTGGCCCCGTGGGGCTGGCTGTGTGTTTTCCCCCGGCGCATCGAAAAAGCGCACAGGCAAGAGTGCCTGTGCTACTAACCCCGGTCCGTAGTAGGACAGGCACTCCTGCCTGTCCTCTTTGTTTTGTCAAGCCGGAAACCCCGGACAGGCAAGAGTGCCTGTCCTACTCCCCGCAATGCGCATTCGCGAATACTCGCCCGCCGATCTGGACGCGCTGAAACGTCTGCACGCGGCGCAGGGATTCGGCTACGCGTTGCCCGACCTCGATAGTCCGCTGCTGATCACGAAGCTGGTGCTCGAAGAAGACGACGGCGAAATCTCGATGGCCGTGCTGCTGCGCCTGACCGCTGAGGCATTCCTGCTGCACGATCCGGGGCGTGACGCAGAGCCGCGCGGCGATCAGACTGATTGTCATTCCGAGTCCGCTGCGGCGGACGAGGAATCTCTCTGCTTGCGCAACCAGGACGCCGAATGCCGAGGCGGAGAGATTCCTCATCCGCTGCCCGCCACGGCGGGGAAGCTGCGGATTCAGAATGACTCAAATTGGACGGATGCGTCGCAGGCGCAATCGAATCGCGACGCGCCGCGCGAACGCTGGCAGCGTCTGCTGGCGATGCACGAAGCCGTGCGGCGCGATGCCGCCGCCCGCGGCCTCGACGACGTGTCGGCGTTTCTCCCGCCGCGCGTGGCGCGCGCCTTCGGACGCCGCCTCACGCGCCTCGGCTGGCGGCGCGATCCGTGGCCCTGCTATTGCCGCAGCGTGAGCGAAAAATAATTGCGGCACAGTAGGACAGGCACTCCTGCCTGTCCAGGTTTTATTCGCTGATAAGAAGACAAAGAGGACAGGCAAGAGTGCCTGTCCTACTAAGCCCCATGCTCACCACTTCCACAACTCGCGAGTCTCAAAAATGAATCCCCACGCGCCTACGAAGCGATCAAGCAAGTGGTGTCTGCCGTGAACTCCATCGGACGCGCCACCGGCGTCGATCCCTCCGGCAGCATCACCGCGCCCGATCCGATCGGCGGCATCTCCGTCGTCGCGGCGGACGGCATCTTCGACGTCGCCATCACCGATAATTCCGCCGTGAACCGCGGCATCTATTATTTCGCCGAGTCGCGACGCCTCGCCCGACTTCACCGCGCCGCACGTTTATTTTCTCGGCAGCTCGCGCAATCTGCGAGCCTCGCTCGGCAACCAGACCCTTTACTGGCGCGCCTACTCGCAATATCTAGGCAGCCAGCCTTCTTCGCCGGTCGTGTTCGGCGCCCCGCCCACCGCGGTAGTCGGCGGAGGCGCCGCCGGCCCGCCCCTGCAACCCTCGAGCGGCAGCGGCACCGCCACCGGCCAGTCCGGCGGCTCCGGCTTCGGCAAAAACACCGTCGCCGGCAGCAGCTAAACCCGCGCGCAGCTTCGCGACCGGTTGTTTCCACGTCTGTAGAGGCCGGGCTTCAGCCCGGCATCTTTGCATTTTCGCCACGCAGAACGCAGATGCCGCCCTGAAGGGCGGCGCTACATTCACACCTCCCCAATCGCGAGCGGCGTCTCGCTCGCCACGGGTGCGGGCTCTACTTGGAGCCCGCCAAATCAAAGTCACTCGCACTGTTCTTCACTCACGAATCACGCTACACGAATCACGTCCCCAGGAGGCCCCCATGGCACGCGGCGCACAACAGCAAGCAATCAACGCCACCAACGCGCAACTCGCGCAGCAAAACGCAACCAACCAGCAGCTCCTCAATCAAAATACGTCGCTCTACAACCAGCTCACTCCCGCGTATCAAAATCTCCTCGCCAATCCCGGCTACACCTCCGCGCAGCAAGCCGCGATCCTCGGACAATCCATGGGCGCGCTCGGCAGCACGTTCAACGCGCTGCAGAGCAACGCCGCCAATCGCGCCGCGCGCACCAACAACGAAGCCGGTTACAACGATCTCCTCGATCAACTCGCGCGCCAGTACGGCACCAGCGCGGCGAACACCGCGCAGCAAGCGCAAGTCACCTTCGCCAATAAAGCGCAATCCGACCAGCTCGCCGCGCTGCAAGGGCTCTCCGGAATTTACGGCACGGACT
>CAWCYS010000001.1:0-42397 GCA_963799715.1 Terriglobia bacterium | reverse complement strand
AAAAATCCATCGGTGCGCGTCTCCGGGGGAAACGTGCGGAAGTATCCATCGGAATCTGCGATCTGGTCGACTCGCGCGCCGTCCGCAAGGCTGGGCGCGAGAGTTGCGGCGGCGTTCAGCACACGGAATTCGCTGCGGCTGCTCAACGCCTCGCGCACCACCGCCTCATTCTCTTCCGCTTCCAGCGAGCAGGTCGAGTAAACGAGTTTTCCCCCTGGCGCGACGCAGTTGAGCCCGTTGCGTAGGAGCAGGAGTTGCCGCGCATGCAAATCGCTGAAGTCTTCTGCGCGTAGTCGCCAGCGAATTTCGGGATGCCGCGAGAGGGTTCCGGTCCCAGAACACGGGGCATCCACGAGCACGCGATCGAATTGCCGATCAAACGGCAGCGGCATGGTGGCATCCAGCGCATGCGTCACCACGTTTGTTGCCCGGGTTCGTTGCATTTGAGCCTCGACGGCCCGCAAACGGCTCGCGTGCAGATCGCAGGCGATCACGCGCCCATTTGGCCCAGTGGCGCGCGCCAACAATGCTGTCTTGCCACCGGGCGCGGCGCACAGGTCGAGAACGGATTGGCCTCTTTTGACGCCGAGCAGCACCGCCACTGCCTGCGAAGCTTCGTCCAACAGCGAAATCTCTCCCATCGCATACGCCGCTGACCTCGCCGGTGCGCCGCCGGAAATGAGCAGCGCATCACGCAATAGATTGCCGGAGCGCACGCGGAGTCCTGCGTTCTGGAGTTTTTTTACGATTTCGGCGTGCCTTTCGGACTCAAGGACGGCGCAAGCAATCTCCGCAGCGCGATTATTTGCCGCGAGCAGCGTCTCGGTTCGCTTAATTCCAAATGCCGCCATCCAGCGTTCGACCATCCAAGTCGGGTGGGAATGCAATATCCAAAGCCGCTCGGCCGGGGGCAAATCTCCCAAATCGAGTGATGATCCCAAAGCTTCGGATGTCTCTCCGGCGATTCGCCGGAGCACCGCATTCACGAGTGACGCAGCCGATCGTTTGCGCGCACGCTTCACCAGCTCGACGGATTCGTTCACCGCCGCGCGCGCTGGAATGCCGCCCAGAAATTGAATTTGGTAGAGGCCTAGCCGCAGGGCGATCCGGACTTCCGCGTCGAGCCGCCTCGAATTCGGCGGGAGCGCTCTGTCGAGGAGAAAATCGAGGAATCGTTGCTGACGCAGCGTCCCCAGCGTCAATTCCGTGGCCAGCGCCGCATCGGCTGCGCTAACCGAGGCCTCTAGTTTCGAGTGCAGCAAATCATTGGAATAGGCGCCCGCGGTCTCGACACGAAGCAAGATGTCGAAGGCAATCTCCCTTGCCCGGCCGATCTTTGCGATTCTCGGGGTTGATTTGTTTTTCATGAGTTGATGAAACGTTTGGCGGAGACGTCTCCACTCCAACTGGGAAGCGGCGCCAAGCGGCATTACCAAATCCACCCAAGCGGCCGAAAAACAGAAGGCAAACGGCGGCCGAAAATGAACTCTTATTTGCCGAACCGTTCGTTTGCTGCAAGCCGCGCGCCGTTCGCGAAATCCCGCGCGGAGATCCGCGATTTTCCTTCCAATTGGGCCGCCTCAAGTGCGAGGCGGGTCCCCTCGCCGCAAACGACGTACAACTTCTTCGCGTCCGCAATGATGGTGCCGGGAGATTCCCGCGAACCTGCCGTCGCGTCTTTGGCGGGCGCACCCCAAATATGGCAGAGCTGTCCGCGAAATGTCGTGTAAGCCCCCGGCCAGGGCGCGAGTCCCCGAATCCGGTCGTAAATCCCTTGCGCACTTTGCGTCCAATCGATTCGGCCGAGCTCCTTCTTTAGCAGCGGCGCTCGCGTCGCAGAGCGGTCGTCCTGTGGCACCGGCGCGAGCTCTCCGCGATCGAGCTTCTTCAGTGATTCAATCAGCAACGGCCCGCCGGCCTCCGCCATCCGTGCGGCGAGTTCCGGCGCGGTTTCGTCAGGGCCAATTTTCATTTCTAACTGCTGAAGGATCGGCCCGGTATCCAGCCCCGCGGAAATCTGCATGGTGGTAATTCCCGTAGAGGAGTCGCCGTTCATAATGGCCCAGTTGATGGGAGCCGCGCCGCGGTACTTCGGCAAGAGCGATGCGTGCAGATTGAGCCACCCCAGCCGCGGCAGTCCGAGCAGGGAAGCGGGAATGATGAGTCCGTAGGCGATGACGACGACCGCGTCCGGCGCAATCTTGCGAAAAAACTCCGAGGCCGATTCCGATTTTATTTCTTCCGGCTGATAAACGTGCAGGCCCGCTTCGAGCGCCGCTTCTTTCACGGGAGTGGCCGTCAGCTTGCGTCCTCGCCCGCGGGGGCGATCCGGCTGCGTGACCACCGCCTCGACGGCGATGTCCGGTTCCAGCAGAAATTTTCGCAGCGTTGGCACCGCAAACTCAGGAGTGCCGCAGAACACGATGCGCATTCCAGGCCTCCCAACTTTTCTACCACTCGCCAGCCTTGCGCAGCTTGCGAATCTTGCGCTTGATCAGGTCGCGCTTCAGCAGGCCCAGATGCTGAATGAAAAGCGTCCCATTCAGATGATCGATCTCATGGCAAAACGCCCGCGCCAGCAGGCCTTCGCCGCGCATCTCGAACTCTTTCCCGGCGGCATCCTGCGCGCGCACCGAAACGTACTGCGGCCGCAGCACGTGCCCGCGGAAGCCCGGCAGCGAAAGGCAACCTTCGTCCTCGCGCTGCTCGCCTTCGATGTAAATGATTTCCGGATTTGCGAGGACAAGCTTGGCCTCGGGATTCTTCCCGGAGCTGACGTTGACCACCGCCAGCCGCTTGTCGAGGCCAATCTGCGTCGCCGCCAGCCCCACTCCCTGCGCTGCATACATGGACTCGAACATGTCGGCGCACAGCTTCGCGAGATCGTCGTCGAATGTTTCCACCGGCTTGGTCGGCGTCTCCAGAACGCTCGCCCCATACTTCACAATCGGATAAATCATCGTCTGATGTTCGATCCTCTTTTCAAAATTCGTCGAGCTGCTTCTGATAGGCGTCGAAATTTCGGCGCGTTTCGCCGATCCAATCCCCGCCGAACTTCTCGATAAACGCCTCCGCGAGCACCAGAGCTGTCATGGCTTCGCCGGCCACGCCGGCGGCGGGCACGACGCAAACGTCGGATCGTTCGTACGCCGCTTCCACAGGCTGCTTCGTCACCAAATCCGCCGTCCCCAATGCGCGCCGCAGGGTTGAGATTGGCTTTAGATAGCCGCGCAACACAATATCCTCGCCATTCGTGATGCCGCCTTCGAGGCCGCCAGCGCGGTTCGTCGGCCGCGTAAATCGTTTTCGCGCCGGATCGTAGGCGATTTCGTCCTGCACCTCCGACCCGTAGGACGCCGCGCCCTGCACTCCCGCGCCAATCTCCACGCCTTTCACGGCTTGAATGGACATAATGGCCCGCGCGAGACGCCCGTCGAGTTTTTCATCCCATTGCGCGTGGCTACCTAATCCCGGGGGCGCGCCGTGGGCCACAACTTCAAACACTCCACCGACAGAATCCCCGGCCCGCAGCACGCGGTCCACTTCCGCTTTCATGCGGCTCTCTGTTTCCGGGTCCACGCAGCGCAAAGGCGATTCGAGATTCGCGCAGACCGCTTGGATTTGTTTCCACGTGGCGGCGCGTTCCAGCCGCACTTTGCCTACGCCGACGACGTGGCTCAAGATTTCACAATTGAAGTTTCGCAAAAAAAGCTTGGCCAGCGTTCCCGCCGCCACGCGCGCGGCCGTTTCGCGCGCGGACGCGCGCTCCAATACGTAGCGCGCATCGTGCAAATTGAATTTGAGCGCGCCGGGGAGGTCGGCATGTCCGGGCCGTGGCGCCGTCAAGGAACGCTGCGGCGCTTCTCCCTGGGGCGCTTCAACGGGAAGAAATCTCTCCCAGTTAGCCCAATCCTTATTTTCGATGCGCAGCGCGATGGGAGCGCCAATCGTCTTTCCGTGACGAATCCCGGCCAGCGCTTCAGCGCGATCCTTCTCGATCTTTTGTCTACCGCCGCGCCCGTAGCCCAGTTGCCGGCGATGCAAATCGGAATGGATCAGCTCAAAGTCCACCGGCATCCCGGCCGGAAATCCCGAGATCCAAACCAGCAACGCCTGGCCGTGCGACTCCCCCGCAGTGTAGTAACGCAGCATGACAAAGGTTTCGATTCTATCGAAGCGGGAGAAGCGGGTAAAGGCGCGCGCCCGGGTAGCGCGACTCCTGCTGGACTCCGCTTGACGCAACTTGTTGCGGACGTTACGCTTCCGGTGCCCTCATCCGCGGAGGAAGTGTCCCCAGCAAATGACCGGCACCGGACCAAACTTGTTGAACTCGTCGCCCCCACCAGGGGGAAAGGGTACTGGTCTCGTCGCGAACATCCTAGAATATGTGAAGCTGCAGATTCTCTCGGTTCAGAACTATTCCATTCTTTGCGGCCGCGCCGTCGCGAACGTGTTTTCTCCTCCGCACTATACGCTCGACTTGCTCGATCAGATGGACGTCATCGGCATCGGCTCGCTCCCGATTGTCATACTCGCGGGGATTTTTATCGGCGCGATTCTCGTTCTGCAGACCGCGGCGCAATTCGCGCGCTTGGGCGAAACCTCGCTGACCGGAGACGTGGTGTCCATCGGCCTTGTGCGCGAGCTTGGCCCGACGATCACCGCGCTGCTCGTCGCCGGACGCAACGCCTCCGGAATCGCCTCCGAACTCGGCTCGATGGTTGTTACCGAGCAGGTGGACGCGATGCGCGCGCTGGGCACCGATCCCACGCGAAAGTTGGTGACACCGCGGGTCTCCGCAACGGTTCTCGTTCTTCCGTTGCTCGTGGCGATCGCCGACCTTTTCGGTTTGGTTGGCGGCCTGATCGTTGCATCGCTCACGCGCCGCCTCGGCCCCGTGCAGTTCTGGACGCGCGCCGTGAACGCCCTCGTTTTCTCGGACATCATGCAGGGAATGACGAAGCCGATCGTTTTCGGCTTCATTCTCTCGACCGTGGGTTGCTACTTGGGGCTGAATGTGCGCGGAGGCACGCAGGGCGTCGGCCGCGCCACGACGCAAGCTGTTGTGGTCTCTTCGGTTATGATTCTTATCTCCGATTTTTTCCTCGACAAACTGATGCTGTATCTTTCCGGCCACGTATTTTGAGTTCGTCGCCGGCGTTCGCACCCAGGCCGCAGCGAATTCGGGCATCCCTTCGGCAAATTCCATCTATAATCCTTTTCGCGAGCGCCCGCCGGGGAGCCGTCGACGCCGCTCGCTTGCCGGGATGATTACAGGCGCTGCCAGGGAAGCGGATGCATCGCGGCCCGTCGGAGTTGCAGACGGCGAGGCGGTTCTGTCTTTTGAGAATGTGCGGCTCGGCTTTGAGGAAGGCGACGTTCTCCGCGGACTCTCTTTCACCCTCGCTCATCGCGAAACAAAAATCCTTCTCGGTGAGACGGGCTCCGGCAAGACGCTGGTCTTGAAACTTGCCGCGGGTCTGCTTCTGCCTGATTCTGGACACGTGCGCGTTTTTGGGCGGGATTTGTCGTCGCTTTCCGAACCGCAGTTGCATCAACTCCGGCGCCAATTTGGTTTCGTGTTTCAGGAAGGCGCTCTGTTTGATTCTCTCGACGGTGGGGGAAAACGTCGCCTTCCGGATGAACGAGGAGAACGTCGCCGCCGAAGAGGTCGACGAGCGCGTGCAGGAAGCGCTGCGCTTCGTCGAACTGGATCATACGACCGAGAATCTTCCCGATGAACTCTCCGGCGGCATGCGGCGGCGCGTGGCCATCGCTCGCGCGCTGGTGAACCGTCCTTCGATCGTGTTGTATGATTCTCCGACGGCCGGACTCGATCCGATCACGTCGCAGACGATCATCACGCTCGTTCTGCGCCTGCGCGACCTGCAGAGCGTCACTTCCATTCTGGCGACGCACCGTTTGCAAGATGGATTCGGCCTCGCGAGCTATCGCTTCGATGCGGATGCCGATCGCGTTGTGCCGATCAACGGAGGCCGCCCGGTCGGCGAGATTGCCGCGCCCACAAGATTCTTGGTCTTGCGCGATGGCGTGGCGTATTTTGAAGGGGATCCGCAGGCTTTGTTGGAGTCTTCGGATCCATACCTCAGGAGCTTTTTCGAGTAAGCCGGTGGGATAAGGCGGGTAAGCGGAGGAGGATGGGGGCATGCCGCAACACAAACAATTGACCTGGAGTGAGCTGCGCGTGGGCGTATTCGTCCTCGCGGGACTTCTGCTGCTCGTGCTGGCGATTTTCTACGTCACCGGCGCGGGTTCGCTCGGCGCGAAGTATCGCCTGCATACCTATTTGCCGGAGGTGGATGGTCTGGCCGTCGGCGCGCCAGTGCGACTTGACGGAGTCGAAGTGGGCAACGTGGAAACCATCACGATTGCCCCGGCTCTTGCCGGCCAGTCGGCGGACCCCAAACGTAGCATCGAAGTCGTCATGCGAGTCACCCTGAAATACCAGAGCGACATTCGCACGGATTCCACGGCCGGGCTGGTGACCGAGGGGTTGCTCGGTGATCGCTACGTGGATATTGGACGCGGGTTCCAAGGCCGCGTCTTGCAGGATGGAGAAGAAGTGCCGGGCCACGAAGAGGAAGCAATGAAGCAAGTGGTGGAGCGGAGCGCGGATGTTCTGGCCAATCTCTCAGCTCTGACCAGCCAGGTCGGCTTGATGGTGGAGGACTTGAAGCGCGGGCGCGGCTCTCTTGGCAAATTGCTTGAGGATCAAACCGCTTACAATCACCTCAATAGCGTGCTGGCGCGCGCGGACGACATGATGGCCGGCATTCAAGCGGGCCAGGGAACCATCGGCCAACTCGTGAGCAACGACAAGCTCTACACCAGGATCGATTCGCTGACCGCGCGTCTGGACAGCGTGTTGGAAGCGGTGCAGCAGCAAAAGGGCTCACTCGGCAAATTCATCTACGATCCGAGCGTTCATGACGAAGCGCGCAGGTTTCTCGCGAATGGCAACAGCATAATTGAGGACGTTCGCAACGGCAAGGGCACGATCGGCAAACTCGCCACCGACGATTCGCTCTTCGAGAAATACCGCGAGATTGGCGAGAATCTTGCGGCTGCGACCGCGAAGCTCAACAGCAACGAGGGAACGGCGGGCAAACTCTTCAGCGATCCGCAGTTCTACGACAACTTGACGGGACTTACGGGCGACATGCGCTTGCTGGTCGGCGATTTTCGCAAAAATCCGAAGAAATTCCTGCGCGTGAAATTCTCCATATTCTGAGTTGGGCACGCAGCGAATCGTGCGGAGAGTGATCAAGGTGCGTCGACTTCTCGTTGCGCCGGTGCGCTAATCCTTTTACGTAGTCCTCTCAGCGGTCGCTGGATCTCCCGGCCCCGCCGCACGCGCCGGCGATTGGGGCAACGAAAAGCGCACCATAATGCGCGAGAACATTTTGTTTTCCTGCGGCGCCGCCACGTCCACGATCAAATGGAAGGGCGGTTGGTCTGCGGACTGGACGATTGCGTACAGGAGCGGTTTCGTCAACGGATTGGCCGGCCGGCAAACACAGAGTGCGTCGCTCGATTGATTCCAATCGCCCGGTTGGTCCGGCGGCGTGACGAAGTGCACGTGGCGATCGAGCACCGAGAGCAGCATTAGTTTTTGAAATCGCGAAAGCGCGGGCGCGTGAAAAACAATGCCGCCACGATCCGGTAGAGATTCGCGGCCGTCCACGTGAACGCGATAGACCGTATGCGTGGCAATCCAGAGGCCCGAGCGGAGAAGGGAATCGGGCAATGCGAGCGAAGCGTAGAGTCCAGCAAGAAAAGTCATCGCCGCGCCGCTCATGAAAATCTGGCGCGGTCCGAAATGCAATCCTTCTGCGAGGCCGTAGTAAGCGATGGCCGCCACAACGATTCCCATGAACGACAGCAGGTTCGAGGCCGCGATCACCCCGCCTTTGGTTTCCGGGCGCGGCCGGAATTGAATCAGCGCCCCGAGTGGCACGGCATAAAATCCGCCGAAAAAGCCGAGAAAGGCGAGTCCGGCCCGCACGTGCCAAATGGTTAGCCCGGCGTGCGAAACCAGCAAACTGAAAAGCATCATGCCCAACGCGCCCAGCGGCACGAGTCCGTACTCAATTTTGCCGCCGGAAAAATAGCCCGCCGCGAGACTGCCGAAGCCGATTCCGATTCCGACCGCCGCCTGTAAATAGCTGATTTGCGATTCGCTGACGCGCAAGACGTCGTGCCCGTAAATCACGATCACGAATTGCAACAGCGCCGCGAGGTACCACAGATACGTGTTCCCGATTACCGCCCAGGTGAGAATCCGGTCTGTGCGGATGATGCGCATCTGTTGCCAGAGATCGCCGAGCGGATTCGGACGAAACTTGACCCTGGGATTTGCCGCGGGCAAACGGCTGATCCCGAAGCTCGTGGACAGGCCGATCATCGTGAAAGCAAGCAGCACGATCCCGGAGAGGTATTGGCGGCCGCTGAAAAATGACGCGAGATAACCCGCGGCGACCGTGGCCGAAATTGCGGCAAGAAACGTCCCGAGTTCGATCACCCCGTTGCCCCAGGATAATTTCCGTTCGGGCAAAAGCTCCGGCAGAAGCCCGTATTTGGAAGGCCCGAATAGCGCTCCTTGCGTGCTGATGAGAAAGACGCTCGCGCATTCCATCGGCAAATTGCGCAGTCCGAGCGCGGCGGTGGCGAAGAGCATTACGCCAATCTCGAAATATTTCGTCCCAATGGTGACGACGCGCTTGCTGTAGCGGTCGGCAAAGTAGCCGCCGGTCATCGAGAAGAGCAGAAATGGAATCGCGAAGAGCGCCCCGACAAGCAGCACCAGGAGATCGCGCCGCGCCTGCGCAAAATTCATCGCGACGATGAGATAAATTACGAGGAATTTCAGCGCGTTGTCGTTGAACGCGCCCTGGAATTGTGTCGCGATCAGGCTCCAGAATCCGGCGCGCCAGTTCTCCGGCGGCTGCGCCGTCAATTCCGGTTTGTTGGGAAAGTGTGCGTCAGGTGCCATTGGCGATGGGGCGCGAGTGGTCCGCCAAGTATTGTTTCGGGTGGAAGTCTAGCAGTATCGCAGGAGGGGAACAAAGCCGGAACGACCTGCAACGAGAGGTTGAGCGTGCTGCTTGAACTTAGCTGGGCGCTTGAGCGTGTCGTGCAGCCATGTTAGTTTGGGAGATACCGAGCCGGAGTGGCGGAATGGCAGACGCGGCGGACTCAAAATCCGTTGGCCGCAAGGCCGTGTGGGTTCGACTCCCTCCTCCGGCACCAAGAACCTTGAATTTGCGAATTGCTTCCTTTGATTGTCCTCACTTCATGTCTAGAAGTGCGTCTGGCCCTTGGCAGCGAGGGTCGGGTGATTGGCCGGCCGAGGTCATCGTGTCGATGCCGTCAGCCCGAACCTGAAAATACCAGGTTTTTTCTTGGGGATCGGAGAGATTGACTTGGTAATGGTCGTAGGAATCCGAACAGTGCAACGCGGTTTTGAATGCGAAATTCCCCGCTTCCGAGTTCAAAAGAGCATGGAGTTCGTCGTGGACGCTTCGGAGCTTTTGGCGCGCGGCACGAGTGGTCCAGTTGGAAGCATCAGCCCAGGTTGAAACAATCCATTCATCCACAAAATCCCATGAGTGGAGTGCCACTGATTGCACCCGCGTGATCCCATCCGCCGTTATCTTGAAGTGGTAGATGAAAACACGGTCGAAGATGTTGTCGAAGTCGATGCTGCGGTCGTAGAAGCGAATCTCAAAGTCGTTGGTCTTCGCAAAGAGTTGCGCCGGATTGTCCTCACCCAAGAAGATGCCGTGGGATCCTGAGAAGAAGACCGATGGTGCGGGATTACCTGGGGCCGGGCGCATGGCATCGTAGCGAAGCGATTGCCAATTGGACGCGCAATGGGGATTTACACTTCTAGTGAATACATACCAGTGTCCGTCAGGAGTAGGCGGTGAGATTGCATAGTCGAACATGCTAAATGCGTCCATCCAATTCTTGTGGGTCTGGCTCTGCCAACGAAGCACTTCCAGCCAACCTGAAGATGACGGAGAGAATATAAGAAGCATCGCGTCGGAGCCACATTCGACGTCGAATGTAGCTGTGATGCTCACGAGCCCTCGTTCATCCGCAGTAGACCGCACGTCGAAACTGAGTTGATAACCGTACTTGCCGTAGTCCGCGGGCCTGCTATCCGAATAGACCTCATTCGGCGGAAGCGTGAATGCGTGTCCCAATCTGGATAACTCACCTTGAATCTCGACGATATCGGGAGGTAACGTCGTCGGTACGCAACTCATTTCTGCGACGATAAATTCGTTCAAACGACCCTTCATCTCCAAAACCGTGCTGCTGACATGGTCGAAAACATCGGGGGCGATGCCACCATCGTCTCCCATGGAAATGGCACGAAGCTTCTGCCTGGTTTCTTGAACAGCGGCTGCCGTTCGGGTCACGGCGTCATTTTGGCAGGGCGAACCCTGCGCTCGTAGGGAACTGAGACATGCTGCGAGAAGAATGCTGGTTGCGGCTAAGAATAGGCGTGAACGGAAATGCAAGACGAACATGTAGGTTGGCTCGGTGCCCAACTCAATTCTAACATGAGCGATGACGGACTGACCGATCGTTGCTCGCGCCTGACTAATCCTAGAAGCAAATGGGCAGTCGGATAGGTACAACCTTGCGTTCGCAGAGTCCTTGAGGGGCGGGGCGACGTAGCTTAAGATGCCAGTTCGCTGTGGAGCTCAATCGCCGAGCGGCACCGATTACTGGAGCGGCGGCACGGGAATTCTCGCGGGCGAGATGACGGCTCAGCGGCGCTAAGAAGTAAAAACTAAATCAGTCAGCGGAATGTACCGCCGGTGGAGATGCCTCCCAGCCCATTCGGAAGAACATTCTTCCAACGAGTTCAGCTCAGCTACGGGCGATTCGAGCGTCTGATTTCCTCGGTATCGCTCTTCGGCGGATTCGCCTTTGACGCCCTCACGCTCAAGCGCATCGACATGTTTTGGGAGAATTTCTGGGTGCTCGGGCACCTGCTGGTCGTCGCGGGATGCATTGCGCTTCTCAATCGTCCCCACAACGCGGCCGCGGAAGCGAACGGCGTCAATAATCTCAGCGATGGTCCGCGTTCCCCGTTGTGGCTCGTCAGCGTGCTGCAATTTGCTTTCGGCGGGCTGCTGAGCACGTTTCTGGTGTATTACTTCCGTAGCGGCAGCATCTGGGTGAGCTGGCCGTTTTTTCTGATTTTGGCCGCGGCCTTCCTCGCCAATGAATCCCTGAAGAAACACTATGCGCGGCTGGATTTTCAGGTGAGTTTTTTCTTCCTCTCGCTTTTTGCGTTTGCGATTTTCATCGTGCCGGTGATTTTGCATCGGATGGGGACGCTGGTGTTTTTGCTAAGCGGACTGGTGAGTCTTGCGCTTTTGTGGCTCTTCTTGCGCGCGCTCAAGGCGGTAGCGCCCGAAACGATGGTTCGCGGAAGAAAGGGACTCTTCCTCTACGCGGGCGCGATCTACGTCGCCATGAACATAATGTATTTCCTGAATTGGATTCCTCCCATTCCGCTCTCGCTCCAGGATGCCGACGTTGCCCACTCGGTGTACAGAACGGTCAAGGAAAATTTTGCTGTGGAGACGGAAGATCCGGGCTGGTTCCGCTTCTTTCGTCCAGCGGAGGAGTTTCATGGCAATGCGGGCGACCGCGTCTATGCCTACACTGCCGTATTTTCGCCCGACTTCTCTGCGCACGACGATCGTGCACGAATGGCAGATGTACGATGCCAAACGCGGCTGGGTCACGATGAGCCGCGTGGAACTTCCGCTCGTCGGCGGGCGCGACGGCGGGTACCGCACCTATTCCATAAAAACGGGCATCAGAATCGGCGCATGGCGAGTCAACGTCGAGACTCCTGGCGGCGCGCTGCTGGGCCGTTTGCGGTTCAACGTGATTCAGGAAGATACGCCGCCGGATTTGAAGATCATTCTTAAAGATTGAATTGGAAATCCCCGCGGTGCCTAACGCAGATCACCAGTTCAGACCCGTGCGCCGGATGAATCGTCGGACGTAAATGCCGAGCAGAATCAAGCAAACGGCAACGGCAACGGGCACCAGAACGGCGATCGGGACATTGGGGTAAATTGTGGCTTCGAGATAGTGGACCAGGAACGGTTCGCGATAAGGTGTGATTCCCGCGCGTGCTTCGCACCATTGTTCGGCCAGCGTGAGCGGGCAGGGAACCGGCGCCGTCTCGATAAAGATGGAATAAAACAGCGAGCCGATGTGCGCCCAGCGCAGGCGCGGACGGCCTCGCGTGATGACCCAACCGAAAACGACCCAGACGCACCACGCGAGATGCAGGATCAGCACAGCGACCGCGAGTGCGCGGTAGGAGTTCATTGCTCAGCACAAACCGCTTTTCATTTTCGCACCTTCAGTGCGTTGGGGATACGGAGATTGCAGGTGCGTAAAGCGGCGAACCTTTGTAGAATCCCATGCGTCTCGGAAGTTGGGATGGGTG
The DNA here is from genome assembly GCA_963799715.1 of Terriglobia bacterium. GTDB lineage: Bacteria > Acidobacteriota > Terriglobia > Acidiferrales > UBA7541 > DASPOJ01. Next base: position 29,886 of record CAWCYS010000001.1, on the reverse strand, counting down.
CAAATTGAATCGGGCGAAAGTGTCAACCATCGTCCTACTCGTGTGTCCCGTGGCGCTCTGCTGCGGGCAGGGCACCGCGCCTGCTCCGGCACCGACGTCCGCTTCCTCCTCGCCGGCGAGTATGGCCTTAAATCTTCAAATGGCCCTGGATCTTGCGGAGAAGCAGAATCTGGATTTGGCTGCGGCGCGGCTCGAACGCTCGATCGCGATTGCTGGAATTCGGACCGCAGGCGAAATCTCCAACCCCACAATCTCGTACTCCGAGACGCGCGATGAGCCGCACGAGTCTCTCTTCTTCGATCAGCAGATTCAAATCGGTGGCCAGCGCGGACGCCGCATCGCCGAGGCTCGCGAAGAAAGCTCCCTCGCGGATGTGGATGTCGCGACGGCCGAGCGCCAGGTGAGGCGCGAAGTGCGCGAAACGTTTTACGGCGCGGCGCTCGCGTTGGGGCGAACGGCGGAAGGCGAGGAGGCGCTGACGCTGGCCAAGCGGATTCGCGACATCGCCCAGCAAAGATTTCAATCCGGCGACGTGCCGCAGCTCGAAGTCATTCAGGCGCAACTTGAGGAATCGCGCGCGGAAGCGGACCTAACGGTCACGAAGGAAGAAGAGAAAGTCGCGTGGAGCGCGCTGAACGCGCTGTTGAACGAGCCCGCGGAAACCGATTGGCAATTGCAAGGCACGCTTGAAGACACACCCAGCGACGCACAGCTTGCCGACCTCTTGAATCGCGCCGCTCAGCAAAGCCCGGAATTGCAGCATCTCGCGCAGGAGCTGAAGGTCGAACAAAGCCACGAGTCGTTGCTGCGCGCGGAGCGCGTGCCGGACATAGGCCTCGAATTGGGCGTGGACCTGAACGCGCCGCACGACTATCGCGTGGGCCCGCGGGGACAGATCACGGTTGGCCTGCCGTTGTTCGCGCGAAGTCAGGGAGAGATCGCGCAGTCCGAAGCCACCCAACGCCAGCTGAACGCCAGTCTCGATGCCACACGCCGTTCGACCGCCGGACGCGTCGAGCAGGCGTACTATGAGTTGCACGCGCGCCGCATACAGGTGGACTTATATCGCAACACGCTGCTGCCTTCGGGCCGCAAGCTTGAGGATCTTGCCGAGCAAAGTTATCAGGCCGGGAAATCCGATATCCTTTACGTGCTGGCGGCCCAGCACGACGTGCAGCAACTCCAGAGCGACTATCTGGATAGCTTGTATGCGCTGCAAGCCGCTTATGCGGAGCTGGAAGAGATTGTGGGAGCGTCGCTCGACTGATGACGAAGCTTTGCGATTTTCGATTGTTGCGGCTAGCGAGCGTGGCACTTGCCGTGCTGTTGATGTTCGCTTCCGGCTGCTCGCACAGTTCTTCTAGTGACGACGATAACGGGCCTGCGGCAAACGCCGTAGCCGAAGTGACGACCACTCGCGTGGCGCGCGCCGACATCAGCCAATTGTTGCCGATCACGGGAAGCATTGTGGCCATGCCCAATCGCAACGTCAAAGTGGGCGCGCAAGTGGCGGGGCGGGTCACGGTGCTCAGCGTCGCGGAAGGCGACACGGTGAAGCAGGGGCAGGTCGTCGCGGAGCTCGACGATCGCTTGTACCAGGAGCAGTTGCGCCAGGCGCAAGCGTCGGCGGATCAAGCGAAGGCGAGCCTCCAAAACGCGAAACTCTCGCTACAACGCAATCAGGACTTATTTAATCGCGGTATCGCGGCGCGAAAAGACTTGGAGGATGCGCAAACGCAGGAGTCCGTGGCCGCTGCCGCGGTGGAGCAGGCCAACGCCGCGCTCTCGCTCGCGCAGTTGCAGGTCGCGCGGACGAAAATTAGTTCGCCGCTCGCGGGGATTGTCGTGAAGCAATTCGCGAGCGTCGGCGAACAAGTGGACGGCACCGAGACGCAACCGATTGTGGAGATCGCCAGCCTTGCCGAAGTAGAGATCGACGCCAGCGCGCCTGCGGGTGATTTGCAGTTGTTGCACGTGGGGCAAAAGCTCGATTTTTCCGGCGCAGCGGCGCCGGGGCGAACGTTCGAGGGGCGAATCGTGGCGATCTCTCCCTCCGTGGACATCGCTTCGAATTCGGGAATGGCGCGCATTCGGCTGTCCAACCTGGCAGGCGCGCTGCGATTGGGGATGTTCCTTTCGGCGCAGTTGCCGGTGGCGACGCACCACGGGGCGCTAGTGGTGGACGCGCGCGCAATTTATCTCGATTCGCAAGGCCACCCGCGAGTGTTTCGCGTTGCGGGCGACACGGCCACGGCCACGGCCGTCACGCTCGGCATCGAAACGCCCGACCGCGACGAAATTCTCACCGGCGCGAAGGACGGCGATACCGTCATCCTCACCGGCGGCTATGGGTTGAGCGATAGCGCCAAGGTGAAAGTCACAGCGCAGTCCGCGGCGCCAGCGCAGCCATGAATCTGGTTCGGCTCTTTCGCGAGAACCGCTACGCCGTACTTCTCCTCACCATCTTCTTGTTCGGCGCCGGATTATTCTCAATGTTCAAGCTGCCGAGCAACATCTATCCGGAGACAAATTTTCCGCGCATCGTGATCTTGCTTCATTCCGGCGATCTCGCGCCCGACACGATGCTGCTTTCCGCCGTTCGCCCGATCGAGCAGGCTGCCAGCGGAGTGCAGGGAATGCTCCGCGTCCGCTCGGAAACGATTCGCGGCGCGTCGGAAATATCCCTCCTGTTTAGTCCCGATACGGACATGCAGGCCGCCCTCCAATTAGTGCAGGGACAAGTCAGCCAAGTGCAGGGGGATTTGCCGCCGGGAACGGAAGTGGAAGTCGCGCGCGTTTCGCCGGCCGTGTTTCCCGTACTCAGCCTGATTCTCAACGGCAACGTGCCCGCGGCAGACTTGAACGATTACGGTACGTACGTGCTCAAGCCGCTTTTTAGCCGCGTCCCGGGCGTGGGCGGCATCGAAGTGCAAGCCAGCGACACGCGCGAAGTGTCCGTCATCGTGGACCCGCAGAAGATGCTCGCGCATCATTTGTCGCTGGTAGATATCGCGGATCGCCTCAAAGCGACGAACGAAACCACCTCCGTTGGCCGTCTGCAAAAGGATTATCAGCAGTATCTTTTGCTGACGAACGGCCAATTCACCAGTCTGGACCAGATCCGCGGCACGATCATCACCGTCGAAGGGCAAGTGCCGGTACGGCTCGGCGAAATCGCCGAAGTGCGCGACGGCGTGGCCGATCGCACCACGCTCATCACCGGAAATGGCCAGCCCGCCGCGCTCATCAACATTTCCCGGCAAATTGGGGGCAACATTTTGCAATTGGCCGATCAAATTAAATCGAGCGCCGCGAACCTCGGCTCGGCGATTCCCAAGACGCTGCACCTTTCGATCGTCTACGACCTTGCCGAATTCGTTCAGGATTCGATCAACAGCGTGCGCGACGCGATTTTGATTGGAGCGCTGCTCGCCGTGCTGGTCCTGTATTTTTTTCTTCGCGATGTCCGAACGACTTTGATCGCTGCCACCTCGCTGCCGCTCTCGGTTGTCGGCGCTTTCTTCTTCATTTATCTTTTCGGCGGCACGCTGAACCTGATGTCGCTCGGCGGCCTGGCCATCGCCATCGGAATCATCATTGATGACGCCGTCGTCGTCATTGAGAACATCTACCGGCATCGCAGCCGCGGTGAATCGATCGCCGCAGCCGCCGAGAAGGGGACCAGCGAGTTGGTGGGCCCCGTAGTCAGTTCGACGGCGACGACCCTGGTCGTGTTTCTCCCCCTCGCGCTTCTCTCCGGATTCGTCGGCGATTTTTTTCGAGCGCTCTGTTTGTCGCTGGGCGTCTCGATCTTGCTTTCACTCTTGTTTGCGCTGGCCCTGATTCCGATGCTTTCGGAGCGCTTTCTCGCCAAGCGCGGCGAATTGAAGCCCGCGAAATTCATCGAGCCCGTAAATCGAGCCTACGAACGAGGCGTTCGTTGGGCGCTGGGACACAGAATGATTATCGCGGGAGCGGCGTTGGTCTTGCTCGTGGCGGGCGTCATCCTCTACTGGCGCGCGGACACCGGATTTTTGCCGGAAATGGATGAAGGCGGCTTCGTCCTCGATTACCTCACGCCGCCGGGCACTTCGCTTGCGGAAACCGACCGAATCGTAAAACAACTCGAACAGGTCGTCGCAAAGACGCCGGAAGTCGAGTCCTTCTCCCGCCGCACGGGCGCCGAAATGGGGCTTTACGCCACCGAGCAAAACAAGGGCGACATCTTGGCCCGCATGAAGCCGCTTTCCCAGCGAAGCCGCTCTACCGAGGATGTGATGGACGATTTGCGCGGCCAAATTGCCAAGAGCATTCCCGGCGCGCAGGTGGAATTCAGCCAGATTCTGCAGGATATGCTCGGCGACCTCGAGGGCACTCCCGAACCGATTGAAATCAAGATTTTCGGCGACGATCTCAACCTGCTTGAGCAAACCGCCGATCGTGTTGGCCCGCTGATTCAAAAAGTTCCCGGCGTTGTGGATTTCAAGTCCGTGGAAAAAGGAAATCCTGAAATCGTTTTTCAAGTGGACCCGGGCCTCGCCGGGCGCTTGGGCATGACCGTGGACGCGGTTTCCCAGCAAGTGAGCGCGGGGCTGCTCGGCTTGACGGAGACATCGTTGCGCCAGGCCGACCGCACCATCGACATTCGCGTTCGCTTCCCGGATTCATTTCGTAACGACCTCAACGTGATTCAACAATTTCCGATCGTCACGCCGGATCATCAAGTCGTGCCGCTCTCCTCGTTCGGCGCCGTGGAGCGGATGCGCGGCGAAAATAAAATCATTCGCGAGAATCAGCGGCTCATGGTGGATCTCACCGCGCGTCTGGACGAAAACCACGATCTCGGCAGCGCCATGCAGGAAATTCAAAACGCGCTAAGCGGCGTGCAGTTTCCAACCGGTTGCACGTACGAAATTGGAGGCTTGTACGCGAGCCAGCAGGAATCCTTTCACGAACTGTTGGGAATTCTGGGGCTGGCCATCGCGGCGGTGTTCACCGTACTTGTGATTCAGTTTCGGGAGATTCGTCCCGCGCTCATCATCCTCTCCGCGGCGCCGCTTTCGCTCGTGGGCGCATTCGCGATGCTGGATCTCACCGCCACGCCTTTGAATGTCTCCTCGTTCATGGGCATCATCCTGATGATCGGCCTCGTGGTGAAAAACGGCATCATCCTGTTCGAGTACGTGGAGAAACTGTGGAAAGAGCAGGGCCTCCCGCTCAGCGAGGCGCTCGTGGCCGCGGGCCGAATCCGGTTGCGTCCCATCTTGATGACCACGCTCGCCACGCTGGTGGGACTGTTGCCCCTGGCCCTCGGCTGGGGCTCCGGGGCGGAATTGCAGAAACCGCTCGCTCTGGCCGTCATCGGCGGATTGCTACTCTCCACCTTCATAACTCTTCTTGTCATGCCGGTCATGTTCTCGCTCTTCGGGGGCGAGGCGCTCTCACGTGAGCCTGAGGCCGGTTCTCCAGAGAGCGCATAGAGGGGACCATCAGATTCGGGGGTGCGCAGCGCCGAGGCCGTAATGTTTTGGCGCATCCAGCTGCGATTGAGATTGACTCACTTTTCTTACGAGCCTACCATCCAGTCTCAAGTAGAGGTTGGCCACCCACGAATCGAAGAGCTTGGTCGCGCCCGGCCTTGCGGTTTGCCTTAGCCGCCAGCTCCATGTGTCTTCTGGCGACGATCGCCCTGAGCGCGCAAGAGGGCGAGTGGCGCGTGCAATTGCGCGCCAATAGTGTCGCGCCCAGCAACGTGGACGCGGAGAATGTTTCCTGCCACCGCACTCATAAATTCCAGATCGTTCCGGCTTCTTTGCCGTTCATGAAGTTGCTCGATGCCTCTTCGTTCGACGTGGCCCCGGGCGAATCGCACAAGGTGCCTGTGCAATTCGATACGCGGAACATGGAACCGGGACAGTACGACGCCGTCATCACGGTGAAATGCCTCACCTGCAAGAGCGAACCCGGTTGCCGGGAAGATCATACGGACTTGCACGTCTACCTCACCGTTTTGCCCGCGCTGGCAAATTGGGCGGACGTTCATCCCGAGCAAAAGGGGAGCGTCAAAGATAATCCGGCATTTCGTTGGGACGATATCTACCCGGAAAAGAAACCGCAGTAACGCCGTTCGCGGCGTACTGCCGCGACGAAACATGAGGTGTGCGATGGCCGCAGAAAAGACGAATCGAGCGTGGTTCCGTGCGGGATTTGCCGCACTACTAGTGACGCTCGTCCTTCCGGCGTTCGCCGCCGCGCGTCCGCAAACGCCGATCGGCGCGGCGCTCACGTGCAAAGAGATGTGGCTCGATGCGGACACCGAAGCCGCGCGGGCCGCGCTCGACAAGGCGCGGCTCGATGCCGGCGCCCCGGCGGGGGCCCCCGCGAATCTCTGGGAGACAACGTGGCTCGCGCGGTGGAAATCGGTTTGGGACGCGAAGGCGGCCGCGCTGAACCCTGGTCCCAACGGTGTTTGTTGCGACATCAATTGGTTTGAATTGGCCGCTCAGACAGGGAAGGACGCCTGGGCGCAGGCACTCGGGGCCGCGGCGATTCCGGCGGGGCCGGCCGGTGCATGGGCCGCGAAATTCGCGGCTTCCTACGCTAAATCCTGGGCGGACGCTTGGTTCCTGCGCTATCCATTTGTTTGCGCGCAGGCGCTCGTCAACGTTGCCGCGAATGCCTTGGTGAAGGCCAATGCCAATGCCGCGGCTGGATCGTTCGCCTGGGCGAACGCGGTGGCGCTTGCGGGGGCATTTGCGTTCGGCGCACAGGATTCCTTCAGCGATGCGTGGGGAGAAAGCCAGTCATCGGCCTGGGCGGAGGCGGGTGCGGCGGCCGAAGCCGAGGCCAGTTCTTACGGTACCGCGGAGTCCGCGACGCTGGTCGAGGGGAATTGCGCGTCCGTGCGCACGGCTTCCTGCGCGCGCGCCGCGGCGTCGGCATTTGCGTCGGCTTGGTCTGAGGCGGGCGCATCCGCGTTCGCGGATGCCTATGCGGACGCCTTCGCCGAGGCCTACGCCGCTGCATTCGCGAACTCGTGGGCGCAGGCTCAATCGAAAGCTGGGGCAGTGGCGTTCTCCACAGCTGCCGCCACCGCGCTAGCCAAGGCCGTGGCGGATAGTTACGCGGCTGCGTGGCGCATTCAACTTGCGGATCACGCGGAAGTGCCCGCCATCGTTCATTGGTGGATGACTCCGGGGGCGCCGATGCCCCCTCTGAAGAAGATACAAAGGCTCCTGGCTCGCGATCAGCGCAGCACCATGCAAACTGTTTCCGCAACCGCACTCAAGAAAGCAATCTCGGGGCAAATTGCCTGGGCGATTTCCATCAGCCAGACGGCCGCCCAGGCGAAGCGGGACGTGGTGTCCTATGCCTCCACCTGGGTAAACACCTGGGCGCAAGCGTGGGCCGCCGATTGGGCCGAGCAGTGGATCGAGACCTACATCGAAATGTGCAGCCAGGCTGCGGCCCAGGTCTGCGCGGAATGTCCGCCCTGCGACGAGGAAGAGGCCGGAGAGCAGCCGGGCCAGGACGAGTACGGCATTCCCGGTCCCAATGACAATGGTCTGGACTTGCCCGAAGACGAGAAACGCGAACCGCACACCGTCTCAAAGCCGCAGGGCTTCAGGTACACACTTGTCGGGTTGGGCGTTACGGCGGGGAACGTCTTCCGCATTGCGGTGACGAACGACACGCCCAAAGCGATCATCGTGACAATTCCCGGCGGGACCGTCTTTGAGCCGGACTATCCCGACGACCAGCGCGAAGAGATCTACCAGCCGGTGCGGCTCTACGTGCCGTCGAACGGCACCACTCAGGCGCCGCTCGATGGCTATTGTCTCGATTACGGCAAGCAGCCTCCTCCCACGGAACAATTAGGCCTGATTGCGCATGAGCCGCTGCTCGTGGCGTCACTGGAGAACGCGGCGATGTACGCGTCACCGCCATCCAGCGCCCCCGGTTCGTTGCCGCCGGCCAAAGTCACCTACCGCGCGGATCCCGACCCCAAGGCGGGCGCGGCGGTTTGGAAAATTATTCTGGCAGGCAATAAACTTGTTGCCGCTGGGAAATTCCACAACGATTTGCCGCCCGACCGCTACAAGATGGCGGTGATTCAACGCGCGATCTGGGTCTACGAGTCCAAAGGGACGGCGACGCCGCACACGCGCGACACCCTGCTCGCAGACATCCGCAAGCAAGTCAAGGAAACCGGCGGCACGCAGACCGACAGCCAGATTCAGGATCTCGTCAACCACATCATGGAGGACGTGAACGCTGTCCTGAAAGCGGCAGGCGTCTAGTAAATAATCTCAGCTGCCATGCAAATCACGAATGGGTTTAAATAGCACAGGCGCTCAGGGCGCGTGCTCAATGACTTCAGGCGCAAGCTCGACAACTACAGGCGCGAGCTCAATGACCACAAATGAATCCGGCAGAATCGCCGGCCGCGGCCGCGGCATGTCCGCCGTCGGCGCTGGCATCGGTCCGAAATCCGCCGTCACCTCGTACACATGATGGTTGGTCAGGTCCACTTCCATCGTGCGTGCGCGAGGCAGCGTCGGCACGTTTCCGATTACTGTGAACGTGTCCGGCGTATCCTCGTGAACCACGGTCAGCGTTCCCTCACCGTTTGAGCTGAAGGCGAGCTGCGTCCCGGGATCGAAGCGATTCGCGTCCACGCCGCCGCCGATCGGAACCGTGGTGACGACCTTGCCGCTATGCCCGTCCACGATGGCCATCAGTTTATTTCCGCAGCCGAGAAACAGCCGGGAGTGCTCACGATCGATCGCCAGACCGGATGGCGATTCGCAGGGAGCCACGGGCCAGGTGTTGATCAGCACGAGTTTTTGCGAATCGAACTCAACCAGTTGGCTCTTGTCTTCGAGATTGGCATAGACGTGGCCGGCGGCGTCCGCGACCGCAAATTCGATCCGTCCGCCGAGGGGCAAACTTCCCACGACGTTGCCGGTAGCCGCGTCAATCGCGGTCGTCGTGCCCGAGCGCCCGTTCATCGTGAAGACGCGCTTGCTTGCGGGATCGTAGAGGATGGCGTCCGGCCCGGGATCGGTCTTCGCCGTGCCGATGGTGGCCAGCGTTTTCAAATCGAAGATCGTGACGGTGGCGGCCCGGCCATTGCTTGTGAATCCGCGGCCGAATTCCGGCGCGAGAGCGATGCCGTGGACTCCATCCGTGCCGGGAATGTCCCCCGCAAGCTGGCCCGTCCTGAGATCGAGCACTTGCACGTGCGTGCCGCGCGAAATAAACAGGCGTTGGGTGGCGCTGTCGATGTTGAGATAGTCCCAGAAGTCAGTGCCCGTCACCGGAATCTTTCGCACGATGTGATAGAGGGAGGTTTGGGGAGCCGTGCGCGCCAAGGGAACCATGGCCAGCGCGGCAAAGCCCAATGCTGTGAGGACGAAGAAAGCCCTTCTGCCTGTCGGAGTCATCCAATTCACCTCGATTCGATTGAAGTCCATTTGCAATCCGCCCGTGGGATTCTACCCCTTCCAACGAGCACGACGCACCCACCCTTCAGACGGTCTGCCAGCCTGGTTCGTTTCATTTGGGACTCGCTGCCCCCCGCACTCTCGCAACGCGATTGGGTTCCTGGAGACCTGGCGCGACAAAATGAGCTTGCGCGTGCATGAGACACTACGTAAGATACTCTGCATTTGGGGGGCGTTCTGTGCCGAAGGAAAAACCGAAAGTAAACATCGGCGAGGTCATCCGGAGCTATCGAGGGCAGCGCGGGCTGTCTCAGGGTGACATCGAACGCCGGACCGGTTTACTGCGTTGCTATCTCTCCCGCGTCGAAAACGGCCACACCGTTCCTTCCCTCGAAACGCTTGCCAAGATCGCCGAAGCCATGGACATCGCTCTCGCTGATTTTTTTCCCGGAGCGGAGACGCCGCGCGATCGCGATACGCAGAAAATGCTCGGTGAACTTTCCGAAGACGAAATCCGTTTTCTCTCCGAGATCAAGAAGTACAGCACCACGCTGGCCGAAGGCGATAAGCGTCTGGTGCTGGCCATGATCCGCAAAATGGCGACGGTAATTCCGCCTCCGCCCCCGCGCAAACCCGCTCCGCGCCGTTCCGTTTTTTAGATCACTCCGCGAATATGTTTTGAATCGCTGCTTCATTTCGCGCAGGCCCTGCGCGCGGCCGCAGCTGTTATTTTGTCGGTGGAGCTTGCGCGGCTTTATCGTGAAATCGCGCCAGGTCCACGATGGCGCGGTAAACGCGGCCTTTCCCGATTAAGAGTTCACCCGCCCGAGCCTCCACATCGAATCCTAGAATTCGCCCATTGATATCGGTGAGCCGCGCCCACGCCGTGACCAGCGTCTGCACCGGCACGGCCTTCAAGTGATCCACTTCGATGCGAGTCCCCACCGTGATAGTTCCCTCTGCGAGCGCCGGCACTACGGCGATCGCGGTCGCGGCCTCCATCATGCCGATCATGGCCGGCGTCGAAAACACGGCCGGGAGGCGCGCATCCCAGTGCGCGATGGTCCACTCAGGCAGCACCGCATGTTCGAATCGGCCTTCGAGTCCCGGTTGAAGCTTTTCTGTTTTGTCCGGGGCCATGCTACTGAGGATTCTGGCTGGCGGCGGTTTCCTTCGTCCACTGCGACTTCGGACGCAGCAAGCTCCCGATCACTTCAGACATTGTCACGCCAACCTGCGACCACAAGCGCTGCTTCAGGCTGGTGTAATCCTGCCCGCCGCTGAAGACGTCTCCCATCAGCGCGCGGAACGTCGAACTATGATGGATAAACTGGATCATCCGCGTGGTCACGGCGCCGCCGAGGAAGCGTCCGCGATACAACTTGCTCGCGATACGCGTCGCAAACTCCAATTCCGTGGAAAACGCGGCGCGCACCAGCTCGGGATAACTGTTCGGCGCGCCCTCAATCAGCGCCTGCGCCAGCAAGTCGCCGGAACGCAGCGCATAAAACAGCCCCTCACCCGTAATCGGATCCACCCAGGCCGCCGCGTCTCCCACCAGCGCCCAGTTCGGCCCGACCACGCGGCGCGCGCGCAGCGTCTCCGGCCGCGGCGACGGCAGCACGTGGCTATAGAACCGCGCGCCTTCGCGAGAAATGCGTTCCGAGTCCATATAGGTGTGCAGATGACGCCGCAATTCCTGGCTGGTGTGCCGCGACATGCTGCCGCAAATGCCTACCGAGAGATGATCCGCGCGCGGGAAGGACCAGATGTATCCTTCAAATCGCCGCAAAAACTTAATCTGGATGTCTTCGGCTTGCACCGGCACGAAATAGCCGAGCGTGATTTCGAGGTCCGCGCGATCGAGGGCCCGGGTATCGGGCAGAAGGGAATTGCGCGCGCCCGCGGCGAGCACTACAAAGTCCGCGGTCATGCTTTCATCCCCGGCCGCGAGCCTCACTCGTTCGCCTTCCGTATCCACGTGCGCCACGCGACGCCGCACAATGCGGCATCCTGCGGCCTCGGCGCGGTCCAGCAGCAGCCCGTTCAGCACCGTGCGCGAATAAATCACGATCGGCTCGGCCAGCTTCATCGTGGCGCGGTGCGCGCGGCTCGAAATCAGTTCGATCTTGTGAACTAGTTTTTTCGGACAGGGGCTGTCCAGCAGAAAAGGGTAGGCCAGAATCGCTTTGTGTGTAAGTCCGCCTCCGCAGGGCTTTTCCCACGCCAAGTGCTCGTCAAAAAGTGTGACTTGAAATCCTGCGCGGGCGAGTCGCTCGCCGCACATCGCACCGGAAGGACCGCCGCCGACGATCGCGATCTCGCGCAACGTCTCTTGTCCGTTTGCTCCTGAAGGTTGGGCCGGTCGCGAGGCTCGTTTTACGTCAACGGAAACACCGACGCGATGAACCACCCGGTGAGTATAGCACCAAAAATCGCCCCGGCCGCAGCCGAGCCGGTTCGCTCACGTATCACATCGGAACCCCATCGCTGAAGTATGGAAAGCCCCAGGTATGTTGGGGCCATGAACAGAATCAGAACCTGTCCGTTCATCGTGAAGTACACCGCGGCCAGCATCAGCAGCCACAATTCCAATCGCAATAACAGACAAACGCCGAATCTCCGCCAGTAGCCGTACTGACGGGGATCTCCCAGTGCGATTTCTTCTGCGGCGAAATAGGGCAGGACGGCCAGAATCGCCGGCCCGACTCGCAGCCAACGCGGCGGATTCAGCCAGAATCCACTCGCGACGACCTTGAGCATGCTCAGGGCATTGGTAGTGGTCAGATCGAGCGAACAGCCTACCCACGCGCGCACCGCCATGGAAAAAACGAGGCCAAGGACCACCGCCGCAAAGATGGCGCGCGGTCTCAGGCGAAGTTGCCCAATGTCTCTCCGGAAAAGAAGAAGCAGCGCAAGCCCCGCCACCAAGATGCACGAAGCCAAATAGCTCCCGTTGTAAAGTCGCAGCCAGTTGTAGTGCGGCGTCAGCGTGAATAGCGTCACCGCAAGAGCCGACGCCACCGCCCAACGTGATATCAGCGCGCGAACCGTCATCCAGTGCACAAACGTTATGCGAACTTGCGGATCTCGCGGCGGATTGGACTCGGGTGGCTTGCCCGCCAGGATGAGCGCGGCCAAGGGAAACAATAGCGGCACCCCAATCCCGCACAAGAGCGCACCGAGCCGCGGCCAGCCCGCTACCGGCTGCACTGGGCCGGCCTCGCCGAGTGCGTCACGCGCCCAAGCCGCGACCTGCCGTCCCGCGCGGTCATCCACAAGCGGGCTCACGTGCTCCGCCCACGGGATCGTTGAGAGTTGGAATGCGCGCATCTGGGCGAAATCGGCCGGCGCAATGCGCTCTCCGCCGGCGGCAGAGGCAATCGCGCGCGCTTCGCTTCGCAATTGCGGCAAATCGAATTCCGCGCTCAGAACCAAGAGATTATTCGGAATGCGCCGGGGCAGGACCATCGGTGCGGGCGAGAGCGCAATAGTTCCCGCGGTGGGAACGCGATCGGCCAGCCGCACTGCGATTTCGCCTCCGAGCGAGTGGCCCACGATCACGGTGCGATCGAGTTGGATATCTCCCCGCCGGGCGAGCGCCCCGATGGCGCGCTCGGTGCACTCCTCCGCGCGGGAGTAAGAAAAGTCCTCCGTGCTGTCGCCATGCCCGGGCAAATCGATCGAGTAAACGCGCAGCCGTTGTGCCGCCAGCCATTCATCGAGCCACTTCATCAGCCGGCGATTTCCCGCGAGACCGTGAATCACGACGGCGCTTCCGACCGGCGGCTCCGGATTCGGCTCGTAGACCGATACGGGTGTGCCGCATCCGTCGGCCATAACGCCGTCCGTGCGCGGGATATGCGTGCGGTAATCGAGCGCCAGTCCCGCGGCAATGAGCGAGACTCCGAGAACGGCGAAGAGCAATTGGCGTCGCATCAGCTGTGAGAGCCGCGTGATAGACTTGTTGCGATCTGCGCCCTGCGCGCTTTAGCGCCTTGGTACGCCGCGGCGGTCAAGCTGGCGCAGGCGAAAGGTTCGGCACGCTTGGGTCAAGTCATCTCCGAAGACGGCCTCATTATTGAATTACAGCGCGAAAAGCGCAACGGTCGCCGCGTTGTTTTCACCAATGGCTGCTTCGATCTCCTGCATCCGGGCCACATTCGCAGCCTGGAACAGGCTCGTGCACTCGGCGATTGCCTTGTGATCGGCTTGAACAGCGATGCGAGCGTGAGGCAGATCAAGGGACCAAATCGTCCGCTCCTGCCGGAACAGGGGCGCGCCGCGATTCTTGCCGCACTCGCCGCCGTAGACTATGTCGTTGTTTTCGACGCGCCGACGCCGCGTGAGCTGATCGCCCGCCTTCTGCCCGACGTTTTGGTCAAGGGCGCCGATTGGAGTATTGCGGAAATCGCCGGCCGCGAGGAGGTTGAGTCCGCCGGCGGGGAAGTGCGCACCGTTACTCTCGAACCGGGATATTCCACCACGAGCCTCATCGAGAAAATGATGCGGACGGCGCTAGGCGATGCGCCGCAAGGCTCAGGACGCGGCTGAGCTATGTTATTGCCGCCGGTCTCCGATTTCTTTTCACCCTTCGGGCACCTCCCTGCTGTCGAGGCCGCAATCGAGGGTCTGCGCAACAATCGTGCCGAATCGCTGGCCGGTTTGACTCCGCCTACCGTTGCCCTGCTCGCCGCGCACGCCGCCGCGGAATTGCGACGCCCCGTCATTCTCGTCGTGGAATCCAATACGCGCGCCGAATCTCTTGCAGAGCCGACGCGATTCTTCTTGCGCGCGCTTTCCGGGGAACCGGTTGCCCCGGCTGGCCCGGTCCTGACCCTGACAGCCTGATATCTGACGGCATTCCGACATTGGTTTACGGAGCTCCGGCCAGATTGGCCGGTGCCCGGCGGACAGGAGAAGCTTCATTCGAACCCCCGGTACCCTGTCGAGCGAGCCGGGAGCCTCGATGGCTCCCAGCTCCCGGGCGGAGGCTGCGCGCGGGCCGGCTGTTGAGATCTCGCATCTGCGCAAGGCTTACGGGCCGCTGGTCGCGGTCGATGACGTCTCGTTCTCGGTCGCCGAGGGCGAGATCTTCGGGATCCTCGGCCCGAACGGGGCCGGGAAGACCACCACGGTCGAGTGCGCGGTCGGCCTGCGGTCCCCGGACTCGGGGACGATCCGGCTGATGGGCGCCGATCCGCAGGCCGGCAAGGCGCGGACCCACCAGGTCACCGGGGTGCAGCTGCAGTCGGGCGCCTTCCCGGCCAAGCTGCGGGTCGGGGAGATCATCGACCTGTACCGGTCCTTCTACCGCCATCCGGCCGACGCGGGCGAGCTGGCCGGGGCGCTCGGCCTGGGCGGTAAGCGCAAGTGCTTCTACCGGTCCCTGTCCGGCGGCCAGCAGCAGCGCTTGTCGGTGGTGCTGGCGCTCATCGGCGCGCCCAGGATCGCGGTCCTGGACGAGATGACCGCCGGCCTGGACCCGCAGGCCCGCCGGGACGCCTGGGAACTCATCCGAGCACGTTCGCGACCGCGGCACGACGGTCCTGCTGGTGACGCACTTCATGGAGGAAGCCGAGCGGCTGTGCGACCGGGTAGCGCTGATCGACTGCGGGCGCATCGTCGCGCTGGGCACCCCGGCGGGCCTGGCCGCACGGGCCATAGGCGCGAAGAGCGTCCGGTTCCTGCCGTCGGCCCCGTTCGATGAGAGCCTGCTGGCCGGCCTGCCGGAGGTGACCGCGGTCGGGCACGACGGCCGCCACATCCTCGTCACCGGCACCGGCGAGCTCGCCACCGCCGTGATCGTCGCGGTGCACGCGGCGGGCATCGAGGCCCAGGACGTGCGGGCCGGCGCACCGAGCCTGGAGGACGCCTTCGTCCGGCTCACCGGAAGGCACCCGCACGAGGCAGAGAGAACAAGCAGGAGGAGCACCGTCATGACCACGCTCACGCCGACCCGCACGCGAGCGCCGCGCGCCGCGTTCGCCACCATGGTCCTCAACGAGGCCAGGCTAGCCTGGCGGCAGCCCGCCGGGATGATCGCCGGCACCGGGATCGCCCTGCTGCTCCTGGTCATCTTCGGCCAGATCCCGGCGTTCAGGCAGCCTTCGGCCAGCCTCGGCGGCTACTCGGCGTTCGACATCTACCTCCCGATCCTCATGTCCTTCTCGATCGCGATGATCGCCTTCACCTATCTTCCCGGGCCGCTGGTTTCCTACCGTGAGCTCGGCATCCTGCGCCGCCTGTCGACGACGCCGGTGCCCGCGTACTGGGTGCTGGCCGCGCAGATCGCCGTCCAGGCCTGCCTGATGGCGGTCACGCTGGCCCTGCTGGTCACCGTGAGCATCGTGTTCTTCGGGATCAGCGCCCCGCGGAACCCCGCCGCGATGGTGCTGGCGATCGCACTCACCATGGCCGCGCTGTTCGCGATCGGGCTGGCGATCGCGGCCCTGGCCCGGACCGCAGGCGCCGCCCGGGGCCTCACGGCCGCCGCGCTCTACCCGATGATGTTCTTCTCCGGCCTGTACTACCCCGTCCAGCTCATGCCCGCCCTCATCCAGGACATCAGCCGCTACAGCCCGCTCGGCGCGGCCGTGCAGGCGATCGGTTACTCATGGGCGGGCCAGTTCCCGCCCGCGCAGCCGCTGCTGGTCCTCGCGGGATACGCGCTGGCATTCGGATACCTCGCCAAGCGCTTCTTCCGGTGGGAATAGCGGCGCCGAGAAGGTGATCACCGCCACCGACCCGGGCCGCGGGCCGGCCTGCCACTCCAACCTCCGCTACAGGCGAGACCCGACCATCACGCCGCCACCGGAACGCTAGCCGGCTTATGAATCGACTCTTAGCCGGCAGCGACGCAGCTAGCTCCACCCAACCCCTGCGATCACACCAGCAGCAGGAGCCCCCGCTGGCTGGATCAGGGTCTCGCGTAAGGCCTTGCTGGGACCGAAGGACGCGCGTGGTGGGTTGAGGCTGGCGCGCGGGTGAGGCACGTGGCGGTTGGGGCGTGAGCAACTGCCGGCCGTGGTTGGGGGTGCGGTAGTCACTAGCTGCGGGTCCGCGCCGCTTCCCACCCCCTCAGCCTAAGGCTGATAGATCGTCCAGGCACGCGACGGCCCCGGTAAGGGCCATTCTTAGGCGTTGGATCCCGCGGCAGCCGTGCGGGCAGGCCGAAGGCCCTGTGACCTTGGTTTTGGCCGCGCAGCCCCCTGAATGAGAAAAGCGGGGCCGGGGAGACTCCCTCGCGGCCTTCCGAAGGAGTGCCGCGAGGAATCTTCCCAGCCCCGCTATACACGCGGGGTCGCTGGCCCCGCTAAGAGACTCAGTTGTCGTTAGACCCGGAATCCGACCCGGACCCGCCACCCCGGTTGCCGCCGAGCCGGTCGAACAGCCCGGACGCGGCCCGGGCCCCGGTCTCCGCGACGCCGCGGAAGATCCCGGCGAGCGGGTCCTCCGAGCGCGCCCACGAGTCACGGTAGGAGTTGGCCGCGTTGCGCACCTCGTCGGTGAACGAGGCGTCCCTGTCGGTGTCCCGCCGCGGGTAGTCGCCGGCCAGGATCGCCTCGTACGACCCGTCCGTCATCCACCGGTCGAGCTCGGCGAACCGCACCACGGCGAACGGGTGCGTGTTGCCCTGCAGCTGGAGGAGCTTGAGTATCGAGTCGCGCAGGTCGGGCACCGCGTCGTACTCGTGCGCCTGCTCGCGGAACGCGTCCGGGTTGAGCTCGGACAGGTACGGGCCGCCGGCCAGCTTCATCAGCGCGCGCCGCGCCGCGTCCACGTCCTGGCCGGCCAGCACGCCCGCCCGGTCGCAGGACAGCTCGGACTTGCGGAACCACTCCTCGAGGCCCCAGATGATGCCGCGCAGCCCGAGGTACCCGATCGGCATCCAGGCGATCCGCTGGGCGAGCTGGATGAGGATCAGCAGCATCGTCCGGTAGACGGCGTGCCCGGACAGGATGTGCCCGAGCTCATGGCCGACAACGAAGCGGAGCTCCTCCTCGTCGTTCAGGTTCACGAGGCCGGTGGTGATCACCACGAACGGCCGGTCGCGGCCGATGGCCATGGCGTTGCAGATCGGCGACTGCATGACATAGCACTCGGGGACGTCGGGCAGGTCGAGGATGTAGGCGCCGTCCCGCACGAGCGCGTGGATGTGCGGGAACTGGCGCTCGGAGACCTTGACCGCGCCGGCCAGGAAGGTCAGCCGCAAGGCGCGTTCGTTGATGAGGCCGAAGAGCTTGCTCAGCAGCACGTCGAAGCCGCTCAGCTTGCGCAGCGCGACGAGCGCGGAGCGGTCGGCCGGGTGCTCGTAGGTGCGCGACGAGATGCCGGTGAGCCGGACTCTGGCACGATCAGGCACTGAAGTCATATCTCGAATGGTAGCCCGCCCGGCGACCAAAACACATCGTCCTTGAGGCGTAACCCGCGGGGAGCAGGCGGAACATTTTCTGGTCCCCGCGCCCTTATACCATCTCGATACCCAGTGCACTAAGGAGACGGGCGTTGAGCAACGGGCGCAGGCGGGTCGGCGTGATGGGCGGTACCTTCGACCCGGTCCACCACGGTCACCTGGTGGCCGGCAGCGAGGTCGCGCACATCTTCGCGCCTGGATGAGGTCATCTTCGTGCCGACCGGGGAGCCGTACCAGAAGAGCGACCGGGTCGTGTCGAGCCCCGAGGACCGCTACCTGATGACGGTTATCGCCACCGCGTCCAACCCGCGGTTCTCCGTCAGCCGCGTCGACATCGACCGCCCCGGTCCCACCTACACCATCGACACCCTGCAAGGACCTGAAGAAGGCGAACGGTCCCGACACGGACCTATACTTCATTACCGGCGCGGATGCCCTGGAGAACATCCTGACCTGGCATGATGTCGATTCCCTGTTCGGCTTGGCGCACTTCATCGGCTGCACGAGGCCGGGCCACCGGCTGACCGGCCAGGGCCTGCCGGACGGCAAGGTCTCCCTGGTGGAGATCCCCGCGCTGGCGATATCGAGCAGCGTGTGCCGCCACCGGGTCGCGGCCGGCGAGCCGGTCTGGTACCTGGTGCCCGACGGCGTGGTCCAGTACATCGCCAAGCGCGGCCTGTACCAGCGGGCCGGATGACGCGCCGTAGCGGGCCGGACACGCACGTGGCGCATCTCGCTTGCGTCCCCGTGAGATCCTAGAGACAAGTAACCCCTACCGAGGAGGCCGAGCCCGCCACGTGACTGCAACCCCAAGGGCCATCGAGCTCACCAAGATCGCCGCGCTCGCCGCGGCGGACAAGCTGGCGAATGACATCGTCGCGTACGACGTCAGCGACCAGCTCGCGATCACCGACGCGTTCCTGCTCTGCTCTGGCGCTAACGACAGGCAGGTCCGCTCGATCATCGACGAGGTAGAGCTCAAGCTCAAGCAGGCGGGCGCCACCCTGGTGCGCCGCGAGGGCGAGAACGAGGGCCGCTGGGTGCTGCTCGACTACAACGACCTCGTGGTCCACGTGCAGAACAGGGAGGAGCGCGTCTTCTACGCCCTCGAGCGCATCTGGAAGGACTGCCCGCGGATCGAGCTGCCCGACGCCGCGCTCGTCGGCAACCCGGGCAGCGGGGCAGGGGAGTAACGCTGAGCGCAGTCAAGCGGCTCGTGCTGTGGCGGCACGGGCAGACGACCTGGAACGTCGAGCGCCGGTTCCAGGGCCAGACCGACATTCCCCTCGATGAGACCGGCGAGGCGCAGGCCGAGTACACCGCGCGGCGGCTCGCCACGCTGCGGCCTGACGCGATCTTCACCTCCGACCTGACCAGGGCACAGCAGACCGCCGCCGCGCTGAGCAAGCTCACCGGCCTGACGGCCACCCCGGACAAGAAGCTGCGCGAGCGGGCCGGCGGCGACTGGGAGGGACTGTCCGACGAGGAGATCCGCACTCGCTACCCGGCCGAGCGCGCCAGCTGGAACCCGCCGAACGGCGAGCCGACCGCCGTCGTCGCGGACCGGGTGGCGGCCGCCTTCACCCGCATCGCGGGCGCCCTGGACCGCGGTCAGCTCGCGGTGGTGGTCAGCCACGGCGCCGCGCTCCGCCTCGGCATGGAGCGCATCCTCGGCCTGCCCGCCCTGGGCGTGAGCGTGCTCGGCCCGCTGGCGAACTGCTCCTGGTCGGTGCTTTCCCTGGTGGACTCGCACTGGCGGCTGCTCGAGTACAACGCGCAGACCGTGCCCGAGCCCGTCATCGGCGACGACCGCTAGCCGCCTGACCTCGAATTCAATGCAGCCGAACGGCGGCGCGCGCATCCGTTCGATATAACCGGTTTTCTTACCGCCGCCCGCGAAGTAGGGTGGCGGACCGTGGCCGTGATAGCGCGGGCCCGTCAGGTGGCGACGGGCAGCAAGCTGAGTGGACGGCAATCGTTCCGGCTGCTCTGGGCGTCAAGCAAGCCGCTCAGCGCCGCCGTGCTCGGATGGGCGGCGCTTGACGCCGTTGACGGGCCGCTCGTCGTCGGCGCGCTCGGCTTCGTGGTCGGCGCCATCCCGGCCGCGGTGCGGGACGGCATGTCGTCGGCGGCCGGGCACCGGCTCGTCGCGGCGCTCGTGATCGCCGCGCTGCTGTACGCGGTCTCGCTCATCCTCGACCCGGTCGGCGGCGCGCTCGGCACCGCGGCCAGCCAGCGGATCAACGGCCAGCTCCAGGCGCGGCTGCTCACCGCGGTCACCGCGCCCGCCACGGTCGCGCACCTGGAGGATGAGGAGACGCTGAACCGGCTGGCCGCCGCGGAGGGCTCGCTGACCGGCTTCTTCCCCGGCGACGCCCCGGTGACCTGGGTCGGCTCGGTCGCGGGCCGGCTGTCCGGGCTGCTCGGCTGCGCGGTGATCGCCGCCTACTTCTGGTGGCTCGGGCTGCTGCTTCTCGTCATGTGGCTCGCGGTCCGCCGGGTGATCTTGAAGTCGGTGCTCAGGCAGGCGATCGACATGCGCGGGCAGACGACCGAGATGCGCCGCGCCTGGTACTACACCGGCGTCGGCTCGAAGGCGCGGGACGCGAAGGAGGTCCGGGTCTTCGGGCTCGCCCGGTTCTTCGGCGACCGGTACGCGGCTCACTTCAGCGAGTCCATCCGGGCCGGGCACGCGGGCCTGCGCGGGCTGCACAAGCGCGCCGCCGCCTGCTTCCTCGTCGTCACCGGCGGCTACGCGCTGGCCATCTACACGATCACCGACGCGGCGCGCGTGCACGAGATCAGCACCCGGTCGATGTCGATCATGCTGCCGATGCTCGCCATCACCGCCGCGGTGGGCAACGTGTCGATGGACGACATCACGCTGGCCTGGACGCTGTTCGGGCTGCCCGACGCGGACCGGCTGGAGCGGGAACTACAGCCGCCGTCCCAGCTCGACGGGTCGGGGGACCCGGGCGAGGCGCCGCGCACGGCGGTCCGCTTCGAGTCGGTCGGCTTCCGCTACCCGTCAGGCCCTGGCAAGTCAAGCACGGGGGACGTGCTGGCCGGCGTCGACCTCGAGCTGGCCGCCGGCACGTCCACCGCGCTGGTCGGCGTCAACGGCGCCGGCAAGTCCACGCTGGTGTCGCTGCTCGCCCGGCTGCGCGACCCGACGAGCGGCCGGATCACCGTCGACGGCACCGACGTGCGCGACCTCGACCCTGGCCGCTGGCAGCGCACGATCGCGCTGATGCCGCAGGACCCGGTGCGTTACCCGCTGACCGCGTACGACAACGTGGCGTTCGGCTCGCTGGAGCATGCCGACGACCGCGCCGGCGTGGAACGGGCCGCGCGGCTGTCCGGCTTCGCCGGAGTGGTCGCCGAGCTGCCGCTCGGCTGGGACACGGTGCTGGCCCGCGAGCTGCCCGGCGGCGCGGAGCTGTCCGGCGGCCAGTGGCAGCGGCTGGCCCTCGCGCGGGCCCTGTTCGCAACGTTCCACGGCGCGCGCGTCCTGGTGCTCGACGAGCCGACCGCGGCGCTCGACGTGCGCGCCGAGGCCCGCTTCTACGAGCGGTTCCACGAGATCACGGCCGGGCTAACCACGCTGGTGATCTCGCACCGGTTCGCCACGGTGCGGCGCGCGCAGCGCATCTACGTGCTCGACGGCGGCGTCATCACCGAGCAGGGCAGCCACGATGACCTCGTCGCGGCGGGCGGCACGTACGCGGAGATGTACCGGGTTCAGGCGAAGAGGTTCGCGACGTGACGAAGCCGGCCGACATCGAGCGCGCCGGCTCGGCGAGCCGGCGGGCGAGGGGCGGCCGTCGCCGCGGCGCCTGGCGCGGCTCGCGTCGATCCTGTTCTTCGACGGCTTCCGTGCCGCGCCCGGCTGGATGGCCCTGGTCACCACCCTGCTCGTGCTCGGCTCCGTCGCCGGCACCTGCTACCCGCTCGGCTACAAGCTGCTCGCCGACGGCGCGCTGTCCGGCGACGCGGCGCAGGTGACCGAGGGCGTCGCGGTGGTGGCGGGCATGCTCGGCCTGGCCTGGGTGCTCACCGCCATCGGGGCGACCGAGGCGATGGCGCTGTCCGACCGGATCGCCGTCTACCGGACCAGGCGGATGATCGAGCTGATCAGCGGCGTGCCGACGCTCGAGCACCTGGAACGGCACGACTACCTCGCCAAGGTCGAGCAGCTCAACAACGGCCGTCGCCAGCTCGCCTCCGCGCCCAGGCAGATCCTGTCCAATGTCTCGTCAGCCGCCCGCATCATCGCCCTGCTCGTGCTGCTCGGCTCGGTGTCCCCGTGGCTGCTGCTGCTCCCGGTCGCCGCCGCGCCGCCGCTGGTCGCCGACCGCCTCGCGAAGCGGATCACCAAGCGGTCGGCGGACGCGATGGCCGCGGACCGCCGCCTGGCCGGCCTGATCTTCGACCTGTCCGCGAACGCGTCCGCCGCGGGCGAGCTCCGCTCCTACGGCCTGGCCCCGCGGCTGAAGTCCCTGCACGCGGGCCTGACCGGGTCGCTGGACCGGCGTGCCGCCCGCGAGGCGCGCCAGGTGCTCGCCGTCCAGTCGGCCGGCTGGCTGCTGTACGCGGCGGGCCTGATGGCCGCGATCGCGTTCGTCGTGGTCCGGGCGTCCGACGGCGCCCTCTCGCTCGGCACCGTGCTGATGACCGTCTCGCTGATCCGGCGCTCCCGCGCCCAGCTGGCCTCGGCCGCCTCCGGCTCGGCGCGCTGATCGCCACCCTGCGACCGCCGACCGCCTGCTGTGGCTCGAGGACCATCACGCCGCCGCGGTCGCCGCGGCGGGCACGGCGCAGGCCCCGGACCGGCTGAGGTCGGGGATCGCCGTCCGCGACCTGTCGTTCAGCTACCCGGGTACCGAACGGACGGTGCTTTCCGCGCTTGTCCTCACGCTGCCCGCCGGCGCGACGCGTCGCGATCGTGGGGGAGAACGGCTCGGGCAAGACGACGCTGGTGAAGCTGCTGCTCGGCATGTACCAGCCGACCTCGGGCGCGATACTCGTCGACGGCGTCCCGCTGGCATCGATCGCCCACGAGAGCTGGCGGGACCGCTGCACCGCCGCGTTCCAGGACTTCGCCCGGTTCAGCCTGCCCGCCGTCGAGTCGGTGGGCGTCGCCGACCTGCCGGCTCTCGCTCCGAGCCGCTCGCGCTCGCCGCGCTCGACCGGGCGGGCGCCGCGCCTGCCGGCCCAGCTGCCGTCCGGCCTGTCCACCTACGTCGGCGGCCCGTACACCGGCGGCCACAACCTGTCCGGCGGCCAGTGGCAGAAGCTGGCACTCGGCCGCGCCATGCGCTCGCCCGACCCGCTCCTCGTGGTACTCGACGAGCCGACGGCCTCCCTCGACGCCCACGCGGAGCACGCCCTGTTCGAGCGGTACGCCGCGGCGGCCGCCTCGTACGCCGCCAGCTCGGGCACGATCACCCTGCTCGTCTCGCACCGCTTCGCCACGGTCCGGATGGCCGACCTCATCATTTACCTGGAGGAAGGCCGCGTCGCCGAGGCGGGCACGCACGAGTCGCTGATGGCCTCGTCCGGCCGTTACGCGGAGCTGTTCACCCTGCAGGCCGCCGGCTACAACTGATTACTCGTCAGGGACGCCAGCCAGGCGCAGCAGGGCCGTGACGCCGGCTGCGGCGAGCACCACGACGGGGAACGGCGCGCGCCGCGCGGCGAGCACCCCGGCGACGAGCACGCCGGCCGGCCGCGCCCAGCCGGCGAACCCGTGGCCCGCGGTGAGCGCGGCGGTCGCCGCGAGCGCGATGAGCAGCACCGTTGCCGCATCGGCGAACAGCCGCTCCGCGGCGGCGGGCACCGTCACCCGGCCGCGCAGCAGCGGCCCGGTGAAGCGGAACGCGTAGGTCAGCACCCCGAGCGCCACGATGGCCGTCATCGGCATCATCGCCTGCCTCCAACCGTCAGCTCGTCGTCGTTTGCAGCGCCGCCCGCGTCGGCCGCGCCGCGCGCGTGGCCTGCGCTGTCTGCTGCGTGGCTGGTACCGTTCGGGCCGCCGTCGCGCGGCTGGCCGTCGTCGCGCGGCCGCGACGGCCGGCGCAACAGGCCCGGCCAGCCGGTCCAGCGGGTGCCGAGTCCGCCGAGCGCGGCGAGCAGCGGCAGCCCGGCGGGAAGCACCGGGGTGAGCGCGACCGCGATCACCGCACCGGCCCCCGCGGCGACCTTGACGGACCGGGAGGTCAGCGTCGGCAGCGCGAGCGCGAGCATGACCGCGGGGAACGTCGAGTCGAGCCCGAACGCGTTCGCGTCGTGCAGCGCCGAGCCGAGGCCCACGCCAAGCAGCACGGTGACGTTCCATACAACGAACAGCGCGATGCCGCAGGTCCAGAACGCGGCGCGGCGCTTAGAGCGGCCGGTCTTGCCGCAGCGCGAACGCGACCGACTCGTCGGTGATGATGTGCGTGCCGATGAGCGGGCCAGCCAGCGCCGGACGACAGCCGGTTCCTGCCCCTGGTCGGGCCGACATCCGTCCTAGTCGTTCCGGCCGGGTCGCGGCTCGCCGACGTCACCACATCCGCGACCGCGAGGCCGTACGGGAACAGCCGGGTGTTAAGCACCGCGCCCGCCGCGACGGCGGCGAGCGGCGAACCGCCCGCGAGCACCACCCCGACCGCGGCGATCTGCGACCCGCCCGCGAAGACGAGCACTGACAGCGCGACCGGCACCCACCAGGGCAGCCCGCCGGCCACTGAGGCCGCACCGAACGACACGCCGACGATCCCGTCCGCCAGGCAGACCAGCCCGACATCGCGCAACAGCGCGGTATCCCGCGGCCACGCCGAGAGGAATGTTCGCCATAGAGTCCGCATGTTCAATATAATGAACACATATCGGCCGTTCGTCAAACCGAACACAGTGCAGGATGGAGCGAACAACGTGTCAGAGGAAGGCAGTCCCGGCATCCGGGCGGGCGTCGGTGCGACCGGCACCCCGTCGGAGATCGTCGCGCTCGTCTCGCTGTCCCTGCGCCGCGAGCGCGCCCGCACCGGCCTGTCGCTGACCGAGCTGGCCAAGCGGGCGGGCATCGCGAAGTCAACGCTCTCCCAGCTGGAGAACGGCACCGGCAACCCTTCGCTCGAGACGCTATGGGCCCTTGGCACCGCGCTCGGCGTGCCGCTCAGCCGCCTCATCGACCCGCCGCGCTCGGACGTCCACGTGATCCGCGCGGGGGAGGGCGTGGTCATGCACGCCGAGCGCGACCCTTACGAGGCGGCGATGCTCGCGTCCTGCCCGCCGGGCGCCCGCCGGGACATCTACCGGGTCGGCGCGGAGCCGGGCGCGGGCCACCGGGCCAGCCCGCACACCGCCGGCACCATGGAGCACCTGATCCTCGGCAGCGGCCGCGTCCTGGCGGGCCCGGTCGGCGACGCCGTTCGAGCTCGGCCCCGGCGACTACCTCCGCTACCCAGGCGACATCCCGCACGTCTTCGACGCCCTGGAGCCCGGCACCCTCGGCGTCATCATCATGGAGCACGTCTCGTAACGCGCCGCGATCCTCGACCGACGCGGCCGTCGCCCTATCCTCGATGCCATGGTGTCACAAGGCAGCCGCCCGGCCACCGTCGATGACGTGCACGCGCTCGCCCAGGCGATGCCGCACGTCACCATCGTGGACGGCTCTCAGGACAAGCCGGTCTACCAGGTGGGCGGCAAGTCCTTCATCTTCTTCCGCAACCCCCGCCCGGATGCCTGCGACCCGGTAACCGGCGAGCGCTACGACGACGTCATCGTGTTCTGGGTCGAGTCGGAAGCCGACAAGCAGTCCCTCATCGACGATGAAGACACCCCGTTCTTCACCACGTCCCACTTCGACGGCCACCTGTCGGTGCTGATCCGCGCCAGGGACCTGCCCGACGTCAGCTACCGCGAGCTGTCCGAGGTCATCCAGGACGCCTGGCTAAGTCGCGCCTCCGCCCGCCGGGCCGCCGAATGGCTGAAATCCCGCGGCCTGACACCGGACGAGTGACCTGCTCTCCCCGTGACCGCATGCCGAGCCGCGGGTAGCCCGTCGCTTCGAGTCATCCAGAACGAATGCGTAACTCCGCCCCTGCCGTAAATCAGCAGCCCCGTCCGGAGACAGCGAACTAAGCCACTCCTCAATCTGCCGTATACGATCGGCCGACCCAAGCGCGCGAGCAGCCGTGAGGGTGTTACCGAGCGCCCACCGCGCCTCTTCGGTCCAGCCCTGGGCCATCAGCAACTGACCGAGGACGCTTCCCACGCGCGTGATCCCAGCAGGCCGCTGGAGCTGACGCAAGATCTTGAAGGCGTCAACCAACAGGGGCAACGCCGCCTCGTAGTCCTCGAGCCTCAGGGCGATCTGCGCCTGCCCCCACTCGGCTGATGCGATTCCATCGAGGTCGCCGAGCCGCTTGTTCACCGCCAGCTGCTTGCGCCGCAGTTCCCCAGCCTCCTCGTAGTTGCCGCGTTCATAGGCGATGTCGGCGATCTTGCCCCAGGTGACGGCGACTGATCGGACGTCGCCGAGCTGTTCGTAGGTCGGCAGCTGGATTTCTTGCCGGATGCGGAGTGCTTCGTCGAAGTTGCCGCGCTGGAAGGCGATGTCGGCGATGCTGCCCCAGGTGACGGCGGCTGATCGGGCGTCGCCGAGCTGTTCGAAAGCAGGCAGTTCGATGTCTTGCCGGATGCGGAGTGCTTCGTCGTAGTTGCCGCGCTGGAAGTTGATGTCGGCGATCTTGGCCCAGGTTACGGCGGTTTCCCGGGTGTCGCCGAGCCGTTCGAAAGCAGGCAGCTGCATTTCTCTTCTGATGGTGAGTGCTTCGTCGAAGTTGCCGCGCTGGAAGGCGATGTCGGCGATGCTGCCCCAGGCGACGGCGGCTGATCGGGTGTCGCCGAGCCGTTCGTAGACGGGCAGTTCGATGTCTTGCCGGATGCGGAGTGCTTCGTCGTAGTTGCCGCGCCGGAAGCTGATGTCCGCGATCGAGCCCATCGCCACCGCCGCCTCCACTTCAGAAGCTCCGGCAGCCAACATTAGGTAAGCCTGCCGGAACACCTGTTCCGCCCGCACTAGGTCGCCGCGGGTAACGAGTCGACGGCCCTGCTCCAAGAGGACGCGGGCCTGGTCAAGCGGGTCGCTTCCCGGTACGTCTCCATCATCTGCCTGCCGCGCCGCCCGGGCCAGGAATGCCTCGCCCGCCTCCCCGTCACCGCTGGTGAAAGCGGCGTCGGCGGTCTGTCGGAGCAAGAGAAGCGGCATCATCTGCCCGTGCCGGTCGAGCATCGCGATCGCGTCCTGGCCGAGACGGAATGCGATGGCGGCCGGGCCGCTGCGCAGCGCGCGGACGGCCTCGGCCGCGCACGTGGCGACGGGTGCAGGGTCGTCGGCAAGCAACGCCAACCGGGTTAGCTGCACGTCGAGCGGCCCGTCGCGGCGGGACGATTCCGCCGCGCCGCCCCAGGCAGCGAACAGCGGGCCGACGCTTCCGGCCGCCAAGACGGACCGCTCGTCGTCGTTGAGCGGCTCGACGCGCCCGGCAGCGAGGGGATTGACGGCAAGTGCCCACCGCGCGGGGTCGTACAGGTCCACGTACGGGTCGAGCAGCCCCAGGCCCCGTAGCCGGGCGGCCGAGCCGCCGGCCTCGCCGGCGAGAGCATCGATCACTGGTTCCGGCACGGGCAGGTCGAAGAGCGTGGCGGCGCGCAGCAGCGCGACGTTCGGCGGTCCGGCCTCGTCAAGCAGCGCGTCGAGGTCGAGGTTCTCGAGGAACGCCCGCACCTCCGGCTCGGTCGGCAGATCGCCGAGCTGGAGGTAAGCCTCCAGTCCGGCGACGGCCGCCTCGGCCCGGTCCGCGCTCACCTGCTCGCCGTAAACGAGCCGCAGCCCGATCAGGTCTTGCAGACCTGGGTTGCCCCGGCTCGCGGTGACGGCCCTGGCCTCGAGTTCGGCCCGCTCGGCCTGGCGTGCCGCGGGCACGACGGCCTGCTGCCGCCGCTGCAGTTTTCGCTGGGCCACCTTGGACAGCGGTGGCAGCTGCACGTTCGCCAGCCGGGACTCGAGCCCGTCGAGGGTGAACGTGTACCGGCTGGTGACGAGCAGGCGGCTGTCGGTCTCTGCCGGGTCGAACGCCCGCAGTACCGCCGCGATCACCGGCGCGTGCGCCGCTGCGACCCGGTGCGGCCCGGAGGGGTTGGGCACGAGGATCTGCTCCAGGTCATCGACGACAAGCAGCAGCGGCCGTTGCCTGTCATCGCCGGCCTGGGCCAGCGGCCCGCTGAGCAGGTCGATGAGCACGGCCTCGAGCGCCTCGGGCCGCTGCCGCACCTCGGCGAGCCGCGATTCGATCAGTTCCCTGGCTTCCTTGTTGGTGCGCACCGCCGCGAGCGCGGCATCGAGGATGCCGAGCGCGCTGTAGTCACCGAAGACCACCGCCATGGCATGCCCGGGCGTCCGGTCGGCGATCCGCGCCGCCAGGCTTGACTTACCCAGCCGCCCCTGCCCGTGCAACAGCACCCCGGCCCGCTCGCGGTCCCGCAGCACGCGCAGCGCCCGCTGCAGCTCATGCCGGCGTCCCACGAACATGTCCGCCGCCGCGACCTGCACCAAGTTCTTCCGGTCAAGAAATGTCTTCGTGCCGTGCAGCGCCGCCACCCGCGACCGCCTCCTGGTCCCGCCGACCAGCCGTCCGCCGCCCTCCGGACCCAGCCACAGCCGCGCAAGATGCCAGTCCTCCCGCACATACGGGTCCTGCGCGTCAAGCAGCACCCGCCGTGCCTCCCCGACCGCGACCGCCAGGTCCTCCCGGTCCGCGAGCCCGCGGTACAGCCGTTCCGCGAACGCCGTCGCCGCCCGGTCACCGACCGACCCGTCCCACCCGATCACTGCGGGCATCCCCGCCGCGACAAGCTCCGTAGCCAGCGAATGCGCCACAAGCCCGCCGCCGTTGCCGGTGCCAGGCTCGCTCTTGTGCTTGTCGCCCGGCGGCAGGTGTCCGGCGGCGTTGGCCCCGGTGGCGGTCAGGCACGCGGAAACGAACAGCAGCCTCGGCCGCATCGTCAGCCGGCTGACCAGGTCGGCCGCGGTCGTCGGCCGCGCCGCGCCCGCGTCGTCCTCCATCATCAGCACCGGCACGCCGGGCTCTCCGGGCCGGGCCCGCCAGTTGTTCGCGCCGTGACACGACAGGTGCACCGCGGGCATACCGCCGAGGTCCGCGAGCCGGTGCGCGAGTTGCTCGGGGTCGCCGGTGTCATCGACCACCAGGTCGACCCGGTCCTCGCCAACCGCGCCGAGTACCGCCGCCTCCTCGGCCTCAAAGTCCAGCTCATGCTGCCCGCGCGGCGACGACGCCATGAACGCGAGCCCCAGCCGGAACCCGTCAAGCGGCGGCGGTGCCCCGGGTGCGCCCATCCGCCGCACGACGCAGAACCGGGTGATCGCGTCCTCGGCAAGGAACCCGCCGCCCGCCTCGGCGGCCGATCCGCCTGCCGGCGGCGCAAGCAGCTCAAAAGGCGCCCGCAGTACCGCCCAGGCCCGCTCCGCCGGCGTCCGCGGCCCCCGCACCTCGAACACGAGCGGCCGCTCCGCCGCCTCAAGCAGCTGACTCAGCGCCCCGGTATCCCCGTCAAGCCAGCCGAACAGCTCCCGCCCGATCGCGATGAACTCATCCGGATGAGACCCTGCCTGCACCGCCCGGACGTACCGCGCGGCGAGCCCGGTCAGCAGCTCGACGTCACCGTCAAGGAGCACCCGCCGGGACCCGATCCGCTGATCCCCGGCAAGCAGCTCAAAACCAGCGTCGTCAACAACGAGGCCCGTCACCATACCCCGCCTCCCATGGCCACCCGCTCCCCGGACCGCCAGGCCCGGAATGCCCATAACAGGGATACCGAATAAATCGGGATACCGAGAATGCTATCCGCACGTCGCTACGAATCGGCAAAGATCATTTCCCGCCATGGCTAACAGGCATTTACTGACTTTAGCGGTACAAATCGGAACATCCTGCATGCCATCCGCCACTTCTTCCG